>MPML01000008.1 GCA_002238445.1 Caldilineaceae bacterium bin5
GGGGCGCAGCCCCTGCACAAGGGAGGGCCGAAGGCCCGACCGCCCATATGCAAAAGGAGAGTGTAGAGGAGCGGGGAAAGAGTAAGCACCTTCGTTGGCGTCATTCAGGGTCGCAAATTATTTGTGGCTGCGTAATTGCTTTCGCGGATGGTGAAGAGGGAGTGTGCGGTGAGAAGTGTTTGAAGGCCAGGCCGGCCGTTGTGCGGTGGGAAGCGGGCGTTAGCGGCCGCCCATGCCGGAGAGGGTGATGCCTTCGACAAAGCGCTTCTGGGCGAAGACATAGACCAGGAGGACGGGCAGCAGGGCGATGACGGAGCCGGCCATGAGCAGGTGCCAGTCGGTGTTGTACTGGCCGCGGAAGGTGGCGAGACCGACGGGGATGGTGCGGGTGGCGTTGGAGTTGGAGACGACGAGGGGCCAGAGGAAGTCGTTCCACGAGCCGAGAAAGACGAAGATTGTGAGCGCGGCGAGGACGGGCCCGCTCAGGGGCATGATGACCTGCGCCCAGATGCGAAAAGAGGACGCGCCGTCCATGCGGGCGGCCTCATCCATCTCGACGGGGATACCGCGGAAATATTGACGGAGCAGAAAGACGGCGAAGACGGAAAAGGCGGTGGGGACGATAAGCGCGTAGAAGGTGTCGAACCAGCGCAGGTAGCGGACGAGGATGAAATTGGGGATCATCGTCACGTGGAAGGGGATCATGAGCGTGGCCAGGTAGACGAGGAAGAGCGCTTCCCTGCCGCGGAAGCGAAGGCGGCCGAAGGCGAAGGCGGCCAGCGAGGAGGTCAGGATCTGGAGCGTGGTCACGCTAACGGCGACGAAGAGGCTGTTCAGGTAGAAGCGTCCGAATGGCATCGCCTGCACTGTGTCCAGGTAGTTCCGCCAGACGACAGGGTTGGGAACGAGGGAGGGGGGGTAGGTGAAGATCTGCGGCGGCGACTTCAGCGAGGTAGCGAGCATCCAGCCGAAAGGCAGCAGCATGCCGACGCTGCCGAGGATCAAGGCAACGTGAAGCCACAGGTGCCCCTTATTGAATTTCGCGCCTGTTGCGGCTTCGGGGCGCATAGAGGCAGGTACAGTTGTGGTCACGATTCCCCGCCGGCTTCGTAGTGCACCCAGCGTCGTTGCAGGCGCGTTTGCACGAGGGTAAAGATGAAGATGAAGATGAACAGCACCCAGGCGACGGCCGCGCCTCTGCCCATGCGTTGGAATTCGAAGGCCATCTGGTAGATATAGTAGACGATAGTGAGCGTGGCTTGGGCCGGGCCGCCCTGGGTCATCACGAATGCCTCGCTGAAGAGCTGGAAGGCGCCGATCATCTGGATGACCATGAGGAAGAAAGTAGTAGGACTGACCATGGGAAAGGTTACAAAGCGGAAGCGCTGCCAGGGGCTGGCGCCGTCGACTTTGGCGGCATCGTACAGTTCAGTCGGCACGCCCTGCAGTGCGGCCAGGTAGATAACCATAGTAAAGCCGGTGTTCTTCCACAGAGTCAGGATAACGACGGCAGGTTTGGCCCAGTCGGGATCGTTGAGCCAGTCGGGGGGGCGGACGGGGAGGCCGGTCGTAGCCGCCAGTTCCCAGATGGCCGCAGCCAGGATGCCGAAATCGCGGTTGAAGAACCACTGGAAGACGAGCGCGGCGGCGACGATTGTGGTCACTACCGGCATGAAATAGATCAGCCGGTAGATTTCGAGCCCGCGCATGCCCTGGTTGAGGGCAACGGCGAGCAGCAGGCCGAAAGCGAGTTGAAGGGGGACGATGGTGACGATGAAGTAGGAGGTGTTGAAGAGTACTTTGCGAAAGACCCGGTCATTGGTGAGGAGCTGTGAGTAGTTCTCGAGGCCCGCGAACTCCGGGGGGGAGAGCAGATTCCAGTTGTAGAAACTGAGTGCGAGGGAGGCGACGACCGGGATGGCGACGAAGATAAGGAACCCGACGAAGCTGGGCAGCAGGAACAGATAGGCTTCCCACTGCTGGTCCGGCCGGTAACGGCGCCAGCGGGACACGGAGGGTTGTGGGGAAGCTGAAGCAGTGTGCGCGGTCACGTGAGGTAGGGAGTCAGGCCAAGAAAAGAGAGGGCGAAGGGGACAAGACGCTTGCGCGTCCGTCCCCTAGTGCCCCCTCAGCGTAGCATCTTATTTGGGGAATCCGTTATCGGCCAAGAAGGCGTCCACCTGCTCACAGATGGCAGCCAGGCCGTCCGGGACAGAGACCTCACCGATGAGGATCTGATCGCGGCCGGGGCTGATGAAGGATCCGTTGATCTCGCTCCATTCGACAAAGTAGCCGATGCGGCCCATGCGCGCGTTTTCGCCTTCAGTGATGAAGGCCTGGCGGTTGGCAGGCGGCTGGCCACTGTTGAGGAATGCATCGGATTTGGCGGTGGACTGCAGGGCAGGCAGGATCTCGCCGGAGGCGGTGTAGATGCGCTGGCCGCCGTCGGTGCTCTGGAGCCAACTCAGGAATGTCCAGGCCTCGTCCTTGTTGTCACTGAGCGCGCTCATGACCCAGGCTGCGCCGCCGGCAGCGGAGGCGCGCTGGCCGTCAGCGGGAATCGGAATGACCGAGACATCGTAGTTCATGCCGGCGGCGTTGAAGGCAGAGACGCGGCTGGCGTTCTGGATGATCATGGCCACCTGACCGCTCTGGAAGACAGCGGCGTCACCACCGGCCTGGCCCATGTTGGATGGAGGCATGAAATAGTTGCTGTCGAGCATGTCCTTGAAGAATTGCACGGCCTCGACGGCTCCCTCATCGGCCAAGGCGCAGCGCGAGGGGTTGCGCATGTCATCGAGGGCGGTGCCGCGATTCTGCATTACCCAGATCATCCACTTGCCGCCCTCCATGCCCAACGCATAGCGGTTGACGCGGCCGCTGTCATCGACATCGGTAAGCAGTTCTGAAACGGCAGCCAGATCGTCCCATGTCCAGGTATCATCCGGGTAGGGGGCGCCGACTTCGTCGAAGATGTCGATATTGTAGTAGAGCACTTCGAGGCCGATGTCGCGCGGGAAGCCGTAGACGCTGCCCTCGTACATGCCGTACTGCAACAGAGACGGCCAGTAGTCGTCTGTGTTGTAGCCGCTGGCCTCGATCCAGGGGTCAAGGTTTTCCAGCACGCCCTGCGAGGCATAGTTCACGATGGGGGAGAGGAACAGGACATCGGGGACGACCGAAGAGTCACCGCTGGCCCAGAGGGTCTGGATCTTGGTGAAGTAGTCGCCCCAGGGTTCGGCAAGGATCTCGATCGCGATATCCGAGTTCTCTTCCATGAAGGCATCTGCCACTGACTGGTGGGTGGCTACCTCTGAGGGGCTTCCCCACATGGCCCAGGTGATGGTTACTTTCTCGTCATCCATCGCCGCCATGCCACCATCGTCAGCCGGCGCGATGGGAGCGCAAGCGGAGACAAGCAGGGCGGCGAACGCCAGGACAATCAACGCTTTGAAGCCGAAACGGTTCTGCCATAGTTTGAATTGCATTAGGTTCCTCCCTAAAGACATCTGAAGCTGCGAGTGAATGGGGTATAGTGCGCTCCTGCTCGAAAGGAGTGCTTGCGGTTGTGTAAACGGCTGAATTACCGCGAGCATACGCGGTCTGCCTATTGTACAGGATTCGAGATAGCGATTCAAACGCGACTTTTCCTAGCCCCGTTCTCTGTCGGGCTGCCAGCGTGATTTACCAGGGTCAGTTGACTTCTTACCGGGCAAGATGCTTTCAGGAGGACCGACGGCGCAGTCGGGCCAATTCGGCTTCGAGCGCCTGTAGCCTCTCTTCTGCCTGAAGGCGGGCGGCTGTTTCGGCCGCGGCCTGATGTTCTGCGTGCTGGCGGGCTGCTGTTTCGGCCGCGGCCGCGGCAACAGCGGCCTGATATTTCAGAAGCACGTATCCCCGATATACTTCGTCAAGGGCGAGCTCTTCCAACTCCGGCAATTCATAGAGATCCGGGAGCCGAAATTGGAGGCCTGGCAACAGTTGTGAGCGGATCACCTCCCTGGAATCGGGTTCAATCTCTTCATATTGGCCTTTCGGGGTGAGGCGGTAGAAGTGCATGTGTTCGCCGGTGGGGTCGAGAATAAAATACTCCTGCACGCCGGCCAACGCATAGTCATTCCTTTTCTCTTCGGTATCCCGTAAAACTTCGACTTGCGTGGAATCGGACAGAAACTCGACAACGGCGTCGCAAACGCCCGCGAAGGAGCGCTGGTCTACACGTCCCCAAGAGACCGGATTGCTATTGAGAATGATGCCGATGTCCGGCTTGCGCACGGCTTTGCGTATCCCCGACGGCTCGGCTGCGTCCTCCATGGTGAGGACAAAGCCGGTTTCCATATTGATCAGCTTGGCGTTGTCGTGTGTTTTGACATACTGATGGAGAAGGGCAAGGAACCAGAATCCAAGATCGAGTTGCGGCGCGTTGGACGAGGGCTTTGCCTCCAGTATGCCGTTGTTCCATTCATAGCTGACGTCGACGTCGGGGTAGGGATTTTCGTACCATTTGTCCCAGTATTCTTGCAAGGTGACATGACGTCCTTCGTCGGGTGCGAGCGGATTGACCGGCGCGGTGCGGTCATCATTCTGCTCTAACTGTTTCTGTTGGAGATCATGCAGCGCGTCTGCTGATCCCATGCTTTCTCCTCTTGCTCTGGCAGGACGGATTAGGTCCTGTACGCCGCGGGCGGTTCCGAGCAGATTCTAACACGATTCCTGTGGCCGCTCCTAGCTGATTACAGGGAGTCCTATGCACCTGGGTCTTCTTTCCGTGCGGCCAATGTGCGACGGATCTGATCCAGGTGGGCTTCGCCGTGCTCAACGTACAGTTCAAGCTGCCTGGCGAGGGTGACGGGACCGCTTTCCGGGTGCTGGCCGGTGCGCTGCCAGGCATCGTCGGGCAGGTCTTCCCAGAAGCGAACCCAGCGGGCGTGGAGCGCTTTCAGCAGGGCCAAGGAATCGGACAGGTCGGCGCTGCTGCCGTCGGAGAGCAGGGCCCAGGCGCCCTCGTCGTAGGGTTTGAGGGTTGGATTCTCCTCGGTGGCCATGAGTTTGCAGCGCACATAGCTGTTTATATGGGAATCTGCAATGTGATGGACGTTTTGGGCCACGGTCCATTCATGGGGCAGTGTTCTTGCTGTCAGATCTTGCGGCGAAAGCCCGGATATCAACTCTTCCAGCTGTTGGGGAAGGCGGCGGATCTTTTCGATCGCTTCTTGACGGGCACCGGCATCTGGCATATCAGTTTAACCTCAAAGTGTATGTCGGTTTATCCCCATTGTGATGGGACGTGGTCGCGCGATATGCGACTGCATACGGCAACCTTTTCATCCTGTTAATTGTCTGTCCTGGAAATGGTCAGCTTCTGCCCCGCGGCCGGCGCTGACACAGTTGACCATTGACCGTCCGGCCAGCGGATGAGGAGGAGGCTGGGTTGGGATTCGGCGGGAAAGCCGAAGTGCAGCTGCCCCGGGTCGCTGGACAGGTAGGCACGCGTTACGCGCACGTCGCGGCGCAGGCGGCCTGCGGGCGTCTCGAGTATGGCTGTGGCGCCGATGGCTGCCGGGTTGGCGCTGCCGGGCTGGCGCAGCTCGACCTGTAATGATGCGCCGCCACAGAGGCGGTTTTCGAACAGCTGGGCATTGCCGCGCAGATTGTTGACGACGATATCGAGATCGCCGTCACCGTCGAGGTCGCCCTGGGCTGCGCCGCGTCCACCGCGCTCGCTGCCCAGTTGCCAATCCGGCATATGTTCGAAACGGCCGCCGGTGTTGCGCAGGGCCTGGTTGCGTTCGACCAGCTCATGATCTTCCATATGGGCGAAGGTTGTGGATTCGGCGAAGCCGTTGACGATGTAGAGATCGAGTTGCCCATCCTGGTCGAGGTCGCCGAAGAGGCCGGACCAGGTCCAGCCGGTGGCGTCGAGCTGTCGATCGCGCCCGAGATTTTGGAAGGCGCCGCCCTGGTCGGCGACCAGAAGCATATTTTCCATGCGCTGGGGGTCGCCGGCGGGCAAGGGGTGATGTTCTGCTTCCATGAGAGGCGCCCATGCGCGCATGGTTTCGGGGTTGGTGTCGGGCGGTTTCATGTCGCTGGCGAAGAGGGCGGTGCGGCCGGAGTTATCGACGTCGGCGAGATCGAAACTCATGGTACTGTGGGTCGTCTCGGGGAAGATATCGGCCAGATGCCAACCGTCAGCGTCATTGCGCCAGAATTGATCGGGCAGGGCGAAGTCGTTGCCGACGAGCAGGTCGGGGCGGCCGTCGCCGTCCTCGTCCCAGAGGGCGATGGCCAGGGCCTGGGCCTCATCGGTGAGCCGCTGGGCGCGAAAACCATCGGTCTCGTTCCAGTGGATATAGACGCCGGCCTCGTCTTTGAGGAGATACTCACTGCCCAGCTCGGTGAGCAGACCGATATCATAGGAGGCGGTGACGGCGTCCAGATCGCCGTCGGCGTCCAGATCGGCCCAGTCAATGGCGTAGGCAGGCTTGGCAAGGCCGTTGACAAACTCCTGGACGAAGCGGCCGGGGGCGTCCGCGGCCAGCTCGGCGCCGCGGTTGCGCCAGAAATTGATGGCGCCGCCGACGCGAGTCAGCGCGAGGTCGGTCCAGCCATCGCCGTCAACGTCGACGGCGGCTACGGCACGCGTGCGCCCGATCGGCATCTGTTCGTGGCGGAAGGTGAGGCCGCCTTGGTTCCAGAAGATTGAGTTGGGGTTGTCGTAGTTGCCGAAAACGAGATCGAGATCGCCGTCATTATCGAGATCGTAGACGGCGACGCCGGCGCCGTTGGCCTCGTACATACGGATGATGCCGTCGGCGGTTGTGGTGTTGTGGGGGAGGTCGTGGGTGATGAAGTGGTCGACACAGAGGTCGGCGTCTGAGGTGACCTCTTCGACCTGGACTGTAGCCGGCACGGTCAGGTTGAGAACATCGTAATTGGCGGCACAGCCGCTGAGCGCGAGGCAGACGAGGGCCAGCAGGACGGGGGCGGCCGGTAAACGAGAACCGCGAGTCACTTTACTGGCAGGCGTTGAGTGGGCCGCATTATCAGACTGCTTCCTCGGAAGAGTCGCAGAAACCGGTTGTGCATTCCGAAGTACATTCACGGAGCTGTCTCCCATTTGCATTGCAGATGAGGGGTATGGACGTGTGTTCAGTATATTCCGAAGGGAAGCGGGTGTCAACGAGTTGCGGGATCTGATTTCCTCCCGATATTGGTCACTCTCTGCCGATCAGGAGGTAAACCTCTTTCTTCTATGAAGGGCCTCGGAGGGAGACTTAGAACACCTTTTTTTCCACGAAGGGCCGCGAAGGACCACGAAGAACACCTTGACACACCTTTTTTTCCACGAAGGGCCGCGAAGGACCACGAAGAACACCTTGACACACCTTTTTTTCCACGAAGGGCCGCGAAGGACCACGAAGAACACCTTGACACCCCTTTTTTCCACGAAGGGCCGCGAAGGACCACGAAGAACACCTTGACACCCCTTTTTTTCCACGAAGGGCCGCGAAGGACCACGAAGAACACCTTGACACCTTTTGAACCGCTGAGGACCGTGGAGAACACTTTGACACCTTTTGAACCGGGGATGGGGACGGAGTATAACTTTTTCCAACCTGGTACGTGTGACACGGTTTGGGCACGTTCGTGACGCAGGCGGCTGACAACAGCGGTGGCGGATGGCTGCGGCGCGGGTTTTGGAGGGGGCGTTGCGGGGGGTGTCCCCCCGCACAAGGGAGGGCCGAAGGCCCGACCGCCCAGAAAAGTTGAGGAGTGAGAAACGCGTTCAGTTGTGTCACTCAGGGCGCTTGGGGCGGTTGTGGGCGGGCGCATGACGAGTGGTGTACGAGTTTTGTACGAGAGAAGAGGAGGGAAGAAGACGCGTGCCTTTTGCCCTGTATTCCACTTGCCCGCGTTTATGTTCTTGTGTATTCTAGGTCGGCTGTAATTCAGGCAATTCCAATATTGGTGGAATTTCGATACGATTAGCCAGTGTTCACCAACCACGAGTCATAAGAAGAAGAATGTCGAAATTAGTGATTGTAGAGTCGCCGACCAAGGCGAGAACTATTCGCAATTTTTTGCCGAAAGGTTATGAAGTCGTAGCCAGCATGGGCCATGTGCGAGATTTGCCGGCCTCTGCCGCCGAGGTCCCTGCGAAGGTGAAGGGGGAGCCCTGGGCGCGGCTCGGAGTGAAGGTGCAGGAGGAATTCGAGCCGCTGTATGTAGTTCCGTCGGACAAGAAGAAGGTGGTCTCCGAACTGAGGTCGGCTTTGAAAAAGGCTGATGAGGTTCTGCTCGCTACGGACGAAGACCGGGAAGGGGAGAGCATTGGCTGGCATCTTTATGAGGTGCTTAAGCCGAAAGTTCCTGTCAGGCGGATGGTTTTTCATGAAATCACGAGAGAGGCGATCGAGCAGGCGCTGAAGGAGACGCGTTCGATCGACAACGATCTGGTGCGGGCGCAGGAGACGCGGCGTATTCTCGACCGGCTGGTCGGTTATACGATTTCGCCGTTGTTGTGGAAAAAGATCGCGCCGAAGCTGTCTGCTGGCCGCGTGCAGAGTGTGGCGGTGCGTCTGCTGGTGCTGCGGGAACGGGAGCGGCGGGCTTTTGTGAGCGGCTCCTATTGGGATTTGAAGGCGCAGCTGAATAAGCGACCTGACAGGGCGGCCCACCGTTTTGGGGCCACGCTGGTATCGGTCAACGGGACGCGGGTGGCGAGCGGACGGGATTTCGATGAGTCTACCGGCCGGATCGCGGCGGGCAAAAAGGTAAAGACGCACTTCAGTGAGGCAAGCGGGGATGTTCTGCTGCTGGATGAGGAGCAGGCGAGGGCGTTGGAACAACGTTTGCAGGATGGCAGTTGGGTGGTGCACTCGGTAGAGAGTTCGGAGCAGTCGCGTTCGCCATCACCGCCATTTACGACGAGCACGCTGCAGCAGGAGGCCAATCGCAAACGAGGCTGGGCGGCTCGGCGCACGATGCGGGTAGCACAGTCTCTATACGAAAATGGTTACATCACTTATATGCGGACCGACTCGGTCCATCTGAGCGACGAGGCTGTAAATGCCTCCCGGCGGCGGGTGCAGGAGCGCTACGGAGAGCAGTTTCTGACGCCGAAGCCGCGCCGCTATAAGACGAATTCAAAGGGCGCGCAGGAGGCACATGAGGCGATCCGTCCGGCGGGCAGCGCGATGCGTCCGGTGGACACGCTTCCGCTTGCGGGCGATGAGGCTATGCTCTACGACATGATCTGGAAGCGGACGGTGGCGACGCAGATGGCGAATGCGCGCTTGCGTTCGACGACGGTGATGATCCAGGCAGCCAGCGAGCAGGAAATGGGCGCGGCCGCGGCGGTGGAGGCACTCTTCCGGGCGTCGGGGAGGGAGATTCTGTTTCCGGGATTCTTTCGCGCTTATGTTGAGGGATCCGATGATCCTGATGCCGCGATCGAAGATCAGGAATCGCCATTGCCCGCGCTGGCCAAGGACGAGGAGGTGGACTGCCGGGCGCTGGAGGCGGTTGGCCATGCCACGAAGCCGCCGGCCCGCTACACCGAAGCCACGCTGGTGAAGGCGCTGGAGACGGAGGGAATCGGCCGGCCGAGCACATATGCAACGATCATCGACACGATTCAGAACCGGGGTTATGTCTTCAAGCAGCGGCGGGAGTTGGTGCCGACATTTGTTGCTTTTGCGGTGGTGCAACTGCTGGAGAGCAATTTCGAGGAGTTGGTAGATTTGAAATTTACGGCGGAGATGGAGCAGACGCTGGATGACATCGCGGATGGGGATGTCGACTGGCTCGAATATCTGAATCAGTTCTATCTGAGCGAGCAGGGGTTGGAGAACCAGGTCAGGGAGAAGGAGAGCGCGATCGATCCCCGGCTTGCGAGCCAGGTCGACTTTCCTGATTTGCCGGTAGAGGTGCGCATCGGCCAGTTTGGGCCGTTCCTGGCGCGGGAGGTCAACGGCGACAGGCATACGGTTGGCCTGCCGGACGATTTGCCGCCAGGGGATCTGGATGCGGCGGCGGCCGAGGCGCTGGTGAATGCCAAGCAGGAGGGGCCGGTCGTCCTGGGGGACGACCCGGTGAGCGGACTGCCGGTTCTGCTGAAAAATGGACGATTCGGCGCGTATGTACAGTTGGGCGAGGACGAGAAGAGAGAGAAGCCGCCGAGAAGAAAGCCGGAAAAGCCGGCCGGGCCGGTGAATATCAACGCGGCTACGGCCAAGGAGCTGGCAACGCTGCCGGGTATCGGTCCCGGTTTGGCCAAGGCGATCATTGCGGGCCGGCCTTATGCATCGGCGGCGGATCTGGCTCGAGTTCCCCGCATGAGGGCAACGATCGTTGAAACGCTTACGCCACTGGTTGTCGCGGGTACAGGCAAACCGAAGGCTTCCGCTGACAAGGTTACGAAGGAGCCGGCAGGCAAGACAAATGGGAAGCCCAAACGGGCCAGTCTGCTGAAAGAGATGACTAAGGAGGGGATGGACCTGCCGACGGCGCTGCAGCTTTTGAGCCTGCCGCGGGTGCTGGGTGTGCATCCTGATGACGGTGAGGAGGTGCGGGCCGGGGTGGGGCGTTACGGGCCTTATGTGGTCCATAACCGGAAGTTTGTCAGCCTGAAGGCGCCGGACAGCGTGCTGGAGGTGGAGCTGCCGCGGGCGCTGGCGTTGATCAAGGAGGCGCCGGACCGGAGAGGGGGCAGCTCGTCGCGCACGGTATTGAAGGAGCTGGGCGCGCATCCCAAAGACGGCGACCCGGTGCGCGTGCTGGACGGGCGCTATGGCCCATACGTAAACCATCAGAAAACGAACGCCACTTTGCCGAAGGATGCGGATCCGCAGAGTATTACGTTCGAGCAGGCGATACAGATGCTGGCGGAGCGGGAGAAAAGTGGGAAGGGAAAGGGCAGAGGCCGCAGGAGGCGGAGGTAGTTCGGTTGTCCGTTGCGGTTTCAAGGGAGGTATGGATTGGGTTGGTCGAAGCAACTTGGGAAGGATAGTCGCGGGAGCCGGCCGCGCTGTGTGCTGCTGGTGGACGGTGACAAAGAGGAGGCTGCTGCCCGGCTGACGCAGCTGGTGGGCGTTGATGATGTAGAGGTTACCCCTTCGGATATATGGATGCCATTTGGCAAGCCGGTGCGAAATGGAGACGGAGGGTGGGACACGACGCCGGCGGATGAAGTGGAACTGGACAAGCCGACGGATCTCGTGTCGCACACTATTAGCGAATGCTTGAAGGACTGGTGGCTGGCCGTCTCTGAAAACGACCCCAGGACTCCGAATTGGGATATTGCCAGCACCTGCACGGTTCAGGGCGAGAAGGGGCTTTTGCTGGTAGAGGCGAAGGCGCACTGGAATGAAGTGAAAGGGTCGTCATCGGGGAAACGGCTTAGGGCACCGGCCTCAGATAATACGATCGAGAATCACGAGAAGATTGGGCGGGCGATCGAGGAGGCCGCGGCTGGTCTCCGTTCAGCGACCGGGGGCGGGTGGAATATTTCGCGGGACAGTCATTACCAGTTGTCCAACCGGTTTGCGTGGTCGTGGAAGCTGGCCTCTCTGGGCGTTCCGGTGGTGCTGGTTTATCTGGGATTCCTCTATGCTACGGATATAGCCAAGGGCGGGAATCTTTTTCACTCCCAGGACCATTGGGAGCGGGTCGTTAAGGGCCATTGTGAAGGTGTAGTTGACAATTCATGCTGGGGAACGCGGCTGGATGTGAGCGGCGTGCCTCTGCTTCCTCTGATCCGGGCGATTAGACAGCCTTTTCAGTACGGTGAGGGCTGAAGCCCGACTCCCCAAATTTTAGCCTAGCAGCGAGAGCGGCCAGCCGAGCAGGGCGCCGCCGATGACGACCGACGCCTGGCTGCAACCTTGGCATCCTTACAGAAGGAGACTACTACGTGAGACGCTACATTGCGGCTACTTTTGTGACCATTATAGTGACAGTTCTGCTAACTTCGGCCGCGGTCGTGTGGGCTCAGGACGACGAAGTCACGCTTGCCGGTCTCGCCGAACAGGTCACCGGCTTGGCCGGGCAGGTCACCGCCCTCGTAGATCGCGTCACCGCTCTTGAAGAGCGTTTGGCGCCAGCGATGACAGAAACCGGAGTCTGCGTGCAATACGCCGATGGCCAGATCCAGCGCGAGACGGTCACCGCATATCTCGCCACCTTTGAAGAGGACGTGGACAGTAGCCTAATCTCGCTTGAGGCAGTGCACTACGACAGCGAGAGCGGGCTGACCACCTATAATTTCGAGGAGTTGTTTGCCGACCGCAGCGTCACGGAAACATGGAACGGCTGCGAATTCGTCGGCGTTGGTGAGTGGGTAGAGGAATAGTCAGACCTTTACCTAGTCCGTCCTCAGTGAATAGAGGCGAGCGAGGGGCGCTCCCCTCACTCCTCTGCACTCACCTCTCAAAAAGGGTACTACCGTACCACCTATCCGCCCAGAGATACGACGCCTGTACCCCCCCGGACAGGGCCGAGATCTCCAAGCGTATCCATTTCCTGCGCGCCAAGAGGCTTTGCAAAAGGTGCGACGCCCAGTGCGGCCGGCCGTATCCCGAAATCGGCGAGCCCATGGGCGTGCTGAACGAGCGCTACGGCCTATTAGTGAGCCGCATGCATACCAACGCCACCGTGCTGAAGGAGACGAACTCGCAGAGTATTCCGCTGGGACAGGCGTTGCATATGTTGGCGGAACGGAGAATGGGGGGACGGGGCAGGGCAGTAGTAACCGCTGGAAGAGAAAGCAGATAGGTTATTCTTTTCAATATCAAGAGAGAAAAAGTATGGGTTGGTTAAAGCAACTCCCTGTTGATCGAAGGAGTGGGAGTCGGCCCCGCTGTGTGCTTCTGATGGAGGGTAGCAAAGTGGATGTAGCTGACAGGCTGACTGATTTAGTGGGACTCCCCAATGAAGTAGTCATAACCTGCAAAGACCTGTGGCGGCCCTTCGGCAAGGCGGATGTAAGAGAAGCGCAACTTGACGACAAAAACACGTCTCTTTTGCTGTGTAGTCACCGCAAGAAACTCAGGGACTGGTGGCTGGTCAAAGGGAAGAGCATGCAAAGTTGGGACATTGCCAGCACTTGTACTATCAAGGGCAAGAAGGGTCTTCTTCTGGTAGAGGCGAAGGCGCACCGAAATGAGGAAATGTCCAAGTCCGACAAGAGTGGCAGCACTGACTCAGACAATCGTAAGCAAATCGCCAGTGCGATTGCTGAGGCAGCCACAGGTCTTCGTTCAATTACCGGAGGACCTTGGACTATATCACGAGACCATCATTACCAGTTATCCAACCGATTTGCTTGGTCTTGGAAGCTAGCCACCATGAATATTCCCGTCGTTCTGCTCTATTTGGGATTTCTCGGGGCTGAAGACATGGCCAAGAAGGGAAGGAAGATATTCCACTCAGGTGACGAATGGGAAGACACGCTGAAGCGTCACTGTAAACACATTGTTGACAATTCATGCTGGGGAAAGTGGCTGGATGTGAATGGCGTGCCTCTGCTTCCTCTGATCCGGTCGTATGATCAGCCCTTCGAACCCTGTGAGGATTGAGGCCCGACCCCATCACATTAAGTGAGCAGCGAGAGCGGCCAGCCGAGCAGGGCGCCGCCGATGACGACCCAGGCGGAGGTGACGCGCCAGCGCAGGACCGCGGCCGCGGCCAGGAGGGCTATGACGACGGCGGGCCAGGTGGTGACGATGTCTCCGGTGAGGCGCACGAGGACGGCGGCCATGAGACCGACGGCGCTGACATTGACGGCGTCGAGGAAGGCGGCCATCCAGGGCGAGCGGCGCAGGCGGGGGACGATGGGGTTGAGGATGGCGACGAAGACGAATGAGGGCGCGAAGATGGCGGCAGCGCTGACGAAGGCGCCGGGGACTCCGTATAGCACGTAGCCGATGAAGGCAGCGGTGGAGAGGACGGGACCGGGTGTGAACTGGCCGATGGCGATGGCGTCGAGCAGTTGCTGCTGGGTGAGCCAGCCATACTCGTACACGAGATCGCCTTCGAGAAAGGCGACAAGGACGTAACCGCTGCCGTAGAGAACAGTACCGACTTTGAGAAAGAAGAGGCCCAGCGCGCCGAGGGTCAGGGCGGGCGCGGCGGCGACGGCGAGGAGAGCAGCCCACTTGAGGGCTGACGCCGGCGAAAGATCCGCCCAGGGGAGTGCGCTGCGGTTATCGGGCAGGGTCGGCAGGGCCAGCAGCGCGGCGGCGCCGCTCCAGCCGGACATGGCGCGGAGGGCGAGCATGCCGAGCAGGCCGCCCGCGATCAGCGACCAGATAACCGGTGCGCCGAGGTAGACGGCAACCGTCACCGCGATACCGATGATGCCGAGGGCGATGCGCGTCTGTGTTGCCTCTTTGGGCTTTGAGGCTGTTTGTCCCAGGCGCCAGAGGGCGCCGAGGATGACTGCCAGAACGGCGGGCTTTACGCCCATGAGGAAGGGCTGCACGGCGGGCAGCGCGCCGAATTCGACATAGATCCAGGCTATCAGGGTGGACAGGAGCACGGCCGGCAGGACAAAGGATATGCCGGCGGCGAGCAGACCGGGCCAGCCGGCGCGCTGATAGCCGATATGGATCATCATTTCGGTCGAATTGGGGCCGGGGATCAGATTGGTGGCGCCGACGAGGTCGAGGAAATGTTCGCGGCTGAGCCATTTGCGCCGCGTCACGGCTTCATCTTCGAGCATGGCGATGTGGCTGGCGGGCCCACCAAAGCCGATGATTCCCAGTTTGCCGCACAGTTTGACGACTTCGCCAACGGTTCCTGTAGCCAAATTCACTCCTCCATCACGACTCACAAGCCGCGGTTTCCGAGGGCGGCGGCAAGCAGTTGCGCGTATTTGGCGGGCGCGTTGTCGGGAACTGCCCGCGCATACAACTCGTTGAGACTACATGGTCGTATTGTCTTTATCAGACGTAAAAGTACCGAAATGCGTCCCGTTTGTCAACGTCCAATGTACAGGGGCGCCTGAGGAGATACGGGGTGACGCCAATGAATCGCGGGGCGGATACAGCGGACTACAGACTGGGGGAAGCCAAACTGATTTGCGCTCAAAACAGGCTCTGCTGGAGGGTATGGAGGTGAACCTGATATTGACCAATGCCAAGGTTGGCCATATACTTTTGACTTGGACTCCCTATGCAGGGAAGCTCCACAGTTCAGTTCTCTACAGATGTCAGGCAGTTAGACGGCAATGTTGAACCGACTTGGCGCCATTTCTAAACAGATTGAGGAGCGGTTGCAGCCTGGATGGCGCGACTTTCGCGTGGGCGTGCAAGGTATTTTTGCAGCCGACCGGGTCGCGGCGCTCAGAGAGGCGGTCGCGAATTTACGTTCGCCCAGCCAGCTGGTCGTGACTGCACTGCTTGGGATCATCGGGCTGGCGGCCGCCACGTCGATTGCGAGTTTTGCCAGTGGGACGGCTGTGACCGAAGAGATAGAGGCCATTTCTGAACCGCAGGTGCAGCTGGCGGACAGCCGCGACGGTTGGCTGACGCTCGCGCTCGACACCACATTGCCGGAACGCTATTTCAGCCAACTGCTGACCGTGACCCTTGGATTGGAAGAGATCGAAACCAGCGGCATTCGCAAGAGGGTCATGCTGCTCGATCAGCCGCGCAATGCAGATGTGCGGGTCGGGCTGGCGGCGGGTACAGGGGAGGCGGGAAGTGTGCTGTACACGCGATTTCTGGCGCCGGTGGCGCCATTCGCGACTGTACCGGATGACGTTTCGATGGCGGAGCTGACGCTGCGCTGGCAGGGCAGGGGCAGCGGCCCTCTGATCGTGGATGCCGATTATGTATCCGAATTGGAGGCGATCTTCGGAGAAGAGGCAGCCGATTCGGTGCAGACCGCGAGCGGCAGCGCCCTAGCTGCAGTGTTGGAGGTAGTTGCCGGCGCGCTGGCGATTGTGGCATTCGAAGACGTGACGCCGGTTATGAAGGTGTTGCATTTAGACGGCGCCAACATTCTTAGCAACACCTTTGACTCGGCATCCTATCCGTTGACGGCGGTTGTGGCCGTTTTTGGCAATGAGAGCGAGAGCGTGGCCGCGGCGCTGCGACCGCACATCACAGAGGCGACGAACCGCAGCCCAGACGAGCTGACGACCCTGATCATGACCGGCGTGACGGCGATGGCCCGCGTTACGGCATCGCGCATGGAGGAGAAGGGTTACGATTATCCGGCACTGGTGATCGCGCCGACGCTGCGCGCGGCCGACATCACCCACATCAGCAATGAAGTGCCATTCCTGGCAGGTTGTGACGTAGACCCATCATTGAACAACATGATCCTGTGCAGTAACCCGGCCTATTGGGCGGCGCTGGAGGCGGTTGGCGTGGACATTGTGGGGTTGAGCGGCAACCACGTCAACGACTTTGGACGGGACGGCGCGCGCGAGTCGATTGGCTGGTACCGGGAGAATGGGATTCCGATATATGGGAGTGGTTTGAATGAGGCGGAGGCGTGCGAGCCACTGATATTTGCGCACAACGGCAATCGTTTTGCCTTTTTCGCAGCGCTGGCCCACTATCCGGCTTTTGCGTGGGCGACGGAGGATGAGCCGGGAACCTGTAATTACAATGCCAACAAAGAGCGCATATTCGCCAAAATCGCGGCGTTACGCGGCGAAGTTGATGTGATCGCGGTTGAGCTGCAGCATGAGGAGATTTACAATCCGGCGCCGATAACCCGGCAGGTGCAGGATTTCCGCGAACTGCGTGCGGCCGGCGCGGATATTGTCACCGGGGTTCAGAGCCATGTGCCCCAGGCGATGGAGCCGTATGGGTATGGCGGTGAAGAGCCGGGCATTATTGTCTACGGATTGGGCAATCTGTTCTTCGATCAGATGTGGAGCTGGCAGACGCGCACCACGCTGATCGCACGCCACACGATCTATGACGGGCAGGTGATCAACACGGAGATTCTGACGGCGGTGTTAGAGGATTACGCACAGCCGCGCTGGACGACGGAAGTTGAACGCGGTGATCTGTTGCGGCAGATTTTCGATGCGGCGCCGCCGCGCTGAGGTAGGTCACAGGTTGTCGATGTGTGCGACGGGGCTTGCCCTTTTGGGGCGTGTAGCGGCCGGTTTGCGCGAGGAAGTCTATCCCGGTTTGGTAACCCCACGGACGCCGTACTCTCCTGCTGTGCGCATGAACTCCTTGTAGGGCTCACAGATTTTGCTTACAGAGATGTGAGAAATACCTAGTAGCAACGCAATTTCCTCGTACGAGAGCGGATTGGGGACGCGCACTGCGAGCGTCAAGATGGCATCATCAATAGGATCGGCCAGCCGATCGGCGCCATTAATAATCTGCTGTTTCTGAAAAGATTCCCGCCCACTGTTCCCAAACGAAGCATTTTCCCACATGGCGCGCGGTCGAACTGCCTGCCGAGATGAACCCCTCGTATAAACAAGGGCGGGGCCATTGTCTCCGGTCGAGTCCAGATATTCCTTATATGGCTCGCAGATTTTGCTCACTTTGTCGCGAGCGATGCCGAAAGACGATGCAGTTTCCTGGTAGGAAAGGGGAGTGCGCAACCGCACTGTCAGCGTCAGAATTGCATCGGCAACGGGATCGGGCAGTCGGACCTCGCCACTTATCGCTTTCTTGATGGACTCAGTATCTGGCACCACGGAGAACCTCCTTAAGGCGGCGTGGATAGTCGACGTATCCACTGGCAGAGTTCCGTTCAACATTGTGGTCGAATTAGATAAAGATACCAAATCGCAATTTGGTTGCGGGAAGGTCTGATGCTGCCAGCAGTGACCGGCATTCACTTCCCGCCGGTCGGCGGGACAACAGGGGGAAGCGTTCCTCAGCCAGTTGACTTGGCGCCGGCGTTGCGTTTGAGGGTCTGGAGGAGGACGCGTCCGGGGCCGCGCAGGTTGGTCATGAACAGACCTTCGCCGCCAAAAATCATGCGGCGGAAGCCGCCGACGCCGCGAATGTCATAGTCGACATCGGCGGAAAATGCGGCCAGGTTGCCGGTGCTGACGAGCAGTTCCTCTTTGGCCGCCATCTGGCGCTCGTAGAAGTCGCCGCTGCCATGCACGAGCGCTTTGCCGACACCGGAGATGGTCTGCAGGAAGAGGCCGGCGCCGCCGAAAACGGCTGCGCCGGCGCGGCGGGCGACGGTCACTGTGATGTCAACGTTTTCACCCCAGGCGGCGACGAAGGAGCCGCGCGTCGTGGTGACGGCGCCGTCGCGTTCCAGGTCCCAGATCTCCAGGTGGCCGGGGGCGTTGGCCGCAAGCAGGGCATATTGGTCTTCGGCTTTGGTCTCGAGGAAGGTGAGGGCGAGGCCTTCACCGGAGAGGCTGCGGCGCAGTGCGCCGCCGGCGCCGCCGGGGACGCGCAAGCTCCACTGCATATGGGATGAATAGGCCATCAGGACGCCCTTGCTGACCCAGGCAGATTCGCCTGGGGCGAAGTCAAGACGGACGGACTGGGCAATCTCGCCGCTGATGCTATACTGCATGGCGTAACTCCTTTCTACTTATCGGGTAACTACGAAGCCATATACAGTGCCTGTCTTGACCAGCCCTCTCTCCCTGCCACCATTCAGGCAATCTGATTGCGTATTCGGTTGGCGGCAGCCACGTTGCTGGAGCGGCACGGCTGGAATGCGCAGACACGGTCGGAACTGCAGTTTTTAGTTTTCAGTGGAACACCAGTCGTCAGCGGAACACCGGAGATTAGCGGTCGATGGTCGGTGGGTTGAGGCGGCAAGTGGGGGAGGAGACACTGGTGGCTAGACACGCTGCTGGAGCAGACACTGGTGGCTAGACACGCTGCTGGAGCCGCACGGCTGGAATGAGCACACACGGTCGGTGAGCGATGGTTTTGTAGGGGGGCGTTGCGGGGGCGCAGCCCCTGCACAAGGGAGGGCCGAAGGCCCGACCGCCCATAAAAAAGTTGAGAGTTGAGAGAACACGTTTGCTCGCCTCATTCAGGATCGCAGATTAGTTGTGGCTGCGTAGTTTCCTTATCGGCAAAAAGAAGAAGAACGAATCATGTCCAAACGCAAAGCGAAGAAGTCAGATCGCAGCGGTTCCAGAAGTGCTGGGCCGCGGTTGGTGTACTCGACGGATCCGGAGCCGGAACCTGAGCAGAGTCCGCCGGTGCTTCCCCGCAACCCGGCCGCGCCTTTTGCGGTTCAGGGGACACAGCCGGTGCGCGTCCGGCTGGATCGGAAGGGGCGCAAAGGGAAGACGGTTTCGATCATTACGGGCGTAAAAAGCCCGGATGTGGGCAAGCGCGCGCTGGCGAAGCACCTGAAAGACAAGCTGGGATGCGGCGGCGCGGTCAAGGGCGCGGACATCGAAATCCAGGGTGATCAGAGGGAGCGGCTGGTGGCGCTTTTGAACGAACTGGGATACCGGGCCAAGCAGGGCTAGAGCGCCCTTTATCGCTGCAACTGCCGGTTAATGGCGGCTCACGTTCAGTGGGTTGCCGGTTGCCGAAGATGAGCTCCCGTCACCCCGATTACCGTAGATTGAGGCCGACGCTCTTCCCGCTTTCCACGCCCTCGCTCTTGGCGAATGCGTCTTCGCCGCTTAACGGATGGATTACGACATTGCGGCCGAGCCGCATGCCTGCGGGAACGGTGCTGCCTTTGCCGACGAGGGTCAGGCCGGTGTTGAGCCGGGCGGGCAGCTCCGGATTGGGGCGGTTGTTTTCGGAGTGGCCGACAGTTGCGTCCTGGCAGACGCGCACCTCTTTGTCGATTACGCAGCGCTCGACGACTGCGCCCGGTTCGATGATCGTGTCATTGAGGATGACACTATCGCGGACGAGGGCGCCCTCCCCCACCTGCACGCCGGGTGACAGGACGCTGCGTTCGACGGCGCCCTCGATCTGGCATCCATTGGAGAGAAGGGTTCCATCCA
Source organism: Caldilineaceae bacterium bin5 (assembly GCA_002238445.1). Taxonomy (GTDB): domain Bacteria; phylum Chloroflexota; class Anaerolineae; order Caldilineales; family Caldilineaceae; genus Bin5. Next base: position 19,937 of record MPML01000008.1, read on the forward strand.
CGTCTGCGGCCGGGCCCAGCTTGACGGGCGCGCGCTCCTGGCTGCGGGTATGGACGACCCACTCCGGCGCATAGAGGTTGAGGGCAGGCTCCTCCGCCAGCAGGCTCATATTCGCATCCCAGTAGGCCTGAATTGTGCTGGCATCTGCCCAGTAGCCGGGATAGGTATAGCTGGCGACATGCCCCTGCGCGACGAGCCCTGCCAGGATGTCTCTACCGAGGTCGTCGCCACTGCTGTTGTTCAGGACATCTACCAGGAAGTCGCGGCGGAATACGTAGACACCCATGCTGGCGAGATTCTGCTCGGTGCGGCGGGGCTTTTCCTGGAACTCGATGACGCGGCCGTCGGTGTCGAGCGAAATGATGCCGAATCGATGGGTTTCATGGCGGCTGACGCGGCGGACGGCGATGGTCACGGGTGCGCCGGTGCGCAGGTGATGGGAAAGGAAGGGCCGGTAGTCCATCAGATAGATATGTTTGCCGGAGAGGATCAGTACGCATTCCTCTTTCTGCTGGAGGACGTAGTCGAGGTTGCGGCGAATGGCGTCGGCGGAGCCGCGTTGCCAGTCGCCGTAGGGTCCGCCGCGGTAGGGCTGCAAGAGGCGCACGCCGCCGCTGGAGCGGTCCAGGTCCCAGGGTTTGCCGATGCCGATATGATCGTTGAGGCTACGGGGGCGGTATTGGGTGAGAACGGCGACATTGTGGATGCCGCTGTTGACGCAGTTGCTGAGTGAGAAGTCGATCAGGCGGAATTTGCCGGCGAAGGGAACGGCGGGCTCGGAGCGGACTTCGGTAAGGACACTGAGGTCGGCATTGTCAGCGCCGGCCATGATCATAGCGAAAGCACACGACATAGGGAATTATCCTTGCGGTCCGTTTGCGGATAGGGGCAAAGCGAGACTTTTTTATACGGTCTGCCCGTCTTCAACGACGAAATCAGGCGGAAAATCCTCTTCACCACTGTCGCTGTTGACGATGACGTTGGTGCCGATGCGGGCGCCATCGGGGATGAAAGCGCCCTTGCCGATGACGGTATGGCCGGTGTCGAGTTTGTCGGCAAAGAGCGCGTTGGGCGGGGGCGCGGCCGACGCGGCGCGGCCGACCTGGGCGCCGAAGCCGACGATGACCTGCTTGTCGATGATGACCCGCTCCAAGTGGGCGCCGGGGCCGATCCAGGAGTCGTTCATGATAATGCTGTCCTGCACGACCGCGCCGGGGCTGACATAGACGCCGGGGCTGAAGATGCTGTTTTTGACCAGCCCATGCACTTCGCAGCCGTTGGATACCATGCTCTGCACGACCTGGGATTGGGGGCCGAACTTGGCGGGCGGACGCTCTTCTGAGCGGGTGGAGATCGGCCAGTTGTCGGTATACAGGTCGAGAGCCGGGTCCGGTTGGAGCAGCTCGAGGCTTGTCTTCCAGTAGGCGTCGACGGTACCGACGTCGACCCAATAACCGGTGAAGGGGTAGGAGAAGACGCGGTCGCCGGCGGCGAGCATGGCGGGCACGACGTCCTTGCCAAAGTCGCTGCGGGGCCCATCGGCGCCTTTTTCCCGGAGACGTTGTTCCAGCACGCGGGCGTTAAAGACATAGATGCCCATTGATGCCAGATTGCTGGTCGGCTGCTCCGGTTTTTCATGGAACTGGACGATCTCATCGTCGGCGTTTGACTCCATGATGCCAAAGCGGTGGGCCTCTTCGATCGGCACGGGCATTACGGCGATGGTCAGGTCGGCGCCTTTGCGCTGATGAAAGTCCAGCATGGGGCCGTAGTCCATCTTATAGATATGGTCGCCGGAGAGGATGAGCGCGGTGTCGGCGTTGTTGTCGGAGAGGTAGTTCAGATTCTGCAGAATCGCGTCGGCGGTGCCGGCATACCAGTCCTGCTCGCCGCGGCCTTGATAGGGCTGCAGGAGGCGCAAGCCGCCGTGTTGGCGGTCGAGGTCCCAGGGCTTACCGATGCCGATGTGTTCGTTGAGGCTGTGGGGGCGATATTGGGTGAGGACGGCGACGGTATAGAGGCCGCTATTGACACAGTTGCTGATTGTGAAGTCGATGATGCGGAACTTGCCGGCGAAGGGAACAGCGGGTTTTGCGCGTTTTTCGGACAGGACGGTGAGGCGCGTGCCCTCTCCGCCAGCCAAAATCATTGCAACGGTTCTCATAGGCGATTTCCCATGCGGCATTTGCGCGGCGAAGCGAGCTTATGAACCCGATATCGGGTCTATCATATCTGAAAGCGTGTGAAAACTCAATTGAGGGACCGACCGAAGCATATACTGCCAGCGGGCACGGACGTGGGATGGCGATTCTGATGGAGGTGCCTTCACGGCAGGTGGTGGAGTTCTCGCGCCAGACAGATAGACGCATTCTTGGACTTTCTTGACGGGGTTCCTATACTTGATATTTGGGTTACAGATGGGTGCACCCAGACCCGGTTCGGGGGCATCCAGAAAGCGTTTACTCACTCCGATGCAGCTTGGCCTGTCAGAGACTTTCGCCGAACCAAGGCGGGGCGCAGACGATTACAGGCTTATAAACAGAGACAGATGTCCGAACCGAATTCTGCTGCGCATCATCCAGATGGCGCGGTTTCATCAGGAAAACGCGAACGCTTCCGCATCATCTTGGTGTCTGGGGCAATTTTGCTTGTGTTAGCCGCGGCGGCTGCGTTTTTGCGCCTTCATCGCCTTGCCGAAATTCCGCCGGGGATCATTTTCGATGAAGGGGCACATGGTGTGGATGCAGTTCAGGTGCTGCAGGGAAAGCATGCGGTCTTCTTTCCTGCCAACAGCGGGCGCGAAGGGTTAATTGTCTATGCCATAGCTCTGGTCCACTTCTTTCTGGGGCCGTCGATATTGGCTCTTCGCCTTACCACTGCCCTCTCCAGCGCGGCAGCGGTCCTCGTGCTCTTTTGGACAGGACACGTCTTCTTCGGCACGGACGAGCATACGGATAGCCCCCGGCATTGGCGCGGAATTTTCATTGGGGGTGTGGGCGCTGCTCTGCTGGCAATCTCTCTCAATCATATAGTATTGGGCCGCGTGGCCTACAGGGCGAACTTTTTGATAGTTCTGTTGCCCCTATGCCTGGCTTTGTTGTGGAGGGGATGGCGGAGGCGGAGTTGGATGATGATCGCCCTGGCAGGCTTGTGCGCCGGGATTATGCAATACACGTATATTCCCGCACGCCTGCTCCCTGTTCTCCTTTTGTTCTTCGGCCTAACGTACCTGTTTCCTGTGAAAGATAACGCCATGCGCAGGCTACGCGAAGCATGGCGTCGGGCTTTCCTTTTTGCTGCCGTGTATGCAGTGGCGGCCGCGCCTATTCTCATTTACTTCGCCCGCCATCCGGAGCACTTGTTTGACAGGATCAGCCAGGTCACTCTGTTCTCGCAGGCCAATACATTGGGGGGCCCTTTAGGAACGCTTTTGCAGAATGCATGGGATCATATCCTTGTCTTCGGTTTTCACGGCGATCCAAATTGGATTCACAATTATGAAAGCCGGCCCATGCTGAGTCTATGGGAAGCGCCTTTTTTCTGGCTGGGATTGGGGCTATTGGTATGGCGATGGCGCACACATGCAACTGCGCGCCTTCTGATTTTGTGGCTTGGAATTATGTTGCTGCCAGCCCTACTTGCCCGGAACCCTTATCCGTATGTACCGAACACTTTGCGGATGATGGGCGCTGCCCCCGCTGTTTACATTCTGATTGGCTTTGCCGCATGGGAAGTTTTTCAGTTGCTCAAAAGGCGGGTCCCCGTCGTCACACCGGCTCTCATTCTTCTTGTACCCACAGTGATTCTGGCACAGGGGATACTCTCCTATCGCACGTACTTCGAGAAATACGAACATTGGGCCAGGAGCAGTGAGCACTTTCGCGGCCAGTGGTCCGATGCCGCGCTGGAATTGAGTGACATATCGCCGACCGATGGAAGGGTCTATTTGATTCTCAGCGAGAACCGCTTTGCGCATTACGGGTTCGATTACATCTATGGAGGCGATGCTCCAGTCCATATCGTCAACCATCGCGGCCCGGGAATGCCGTATGAAGCAGGGACATCGCGTCAGACGTTGTTTATGCTGGCGTCCGAGGAAGAACTGGCTACGATCGCCTTGTTGGACTGGGATGACAAGCTGGGCTGGAATGACGAAGAAGAACGAGAGATGATCGACCTGCTCGGGCGGTACGGGCGCTATGCGGGCAGCCAGCAGTTTTCCAGCTTTCAGATTCACGCCTTTTCCGATCTGTCTCTGCAGTTGCCGTGGCGATTCTACGAGCAGTTGGAGCGCCTACACGTCAGCTACGACGCGGACATTAGCCTTCTTGGTCACGCCATTGGCCAAGACGCAGAGCAGATGAGCTCCCAGGATGCGATCAGCCTGGATGAAAGGCGGCCACTCTGGGTGGGTCTGTCGTGGCAGACGGATCTCAGCGTAGACGCCGATTTCAAGATTTCTCTGCGTCTGTACGATGCCGCCGGCGCCTACCGCCACAATAAGGACCGGATTCTCAGGAATCTGAACGGTGATACCACGGCCGGGTGGACACCTGGCCAGCCGGTTGAGACCCTCTTCTTTCTGGACATACCGCCCGAGCTGCCGCCCGGTGAGTACGAGTTGCGGCTGGTTGTCTACAATGCCGAAACTCTGACCCCGACGGTCGAGATCGATGTGTGGGAGCCGGAGTTTGTGCTGGCGCGATTGCGCTTGGGGGAAGGACGGTGATTGAAGAGCGCGCTTTGGGGTAATTGCTAAGCCATATGCGGCGCCTGTTTTGACCAACCCTTCAATGCTGCCGCCATTCGGTTGGCAACCGCCGTCATGCCAGCCAGCCGACATGCTGCGATGAAGGCGAACCGGTCGTGAGGCGTGGTTTTGGAGGGGGGCGTTGCGGGGGGGGGGGGAGGGTGGGGTGAGGGGGAGGGGGTGGGGGGGGGTGTTTTGGGGGGGGGGGGGGGGGGGGGGTGCCCCCCCGCACAAGGGTGGGCCGAAGGCCCGACCGCCCAAAAAGCCGAGGAGAGGCCTGAGAAGTCAGGGATGTTTTGGGCGGCTTCAAGGGCGTAAGGAAGCGATAATTGGGTGTAACCAACTGGCTGTCGGCCTTAAGACGAAAGAGAGTGTCTGAAACGTCATCTTCAGCGGAAAGTCCAGCCGGCGCTGCCATGTCAGCAGAAACCGAACGCTTCCGCCTGGCGCTGGTCGCAGGGGGGATCCTGTTCGCATTGGCGTTGGCCGTATTTTTACTTCGGCTTCAGCGCTTAGACGAACTCCCGTCAGGGCTCCATCATGACGAGGGGGCCCATGGCATGGATGCTCTCCGGGTGTTGCAAGGAAAGCACGCTGTTTTTTTCCCTGCAAATACTGGACGCGAAGGGCTGGTTGTCTATACGATAGCGCTGGCCATCTCCTTCCTGGGGCGCACGGTACTGGCTCTGCGCCTGCCCACGGCGCTTGCGAGCGCGGGCACGGTGTTGGTCTTGCTCTGGTTGGGATGGCTGCTCTTTGGCAAAGACGAAGAAGGACGGGCCACTCCCTGGCGCGGCCTTTTGGTGGGCGGAATCGGGGCAGGGCTACTGGCGGTATCGCTGGGACAGACGATTATTGGGCGCGCGGCGCTTAGAGCCAACTTTCTGCCATTGTTTCTTTGCCTGTGTCTGGCCCTGCTCTGGTGGGGGTGGGAGGGCAGGATCTGGTGGCGGGTTGCACTGGCGGGGACGTGCGCCGGGCTGCTGTTATACACATATATTGCGGCGCGATTCGCACCTTTCCTATTTCTGTTATTTGGTTTGAGTTTTCTTCTGCCCTGGGGCCGAGGTGTTGCCCGCTTGCGGGTTGAGCTGCCAAAGGTGGGCGTCTTTTTGGGCGCGGCCGGGCTGATAGCCGCGCCGATTCTCGTTTATTTCGCACTGCATCCCGAACAGTTTTTTGTCCGAAGCAACCAGCTATTGATAATCCAGTCGGAACGGAGTCAGGGAGACCCGCTGGGGGCGTTTCTGGACAATGTGTTGGTGCATCTGATGGCGCTTGGCTTTCGCGGCGATCCGAACTGGCGGCATAACTTCGCCGGCCAACCAATGCTGAATCCATGGGAAGCGGTCTTTTTCTGGCTTGGCGCGGGGATGGCCGTGAGGCGGTGGCAGCGGCCCGCCTATCGCATGCTGCTTCTGTGGCTGGCGGTCCTGCTCATGCCGGCTGTGCTGGCCAGAGATATTCTGGCCCCCAACACGCTGCGCATGATTGGGGCGGCGCCGGCAATCTATCTGCTGGCGGGTGTCGGCGTGTGGGAGACGTACCGATTCTTGCGGGAGCGATTTTTTCGGAAAAATGAAAATATTGCCGCCATGTTATTGGCGATTTTGGTCAGCTGCTCAGTATTGGTTCAGGGGGTGAGCACCTATCACACCTATTTCCAGGAGTGGGGGGACGAGTCGGAAGTCTATCACGAATACGCGGTGGGATGGATAGATTTGATCCAGGTATTGAGCCGGCAGCCGCCAGATGCGGAAACTGTCTATCTGATTCCCGATGGACAGCGTCATAAGGGATTGGGAGAGGAATTTCGCAGTCCCAGTTTCGAATACCTTTATCAGGGCGCGGCACAAGTCCACCTTTTCCATACAGCCATGCCCAACCTGGCGCAGAAGATCGAATCTACGCTGGCGGCCGTGGAGAACATATCCACTGTGAAAGTTGTGGACTGGGACACCAAGGCTGCCTGGACGGGCGATGAGAGCGATCGCTTTGCTGTTCTTTTTGGCAAATACGGTCGTTACCTGGGTAGTGACTCTTACGGCAGCTTTCAGATCCACAGCTACGCGGATATTGCACTGGATCGTCGGTGGACGTTTTATGAGCATCTGGAGCCGTTGACGGTTTACTACGATGGCGACATTGCTCTTGAGGGGATCGCTTTGGGCCAGGGCGAAAAGCAGTTGTCAACGCAGCAGCTTGTCGACCTGGGCCGGGATCGATCCTTGTGGCTTGCCCTGCAATGGCAAACCGACTCCGGGTTGGATGTCGACTATGCGATATCGCTGCGGCTGTACAACACTGAAGGTGAAAGGTCTTACCAGAGGGATGTTGTTTTGTGGAAACCGGATCATACGCTTACCGGTCACGGAGGGGTATCGGAACTGTTCGATACGCTGCTCCAATTTGAATTCGCGTCTGATCTCCCGCCCGGCGATTACGAGATGCGGCTGGTCGTCTACAGCACCGAGACCCAGATACCGACGGTTGAGATCGGAGTGTGGGAGCCGGAGAAGCTGCTGGCGCGCTTGCATTTGGACGAAAGCCCGTAAAAGGTAAGCGGACCGGAGCCAACCGTCGCTGGATGCGCGCCATGGGCGTACGGACCGTCGGGCAGAGGAAGAGCCGGTGGACACGGTGTATTACCTTGATATTCCGACCGCTCTTTCGCCCGGCGAGTATGAGTTGCGGCTGGTCGTTTACGACTCTGCGACCCTGAGTCCGACTGTCCAACCGGGTGTATGGGAGGGGGAGGTTGCCCTAGCGCGCCTGCGGATGGCGGATGGCGGTTGATCAGAGCTGACTTACGATTCTGATTCGCGCGTTCTTGGATTTTAGCGCCGAAACCGCTATACTTTCTTTTTGGGCTGTAAGGCCGTTTTTGCGGCCGATGCATGCGGAGGATTTTTCGCCCAGACAGCGGCCCATCCGTTTGCGATATATTTCCGGTCCGGCGTGCTGGCTGTGTTCGGTTCGGCGGGGCCGCGAGAGTGCAATGCCAGCGCGGTTGCCGCGGACAGGCAGACCGACGCAGAGCAGATTAGTGCAGGCGGGACGCTTGCATTTCCAGGAGGAGGAAGACGTGCTGTTGCGAAGGACCCAAACCGCTTCATTTTGGCGCGATCATTTCAGTGTTTCCGATGAAGATCTGGATTTTATTCATGAACTGATCCTGGATGCAGAGTCACCGATGACGACCGGGCAGCTTGCGTTGCGCCTGATCCAGGAATACCAGCGTCGCGAAACAGCCCGGATGGAATCCGAGCTGAAGAAGGGCGCGGTTTATCAGCCCGAGAACCCGTATGAAGTTGGGCAGACTCTCATTTTCCCTGCGATGGACTTTCTGGTAGGTGAGGTTCTGGAGACCCGCGCCGGCCAGAATCCGGAGCATGGGCCATTCGAAGTAATCCGCGTCGGTTTCGCCGATACGGACGAGATTCGGGAGTTCGCGGCCAGCCTTCAGACGGGTCACCGGCTCAACGCCGCCAATGGCCAGGCGACAGGTGATGAGGAAACGCTGCTGTCGGCGGAAGAGATTCATTCACTGTATCAGGATGAGATCGAAGAGAGTCTGCTGTTTGCGCTGGAAGACGGCGAGCGCAACGAAGATTTCGTGAATATTGAGGACTACTGGCTGCTGGCCGACATGCTGGCTGAAGTGCACGTAGGTCATTTGAATATTGCCGAGGCGCTGGTTGAGATGCAAAACCGGCCGATGTCGCCGGAGGAGTTGTTGCCGGAATTTGATCTGCAGGCGGAGGATGTTACGCAGCCGATGCAGATTATCAGCGTGAACCACGCGCTAGGCAGCGACGAACGGTTCGACCAGGTAGGAAGCGCGGGTGTGCCGCTCTGGTATCTGGCACGGCTGGAACCGCCGGAGGCGCTTACCGTGCCGCCACTTCTGCGTCCCCGGGTAGGCCGCTATAACCGCGCTGTCTTGAGTGTGGACCTTCTGCAGACGGAATGGGAGTTGGACGACGAATGGGGAGAGAGCAGTGCGAGCACGCCGGTCTCGTCGGTGGTGCCCAGCATCAGTTTCACACTTATCTTTCCCCACTGGCTATACGGCACGCTGCCACTGAGCAGCCGCACGCGGGCGCTGTTCCCGCACAGTGCGCAGGAGCGGTCGATGGTGACGATAGTCGACGGCCGCTGGGGAAACAGATACACGGCCTGGGTGGTTCACAAAGAGCGCTATGTATGCGGTCTGAAGGACTGGATGGTTGCGCACAACCTGCCGGTGAGCGCTCAGATCACGCTGGAGCGCACTGATAATCCGGACGAGGTGATCATTGACTTCCGGCCGCGCCGGATGAGGCGGGAGTGGAGCCGTATCGCCAAAGTCAATGCAAGCGCGAAACGTTTTGGTCTTGAGATGAACAAAGTGCAGATCTCCTGTGAGTACGATGAGCACCTGATCGTATCATCTGTTGACCGGGAGGGGCTGGAGGCGTACAACGCCAGTTTCGATGGCAACGACGCGGCACTGGAGCAGATCGTGGAGATGATGGTGCCGGAGATAACGAAGCTGAATCCGCAGGGCACAGCCCATGTCAAGACGATTTACAGTGCGGTTAACATGTTCTGGCGCTGTCCGCCGGGACCGATCTTTTATACGTTGATCAGCAATCCCCGTTTCCAGGATGTAGGGGATGGGTTCTTCAAAGTAAGATGAGGAAGCGAAGCCAGTGGAGCTCGCATTTCACTGGCCTTTGAATATAGTGGAGGGATTGGAAGACGATGACAACGGCAGCTCCCAAGCAGAAACTCACATGGTTCCGACCGGACGTGAACACAAAGTTTCACATCGATTACAGTTGGTGGGAGAAAAGCGGACGCAATTTTCGCCTCTACCTGCGCGATCAGCTATGCACGGAGTGCCGGGACAGGTTCCAGGATCATAGGAATACCGAGGACGTGGATTGGATCGACCCGGAGACGGGGGAGGTCCACCGCACGGATGCCTTGTGGGAATGTCTGCGCAGCCGTTGCACCAAGGATCCCGACTACATCAACGAGCATCTTTCTCTGACCGCAGCCTGCTTTCGGGTCTTTTTGGCCAACAACAATACGCCGCTCAGCCCTTCGGAGTTGAATCACCTTCTCCCGTGGAAACCGGCCCGCACGATTCTGCAGACGCTTGGCGGGCGCGTCGTCTATCTGGGTTTGCGGCCGGTGCGCGAATAGCGAAGCGAGAGGAGTGTAGAGGGGAGAAACGCGTTCACACTCCTCTCTTCCCAGTTCTGTCAGTCCCCTTCCGGCCCTTTGCCTGCCCTCGCTAGTAGATCCTGCGCGGCGCGGAACATCGGCATATCCACCATTTTCCCATCGAGTACGCAGACACCCCGACCGGCCCTTTGGTGCGCCTTAAATACGGCGATAAGACGGCGCGCGGCTGCTACGTCAGCGAGGTCGGGCGTAAAGGCGCGGTTGATGACCTCCACCTGGCGCGGATGGACTGCCAGTTTGCCGCGGAAGCCCAAATTACGCATAGCTTCACACTCGGCGGCCAGACCGGTCAGGTCGGCCAGATCGGTATAGACGGTGTCGATGGCCTGTAGCCCGAAGGCGGCCGCGGCGGTCGCGACGGCGCTGCGGGCGTAGAAGACTTCCCACCCTTCGCGCGTGCGCTGCGCGCCGATATCGCCGGCAAAATCTTCGGCGCCGAACGCTAACGCCATGAGCCTGGGGTCGGCGCCGGCGATCTCGCGCAGATTCATCACGCCGGCGGCGCTCTCCACGATAGCCAACAACCGCACAGTTCCGATGGGCAGCCCGGCCGCGCTTTCCAGCGGCGTCAACCGCTCACTCACGAGTTGGAGGTCGGCGGCGGACTCTACTTTCGGGATCACGTAGATTTTGGGCTCGGCGGCAAAGGTTGCGAGCAGGTCATCCGGCCAGAAGGGACTGTTTACCGGGTTGATGCGAATGCAGGGCAGCGGCTCCGCTTCCGGCAGGGCCTGGAACGACTGGACGAGGAGCGAGCGCGCCTCCAGTTTGCGGCTGGGCGCGACCGCGTCCTCAAGGTCGGCGATGATGGCATCGGCGGGCAGAGCGGCGCCCTTGGCGATCATACGGGGCGAGTCGGCGGGCATGAAGAGCAGAGAGCGCAGTCGCAGAGTCATGGGCGGGGTCCGCGTGTATGGGTGGGCGCCGGGAGGCGGTCGGCGCCGAATTGTGCACAAGTTGATTCATTCTACACAAATTACGCAGATATGGCAGGTTGACGCAGAAGGGAGAGAGCCTGAACCGACTGGCCGTGCCACAGTCCACTACAGAGAGCTGGAGCAGTCCTGGTAAAGTTCGACAGATATCCTTATGGGGGGCCGTTATTCTGACATTTTGACACATATTTTCACTTTTTGTATGACATTGACAGATTCCTGTGGTATAATGTGCATGATGAAGAGAAATAGCTAGAGATTCCTGATGCAAAACGGTTGCGGATCCAGAGGATTTGCAAGGCCGCCACGGGTCAGTTTCTTCCCCATTTGTAAACTCCAGTCCGCATTGGTCGCGCCATTTCGATATTTACCTCTTCCTGTCCACTCAGATGCACAGGGGGCATCATGAACAGACACTTAAGTGAGTCCATTCCTCCTCCCGTGTTAGGACGGCGCTTGCAGGGGGCGCGCAAGGCCCGCGGCCTTACGCAAAAGGAGGTCGCCGAGTCCCTGGGTGTAGCTCGGACCACTATAACCGCATTGGAAAAGGGTGAGCGGCGCACCCGGCCAGGTGAACTGATCCAGATGGCGCAGTTGTATGGTCGGCCGGTGGGTGATTTCGTTGGCGCAAGGGATTCCGTTGCCGACTTCGCAGCGCAGTTTCGGGCCGCTGTCTCCAAACTCGGTTCGCAGCAGGCCCAAGATGAATTGCAGCATGCTGTCGCGATATTCCAACAGCTGTGCGAAGACTACCAACATCTCGAAAACCTGAACGAGGCGCCGCTCATTCGAAACTACCCGCCGCGATACGCAACGGACGGGACCTCTCCTGAAGTTGCGGCGGAGGACGTGGCCACGGCCGAACGACACCGTCTGGCGCTTGGCGACGGACCGTTTCTGAACTTGAGAGAGGCTCTTGCGAACGATGTCGGCCTTCGAGTTTTCTCCATTGACCTGCCCTCACGTGTGGCGGGCATGTACAGCTACATGGAGGAGTTTGGCGGCTGTATCGCGGTAAACGCCGTTCACCCACAGGAGCGGCAGCGATGGTCGCTGGCGCACGAGTATGGCCACTTCCTCACGAGCCGCTTCCGGTCGGAGGTATCGATGTTGGGCGGGTATGGTCGTTCACGGAGCGGCGAGCGTTTCGCGGATGCCTTTGCCCGTTGCCTGCTCATGCCAGCCGCGGGTTTGCGACGGAGATTTAATGAATTGTCACGCGCGGCCCGCGGCAGGATCACGGCTGCGGAGATCTGCCAGCTTGCGCATCATTATTTTGTCTCCGTGGAGATGATGATGCTGCGTCTGGAGGAGCTTCGTCTTCTGCCGGGAGGAACGTGGGGACGGCTGCACGACCGCGGCTTCAAAGTGCGAGAAGCAGAAGGGCAGTCAAGTCTATCTCCCCATTCCCACGGCGGACGGTCCTTGCCACTTCGCTATCAGTATTTGGCTGCGCGGGCCTACGAAGAGGGAAAGCTGACTGAAGGAGAGCTGGCCCGCCTCTTACGTGTCGACCGCGTAGCGGCAAGGCGGCTGGTCCAGGAGCTGGCTCAGTCCTTGTTTCTTCAAGATGAAGGCCAAGTTGCCGCAATCTTCATTGATCTGGCGCGTAGCGTCAGTGGGAGGGACGAACCTGCGCCTCAGTTGACAGAAGTGACCGGCTCCTTTGGTGGAGAGCGATCGCACATTGCCGAACAGTCTTCTTGAAAGGCGCCTTACATCTTGACGGGCCGTCCCGACTCGCTTCTGCTCGATGCCAGCTGCTTGCTCAACCTGTATGCAACAGGATGTCTGCGAGAAATCAGCGCCGCGCTGCCTTATCATTTCCAGGTCACCGACTACGTGGTCGAGCAGGAAGCTCTCTACATCTGGCGTCCCGGTCCGACCGGTAGCAGGGATGAGCGGGAACCTGTGGATCTGACTTCTGTGCTCAGAGAAGGCTTGATTCAGCTGATTCGCCTAGAACATCCGGCCGAGGAGGCGACCTTTATTGATTTGGCGGCTGATCTTGACGATGGCGAGGCGATAACCGGCGCGCTTGCCTTTCAGCGCGGTTACGCCGTCGCAACCGACGATCGAAAGGCCCGACGCGTACTTGGGCAACTCAGTCCATCAGTAAGATTGGTCTCCACACTGGAACTGCTGAAACTGTGGGTCGAGGAAAGTCGGGTCTCCAGAGAGGAACTGGCCTCCGCCATGGCCGCGATGCAGTCGTGCGCCAGTTATATTCCCGGGAGGCGCGATCCGCTCTATGAATGGTGGCGGTCGATTCTTCGGGAATCATAGACTTGAAAGGGCAACTGGATTGCTGTGTACACTGTGTGCCCAGTGGGTCTTGAAGGCGCCCCACACGCCTTGCAACCAGCTCCGGTCTCGGATGGGACTCACCACAAAAAAGGCGCGGATAACCACTCTATAGGCCGGGCATCTTTGAGCGCATTCTATTAATCTTTAACGTCATTTTGTCAGAACCAGCGTTTGTCTTTGCCGCGTGGCCACGATCTTTCTAAAGGCCAGTGCCGCCAGCAGGCCGAGGACGCCACCGAACATATCGACGCCGATGTCAAAGAAGGTGTCGCCGTGCAGTACGCGCTGCTCGCTGAACAGCTGAATACTCTCTTGAAGGATGGCGAAGCAGAGGACGAGGGCCAGAACGACCGGGACGGCACGCCTCGCAGCTAGTCTGCCGGTCAGGTTCTGCATCAGCAGAGCGGCCAGCACGGCAAAGAGCAGGGTGTGCATGAAAATATGCATCCACTGGGGACTGAACAGCGTGTTGAAGAGCCTGTAGGTAATGGGTGAGGCCCGCACGAGCCAGGCCATGGGAGAGAGGATGCCGACGGTCCAGAATATCAGGAACAGATTCCGCTTCACATTTTTCCTTTCCTCCTAGTTACGCTTGCCTGCCGACAGCGCGCCGGCGGCGGATATTCATACTAACTGCGCGGCATCGATCCTGGTTCCCGACATGTGCGCGGGTCGCCAGCCATGCACGTCGGAACAGGTGCGTGGAAGTTGGTTACAGTCACCGATTCAGGGCGGGGTGCAGCGCCCCGAAACTGGAAATCGTTATTGCCCAGATCTTTCACCTGTGCTAGACTACGCGCCGTAAAAATCGTACCTCATCCCACCGCAATCAGTCCGCCTGTTCGACAGTGGATCAGGGGTAACTACTAAGCCATATACAGTGCCTGTCTTGACCAGCCCTTTATGCCTGCCGCCATCCAGGCTATCTGATTGCGTATTCGGTTGGCGGCAGACAGGTTGCTGGAGCCGCATGGCTGGAATGAGGACACAAGGTCGGTGAGCGATGGTTTTGTAGGGGGGCGTTGCGGGGGCGCAGCCCCTGCACAAGGGAGGGCCGAAGGCCCGACCGCCCATAGTAGAACAGTGAGGGGAGAATGAACATCTTTGCTCGCCTCATTCAGGTTTGCGAATCAGTTGCGGCTGGGCAGTTCCGATCAGGGCGTTTTTCTGCTCGCCGCGGCTGGGCCGTGAGGGAATTCCCCCATCGGTTTGGATGCTGCTGAACTGTTTTTTTGGGACAGTTGGCGGCGGGCAAAGGGAGACCAGGTGTTTCGACGCAACGAACGACCGCAGCCGGACGCTATCGAGGTTATCATCGGGCCCAGGGCCACGTACAGCGGCGCCCTGCGCAGTGATAGCAGCATTCGCATTGACGGTGTGGTAGAGAGCGGCCTGCTGGAAACGCTGGCCAACGTCATACTGACCGAAGGCGCGCGCGTCAACTGCGAAATTCGCGCCCGCAACGTGAGCATTCGCGGCTATTTTGACGGCGTCATCCGCGCGGACCGCGTCGAGCTGCTGGCAGGCTGCTACGTGCGCGGCGCGCTGCATGTGAACAGTTTTCTGCTGGATGAAGGGGCTACGCTCGAAGGGGAACTGCACATGCGCGGTGAGAACGCTGAGGGGTCGCTGGATTTGCCCGCGGATATGAAGACGCCGGTGGTCCTGCCGGACGCTCAATCGCCGCAAGAGCCGGAGTTCAATTAGCGTATGCCCGCAAGAGGCACGAGCCCATTTTGTTTATTGGACGGAGCGGAGCCTGTACTTGCAGCGCCAGATGGGGCGCCAAGCTGTGAAAGCCAGCGCTCGGTCCGTTTTCTCCACGGGGAAGTTCTCGCAGCAGAACTGGCCCAGACCGCGTTCTCTCCAGCGCGAAGATTGACCTTTATTTAGCTATGGACTGGCTCCTGATCGCGGCCGGCGCGCTGCTTGGCTACCTGCTCGGATCGGTGCCGGTAGGCTTGCTGGCCACCGCCATATACGGGGTAGATATCCGCACAGTGGGCAGCGGGCGCACCGGTGCGACGAACGCTTGGCGCGCGGCCGGCCTGAAGGCGGCCATCCCCACGCTGTTGGGCGATGCGCTCAAAGGGGCGGCGGCCGTGCTGCTGGTTCGCTATGCGGCGGGGGCGTTCTTTCCTGGCATGGATGCGATCGCGGTTGCCGCGGCGGCAGCGCTTGCCGGCGCGTGTGCGGTGGTCGGTCACAACTGGTCGCTCTATCTGGGCTTCAAGGGCGGCGCGGGCGGCATCACGACGGCGGCCACCATACTGGCGATTTCGCCGTTAATCGGCGGGGTCGTCTGCCTGGTCGGGCTACTGCTGATCTGGTGGAGCCGCATGGCCTCGATCGGGACCTACAGCGTGAGTGTGACTTCGTTGGTGTGCGCGCTCGTCTTTGCGATTGCCGGTCTGACCCCCTGGCCCTATGTAATATTTGGCGTCATTGCCTACCTGGCCGTAACTATTTCTCTGAGCCGCAATCGCCAAGCGCTCAAAGATGGGGAGGAGCGGGTGATTACGCTGTGGTAATCGTCCGTTTTCAGGGACATCCCCATACTAGCCTTTTTTGGACAAGATAGTTCAACCTCGGTATAATTTTTGAATAAGGAAGAGGCTCTTCATACACATGAAAGGCGATAAAGATGGCTGAACGCAAAAAGTTGACAACCGCTCATGGAGCGCCAATTGGAGACAATCAGAACTCATTGACCGCCGGCCCGCGCGGTCCACTTCTAATGCAGGATTATCAACTCCTGGAGAAGATGGCCACCTTTAACCGCGAACGCGTCCCGGAGCGGGTCGTGCATGCCAAGGGTTCGGGAGCCTACGGAACCTTCACCGTTACAAATGATGTCACGCGCTACACCAAAGCCGGGATATTTTCTGAAGTAGGTAAGCAGACCGACTGTCTGCTCCGCTTCTCGACCGTCGCGGGGGAACGCGGCGCGGCAGACGCTGAGCGCGACGTGCGCGGATTTGCTGTCAAGTTCTACACGGAAGACGGAAACTGGGATATGGTCGGCAACAACACCCCGGTCTTCTTCGTTCGCGATCCCTACAAATTCGGCGACTTCATCCATACCCAGAAGCGCGACCCCAAGACAAACATGCGCTCCAGCACAGCTATGTGGGACTTCTGGTCACTCTCTCCCGAAAGCCTGCACCAGGTCACCATTCTGATGAGTGATCGCGGTCTGCCCCAGGGGTATCGCTTTGTCAACGGCTACAGCAGCCATACCTACAGCTTTATCAATGCAGACAATGAACGCTTCTGGATCAAGTTCCACTTCAAGACGATGCAGGGCATCAAGACATGGACCAATGCCCAAGCGGCCGAGATTGTCGGGCAGGACCGAGAAAGCTCGCAGCGTGATCTCTTCGACGCAATCGGACGAGGAGATTATCCGCAATGGCGCGTCTGCGTCCAGGTGATGCCGGAAGAGGATGCTGAGACCTACAGCATCAACCCCTTCGATCTGACCAAGGTCTGGCCCCATGGCGACTATCCGCTGATCGAAGTCGGCATCATGGAACTCAATCGCAATCCCGAAAACTATTTTGCCGACATCGAGCAGGCCGCGTTTGAACCCTCCAACATCGTTCCCGGCATCAGCTTCTCGCCAGACAAAATGCTCCAGGCGCGGATAATGTCCTACGCAGACGCCCACCGCTACCGTATCGGTGTCAACTATGCCGCCCTTCCAGCCAACCAGCCTCAGTGTCCGGTTCACACTTATCACCGCGACGGTAACCTGCGTTCTGACGGCAACTCCGGCGGTGCGGTCAACTATGAGCCTAATAGCATGGGAGGGCCGGTCGAAGATTCCCGCAGCCTCGAGCCGCCGCTCAAGGTATCCGGCGATGCTGACCGCTACGACCATCGCGACGGCAATGACGACTATACGCAGCCCGGCAATCTATTCCGCCTGATGAACAGCGACCAGAAAGAGCAGTTGTTCAGCAATATCGCCGAAGCGATGGATGGCGTGCCTGAACGTATCCAGACGCGGCAGCTTGTTCATTTTTATAAGGCCGATCCGGACTATGCTTGCGGCGTGGCCGGGAAGCTGAACCTTACCCATGTCTCTGAGCAGGTTGCCACCCTCGCGGATCTGTCTCTGGCTGACCTAATAGTGAAGACCAGCGCAGAAGCATATTCGGAAGTGGCAACGCCGGAAGCGTCGCTGGCCAAAGCCGCCGACTGACCTCCCAGCAACGTATGCATTGAGGTCATACGCCAGGGGGAGAAGGTACACGGACGAATAGGCCTGATTTTCATTCACCGCCGCGTAAAGAGCCGACCGGGAAATCGGTCGGCTTTTTCGCGTCTGGGGCAGCGATACGGGGAACCTGCAGTTATTGGACATCGTCCTCTCTTGTGATCGCCATTGTTGCCGATTCAGCACATATGATCTGGGTGTACTGTGGTTAGATCTGTCTGTGTTTTGCAGACGATAAAGTTCCCCATTTGTTGTATCGACTCTGAAGCGGTCAGAACGCCCCCGGATGGTATGTCGGAATTGAGCGCCCCTGGACTTCCTTGCGCCCGTATCGGCGCACCATGAAGCGCAGAATGGCTTCTGGCCCGTCGGGGCTCTTGTGGAACAGGGCAACAAGGCTTGTACGGTCGGAATGCCACTTCAGTTCCCATCCTACGGCATCGGGTATGTCGTGCCCGCCTGCTGTTGCCCCCAGCAGATCTTCCGGGAACACGCCGGGCGCGCCTGAGCCGTTGTAGTGTGATTCCTCCGGCATAACTTGCGGGCCGTGTGCTCTCACGGCCCGGACTCGCTCAAACAGTTCTTTCCCCGTGCGAGGCGGTCTGGATGGAAACTGTGTCACCGGATCATCCTTCTCACCTTGTCGATGCGATCACGGGCAAGGGTGCAGTAGTCCTTCGATATGTCCATCCCGATCCACTGCCGCCATTCCTGTTGTCCCTGAGCCAATAAAGGGATTAAGTACAATCTGTGCGGCGGTAGAACCGATTACCCGCTGGGCGAGCTCTACAGGAAAGGGTGCAGGATGCGGACTGTCTTTGTCCTGAGGGATAGTCCAGACATCACACGCATTTACCAGACATCTAAACCCTACCCCTTCGCTGAAATCGGGTTTTGACATGACTGCCCTAGCCTGATACACTCGGCGATGAAAGAGATTGACCGGTTAGGTTTAGCAATCCAAGAGGGCAAAGGGGAGGTCACTATGAGAGCCGTCGTGTATCAGGGTCCGTTCAGCGTTGCCGTAGAGGAAGTTCCCGATCCCGAGATAATGCATCCGAATGACGTAATCGTCAAGATTACTTCGAGTTGCATCTGCGGCTCCGACCTGCACATGTATGAGGGTCGGACTGCGGCCGAACCGGGCATAGTCTTCGGACACGAGAACATGGGTATAGTCGAAGATGTCGGGTCCGCTGTGAAAACCTTGTCCGTAGGCGACAGGGTCGTGATGCCGTTCAACGTCGGCTGCGGCTTCTGCAAGAACTGCCAGCGGGGGTTTACGGGTTTCTGTCTCACGGTCAACCCAGGATTTGCCGGCGGCGCGTATGGATACGTGGCAATGGGACCATGGCGCGGCGGGCAAGCCGAGTACATTCAGGTGCCTTACGCGGACTTCAACTGTCTGCCTCTTCCGTCCGGGGATGCATTCGAGTGGGACTTCTCTCTTCTGGCGGACATATTCCCCACGGGTTATCACGGCACTGAGCTTGCCGACGTGAGTCCCGGCGAGAGCGTCGCCGTGTGGGGCGCGGGACCGGTCGGTCTGATGGCCACATATAGCTGCATCATCAGAGGGGCGGCGGAGGTCTATACCATCGATCACGTGCAGGAGCGACTGGACAAGGCCAGCGAGATTGGCGGTATTCCCATCAATTTCGATGACGGCGATCCGGTGGAGCAGATCAGGGACATGCGCAAGGGCGACGGTGTGGACAAGACGGTCGACGCTGTGGGCTATCAGGCCGCTGCGCAAGGATCGTCCGCCGCCGGAGGCGAGCAGACCGAGATTCCCAACGTGGTCCTAAATCAGATGATCGACCTGATCAATCCCACAGGGATCATGGGCATTCCGGGCCTGTATGTGCCATCGGACCCCGGTGGAGTGGACGAGGGCGCCAAAAGGGGCTCTCTGGCCATCAACTTCGGGAAGCTTTTTGAGAAGGGTCTGAAGCTGGGGACGGGTCAATGCAACGTGAAGCAGTACAACGCCTACTTGCGCGACCTCATCATATCCGGCAAGGCCACTCCCAGCTTCGTTGTGTCCCACGAGGTGCCGCTGGACGACGCGGCCGACGCATATGACAAGTTTGACAAGCGCATCGAAGGGTACACCAAGATCCTCCTGAAACCTTAAACAGAACGCGCCGGTTCGTTCCCGGGCAGCATGTACTTAGAGAATCAGGGGATGTGGGTGCGGAATCACACCCACACCGTTCCCCGGCCCGCGTGTGATCACTCGTGCTGCAAAGCTTCTCCCTGCATGTTCGGGAACGACACGCGCGCTTCAAGCGCAGGCAGACGCTAAAACAACTGCCCTTGAATTTCAACTACGAGATTGACAGGCGCAGGAGGTAATGTCATGCGGGTAGGCAGCGAAGGGCATTCATACGACTGGAACGACAATTGGGCCAAGCTTCCCGAAAGTGAGAGCTCACGCAAGGGATGGGCGCATCCGGGCATCGTTGTCACGGAATCGGGAAACGTTATGACCAGCCACCCCGGCGATCCGGAAGTGATGACTTTCGACGGGGACGGCAACCTGATTTCCTCGTGGCGAGGCGACTTTGCCGAGGCGCATGGGATCACCCTCATCAACGAGGATGGAGTCGAGTATCTGTGGATTGTGGACCACGGATCCAAGAATCACTATCTTCACGGCTACAAGAACCCTCCGGGCGTGGGCGAAGGGCCCGGTCAGGTATTCAAGACGACATTGGACGGTGAAGTGGTCATGAGGCTGGAGACGCCTCCCCTTCCCATATACAAAGACACACGCTACGCCCCCACAACCGTCGCGGTGAACGAGGAGCGTTTTGGTGGCAACGGCGACATCTGGGTGGGCGATGGGTACGGCGCGTACCATGTCCACAGGTTCACGAAGGATGGCGAGCATGTGAGCAGCATAAACGGCGAGGAAGGGGCCGGGGCCTACAACTGCCCGCACGGCATCTTCTTTGATTATCGCAAGTCCGAGCCGGAGCTCTACGTGGCGGACAGGGCCAATGACCGCGTCCAGGTCTACGACATGGAGGGTGGATTCAGGCGGATGTTTGGTGACGGTTTTCTGAACACGCCCAGTTGTTTCGCGACACATGGCGATCTGATGATCATTGCCGAGCTTCGCGCCCGCCTCGTGGTCACCGATATAAACGATGAACTGCTCACATACCTCGGCGACAACAAGCAGGTGTGCGATGTTGAGGGCTGGCCCAACAATGTGAACGAATCGGGACAGTCAGTACGCACGAGCCACCTGGAGACGGGCAAGTTCAACAGCCCTCACGGTTTGGCTGCGGACGCCAGCGGGAACCTGTATGTGGCCGAATGGCTCATTGGGGGCAGGGTAACCAGACTGAATAGGGCCTAAGCGCCCTGGGGACGCTTTGCGTCGCCGCCTGACAAACGAGAGTAAGCCACCACACGTCCTGCCGGAATTCCGGCACGGTGGCAAGGGGGACCGCACGGTTGTGGCGGTCCCTTTTCTGTGCTTCTGCGGTTACGCGCCAAGTTAGCGCGATTTTTCCCCTTTTTCCCATCCCTGCTATAGAATCCCGGACAGCGCAGACCGCTTAGCGCGGCCGCGCGACCACACTGAAGACCCTGTCATACCATGCACCAGGAGACAGACGGAATGTCCTCTCACTCGATGCTCGGCGCTTACGGCTCGTGAGCGGCGTTCTGGCCGGAGTCCTTTACCGCTACTGCCTGGAAGAGGCATGATTCCAATTTGCGACCACACAGAGCCGATCGGGAAGCCGGTCGGCTTTTTCGCGTCTGGGGCAGAGTTCAGGGGAACATGTCGTTGCTGGACATCGTCCAATTGTGTGATCGCCAGAGTTGCCGATTCAGCACATATGATCTAGATGTGCTATGGTTAAATCTGTCTGTGTTTTGCAGACGAAAGAGTTCCCCATTTCTTTTTAAAGGAGAGAGTTTCATGCAGGTAGTAAAGCAGTATCCGGACAACATGTTCTGTTGGGTGGACCTGGCAACAACTGACCCGGCCGCGGCCAAGGAGTTTTTCAGCGGTCTTTTCGGCTGGGAGTACTTTGATATCCCGACGCCGATGGGCACGCACTACTCGCTGTGCCAGATCAACGGGTACAACGTGGCCGGCCTGAGCAATTTGCCGCAAGAGATGACGGATCAGGGCATTCCGCCGATCTGGTCTTCTTATATCAAGCACGACGATGTCGATGCCGTGGCCGAAAAGGCAGTTGCGGCCGGTGGATCGATTGCAATGGAGGCGATGGATGTCATGGATTCAGGACGAATGATAATTATCGCGGACCCGACTGGGGCGATGGTCGGTCTGTGGCAGCCGAAGGGGCATATTGGCGCCCAGCTGGTCAACATGCCCAACGCGCTTGTCTGGAATGAACTGCAGACGAAAGACGTCGACAGCGCGCGCAGTTTCTATGGGACGGTTTTCGGCTGGGGCCACGACCAGGATCCGAACGGGTATCATCTTTTCAAGCTGGGCGAGCGTATGCAAGCCGGCATGTTGAAGTTGGACGCCTCGTGGGGTGAGATGCAGCCCCATTGGGGGGTCTACTTCATGTCGGAGGATATAGAGGCGACTGCGGCCAGAGCGAAGGAGCTGGGCGGCGCAATTCTTGTTCCGCCGACCGATACGGGCACGGTTGGCCGCTTCGCGGTCATCCAGGATCCGCAGGGCGGGGTCTTCACGTCGATGCAGTTTGACGGCCCGGTTGATGCGCCGCCAGGGTACTAGGGGATTTGAGAGAAGGGACGCTGCGTTCAGTTGAATTTCGTAAGCGGGGCGTCCTGGTTGGGGAGAGGTTTTGCGTAAAGGGAGGGGGACCGCGCGGTCCCCCTCTTTTTTGTATCAGCGGAGGCGCGTCGTGCAAGGGGGCTGTCCCAGATTTCTTGGTGGACGTTGTGTGAAGCAGGGTTTTTGGGGATTTTCAGGATGGCTGACGAACAGACGAGTGCTGGTGGAGGCCTTTGCGAGGGTGCAGGGGATAATGGCTGAAGACTAGTGCAGCGGCGGCGGGAAGAGTTTTTGGAGGGGGGCGTTGCGGGGGCGCAGCCCCTGCACAAGGGAGGGCCGAAGGCCCGACCGCCCAAAAGAAACAGAGAATGAGGAGAGAGTAAACACCTTCACTCGCCTCATTCAGGTTCGCAAATCAGTTGTGGCTGAGTAGTTACGAAATCGTACGGATTTGCCCTAATTTCACTGGAGGTCAGGTCAGAGCTGATTCCTGACTCCAGACGTTCCCAGGTCAGCAGCGCCTTCTTTGAAACCGGCGTCAACAGATTGTGAACAATCCCTGGCCGCATCGCCCCTGCCTCCTTTTTCCCTGTATGCGCGCTCTTGCCAAACCGGGACGCATTCCGTTCTACGCTCGAGGCGGCACACTGTAACCCAGTGTAGTCTTTGGCATTGAGATCGGTTAATTCAAGCAAGATGAAGCAGGTCGTGGCCGGGGGGACAGGGTGGTGCAGGATTCGGGAGACGTGAAGGTGCTGACAGCGTCTTTGGCGACCAGTGGATTTGCCGGCGTGCAAACCTTCGTGTCAAGAATGACGGAGTTGACGTTGTTCGGGTCGTTTGCTGCCTCTTTCAGCCCAGCTTGAATCGCCTCACTGAAGGGGAACCCATTCCTTGTAACACGAAGTGAATTCAGCGTCCTGGGCGGCAGTCTCGTCGAACAGGACGAATGCAGACGCTAGCGCGAGAAGGGGGCTGGGTGGGACAGTTAGTCTTTCTCGCGGTCTTGCATAATTTCCCGCACCAGTTTGTCAAATTCCGCTTGTGAATAGTCGCGATCGAACTGTTTCAGGATCAGGTGCTCGATTTCCTTAGCAGGCGACCATCCGTTGCGCGCAGCCGAACGCAACAGGCGGCGGTAAACGGCGTCCGGCAGATCGATCGTCACATTCCTCTTTATGTTCATGGATTACCTTGCCAGGTACGTCACCACGTCGTCCTGGCCCACTGAGAAGATGTAGGGCTTGTCGATAACGGATTTCAAGTCGGAATGCGACGCTATACACTGGAACATGTTCCAGTGCGCGTCCGTTGCCGCTTTCGCGGCCGCCGATGATGGCAATAGGACTGTCGTTGTCTGGAGATCGCACTAGCGCTGTGCACATTCAGGGAGTGGGAGCCATTATATTTGGTACAAGTGATATATGTCAATAGGTATATCTTTACTTGGCATATGTCATGATTTTGAAACATTTTAGCGATAGTTCTGTCCTAAATGGCTCAGCCTGTCAACATTTCTTCAGTGCTGTTCAACTGTGGGGCGGGGATCGTGTACGAAGCGCTCAGTGGTATTTCCGGTTTTGACGCTTACTGCGAACGGGGTAGAGTGGCAGCGGGATCTGTTAACGCAAAGGGATGTGGCGCGCGCAGATTGGCGGGCTTCGTGAATTTCAAGGGTGAGCAGGCAGCAGCACGATAGATTGAGATTTTCGTCATGACTCAACAACAACATCGCGGGGAAGGTCGAGATTTCGGAGCTTGGCTTTTGGCACTTCCTTCCACAGCGGCCGATGTCCTTGCAGGCTTGTGGGAAGGATTCAGGGAAGTCGGTCCAGATGAACTGCGTTACCTAGCGACGAGAGCCGTTTGGGTACGGTGGTTCATTTGTGCCGCCTGTGTATTCCTGTTGGTCTACCGACCGGCATTCAGCTCCAGGTATACGGGTTACATACTGTGCTTGATTGTTTTGGTAGGGTCCAACGGTTTCATACACTACCGCGTCCGTTCGGGCCGCGATGTGACTTTGAAGTGGATGCTGGTTTTCAGCTCTTTGGACTTTGTCCTGATAACGGTAGCGATGGTGGTCGGCGGCGGGTTTAGCCAAGTCTTCTTCTATCTGCTGTATTACCCTACTCTGGCCTGGTTCGCAGTGTTCTTCAGTTCGTTCCGGCTGAGTTTCGGGTGGGTGACATTGGTGGCCGTCATCTACACCATCGTGAGCCTGACGGTCGGGGAAGGACTCGATCTCGAAGCCAGAGACGACAAGCAGTTGATTGCCAGGATCGTCATCATGTACGCAGTCGTGGCCGCGGTCAGTCTGGTCGCCAGATCGGAAAGGATCAGGAGGCTGGAGGCGGTGGCGCGGGAGCGGGAGCTACAGCGGCAGCGGATCGAGATGTCACAGACCATACACGACACGACCGCACAATCGGCCTACACCTTGGGGTTGGGCCTTGAGGACGCCATTGAGAAGGTGGACAGATCCAACCCCGAATTGATTGGCAAGCTGGAGGCAATGTGGGCCTTGACCAGGTCGACGATGTGGACGCTCAGGCACCCGATAGACGGTGGGCAGATATTCAGCGGAAGTACGCTGAGCGAAGTCCTGGCGGCGCACGCCGACACCTTTACGGTCATCACATCGATTCCGGCGGAACTGGAGTTGGACGGGGTGGAACCGCCACTCTCCACGATAACGCGCAGCCTGCTGTTCTCCATCGCCCACAATGCGCTGACCAATGCCTTTCGCCATTCGGAGGCTGAATGTGTCACAATCTCCCTGGAGTTCGGGGTGGACATTCTACGCATGTCGGTGTCTGACGACGGGGTCGGGATTCCCGATAACTACGCTGTGCACGGCCACGGCTTCAGGAACATGCGGGCTGACGCAGAGCGCATGGGCGGCAGTCTGGAGGTTGTATCCAATGGCAACGGTACAACGGTCTGTTGCACCGTGCCCAATGCGCAGGGTTAAGGAGGCAGGCAGGTGTCATCGGAGACCAGAATCAAAGTGATGATAGTTGACGACCACGCCATCGTTCGGGAGGGGATTGCGGAGGTGCTGGAGCAGTCGGGCGACTTTGAGGTCGTCGGCCAGGCTGGGGACGGTGAAGAGGCGGTGAACAAGGTCCAGGAGCTGGAGCCTGACGTGGTAATCATGGACATTCTGATGCCGGTAAAGGACGGCATCGAAGCGTGTCGGGAAATAACCGCAGCCCTGCCGGACACGCGAATCCTGATGCTGACCGCGTCCAACAGACACGGTGCGATTGTGCAGGCGGTAAATGCCGGAGCAACGGGATACCTTCAGAAGTTCTCTGGCAAGGAGATGCTGCTGTCGACGGTGCGGGAGGTTGCCGACGGAGAGTTTCGGGTGCAGGGAGAGGCAGCACGGAAACTGGTCACGGGATTGAGCAGCGGCGGCGTCCCGATTCCTCCCAGCGAACTGAACCGATTGACGGCGCGAGAGCGCGATCTGCTCAAGATGTTCGCACGGGGGATGTCGTACGCGGAGATGGCTGAAGCGCGGGGCAACAGCAATCCAATGACGGTACGGAACGCTATTTATGCCATACGGCGCAAGCTGGGGGTGGGGTCCAGGCAGGAGATGGGTGTTTGGGCGGCACGCAGCGGCCTGCTGGACGACGACGAATTGCTATGACGCGGGGAAGGCTATGGTTGACTTTTTGCAACTACTAAGCCGCATACAGCATCTGTCTTGACCAACTCTTCATCTTCGCCGCCAGTCAGACTTTCAGATGGCGTATTCGGTTGGCGGCAGCCAGGTTGGGAGAGCGGCACTGCCGGAATGCGCAGACACGGTCGGTGAGCGATGGTTTTGGAGGGGGGCGTTGCGGGGGCGCAGCCCCTGCACAAGGGAGGCCGCTTGCGGCCGACCGCCCATAAGCAAAGAAAGAGTATAGAGGAGTGAGGAGAGAGGAAACAGCTTTGCTCGCGTCGTTCAAGGTTGCGAATCAGTTGCGGCTGAGTAGTTACGTTTTTTTTGCCGCGGCCGGCTGGTTGAATTAGCGATATTGCGAATTACGTAAGCGAGACGAACCGGCTTCGAGTGGGAAATGCTGTAGAACAGGCTCTGATGGGGCCACAGTTTGCGTGAAGGAGGGGGACGGCTCGGTTGAGGCGTTTCCCTCCTTTTTGCGCCAGCGGAGGCGCGTCGTCCTGGCATGGCTTTTTCCCTGTTTGCGATTCCTGCTATAGTATCTCGAACAGCGCAGCCCGCGTTTAGCGGGCGCGCAACCACCCTGTATACCCTGTCGGATCATTTCACTTGGAAAGTAAAGGTATGTCCTCTCACTCGATGCTCGGCGCGTACGGCTCGTGGGCAGCAACCCTGGCCGGTGAAGGCCCCAATTTTCTCTCTTTTCGGCACACGCATTGGATCGACCCGGCGTCCTGGCGGCCGGCGGCGCGCCAGCGATTTCGCGAGCGGGTGGCAATGCCGGACACGGGCGGGTCAGCGGAGGTCCAGGTAGAGCGCCGGTACGAATATGACGGGCTGCAGGTGGAGGAGCTCTCGTGGCAACTGCCCTATGGTCCGCGCACGGAGGCGGTACTGTTGAAACCGGCGGGGGCGCGCGGCCAGCTGCCCGGCGTTCTGGCGTTGCACGATCACGGCGGCCATAAGTTTCATGGCTGGCAGAAGATCACGCGGACGGACGCACAACAGAATGCAGTAAATGTGGACCACCAGGCGCGGGCGTACGGGGGCGCGCCGTGGGCCAACCGCCTGGCGCAGCGCGGGTATGCGGTTCTGGTGCCGGATGCATTCGCATTTGGCAGCCGCCGCGTCCGCATCGCGGATCTGCCGGCGGTGATTCGCGACGGCATGGACGAGCAGGAGTCGGACGATCCCGAATACATCGCCGCTTACAACCGCTGGGCGGGCGGCCACGAGTCGACCGTGGCGAAGTCGCTGCTGAGCGCGGGGACGACGTGGGCGGGGGTGTGGCTGGCTGAAGATGTGCACGCGCTGGATGTGCTGTGCGGGCGCGACGATGTGGACGCGCAGCGGGTCGGCATCGGCGGGTTGTCCGGCGGCGGCCTGCGTACGGTATATCTGGCGGGACTGGATGACCGCGTGCGCTGCGCGGTCTGTGTCGGCATGATGACAACGTGGCGGGATTTGCTGCTGAACAAGAGCCATACGCATACGTGGATGATCTACGTGCCGCACCTGGCCAACGAGATGGACTACCCGGACATTCTGGGGATGCGGACGCCGCTGCCGACATTGGTACAGAACAATACGGAGGACCCGCTGTTCACGCTCTCGGAGATGCGGCGGGCCGACGTAATGCTGCGCCAGGTGTATGAGAAGGCAGACGCGGCCGATCGGTACGGCTGCACATTTTATGGCGGGGAGCACAAGTTCGACATTGCGATGCAGTCGGAGGCGTTCGACTGGTTCGACCGCTGGCTGGAGGTATCCTGACACAGTGATGATCGGTTAGAGCAGTGGATTGGAAAGAGCAGACAGACTAGACAATTTCATCAATTGCCGCGAAGCGCGCCAGAAATGGAGAGTCCCATGAATCCAGTCTCCCCACATTTCACGACCGTTGATCTGTCGAATTTCTTTAATGCTGAACGCGCCGGGCTTCCTGAACAACTGCGCGTGCCCTCATTGGTTGAAGACAGGACGGGCGCAACCGCCTTCAACGGAATCCCCTTTTTGCTCGGTGGGTTCGAAGGCCCTGCCGTAATCCTGCTGGACGCGGAACCGGTGACTGTTGAACTGGGGGAAGGACTGGCAACATATGTCGTCTTCCTGCACGCGGTGGCCGATCGCGTCACCAACTACCTCGACGGTTTCGCGGACTTCGCACAGGACGGGAACGAACTGGGCGACCACGTCTCTTCCTATGTCTTTGAATACGAGGACGGCAGCCGCCATGAAACGCCGATACGGCGTCGATTTGGCATCCAGCAGAGCCGGGTTGTGTGGGGGGGCAGCCCCTTCGAAACGGTGCCGGCGATGAAGGCTACGGTCTTCAATTCGGCGACGGAGGAGACCCAGTTGGGGCGGGTTCCAGTCAATGACTACGGCCGCGGCGAAACGCGCACCAGCTCCGGGCGCGATCAGATGGAAGAGAAGATGTGGCTGTACGCGTTGGAGAACCCGCATCCCGACAAGCCGATCCGCCGCCTGGTTTTGCAGCCGCGCAACGAGGGGTCGACTATCTACGCGATCAGCCTGACGAACGTGGATGAGCATCCGCTGCGGCCGGGCGTGCGCCGCAAGCTGCGGCTGACGCTGCCGGAGGGTGTCGAGTTCAACGCGATTGACGAGTACGAGGACCTGGCTATCGATCTGGGCTATGTCATTTCCGCGCGCGCGGCGTTTGATTATGACGGCGGGCGCTGGCTGGGTGAGGAAGCGAACGTGCAGCCGGCGGTATCGCAGCGGGATCTGATCGTCGAGTACAGCGCGCATCCGCAGGCGTGGCTGCACGTCGGCGTCGACAGTGACGAGCCGATTGTCTATGACCTGTCGCAGCTTGAGGACGGCCAGCCTGGGGACACCATCGTTGGGGTAGCGCCGGCCCACCGGCTGGTCGACGTGCGCGTGGTGCAGAAGGGGACCAACAACCTGGTGCCGGTGCGGATTCATTTTCACGGTGAGCACGGCGAGTATCTGCCGCCGCGCGGCCGCCATCGCAAGGTGAATCCGCACTGGTTTGAGGACAACTACGGTGAGTTCGTGAACGGCCGCAACCAGTATTGCTACATCGACGGCCATTGCGAGGTGGATATGCCGTTGGGCGAGGTGTTCGTGGAGATCACCAAGGGTTATGAGACGGCGCCGATTCGCAAACAGGTCACGATTGCGGCCGACACCGATGAACTGGTCTTCGAGTTGGAACGGGTGCTACCGTGGCGGGAAAAGGGCTGGGTGACTGCGGATACGCATGTTCATTTTCTGAGCCCTTCGACGGCGCTGCTGGAGGGTCAGGCCGAGGACGTGCATGTTGTGAATCTGCTGGCCAGCCAGTGGGGCGAGATGTTCAGCAATGTCAGCGACTTTGACGGCAGGACAACGTTGGGGGCGCGCGAGTTCGGCGGCGACGGCGAGTTTCTGGTGCGGGTGGGAACTGAGAACCGCATGCAGATACTCGGTCACATTTCGCTGCTGGGATACAACGGCAAGATGATCCACCCGCTTTGCAGCGGCGGCCCGTCGGAGTCGGCGCTAGGTGATCCGCAGGAGGTGGTGATGGCCGAGTGGGCGCAGCGCTGCATTGACCAGGGCGGGCTGGTGGTGATGCCGCACGCGCCGAACCCGCAACTGGAGCGGGCGGCGGATATCGTGCTCGGCCTGATCCATGCGATTGAAATGATGACATTCAACCCCTGCGAACGGGAGCTCAACCCGTACGGCATCGCCGACTGGTACCGTTATCTCAATCTGGGGTATCAGCTGCCGATCGTGGGCGGCTCGGACAAGATGGCGGCTTCGTCGCAGCTGGGCGGCGTGCGTACTTATGCGCATCTGGGGGAGCGGGAGTTCACGTACGAGAGCTGGATGGAGGCGGTGCAGGCCGGCAACACTTTCATGACGATCGGTCCGCTGGCGGCGTTGACAGTAGAGGGCGTGGCGCCGGGTGGGCAGGTGCAGTTGCCGGTTGGCGGCGGGAGTGTGGGCGTCGACTGGCGGGTCGAGTCGGTGCTGATACCGATCGAGCAGGTGGAGGTGATCCAGGGTGGGCTGGTGGTCGACCAGGTAGACGTACAAGGCGAATACAGCGCGTCGGGCAGTGTGCAGGTTGCGGTTACGGGTTCCTCGTGGATCGCGCTGCGGGTGCGGGGCAGTTATACCGGCGCGGAGGGTGAGATCGCAGCGCATACGAGCGCGGTGCAGACATTGGTGGGGGATAGCCCGCTGTTCAGCGAGGCGGACGCTTCGGCGGTGTTGGAGCAGATCGAGGGCGCGATGGCCTATGTGGACACGATCGCGCCGCGGCCGAATGCGCAGCGTTTTCGGGAGATGCGGGCGGTGCTGGAAGCGGCGCACAACCGATTGCATCAGCGGATGCACGCGCACGGCGTCTATCACAATCATACGCCGGTGCACGGACATGGGAACGGGGAGTAAGGGCAGAGAGGAGGCTGGGCGCGGGTGAAGTCAGAGATGGACGAGCGCTATGTGACTTCGGGGCGTGCCCGGCTCTGGTCGACGGCGAGTGGTCGGGGTACGCCGCTGCTGATGTTCAACGGCGGCCCGGGATGCGACGACTATCTGGGCCCGGTCGCGGAGATGATCGACGACCTGTGCGAGGTGATCCGTTTTGAGCCGCGTGGGTGCGGGCGCTCCGACTGGGACGGCAACTACGATATTGACACTCTCCTTACTGACGCTGAGGCGGTCCGCCAGGAATACGGTGCAGCACGGTGCATTGTAGCGGGCCACAGTTTTGGGCCCAGCGCGGCTCTTGCGTATGCGTTGCGGAATCCATCGTGCGTGATGGGGTTGATCGGAATCGCAGGCGGCAGAGTTGTTAATGACAGGAGCTGGAGCGCTGCCTATCGCAAGGGCCTTGAGGAGGTGGGGGAGGACATCGGAGGGAAGGTATTCAGGGCCGATCCGGACGTGAATGCGCAGAGCAACCTCAGTTGGAAGGAGTACATCAGGCGCCCCACTTTGTTCCGTGAGATTGCAGATCTGCATATACCCGCCATCTTCATCAACTGCGACAAGGATATTCGCCCTAACTGGCCGACAAGACAGTTGGCGTCGCTGATACCCAATGGACGTTATGTCGAGATTGCTGGCGCGGCCCATACGATCTGGCTGACACACGCTGACGAACTGAGGGACGAGCTTCGCGGGGCGGTTCGAGAGATTATTCTGAACGCTTAGAGCCGCGAAGAACACCTTTTTTGTCCACGAAGGGCCACTAAGGGCCGCGAAGAACACCTTTTTATCCACGAAGGGCCGCTAAGGGCCGCGAAGAACACCTTTTTATCCACGAAGGGCCACTAAGGGCCGCGAAGAACACCTTTTTATCCACGAAGGGCCGCGGAGAAAGCCATTCTTGATTTGCGAAGGGCGGGAAAGAAGGCTCTCTGTGATTGTCGCCGAAGATAAGCGTCGTAGAACACGGGAATCGGGCGAGAATCGGGCCGATTTTGCTGGCAGGCGTCCTGCTTCTGTCATATTTTGAATGGACTTCTGCAAGTGTCAAAGGTACCTAATCACTTGGGGTTTATCCTGACGGGGCGCATTTGCCGGTTAATGATCACCCCATCGAACTCGTGGTACAATGCGGTCGCCAGATACGGAATACGCAATAGGAAATAAACGAGGACCGAATTATGCCTGAAATTCGCTGGGGGATCGTCGGTTGCGGGGATGTGTGCGAGGTCAAGAGCGGGCCTGGGCTGTACAAGGCCGAGAACTCGGCGCTGACGGCGGTTATGCGGCGCGATGGGGCGCTGGCGGCCGACTTTGCGCGGCGCCACGGCGTGGCGCGCTGGTACGATGACGGCGACAAGCTGATCAACGACCCGGAGGTGGACGCGGTTTATGTGGCGACGCCGCCGGACACGCACATGGAATATACGTGCAAGGCGGCGGCGGCGGGCAAACCGGTCTATGTGGAAAAGCCGATGGCGCGCACTTACGAAGAATGCCAGACGATGATTGACGCCTGCGAAGCCGCGGGCGTTCCGCTGTGGGTCGGCTATTACCGGCGGGGGCTGCCGAAGTTCCTCAAAGTGCAGGAGCTGCTCGAGCAGGGCGCGATCGGCGATGTGCGCTCGGTGCTGATTCGCTATTACCAGCCGCCGAAGCCGAGCGACGCGTTCCCGGACCAGCGCAGTTGGCGGGTCAATCCGGAGATTGCGGGCGCGGGCCTCTTCCTGGACCTGGGCTCGCACATGCTGGACATTCTCGACTATCTGCTTGGCCCGATCAGCCGTGTGCAGGGGTTTGCGGCCAATCAAGCGGGGTTTTACGACGCCGAGGACATTGTCAGCGGCAGCTTTACGTTCGAATCGGGTGTACAGGGGACGGGGACATGGATGTTCACCGGCTTCGAACACCTTGACTGGACTGAGATCGAAGGCACGAAAGGACGCATCGGCTATGTCTGTTTCGATGCCAGCCCGATCGCGCTGACGACGAGCGCGGGCACCGAGGAGATCCCGGTAACGCAGCCGGACCATGTGCATCAGCCGCTGATTCAGACTATCGTGGACGAGTTGAATGGACGCGGGCGCTGTCCCAGCACGGGTGAAAGCGGGGCGCGTACGTCTTGGGTGATGGACGAGATGCTGGCGGAGTACCGGCGAGGAGGTTGAGGGTCAGTTTCTAGTTATTGGTTTTAGTTTTCAGGTCACTGCCAAGGTCCCTTTGTTAGTCTGGGAAAACATTTTAAGGAACGTGTTGTAAAAGTCTGATCTAGCCAAACTCTCACCCCGCCTGCACTCCCCAAGAACATGTGCTAAAATACCCCACGAACCAGATCCATGATCCGCCGCCCTCGCCCGCAGGGTCTGCGCATTGGGCAAGCGCCATAGCAACGGATTAACAGTGATGAGCCAAATCTCTCGGCAGAGAGCGGGCAACTCTCTCTAAAGATCTGGGTACTCTCCCGTTCGCACCGCAAAGGAAAGAGCGCACAACAATGCCACAGACGCCGGTCGGTGAAAGAGAACAGGCGACGCCAGCAACCCGAATAGAAGACACTTCGTCCGAGTCACCTGTTCGCCAGGAGGGGCCAGTCATAGGCATTTTCTGGGAATCTCCCGCTTTGGAAGAACTGGCGCGCGCGCAGAACGTCCAACCATTGACTGATGTGCAGGTTCTGTTTGGCACGTGGCCGGGCGACGAAGATGACGGCTTTGAAGAGGCAGTTTACAATCTTCGACATGCTGTCAGCGCGAATAGTGGCCGTCGAGAATGAGTGTTGACACACTCATTCTCGACACGAACATCGTCTCGTACCTGATGAAGGGCGGACCGCTCGGGCGAGCATATCAACCGCATGTCCAGAATCATCTGCTTGCCATCAGCTTTATCACCGTTGGAGAGCTTTACTTCGGGGCGGAGAAAGGCAACTGGGGTAAGAGCAGGCGGAATGAACTCGAAGCGATCATTCGCAGATTCGTAATCATTCCTTACGACCATGAGGTTGCGCGCTGCTACGGTCGATTGGTCGCCGAGCGGCAGCGGGCCGGAAGACCGATTGCGCCCAACGATGCCTGGATTGCTGCCTGCACTGTGCGGCACGCCGTGCCTCTAGTTACCCACAACCCCAAGGATTTCCAAGGTATAACATCTCTTCAGGTAGTCTCGGAGTCTGCTTCGACAGCGCACTGATATGTAGCCTGAGAAGCCAGTACCGGATCCCCATGACCACGAACCGACACGGGCTCACGAAAGACGAGGCCCGGCTTTACCACCAACAGGAGTGGCTGAGGCCTTTCACTCTGATCTCGGAGGAGGAGAAGGCTGTTGTGCGGCGAAGGGTGTACGGACACGCCTAAGCGGGTCTTGGGGATGAGGGTTAGGGAGGACCTACTTCGCCGCTGCCACCATTCAGACTTTCTTCATAGCATTCCTGGTTGGCCGCAGCTACCTTGCTTGAGCCGCACTGCTGCGACAGAAGCGTACCGTTCGTGAGGCATGGTTTTGTAGGGGGGCGTTGCGGGGGCGCAGCCCCTGCACAAGGGAGGGCCGAAGGCCCGACCGCCCATAGACTAGAAGAGAGTAAGGAGAAGTGAGGAGAGAGTAAACACCTTCGACCGCCTTGGTTTGGGTCGGGGATGCCGGTTGCGGCCAGGCCGAGACGGGCGGCTGCGTTGGGAAAAGCAGGTTTTCGGAGTTAACGGCAGGAATCAGAAACTCGGGGCACGGAGCCAGGAACTATGAGACTCAGCAGCCAGGCATTCGGCAAAACGCAGAGTGGACAGGCCGTCCGACAGTATACGCTGGCCAACAACACGGGTGTACAGACCGATGTACTTGACTATGGCGGGTTGATCCGCACGCTCTCGACGCCGGACCGCAACGGCAAGGCGGGGGATGTGGTGCTGGGCTTCGATACGCTCGACGAATATCTGGCCGGGCACCCGTACTTCGGCGTGCTGGTCGGCCGCTGCGCCAACCGCATCGGTGGCGGGAACTTCGAGCTGGACGGTGTGTTTTACCAGCTTGCGTGCAATGTCAACGACGACCATCTTCACGGCGGGGAGGGTGGCTTCGACAAGGTCGTGTGGCAGGCCCGGCCCTTTCAGAACGAGCGGGAGGTAGGGCTGGTGCTCTCCCACCACAGCCCGGACGGGGAAGACCACTATCCGGGCGCGCTGGACACGACGGTCAGGCTCAGCCTGAACGATGACAACGAGTTGCGTCTCGACTACCGGGCGACCTGCGACGCGCCGACGATTGTCAACCTGACCAATCACAGTTATTTCAACCTGGCGGGGCAGGGAGATATCCACGACCACGTCGCCATGATCGATGCGGATGCGTTCACGCCAATGGACAGCGCGCTGATCGTGACAGGTGAGGTGCGGGACGTGACCGGCACACCCTTCGACTTCCGCCAGCCCACTGCCATCGGCGCGCGCATCAACGCCGACGATGAGCAGATCCGCGCAGGCGGCGGCTACGATCACAATTTCGTTCTCAATGGTGCGCCGGGCACGCTGCGGCTGGCGGCGCGCGTCTCCGAGCCGGTCAGCGGACGAGTACTGGAGGTGCTGACAACGGAGCCGGGGGTGCAGTTCTATGCAGGCAACCAGATGGAGGCTGCGAGCACGGGCAAAGGGGGACAGGTCTATCCCCACCGCGGCGGGTTCTGCCTGGAGACGCAGCATTTTCCGGATGCGCCGAACCAGCCG
The DNA here is from genome assembly GCA_002238445.1 of Caldilineaceae bacterium bin5. Lineage (GTDB taxonomy): Bacteria > Chloroflexota > Anaerolineae > Caldilineales > Caldilineaceae > Bin5. Next base: position 54,991 of record MPML01000008.1, read on the forward strand.
GATTTTCCGTCGATTGTTCTGCGGCCCGGCGAGGAGTATACGCAGACGACAGTCTTCCGCTTTTCGACCGATCGATAGAACCTACTCTGGGGCGAGGCGTCCCACGACCTGCGTTCGTTTCCAGGGTCTTTTACTGGAATAGGGGCTGAAGATGGAAGCATACACAAGCGAACTGACCGGGGCGGCGACCTTTGACGCGAAACGGGCCATCCTGAGCAAACGAGATATGTTCCGGCCGCTGGCTGTGCAGCGCACGGAGGGGCTGGCCGACGCGTTGAGACGCAAGAAAGTCCGCGGGGAGACGCCGCTGCTGGTGCTGGAACGGGACGGCGCGGCGTTGACGCTGCTCACCAGCCAGATGATCTTTCACCATGTGGCGCAGGGTGAGTGGAACGGAACACCGATTCTCGCCACTTTCTGAGCGCCGTGCAACAGCGGCGTCAGTCTGACGCCGGTACTTGACGGGGAAACTTACACTTTTGCGACGCGGGGCCTCTATAACGGCATGTCGCTGATGGGTGATCACCAGACGGGCTCTTATTGGGATCACGTCACAGGCGAATGTCTTCATGGACCGCTCAAGGGGCGGCGTCTCGAACTGGAGCCGCTGCGGCATATGCAGGCGGACCAGGCGCTGGCGCAGTTCCCGGAAGCGCGAATCGGGCTGTCACGGCTGCCGCTGCCTTTTGGTTTGGCGGCGGGCCTGATGAAGGTCCTGGTGCGATTGACCAGGGGACGCTTTTTGCCGCCGGGTTTTGCGGGCTCGATGGGTGCGGAAGATCCACGGCGGCCGCGCCTGGAGATGGGGCTGGGCGTCTGGACAGAGAGGGTCAGCCGGTATTATCCGCTCGGAGTTCTCAAGGCGCGGGGCGGCGTGTTGTTCGACGTCATCGACAGCAAGAATATGCTGATCTACCTTGACCCGGTGTCTGGCACGCCGGCGCCGCTCTTCGCCGATGGGCAGGATGCCGAATGGGATGGCAGCGACCTTCGCATGGAGGACGGCGCGATTGTTCGCAACGGCAGGCTTTACGATCCCTCGGGAGAGGAGTTACCCACTGAACAGCCGTTGCACCTTTTTGCTCGCTGGTACGGCTTCTCGCTGACCTTTCCGAATTGCGAGATCTATGGGGAGGCGGGCGAAGGAAGCGGATGAGGGCGGCCTGTACGTAAACCGTAGTTGCGCAGGCAGACCTTGCAGGACAACACTCTTGAGGAGAAGCCATACCTTGCAACTCAATCTTTCGGGCAAGACAGCCATTGTCACAGGAGGCAGCGCGGGCATCGGACTGGCCTGCGCGCAGGCGTTGTACGCGGAGGGTGTCAGCGTGTTGATCGCGGCGCGCGACGAGGAGCGGCTCGCTCAGGCCCTCGGCGCGATCGCGGACCATGCGCCCGAGAGCACCGCGATGGCGCTCTCGGTTAGCGCAGATGTGAGCACGGCGGAAGGGGTCGAAGGCGCGGTCAGTCACGCCCTTTCCACGTGGGGCCATGTGGACATCCTTATCAATAACGCCGGCTCGGCGCCGAGCGGTGACTTTTACAGCCTGAGCGACGACGCCTACCACGGCGCATGGGATTTGAAGCTGCTGGGATATATGCGGATGGTGCGGGCGCTGGCGCCGCAGATGAAGGCGCGGCGGGAGGGACGGATCGTGAATATTGTGGGCGCGGCGGCGCACAACCCGACGCCGACATTCCTCGCCGGCGGTACGGCCAATGCCGCGATAATCAACTTTACGAAGGGGATCTCGCAGGATCTCGCTCCCTTTGGAGTGCGCATCAACGCGATTTCGCCGGGCCCGGTGAATACGGAACGGGCGCGCCAACTCGCCCGCCAGGAGGCTGCTGCGCAAGGGATTTCGGTAGAGGAGGCGAGCGCCCGCCGTATTGCTTCGGTGCCGCTGAGCCGGATGGCGGAAGCGGACGAGATTGCGGACATGGCGCTGTTCCTGGCATCGGACCGGGCGGCGAGCATCACCGGCGCAGAGATCCTCATTGATGGCGGGACGACAGCCAATGTCTGAGCCGCGGCGCGTCTCGGCCCCGACGGCTACAGCCTCCGATGCCGCCCAAGGCGCGTACCGGTGGTACATTCTGGTGCTGGCCGCGCTGACCCACACGCTGGTTGTGGGCATGCCGATGATGTCGCTGCCGGTCCTGTTCGACGAGATTGGCACTGAGCTTTCGCTGAATCTGGTGCAGATTGGATATGTGTGGGGCGCGGCTTCGCTGTTGGGCGTTGCCATGAGCCTGACAGGGGGCGTGATTGGCGACCGCATCGGGGCGCGGCGGATGCTGGTGATTGCGTGCCTGCTTGCGGGCGTCACGGGGGCGACGCGGGCGTTTGCCAGTGACTACGCCAGCCTGACGGCGACTGTTCTGGTGGCCGGTCTCTTCCCGATGGCGGCGCCGATGAATGTGCACAAGACGTGCGGCGTGTGGTTTTCGGGGAAGCGCCTGGGCATGGCGAACGGCGTTGTCTCGGCGGGCATGGCCCTGGGCTTCCTGCTCGGCTCGCTGATCAGCGCGACGTTGCTTTCGCCGCTGCTGGGGGGCTGGCGGAACGTGCTCCTATTCTATGCGGTGCTGGCGTTGATCGTTGGAACGTTGTGGGCGTTCACGAGACCCGGGCCGGATGGCGAAGGTAGTGCAGCTGGGCAAGAGGACCGGCCTTCGCTGCGCGCGTCGTTACTGCGCGTGGCCCGTTTGCGCAACGTGTGGCTGCTGGGGGTGGCGATGTTTGGCATTGGCGGCGCGATTCAGGGATCGCTTGGCTACCTGCCTCTCTACTTGCGCAATGAGGGTTGGGAGCCAGGCGCAGCGGACAGCGCCCTGGCCAGCTTCCATTTCGCGAGTCTGCTCTTTACGATTCCGTTTACTCTGCTGTCCGACCGGCTGGGGGTGCGCCGCCCGTTGCTGCTGGCGTCGGCACTGATGTTAATCGTTGGCTTCGGCCTCCTTTCGTTCGTACAGGGGCTCATTGTGTGGCTGGCGGTTATTTTCGCGGGCATCACGCGAGACGGCTACATGGCGACGATGATGACACTTATCATTGAACTGCGGGGGATTGGACCGGCCTTTGCCGGGACGGCCACCGGGTTTATCATGGCTATCTCTCGGATTGGCTCTGTGGTCGCGCCACCGATTGGCAACAGACTGGAAGCGATGGGCGCGGGTGTGCCGTTTCTGTTCTGGGCGGCGCTGGCCCTGATGGGCTTTGTCGCGTTGACCGCTGTGCGCGAGGAGCGCGGAAGCGTGGGTCAATCGACGCAGTAGGCGCGGCGGTCCTGCAATGCCAGCGCCGGAGTGTGTATCGAAACGGTAAGCCCTTGGGCTAAATTGCATACGATTTGCCATCCCGGTGCATGGGTCGCTATACTGGGCGGGAACTGTATGGAGCCTTGCGGCGCGAGAGGCTCTGCTGGATTAGGTTGGAAGGGAGTGGGGCCTGCAATGGCACGCTCTTCGCTGCGATGACCCCCGTTGAATCCACAAACTTTGGCACGGATGCCGCAGAACGAAATCAGGAGGCGAGGAATGACAACCAACGTCGCTGCTGACGCATATCAGCGCATTGCGAGTGTCACAGAAGTCACAGAAGTCGGCCTGCATACGGTCCAACTTAACGGCCACGTCGTCGTTCTCGTTCATCACGAGGGCGAGATTTACGCGCTCGACAACCGCTGCCCGCATATGGGCTTTCCGCTGGACAAGGGCAGTGTCCATGATGGAATTCTGACGTGCCACTGGCATCACGCCCGTTTTGATCTGTGCACGGGCGGCTCTTTTGATCTGTGGGCGGACGACACGCCCAACTTCCCGGTGGAGGTGCGGAACGGTGATGTATTTGTTGATGTCACGCCGCGGCACGATCCGGTGGAACATCAACGCAAGCGGCTGGCAGTCGGCCTGGAGCGCAATCTTTCACTGGTGGTTGCCAAGGCGGCGATTACGCTGGTGGATGAAGCCGGAGACACGTTGACTCCCTTCGCCGCGGGCCTGGATTTCGGCACCCGCTACCGGATGGAGGGCTGGGGTCAGGGGCTGACGATGCTCACCTGTTTCCAGAATCTTCTGCCCAGCCTGGGACGTGAGGACCGGGCGCGGGCGTTGGCGCACGGCTTGGCGGCGACCGCGTCTGATTCGGCCGGCAGTTCACCGCGCTTCCCGGTAACGCCTCTGCCCGACGGCAGCCCGGATCTGAAGACGCTGAAGCAGTGGTTCCGCCGCTTCATTCTGGTGCGGGATGCCGAGGGGGCGGAGCGGTGCATCGTTACAGCCTTAGAGGCCGGCGCGAGTCCGCGGGAGATGGCAGATATTCTGTTCAGTGCGGCGACAGACTTCCGCTATATCGATATTGGACATCCGCTGGACTTTACGAACAAGGCGTTTGAAGCGCTGGAAATTGTCGGTTGGGAGAAGGCGGAAGCTGTTCTGACCAGCCTGGTGCCGGGCTATGCTGGGGCAAGACGGATGGAGGAGTCCAACGCGTGGCGCAATCCGATAGATCTGATCGATCTGTTGGGCGAAGCGCGGGCGCAGATTCCTGACGCGCTTGCGACAGGTCAGGCGCAGCGCGGGCGCTGGGCGGGGCGCGCGGGGCTGGTGTCGGTATTGCTGACCGATGATCCGCAGGCGATTGCAGACGCGCTGCTTGGGGCGTTGCGAGCCGGGGCCAGCGAGGTTGAACTGGCGGCAGCGGTCACCTATGCGGCGGCGCTGCGGATTGCCCGCTTCCACACGAGCAATGAGTTCGGCGACTGGGACACGGCTATGCACACTTTCACCTTCGCGAACGCGGTCCATCAGGGTTTGCGGCGTTTGGAGGGGTACGAATCGCCGGACGAATATTTGCTATTGCTGCGGGGTGTTTTCGACGCGGCGATGAGCATCTATCTCGACCGCTTTTTGAACATTCCCGCGGCCAGGCTGCCGGCGGCTTCCGGCAGCAACGGGACGGCGCCTCCACTGCCGGCGCTGGCGGAAATGCTGGATCAGCAGCAGCAGGTGAACCAGGCCGGAAACGCGGTGGGCGGCTACCTCTTCCATGGCGGCGACTCGGCCGCGCTGCGGGCAGAGCTGGGCGCGCTGCTGCTGCGAGAAGACCGCGACTTCCATACGATTCAGTGTGTGGAGGCGGCCTTCCGTCAGCATGATCTGCTGTCTGCCGAGGCGGAATCACAGGAGGAGGCGGTTCTTGTGCTGGTGGCGGCAGCCCGCTACCTGGGCGCGCACGCGCCGACGATGCGGGCCCAGGGCCAGACCTTTGGCATTGCGCGCCGGCTGCATCGCAACGAGAAGCTGTTCGAGGGAGAGTAAGGCTCTGTCTGCGTTGGAGATGATGAAGGGCAAAGAGAAAAGGCGACTCTTTTCTCTCTGCCCTTTTTTTGTTGTGTACTGTTAGAGTCGAAAAATTCGAACGGCCGCCGTCCAGGAGGAAAAAGTGACCGAAAGAATCCAGACGCTACACCCGGCTGGAAAGAATGGCGTCAATATTGACAAGGGCAAGTATGACATGGTGCGACAGGCGATTGAGGAGACGCTGCAAGAGCAACCGGGGATTACGTTCAGCGGACTGACGGACACGGTGGGCGAACGGATCGGCGATGTCTTTGATGGCTCGGTGGGCTGGTATGTGGTTTCGGTCAAGCTCGATCTGGAGGCGCGGGGTGTGGTGGAGCGGATAGATGGCCGCAGTCCGCAGCGGCTGCGGCTGGTGAAGTAGGTGATCGCGGTGCGAATTGTTGAGAGAGGAGACCGATGTTAGAATCACACCGTAAGCGCTACGCGCCAGAGAAAAGGACAGGATGAATGGCAACTCTAACATTTGAAGTCTCCGATTCTCTCCTCACTCGCGCCCGCGAAGCAGCCGAGGCGCTGGATCGCCCTTTAGAGGATGTGCTGATAGGGGCATTGGCAGTCGGCCTACCCGATGTGCATGATGTCCCTGACTCGGTACGCAGTGAACTGCTGGAGATGACTTTCTTCGATGAAAATTCACTTTGGCAGATTGCGAAGGGTGAAATGACTTCAGCAGAACAGAGAGAGCTTCAGGCGCTTCTTGACGTGCAGAAGCGCCCCCTTCTTCCGCAAGAACAGGTGCGCTTGCAGGAATTGCGAGAGAGTTATGGGAAAGCCACGCTTAGGAAGGCACGCGCCTATGCGCTGTTAAGTTTGCGCAGCGGTGAGTCGCTTCTGGCTGCTCTAGACATGACTGATTGACCAGAAGCGATGGCATCTGTCTCAGCCTATTTGCGATCTCAAGTTGCGCAACGCGCTCAGTTTCGCTGTGAGTATTGCCGGACTTCGCAAAAAATCAGCGGAGCACAGATGCATGTTGAACACATCTGGCCTCGCAGCAGAGGCGGCGCTTTGACCCTCGATAATCTTTGCTTCGCCTGTGCCTGGTGCAATAGCTACAAAGGCACACAGACCCACGCCTTCGATCCTGAAAGTCAAGAGGAAGTTCGTCTCTTTCATCCTCGCACCGATGTGTGGAGTAGCCACTTTGCATGGGGTGAGGCCGGGCTACGTATTCTGGGAATCAGCCCCATCGGGAATGCAACGGTGGAGGCTCTTCACATAAACAATGAATATGTTCTTCCCGCCAGAAGACACTGGATACTGGCAGGATGGCATCCTCCCCAGTTGGATTGATAGATCTCCGGCGCGCCTCTCAAAGTCATGGATCATTTCGGACGTTTTGTTGCAGCTCTCCAAGCTGCCTTTAGCGGACTGGCGCATAGACTGACCAATGCCATTTTATGATGCCGTCGTTGTCGGGGCCGGGCCCAATGGGTTGGCGGCTGCTATTACTTTCGCTCGCGCCGGACATTCTGTCCTCTTGATCGAGGGCAGGGGCACGATCGGCGGGGGAAACCGGACTGCCGAGCTTACGCTGCCGGGCTTCCAGCACGACATCTGCGCCGCGGTCCATCCGCTGGTGGCGGGCTCGCCCTTTATGCGCACTCTGCCGCTGGAGCGTTTCGGCGTCGAGTGGGTACAGCCGGAGATTGCGGCGGCGCACCCGTTGGATGATGGCACGGGGGTAGGGCTTTATCGTTCGTTGGAGCAGACGGCGTCGTCGATTGGCGGGGACGGCCAGAGCTGGATGCGGCTGATTGGGCCGTCGGCGGCTGACTGGGACAAGCTGGCGCCGATGGTGCTGGGGCCGCAGCCGGTGGGCGCTGATCTGGCAGCATTAGTCCGTTTCGGCCTTGCTGCGGCCATACCGGCTCATGTGTTGGCGCGCCTTTGTTTCCGTGAAGAACGGGCGAAGGCTCTATTCGCCGGGCTTACGGCCCACTCCTTTCTCAGTTTTCGGCAACCGTTTACTTCGGCGTTCGGGATGCTGCTGGGGGTTCTGGCCCATGCTGTCGGGTGGCCTTTTCCGCGCGGTGGGGCGCAGGCGATAACCGACGCAATGGGCGCGTATTTGCGCGCGCTGGGCGGAGACATCGCGGCCGGCTGGCAGGTGGAGTCGCTGGACGAACTGCCGCCGAGCCGGACAGTGCTGTTGGATGTGACGCCCCGGCAGGTCTTGCGGCTGGCGGGGTCGCGGCTTCCGGCGGCGTACCGGCGCAGCCTGGAGAGATTTCGTTATGGTCCGGGCGTGTTCAAGGTGGACTACGCGCTGAGCGAGCCTGTGCCGTGGCGGGCGCAGGTATGCAGGCGCGCCGGCACTGTTCATCTGGGAGGCACCCTGGCGGAGATCGCGGCAGCGGAAGAGGCAACGAGCAGCGGGCGCATGCCGGGACGGCCCTATGTGCTGGCGGCGCAGCATAGTCTGTTTGACACGACACGGGCGCCGGCAGGGAAGCATACGCTTTGGGCATACTGCCATACGCCGCATGGCTCGACCACCGATATGACGGCGGCGATCGATGCGCAGATCGAACGGTTCGCGCCCGGTTTTCAGGACACGGTTCTGGCGCGCGCCGTGATCAACAGTGCCGACTACGAACGCTACAACCCCAACTATGTCGGCGGCGACATCAACAGCGGGGTGCAGGATGTGCGGCAGCTGTGGACGCGGCCGATGCTGCGGTTTCCGCCTTACAGCACACCGGTTGCGGGCCTTTACCTGTGTTCCTCCTCCACGCCGCCCGGGGGCGGTGTCCACGGCATGTGCGGCTTCAACGCTGCCCGCGCCGCATTAAGACGGTTGCAAATGTGACTCGTGGTGTTGATTGTCTACGAGCTGCTCAGACAACCTCCCCTTGCAGCCGCGCTTTGAGTTGCGCCCAAGGGCTGCGTTGCAGCGACTCGATGGCATCACCGGAATCGTCTTCTTCCTTATGGAACAGGATATTCAGCCGGTCGCCTTCGTACTTGGCGCCGTCGATCTTCAACCGCGCCAAGCCGATCGGCAGAGCGATGTTGCGTTTCCAGTTGCCGATGCGGACGATCAGCTCGTCGACGACGCTGCGGTGGAGGTTTACCTCTTCTTTGGCGACCAGAGGAAGGGCGATGCTGAGGATGTAGTGGCCGTCGCGGGCGAAGATTTTCTGCGGTTCGCCCTGATAGTAGAGGCGGGTGGGGTCACCATGCCCACCGCGCTCCGGTACTTCTCCGAAAATCGTCGCGGCCATGCGTTGGAGCATTTTCTGTCCCAGGACTTCCTCGTCGAAGAAGGGAATTCGGGAGATGGGAAGGGGGTGGAAGGCTTCTTCGACGAAGGCCAGATTGCGCTGCTGCGCTTCGATCCAACCGCTAAAGTAGGCTTCTTTCAGTTCCTGGGGGAAGACCCGATTGCAGACAACGGAATCGACGGCGTAGCCATAGAGGTTGAGGTAGGCGTAGGCGCGCTGCGCCTCCTTGATTACCATCTTCTCCGGATTGATCACAAGCCGCATGCTGCTGATTGTACTATCGCTCAGGAGGAGGCTGGTGCGCTCGAGCACGTTCACCAGATCTTCGACGCTCTCGAACAGGTCGTCATCCGGCAGAGGGATATCGCTCATACGGGACATGATGGGGCGGGCGATCTGCAGGGTTCGGCGTTCGAAGGGCATGATTTTCTCGATATACCAGCGAGCGATATCGGGGAAACTGAGCAGTTGCAAGGTGGACCCGGTGGGTGCAGCGTCAATGATAATCGTGTCGTACTTGCCGCTGTCGGCCAGATGTGTAATGTGCATGAGGCTGGCGAGCTCCACCATTCCCGGCAGAACTGACGTCTCTTCAGCGACCAGAGAATCCATGCCGCGCCAGGAGAAGAGTACATTGAGATAGTCCTGCACGCGCCCCCAGTACTTGTCCATCTGATGGAGCAGATCGATCTCCTGTCCCCAGAGATTGGGCGCCAATTCCACCAACTCACTGCCGATGCGGGTGTCGAAACTGTCGCCAAGACTGTGGGCGGAGTCGGTGCTGAGCACGACGGTGCGGTAGCCCAGTTGGGCGCAACGGAGGGCGCAGGCCGCGCTGACACTCGTCTTGCCGACCCCGCCTTTGCCCGTATAAAGCAGAATACGCATTAAAATTACTCCGTGTCTGTTTTTGGACGCGCATACCGGTTCTTATGCACTGTCATAAAATAAGTACGCCGTACGACCATTTTGGTTCCCGACAGATGTCCGAAACCTAGGTTGGCCAGTACGGCGCTAAGTTACTGCAAATCAGTTGTGGTGATTGCGGTTCAGACAGTTTCTGTCGTCGCCATCACACATTTGGATCTAAGGCTATCACCTGCGGATGCGTTGACTACCCGTCGTTGTTATCGTCTGTTCCGGTATCGGCGTTTTCGTCTTCTTCTGCCGGGAGGATGTCGACGAGAGTAGCGAAAATCCAGTAGCCGTTATCAAGCTGCAGCCATTGGTCGTCGTCGGATCGAGCGACGATCGTCACTTGCGTGCCGACGGGAGCGGAGTCGACGATGGTTGCATCGAGACCGGGGCCGTTGCGCAAGTTGGCATCGGTGTTTACAGTTGCCAACACGATCTGTTCGGCCTCTTCCTGCGTATCTTGTTCGTCTTGGTCGGTCTGCTCATCCTGCTCGTCTTCGTCAGTCTGTGTATCTTGTTCGTCTTCGTCGGTCTGCTCGTCCTGCTCGTCTTCGTCCGTCTGTGTATCTTGTTCGTCTTCGTCAGTCTGCTCGTCCTGCTCGTCTTCGTCAGTCTGTGTATCTTGTTCGTCTTCGTCGGTCTGCTCGTCCTGCGCATCGTCCCCCGCCTGCACGTCTTCCTCATCGTCGGACGCGTCCGGTGGGGTTGTCTCGTCGGTGGTCTCGTCGTCGGCGCCGGTTTCGTCGGTCTCGGCTTCCATTGCTTCTCCCGAATCTACAGGGAGGTCTGCGGGCACGTTGTTCACCAGGGCGGCGAAGATCCAGGAGCCATCTTCAAGTTTCAACCAGTCTCCACCTTCATCCTGAGCCACAATTGCCAGTACTTCGCCTTCCTCGACGCCGTCAACACGGTCAAATTCGACGCCGGGACCGGTGCGCAGATTGGCGCCAAGCGGGGCAATGACAACCGGTTGCAACTGCTCGGCGTCGGTTTCTGTCTCGGCCTGTTCGTCGCCGGTTTCAGGTTGCTCGGTCTCGGTATCCGGCTGTTCGGTCCCTGCCGGCGCCTGGTCGTCGCCGGTGTCAATTTGCTCGGTGTCAGCAGTGGTCAACTCATCTGAAACGGTGTCCTCAGTGACGATCGGAACGTCAACGGCTTCGACGAGGAGGGCAGCGAAGAGCCAATCCCCGCTTTCGAGCAAATACCATTCACCGTCGGCAGATATGCCGACGACGGACACTTCTTCGCCGAAATTGACACCATCCACACGGTCGAAGTCGGTGCCGGGGCCGGCGCGCAGATTCGAGTCGGCATTGACAACGGCGGTGACAGCCTCGAGTTGTGTGGGAGGGGAAGTCGTATCTTCTTCGGAAGGCGGCGACGACTCCTCAGGCCCTTCGGGAGGTTGCAAGGACTCCACCATGACCACAGGGAGCTGATCTTGCGGGGCATCAACCAGGTCATCGGCGTCGATCCAGGTGCCGTCTTCCAGGCGATACCAGCGCCCGGTGGAATCGCGGGCGGTGACAGTGACGGTGCCACCTGCGGCGACGAGCCCGATGACGTCTGCGTCTTCGCTGGGTGCAGAGCGCAAGTCGGCTTGTCGATCTTCTGACACCGAAACGGCGACGGAGGTTTCGGCAGCTTCGGGCTGGTCATCGGCGTCGGAACTCATCGAGGGCGCGGTGGTTGGTGTCGCGGGCTCCGCGGTTGGCGGCGCGACAGTGGGCGTCTCGGGGACAGGGGTGGCCGTGGGCGGGGCGGATACTGCCGGATCGGGCGTGGCGGTTGGTATGACTTCAGGCTCAGCAGGAGGCTGTACGCCGATGGCCTCCGCCAAAGAATTGGTGAAGTTTTCCCACTGTTCCCGCAGTGCCTCCGGTTCAGTAATTTCTCTCACTGGGGCTGGCAGTAGTTCGTGAAGGTCAGGCACGAAGAAACCTGCCAGCAATACGAGAATCAGACTGAGCCAGACAATACTTACGAGAACCGCGGCGATTCTCTTCACAATTCCTGCCATTAAGCTTCTCTCGTCATTTGATTAGAGTAGAATGAATGCAGATAACCATTCCTCGACCCGACCGATTCAGAACCGGTAGTACGGGTCAGGTTACGAGCGACTATAGCATCAGACAAGAGTCAGCGCTGAGCTTTGGTTTTGGTGTTGAGAGCGACGTACTTTGGAACGCCACTCGTAGTTGTCCAGCGTTTGTCCACAGGACCTTCAGTGTAGCATACGAAATTTAGTGTAGCATAACACGAATTTGTCGACAATTGCACTGTTTTGGCGGGTCTTGTCCCCGATTTTGGGGCATAAGTGACAGAAGGTGTGGTGCAGCCGCGCGTGCGCCTCCTGCGAAGGACTGGGGAAGGTGGCGGGAGACTCGTGCGGCGGCGGGGCGTGTTTTTGGAGGGGGCGTTGCGGGGGGTGTCCCCCCGCACAAGGGAGGGCCGAAGGCCCGACCGCCCAGATGAGAGACAGTGGGTGGGCAGATTGAGTGAATGGCATGGAAGGGCGTGAATGACAGAGGCGCGGGGACCATTTGGGGAGGCGTCATGGGGCGGTAGTTTTCCTAAGGTTATGGAACGCTAACTTTTCTGCAACAGAAATATAACTTTTCAGTGCTAAGCTTGAGAGAGAGAGCGCAGAGAATAGTGCGCGGTTGATAAGGATCTTGTAAGGATAGAAAGCGTAGAAATTGCCGTGAAAAACTGCTATACTTTAGACAGTGTACAGTTTCTGACCGGACTATAGATTCGATTGGGGGCCTTTTCAAGAATTTGTGCTTTCATGGCACATGATTTGCACAAGTTAGACTCATTTTGTGCCTTCTCAACGGCGGAGGCATTCACAGATTCCGCCCTAGCTGGCGCCATGAGAATGGGAGTAGTACTGCGGAGCAGCCAGAAAGGATGTGATAAATGTTCGATAATTCTTATCGACACGCTGTTACCGACGATGTCCTGGGCCGAAAACCGGAACTTTTGCAGACGTTGATGGATCTCCACAATGATGATCCTTCGTTTGGGAAGCATGTACGCATGCGTTCATACCGGCCGCATGAGGTTGTTGCCGATGCGGCAGCTCTTAAAAGAGAGATGTTCGTGCTGATGAAGGGGAGGATCAACCTGGTCTGCCCGAATCATGAAGGCCGGCGGCTGGTGATTGGGTCGCTGGAGCCGGCAGCCATATTTGGCGAGGGCGCGTTGAACAGGCCGCAGGAGGCGAACGTTTTTGCCGAGGCGGACACAGATGCGGTGGTCTGGTCGATTCCGGCAGCCGAGGCGCGCAACATGACGCTTCAGTATCCGATTCTGGGATGGGGGATGCTGCAGACGTACGGCAGCCGGCTTCTTCAGGTAGAGGACAGGCTGGAAGATGTGGCCTACAAGAAGCTACCGGAGCGACTGGCGGCACTTCTGGTTGAACTGTGCAACGACAGGGAAGAGGTGATTCAGGGGGTGAGCCATCAGGTTCTGGCGGATCGACTCGGTACATATCGGGAGACGGTCAGCGCCATTCTGCGTGATTTCAAACGGCAGGGCCTGGTGGAATTGGGTTATAGACGAATCGGGATCCTTGACGTTGAGACGCTGAAGGAGATCGCCGGCATCTGGGACTGGTAGGGGGAAAGTTGAGAGATTGGCCAGTCCTGGTTGGCGCCGGCACTTGGGTTGCGGGTATTCAGCGGCAGTCGGCGGTGACGACGGTCAACGGAACGAAAAAACGATACGAGTTGCAAGTTCCACTGAAGGGGCCGGGAGTTGATCGTGAGCGTGCGGCGATCGTGCTCCGGGCCCCAATTGTGTGCAGCGCGGTTTTTCAGTGGTTTCTGGGATTGCGGGCGTTTTTCCGGACTAGGCTGCGGAATGCGCGGCGGCGGGAGATGGGCGAAGATTTCGATGTGAAGCTGCAGAAGAATGGTAGTTGACTTAATCCTAAAAGGCTGCTATACTTGTTGTCGATGCCGTACGTTTGCCTCCGCCCTATATGTCCGCGTCGTCTATCCAAAGAGAAATCAGTAAAGTAGCCGGCTTGCTCTAAACGCAATTGGCGATGATTGTTTCAGAATGATCGAGCACAGCGGACGGCAGCCGCGGATAGGAGGCAAACGCGACTGATTGTTCGTTGAATGCACCTCTTAAGAATTTACCCAACCCTGGCGCTAGACAATTCACTAGGAAAACCTGCCCGAATTCGGGCAATCCCCAAAGATTGTATTGTGTAGACGGTAGGTCTACCCAACAAATAGACAGCCCACGCTTTCAGCACTCTCACTCGTATGCATATCACGCTGTCCTGTTGCGCAAGCAATGAGTGACTTTTTGTTGAGCCTGACAAGGAACGAACTATGGAAATGCTCAGTATGACTATGGCCGAATTGGAGGATTGCACCCTGGATGAACTCAGGGAGTTAGCTCGTTCCATGGCGATGACTGGCCATACCCGTTTAAAGAAGCACGATCTGATAATTCTCTTATTGCGGGCGAACGCCGAAAAACAGGGTTATATTTTTGGCGGCGGAACTCTGGAAATCGTACAGGATGGCATAGGCTTTCTCCGCAGCGATCATCTATTGCCGGGACCGGAAGATGTGTACGTCAGTCAGAGCCAGATTCGTCGATTTGGTTTGCGGACAGGAGATCTGGTTGTTGGCCAGGTACGGCCGCCAAAGGACACGGAGAAGTATTTCGGTCTGCTAAAGGTGGAAGCCGTCAACGGCCTTGACCCGGAGGAGGCCAAGCGGCGTCCGATATTTGAGAAGCAGACGCCGATTTTTCCAGACGTTCAGATTCACCTGGAAACCAAACCGAACCTGCTGGCCACCCGGATGATCGATTTGTTGTCGCCAATCGGCCGCGGCCAGCGCGGGATGATTGTCAGTCCTCCCAAAGCCGGCAAGACGACCATTCTGAAGCGCATAGCCAACGGCATGTCGAGCAATTATGAGGACCTGCATTTGATGGTCGTGCTGATAGGTGAGCGGCCCGAGGAAGTAACCGACATGGACCGTTCGGTGGAGGCGGAGGTGATCAGCAGCACATTTGACGAACCGGTCCAAAACCATGTGCGCGTAGCGGAGATGGCGTTGGAGCGGGCCAAACGTCTGACTGAGAGCAACCGCGATGTGGTGATATTGCTGGACAGCATTACGCGCCTCACCCGCGCCTATAACTTAACAGTGCCTCCGTCTGGCCGCACGTTATCGGGCGGGATCGATCCGGCGGCGCTTTATCCACCAAAACGATTCTTTGGCGCGGCCCGGAATCTGGAAGAGGGCGGCAGTCTGACGATCATTGCGACCTGTCTCGTCGATACGGGTAGCCGGATGGACGACGTTATATACGAGGAGTTCAAGGGCACGGGCAACATGGAGTTGCATCTCAACCGGCGCACATCGGAACGGCGAATCTTCCCGGCGATCGATATTGAAAGAAGCAGCACGCGGGCCGAAGAAAAGATGCTGGAGCCGGAGGTGTTGGCAAAGGTGTACACGCTGCGGCGCATGAGTGACGCGATGGGAGGGGGGAACGAAGCGATTTTACCCATCCTGGAACGTCTGAGCCGAACGCGAGACAACCAGGAGTTTCTGGACACACTGATCAAATAGGCAGGTCGGTGGTGGGAGCGAAACCTCGAAGCGAGCTTCGATGGTGCGCGCCGGGCGGGGAATTTGAGGGGACGCGGCCAGTGTTGGGCGGAAAAGTAGCAAGAAAGTTGCCCGAATCACAGAAAAATGACGCTTACCCTACGTTTTCCCTACGTTTTATTGTCACAATGTGTCAAGAGGGCAATAAAACGAGATTAGAGCCGAAATCGGATTTGTGCGGTGCCTGTTTTGTCCCTATAATGCCATTCTTGAGGCAATTCGGGCCTTTTTGACTGTGGACGTCAGCAGACCTGAAGGCATATCCCCCCCGCCAAGCCATCTCTTGAACTTTGTGTTCAGAGGAGAATATGATACAGTTTCGGTTCTGTATCCCTATCCTGGGCAGGCTGTATGCTGAAAAGTAAAGAGCACGTAGAACAACGTCAGTTCAACTACCACACTTTCCACAGGCCAAACGGCGCCCCCGCATTGGATCGGGAAGTAATCGTTTCCTCCGTTTCGAGCAGTTTGTCAGAGTTTAGTCCCACCCCATCACCGAATCAGATAAATCCGAGTTCAGAGGGCGCGGCTGAAGTCGCGCTGGAAGATGGATCGGCCGGCCTGGTAGATACGGCGGGCGGGGGGATTGAGAATTTGTCTTTAGGCATACGGGGCTTCCTGCGCGAGCAGGGTGCGCCCATCCCGCCTTTCCACCACCCCGCGGGTCTTGGAGGGGGGGCGGGGCGATTGAGAATTTGTCTTCAGGCATACGGGGCTTCCTGCGCGAGCAGGTTGCGCCAATCCGGCTTGCCAGCCACCTTGCGGTCCTGGTAGTGGCAGCGATAGTTATTTTGATCAGACAGGTAGATGCCCCCAATTGGGAGTTTCCGCTGGGCACATTGCCGGCGGCGGAGGCACCGTTGGCGGAAGGTACGGCTGCTGACGCACTGCTGGCTCGCCGCAATCCAATTGCAGAGGTTGGTAATGCACTGCAACGTGCGGTACTTCCCTTCACGCGGAGTACCGATGAGCCTGCTGCTGCATCCCCAAGTATACAAGGCGCGGAGCAGGAACCGGTTGTAAGCGCCGCCCCATCCCGGATTGACAGAATCCAGATTTACAAGGTATTGCCAGCTGACAACCTTCAGAAGATTGCTGCGCGGTACGATCTCCGGCCGGAGACGATTTTGTGGGCCAATCCGAAGCTGGAGTCCAATCCGGATCTGTTGTGGCCTGGCCAGGAATTGATTATTCCCCCGGTTGACGGGGTGATGCATGTGGTAAGGACAGGCGACACGCTGTCTACTCTGGCGGTTAAGTACAAAGTAGGCGTCGAAGAGATTGTTGCTTTCCCGCTGAATAATCTTGAGTCGGCGAATTCCCCGATCAACAGCGGCAAGCAGTTGATCATTCCCAATGGTACTAAGCCGTATGTCGCTCGACAGGTGGCAATGTATCGGGGCCCGGTTCCCGCTTCGGCGGTCAGAGGTTCCGGAAACTTTGACTGGCCGGTCAGCGGCCACTTGACCCAGCAGTTCTGGCACGGTCATAGAGCGATTGACGTTGGAGCCAGGGCAGGGTCCCCGATTGTTGCAGCCGACAGCGGTTATGTAATCAAGGCGTCACATGGTTGGAATGGCGGCTATGGCAGTATGGTCATGGTCGATCATGGCAACGGCTTTGTTTCGCTCTATGCTCATATGAATATGGTCTACGTGCGCCAGGGCGAAAACGTCGCCAAGGGTGAACATATAGGTACGGTCGGCAATACCGGGCGTTCGACGGGGCCGCACCTGCACTTTGAGATTCGCCAAAATGGCGCGGCGCGCAATCCAAACTACTTCCTGCCGTAGATAGAACAGGGTTACAGAAAATAGAAAGGTCCGGCACTTGGTGCCGGACCTTTTTTCGTTCAGCAGTGTTCAGTACAGCAGCTATCCGTTCAGCAGCTCTCGATTCGAAAGCGGGCGAGCGACAGCCGAGAAGGCTGACGTGAAAGGATGAGCTGTGGGCATATCTCATCCCCTGGCCACGGAGATGGCATCACACAGGTTGCCATGCAGACGGGCCAGGTCTCAGCGCTGCTGGATGCCGCCTTCGGTCAGTTTGCGGGGATCGAGCAGTTCATCGAGTTCGGCGGCGCTGAGGTCGGTCATCTCCAGGGCGACCTCTTTGAGGGTGCGTTCCTGGGCATAGGCGGTCTTGGCGATTTGTGCGCCCAGTTCATAGCCAATCACCGGATTCAGGGCGGTCACCAGAATCGGATTGCGGTCTACGAGCTGGCCGATGCGCTCTGCATTCACTGCGAAGCCGGCGATGGCTCTGTCTGCCAGGAGACGGCTGGCGCCGGCCAGAATTGAGATGCTCTGCAGCAGGTTGTAGGCGATGACAGGGAGCATGACGTTCAGTTGAAAACTGCCTGACTGTCCTCCGATTGTAATCGTCAGGTCGTTTCCGGTTACCTGGGCGGCGACCATGGTGACCGCTTCAGGAATGACCGGATTGATCTTGCCTGGCATGATGCTGCTGCCTGGCTGCAGGGCAGGAAGCTCGATCTCGCCGAAGCCGGCAATCGGCCCGCTGTTCATCCAGCGCAGATCATTTGCCATCTTCATGAGCGAGGTCGCGATCGTCTTGAGTTGACCGCTCATCTCCACAGAGGCATCCTGGCTGCTGAGACTTTCGAAGTAGTTTTCGCTTGTCCTGAAGGGCTGCGCTGTCATGGCGGCGAGTTTGGCGGCAATACGCTCACCGAATTCAGGATGAGCATTGATGCCGGTGCCGACGGCGGTACCGCCCTGGGCAAGCTCTGCCAGCCGCGCCAAGGCGTCGCGCAGCCGGCGCTGTCCTTTGTCGATCTGGTTGCTCCAGCCGCCCAGTTCCTGGCTGAGGCGGACAGGCATGGCATCCATAAGATGGGTGCGCCCGGTTGTGACGACGTCGTCCACCTCTGCGGCCTTGGCGTCGAGTGTTTGCTGGAGGTGCTGCAGAGCGGGCAAGAGTTCCTCGACAACGGCGAGATAGGCGCTGACGTGGATAGCAGTGGGAATGACATCGTTGCTGCTTTGCCCCATATTGACATGATCGTTAGGGTGAACGCTGCGGCCGAGGGTGCGGGATGCCAGGGTAGCGATCACTTCATTGGCGTTCATGTTTGTGCTGGTGCCGGAGCCGGTCTGGAAGATATCGAGCGGGAAATGGGCGTCGTGGGCGCCGTGGGCGACTTCGGCGCCGGCGTTCTGAATTGCGGCCGCCATTTCGGCGTCGATCTGACCTAGATCGAGATTGACAGCGGCGGCCGCGCCTTTGATCAGCCCGATGGCGCGGATAAACTGCCGGGGGAAAGACAACGGGCTAATGGGGAAGTTGTCGACGGCTCGCTGGGTTTGGGCTGCATAGAGAGCATCTTGCGGTACTTTTACTTCGCCGAGGCTGTCATGCTCGATGCGATATTCCTGTCCACACATAAGAATTTTCAACTCCGGTTGGTTTTTTGAAAATAGAAGCTAACGTTCGCCGCGCATATAGGGCAGGCCGAGCGCTGCAGGGGCGCCGAGGCGGCGGCTTACGTTTTCATAGACGGTGATCAGTATCAGCACAACGACGGTCAGCAGATAGGGCATCATCGCCAGCATAGCAGCGGGAATGACGCCGCCGCCGGCGGCCTGCAACCGAAACTGGACCGCGTTGACGCCGCCAAAGATCAAGGCTCCAAGCAGAGCGCGGGCGGGATCCCAGGTGGCAAAGATGACGAGGGCGATGGCGATCCAGCCCCGTCCGCCGGTGAGATTTTCAGTCCAGCCGGGAGTATAGGCCAAGCTGAGGTGGGCGCCGCCCAGCCCCATGAGCATACCGCCGCCGATGGTGGCCAGATAGCGGGTGCGCGTGACCGATATGCCCATTGCATCGGCTGTGTCCGGGTCTTCGCCTACTGCGCGCACGTTGAGTCCAAGGCGGGTGCGATAGAGCAGGAAGGCGGATATGGGAACGGTCAGATACATAAGGTAGACCAGCAGATCCTGGTTGAAGATGGCCTGGCCAAGCAGCGGAATCTGGCTGAGACCGGTGAGCGCGATTTTGTTGAACTTAGGGCCGACCAAGCCCACCAGCGGCGCGCCTTCGGGGCCAAGGCGCTGGCCCAGAAAGCTGCTCAGCCCGATGCCAAACAGTGTCAGCGCCAGGCCGCTGACGACCTGGTCCGCCCGCAGGGTGACGGACAAGAAGGCGTGGAGGGAGGCCAGTACGCCGCCTACTATGACCGCCGCCAGTGTGCCCAGGAGGAGACTGTCGGTGTGAAAACCAACGGCAAAGGCGCTGACTGCGCCCATGATGAGAATACCTTCCAAGCCGAGATTGAGAACGCCGGCCCTTTCGGTGTAGATTTCGCCGACGGCGGCAAAGACAAGAGAAGCGCCAGCCTGAATTGTCACCGTCAGAATCGAGATAAGTAGGGCGAGTTCCATTATCGTAACGCCTTCACATGCTTGGTAGCCGGCGGCAGTATGCGGTTGCCGGTTTCCTGTCGCCAGGTTTTGCTCAGTGTCGACCGGTGTTTTCGTGGCCACCGGTTACTGACATTAGATCGGCGCTTCTTCTAATCGGCCGGCGCCGGTCCCTCGGAGACGGGCGCCGGTTTGGGGGCCGGCCGGGGCTGGGTACGAATTACGCGCAGCCGGTAGTTGATAAAGACATCGGCACCGAGCACGAAGAAGAGTATTGACCCCTGAAGCACACCTGCGACCGCCGCCGGCAGCCCCATGGTAATCTGCAACTGATCGCCGCCGGTGTTGAGTCCGGCCAGCAGTATGCTGACGAGCAGGATGGCCCAGGGGTTCAGCTTAGCCAACCAGGCCACAATAATCGCGGTAAAGCCATCTCCGACTGCGATTCCATTCTGCAGCCGGTGCCCCACACCGGCCACCTGGCTGAATCCGGCCAGCCCGGCGATGCCGCCGCTTACGCACATAACGAGGAGCACATTGCGCGCAATGCTCATGCCTGCGTAGCGGGCGGCCAGTGGGTTCTTGCCAATTACCTTGATCTCGAGCCCCCATTTGGTGCGGTCGAGGACGAGCCAGATCAGGAACGCGGCCAGGATCGCAATCACCAAGCCATAGTGGACCCGGCCGAGGTCGATTGGCAGGCGCGGCAACCAGGCGTGCTGGGGGAACTGGGCGCTGCCGGGAAAGCCGAAGCCCTCGGGATCCTTCCAGGCTCCGGTGTAGAGATATTGCATAAACAGCAGGGCCACATAGTTGAACATGAGGGTTGTAATGATTTCGTTGACCCGCAGGGCGGTTTTGAGGAAGGCCGGGATCAGGCCCCAGATGGCGCCGGCTGCAAAAGCGGCCACGATCATGGCCGGCAGGAAAGCCCATTGCGGCAGACCGCCGATCTGTTCCGGCAAAAAGAGCGCAACCCAGGTTGCGGCAATGACTCCCCAAACAAACTGTCCTTCGGCGCCAATATTCCAGAACAACATGCGAAAGGCGATGCCGACTGACAGGCCCGTCAGCATGAGAGGGATAGCGCGCAGAATTGTTTCGCTGATGTGGTAGCGTTGGCCGAACGCGCCGGCTGCCATGGCCGCATAGGTCTCAAACGGGTTTGCGCCGAATATCCATAGCAGAATACCACTGAAGATCAGCGCCAGAACGAGCGCGATCAGTGGAAAGAGAAATTCTACATGGCGGGGACGCGTCAGGCGTCTTTCAAGAATGAGTTGCATAAGAGAATCTCTTCCTGTGCGACTGTGCGGCACTGGGGCGCGATTTACTTTCGCAAGCGCACTCGCTGCCAAGCCAGCGTTCTAAGCGACTTCGATCTCGTCCACAGGTAAGGCCACGAAGACAGTTGTGCCCTTGTTCAGGTCACTGCGCACCCAGATTTCGCCGTGGTGGGCCTCGACGATTGCCTTGCTGAGGAAAAGACCGAGACCAGCGCCGGCCGTTTCACGGCGGAGGCTGCTATCCACGCGGTAGTACTTTTCGAATATACTCGGCAACTCCCTTGCCGGAATACCGATTCCCTCGTCAGCGACATAGAGCACCAGCCGGCGGGCCGCGCCCTCATCCTGCGGCTCTTCCTGCCAGCCGCCAATACGAATCACGCCGCCGTCCGGCGAGTATTTGATGGCGTTGCTGAGTAGATTCGTGAAGACCAGGCGCAGCCGTTCTTCGTCGCCGTAGATGAGCGGCAGATCGGGCGGCAGATCGAACGCGATTTCGTGCGCGTCGGTCTGTGTGCGGTAGTCTTGAGCGACGCGTTCGAGCAGCCGCTGCAGTTGTACGTCGGAGCGCTCCAGCCGGAGGCCGCCGGCCAGGATGCGGCTCACGTCGAGCAGACTGTTGATCAGCGCCTCGAGCCGGTCGGCTTCCTCCTCGATCACTTCGAGGCTTTGGCGGGCGGTTTCGGCATCCCAGGCGGCGTCCGGGCGCGCCAGAGTCTGGGCATAGCCTTTGATCAGCGCTACGGGCGTCTTCAGTTCGTGGTTGATAATCGAGGTGAAGGTGGACTTCATCTCCTCTTCTTCGCGGAAACGGGTGATGTCCTGCACATTGGCGATAATATTCACCAAGCGCATGCGTTCATCCTTGACCGGGATGAAGGTTACGGAGACCGACATTTGGCCTCCGTCGGGGAGAACGATGTCTCCTTCAGTTTGGGCGCCGCTTTCGGGCAAGGAATCGACATCGAAATCGGCGCCGCAGAGATCCTCACCTTGCAAATTGAGTAGCGGCAGGACTTTGTCGCACGGCTGACCGATGGCCTCTTGGAGCGCGATGCCGGTCATTTGGGAGAGAGCCTGGTTGATCACTTCGACCCGCTTATTGGGGGCCAGGATCATCATGCCGTGGACGCTGTTTTGAACGATCATCGACAGCCGGCTGCGTTCTGTGGTCAGTTGCTGGTAGAGGCGGGCATTGCGCACGGCAATAGCGGCCTGGTCAGCGAACCCCTGCAAGAACTGCCAGTCCAGTGGAGAGAAGGCGGAATCGCCGCGGAACAGGTAGATCACGCCGAGAAGGTCCTCTTCGAAAAGAAGCGGGAGGCCGATCACCTGCCCCAATCTCTGGCCCAGGGCCGACTCTACCTCGCGTACGCGGCGCTTGATATCCTGCTGGTAGCGGTCTCCCAGCGAGAATTCGGCTGCGATGGCTTGGCCGGCCTCCCATTCGCCCGCTATTGCAGAGTGGTTCGACTCTTCAACCGCTCGTGGATCTTCGGATGGCGGCCAGGATTGGGAGGCTACTTTGAGGAGGGGACGAAACGCGGGCAGGAGCTGGCGAGGGATGCCATAGGAGGCGCGGATGCGAAAGGGTTCATCGTCCTCGACGGTGCTGCGCCCGTCTGCGAGAGGCACGGCAGCGGATTCGTCATCCAACACGATTACGCCGGCCGGCGCGGCCAGCATTTCGGCGGCGCTCTCGAGGATCAGGCGCAGGAGGCTGGGCAAGTCGAGCCGCGAGGTCATGGCGCGGGTTATGCGCAGCAGATATTCTCGTTGACGCAACTGGTAGGTTGCCATCAGTGCGGGAACATTCATGGTAAGAACATACCAGAGCGGCAAAGTAAAGTCAACGATTCGGGGAGGGAGGGGCTGCGTTGCCGCTGGCTGCTCTGCTAGCCGTCGCGGCAACCGCTCGGCCCGCGCTTGGGTCTTCGGCCAGCAGCGGGAGTGACACAGGCAAGCGCAGGGGCATGGTTAGCGGGGGCAGCGGAAGCACCTTCAGATAGAAGAACCGTAACTACTAAGCCACATACAATGTCTGTCTTGACCAGCTCTTCTTCGCCGCGGCCATTCAGGCTATCAGATAGCCTATTCGGATGGGAGCGGCCAGGTTGCTGGAGCCGCGCGGCTGACCTGAATTCGTAAGGTCAGTGAGGCATGGTTTTGGAGGGGGGCGTTGCGGGGGCGCAGCCCCTGCACAAGGGAGGGCCGAAGGCCCGACCGCCAAAATACTACTCAAGAGGAGCGAGAAGAGGGTAAACGGCTTCGCTCGCCTGGTCGAGGGTTGCGAATTGACTGCGGCTGAGTAGCTACGAAGAACCCTTTATCCCGAAACATACGGTTGGGAATATAGGGGGCACTTCTTCACCGGCGACAGGTTGGTTCAAGAGTACTGTCTACTCTTCTGTGATCATCGAGATAGCACCATCCTGATAGCTGATGACGTAGACGTTGCCGTCCTGATCTTCGCCGATGGCGCTGACTGGTACTGAGGCATTGATAAGCAGGGGGCTTTGCCACTTATCCTGGGCGCCGCCTGTCAACCCCCAGATTTTTCCGCGGCAGAAATCGGCGAAGAGGAAAACACCTTGCAGGTGAGGCAGGCTGGCGCCGCGATAGACGGCCCCGCCGACAATCGCGCATCCTTGTGAACGGTTGTATTCGGCCACGGGCGAGGTCTGGCCATCTGCGCTGCATATCCAATGTTCGACAGTACAGGGTTCACCCTCGGTGCAACCCCAATGCTCAAAACAGATGCTTCCTTCGGTGATACGCCAGCCGTAGTTTTCGCCGCCGGCGCTGGTTGCCGGCTGGTAGTTGACCTCTTCCTGGGTGATATTGCCCACATCTGGGATGTAAAGTTCGCCTGTTTGCTTGTCGAAAGCAAATCCCCAGGGATTGCGCAGGCCATAGGCCCAGATTTCGTCGCGATAGCCTTCAAGCTGCCCGAATGGGTTGCTAGCGGGGATAGCGTAAGGCTTGACGCCGGACTCGACATCGATGCGCAGAATGGCGCCCAACAGCGTGTCGGGGTTCTGCCCATGATTGTCAGGATCGTTGAAGGAAATTCCGCCGCCATCGCCGCTGCCGATGTACAGGTAGCCATCTAGCGGACCAAAAAGGATACGCCCGCCATTGTGCGAATCGTAAGGTTGCTCGATCGTGAGCACAATTTCCTCGCTGGCTGGATCGGCTCTGTCAGGATCGGCGGTCGTTTGGTAGCGGGCGATGACTGTAGTGCCATCGCCATTGGTATAGCTGATGTAGAAATGCTGTTTGGCGCCATAGCCCGGCGGGAAAGCCAGATCGAAAAGCCCCCGTTCCCCGCAGCAACTGACCCTCTCGGAGATATCGAGGAATGGTGTATCGTTCACAGACCAGGCGGCGTCGCCGTTGGACGCGTCAGCTTTCTTGATAATGCGGATGCGCCCTCCTTGCTCGACGACGAAGAGGCGGCCACTGTTATCGCCAGAGTGGGTAAGCTGTACCGGCAAATTCAACCCTGAGGCGATTGTGCTGAGTTTGAGCGGCGGCAGGGCAGGAATTTCAGAGGGTTCGCCGAACACGCGCACCTCGCGCCAAGCGACCCAACTCGGGCTTTGAACAGTGCGAATGAACACCTCGTTAATGCTGCGGGGCGGTTCAATCGTTACTTCGAGAGTTTGTCCATCTTCGGTGTTATCGCTGACGAGCCGCTCGTAGAGGACGCGTGTACCGGAACCGTCGCCCAACCAGACCTCATGCGTGGTAGGACCAGGAGGGGCCTGGGCAATGACCAGCTCGACTCCTTCGACCAGGTAGTGTCCATCGAGTGCGATGCGGAACCATCCCAGCGGGGCGCGCCCCGAGTTCCAAAGTGAGTCGAGATCGCCATCGACTGCCAGGTTCGCGGATTCTTGGCCCGACGAAGGAATAGCCTCTCCCGAAGCGGCAATGTTTGTCGACAGCGCCGGTGTTGCGGTTGGCGTATTTGATTGCGCGTCAAGGGTTGCGATAGGGGGTGTTGCGGTCGCGGTTGCGGTTGCGGTGGGCTGGGCAGGTGGTGGGTCTGGCACACAGGCGGCAACGGCCAACAGTGCGAGCAACCCGATTGTCGCTACGCAGAAATTCTTCATCAGATTATTACTCGCTGGAACCGGTCTAATACCTGCGACCGGTTTTCATTTCATTCGGGCAAGAGGACTTTGTCGGGCGATCGCAGAGGCGCGCTTGGCCGCTTGGCGAACTGGTGCCCTGCGGGGGGCACTTTGCACGGTGCGCCCCGAATTTTTCTGGATTGCAAATGTGACGGCAGACTGCGTCGGCGGGGACACTGTGCGATGGTCGTCAGGCGCCGAAGGCGTCGGGCAGCAATGCGCGCACGGTCGTGCTGCGGAAGTTGCCGGCCGCGTCGCTGATATACACGTCCATGTCTACCCCGAGTTCAACCATCACCTGACGGCAAAAGCCGCAGGGCGAGCCGCCGTCCACGGTAACGACGGCGATGGCAGTCAGGTGCCGTTTGCCCTGGGCGATGGCGGATGTGAGCGCGACGCGCTCGGCGCAGATGGTGCCCCCATAGGAGGCGTTTTCAACGTTACATCCCGGTATGATTTCCCCGTTTTCGGTCAATACGGCGGCGCCGACGGCGTAGTTGCTATATGGGGCATACGCCTGTTTGCGGGCGGAGTGGGCCGCGGCGACAAGTTGCTGGGGGGATACAGTCGCGTTCACGATAGCGTCCTTTCTGTACGCCGTTTCCGAGCGGGGGCGCGTACCATGTTGTCAGGCAGCCGACTGCAAGTAGCCGGGGCCTGTGGTGTCCTCGGGCTGTTCTTCGGCCTCAGGCTGGTTCAAGATCTGGGCATTGTTGTCTGCACTGTGGTGCGGCTCGACACGCACCTCGTCGATACGGCGGGAATCAACCGACAGGACGGTGAAACGCCAGTCTTTGAACTGTATGCTTTCGCCCTGCTCCGGCACCCGCCCCAGTTGGCTGTAAATGAAACCGCCTAGAGTATCGATATTCTCACGGCCGGCGGACAGGTCGACGTTGATAAGCTGGGACACCTCATCGATATCGTAACGGGCGTTAAAGATGTAGATTTCGGGGGCCAGTTTTTTCAGCTGCGGCTCTTCCGAATCGTACTCATCTTGAATTTCGCCGACGATCTCCTCGAGCAGGTCTTCGATCGTAACGAGCCCGGCTGTGCCGCCGTATTCATCCACGGCCAAGGCCATGTGGATGCGGTGTGCCTGCATTTCCTCGAAAAGCTCGTCCAGTTTTTTGCTCTGGGGCACAAAGTAGGCTTTGCGCAGCAGCTGACGAACGGAAATATCCTGACTGCCGTCGCGCAGACAGAGCAGGAGATCTTTGGCATAGAGGACACCGAGCAGATGGTCAATGCTGTCTTCATAGACGGGAATGCGGCTGTGTCCATTTCCGATAATCAGATCGAGGGCTTGACTGAGCGGCGCGGTCACTTCTACCGCCACGATGTCGAGCCGGGGCACCATGATTTCGCGCACGGTCGTCTCGCCGAATTCAAAGATGCCGGCGATCATCTGCTTCTCATCTTCTTCGATCACGCCCTCGCCTTCGCCCACATGAATCAGGAAGCGCAGGCCGTCTTCGCTGAGAAAGACGCTTTCCGCGGTCACTTCGTCTTCGTCTCCCCGGGCGGAGGAGGCCAGGCGACGCAGCAGAATCGACAGCGGGGCGAGAACTACAGCCACGAGGTCGACAGAACGGGCGATGGAGAGGGCGACCGTTTCCGGCTGTCGCAGCGCCCAACCGCGGGCGACGATTTGGATGGCAAGAAGCAGGAGCCAGATCAGGCCCACCGCGGCGCTGACGCCGACATCGGACCATTGGAGGGTCATTGCCAGACAGACGGTCATGGAGCCTGCGGCAATATACGCAAGGCTTTTGAGGATCAGCAGGGTAGAGAGAAAACGGGCCGGGTTTGAGAGCATCTGGTCGATCAGCTTAGCCCGCTGATTGCCGCTGGCGAGAAGTTCTCGAATACGGCTTCTAGATGCTGCCGACAGCGATACTTCGGCGGCAGCTACAAAGCCGATCGTTAATAGAGGCAGCAAGAGCGCCGCGATCAGCCATGCAGGTTCCACATCCACAAGTGACTCCTTTTTCTACGATGCCTTGCGCGATGCCGGGCCGAGCGCAGGCAGCATGACGGAAAAATTCGACCCTAAAGGCTAGGATGCCACATTATACTTCGTAAGGTTCACTCTTGCTTCTTCTTCGATTGGGAGGCGATTTGGCCGGCGGCGGCCTCCTCCCCGGTTTCGGTATCCGGTTGCGCTGGGGCGGCCGTGCATGAATCAGCCTGTTCGGCGGGACGCGGGCGTCGTGCGGGCACGCCGTAGACGAGCGCATCCTCGTCCACATCTCTGGTTACGACAGAGCCGGCGCCGGTGCGGGCGCGGGCGCCAAGCGTAACGGGAGCAACCAGGAGGGTATCACTGCCGAGAAAGACTTCATCGCCGAGAATTGTACGGTTCTTTGAGACGCCATCGAAATTACAGGTGATGGAGCCGGCGCCGATATTTACATTTTCGCCAACGGTGGCATCGCCAATATAGCTGAAATGACCCATTTTGACGCCTGGACCCAAGTAGCTGTTTTTCACTTCGCCGAAGTTGCCCATGTGTACATCTTCGCCGAGATGGGCACCCGGCCGCAGATGGCCAAAGGGGCCTACTTCGCTGCCGCGCTCCATCGCGGCCTGCTCGATGACGCTGTACTCAACCCGGCAGTCGTCGCCGATTGCGCTGTCGACGATCCGGCTGTTCGGCCCGATGCGGCAGCCTTCGCCAACGTTGGTGCGCCCTTGCAGATGGGTTCCCGGATAGATAGTCGAGTCCTGACCGATTGTCACTTCAGCGTCGATATATGTAGAAGCGGGATCGACAATGGTGACACCGGATAGCATGTGTTCGGTATTGATACGTTGGCGCAGCGCTTGCGCGGCGGCGGCCAACTGGCTGCGGTCATTGATGCCAAATGTCTCTTCGGGCGCGGCGGCAAAGGTTTCGATCGGTTGGCCCTGTTCGACGGCGATTTCAACCATATCGGTCAGATAGTATTCCCCGTTAGAGTTTGGCGCAAGCAGGGAGATGTTTTGCCAGAGCCATTGGGCATTAAAGCAGTAGACACCAGGATTCAGCTCGCGAACAGCCAGTTGTTCCGGCGTGCAGTCCACCTCTTCCACGATTTTGTGGACAGCCCCGTTCTTGTCGCGCACGATCCTGCCGAAGCCCTGGGCCTCTTCGCGCTCGACAGTCAAAAGGGAGAGCGCGGTTGGCTTTTGCTGCGGTTGTGTACTGCAGGCGAGACATTGGGTCAAGCTTGCCAGTGTTTCGGGACGCAGAAGGGGCATATCCGAGTAGAGGACCAGCACATGATCGGCCCTCTGATACAGGAGTTCTTTTGCTTGCATCAAGGCGTGGCCGGTGCCGAGTAGTTCCTTCTGCAGGCAGTAGTGGACGCGCTCGCCGAGGACATTTTGCACTTGTTCTTTTGCATGACCGACGACGACAACCGGCGGAAGATCAGAAAGCCCTTCTGCCGCTTGCAGAGACCACTCGATCAGGGGCCGGCCGGCCAGAGGGTGGAGAGATTTGGGCAGTCTAGATTTCATGCGGGTTCCGAACCCGGCGGCCAGGATGACGGCGGCGACTGTCATGCAGGATGCTCCTGAGCTGTGGGGGGAGGAAGCGGTGCGCGCAAAGTCGGCCTGTGGCATGCTGCCAAGGGGGTGAACGCGTCGATTATTTGGTTAAGCGCGAGAGAGACAGCGAAACTGATCGGGGATAAGGATGGTATAAATCCGGGTTCAGGAGGGATATCATCCATGGATTAGATCGCAGACCGGGGCAGATTGATGTCTGCGCACATTGTATCACAAGGTAGCGGGTTGTCCAGAAGAGAAGTTTTCTTTAGTGGAGTGTTAAAGAAAGAGGAGGTTGGCAGCGGTCTACTCTCACACGGGGTCGCCCCCGCACTACCATCGACGCTGGTGGACTTTACGACCGGGTTCGGGATGGGACCGGGTGTTTCCCCACCGCTCTTGCCACCAACTCCTCTATTCTTGCACGGTTATGATGCGAGTGGATGTTGTGCATATTGTGGTATTTGTCGTGGCCGCTGCGTTCTGGTGCAGGGGCGCTGGCAAAGGTCCACTCGCATGGGCACAGCAGATATATTGACACACTAAGAACTGAACAGGATTGAGAAGTACTGCTTTAGGCGCAAGATACACACAGGTTAAGCCCTCGTGCATTAGTACGGGTTCGCTTAAGACTTCTCAGTCCTTACACGTCCCGCCTATCAAACTGGTCGTCTACCAGCGCACTTACCAGACTATCTCTGTGAGGAAATTTATCTTGAGGCTGGCTTCCCACTTAGATGCTTTCAGTGGTTATCCGTCCCAGACTTAGCTACCCAGCTATGCCGTTGGCACGACAACTGGCACACCAGCGGTCTGTCCATCCCGGTCCTCTCGTACTAGGGACAGCTCCTCTCAATTTCCTTGCGCCCACAGCGGATAGAGACCGACCTGTCTCACGACGGTCTGAACCCAGCTCGCGTGCCACTTTAATGGGCGGACAGCCCAACCCTTGGGACTTACTCCAGCCCCAGGATGTGACGAGCCGACATCGAGGTGCCGCACCTTCCCGTCGATGTGAACTCTTGGGGAAGACTAGCCTGTTATCCCCGGGGTAGCTTTTATCCGTTAAGCCACAGCCTTTCCACTCAGAACCGTGGGTTCACTAACGCCGACTTTCGTCTCTGCTCAACATGTCCGTTTCGCAGTCAAGCTCCCTTATGCGTTTGCACTCTTCAACTGGTTTCCATTCAGCCTGAGGGAACCTTTGCGCGCCTCCGTTACCTTTTGGGAGGCGACCGCCCCAGTCAAACTGCCCACCTGACACTGTCCCCATACCGGGTTACGGTACAGGTTAGAATCAAAACTCAATCAGGGTGGTATTTCACCAACGACTCCACCGATCCTGGCGAACCAGTTTCACAGTCTCCCACCTATCCTACACAGAGTAAGCCCTAATCCAATATCAAGCTGCAGTAAAGCTCCACGGGGTCTTTTTGTCCTGCTGCGGGTAAGAAGCATCTTTACTCCTACTTCAGTTTCACCGGGCCCTCCGTCGAGACAGTGCCCCACTCGTTACGCCTTTCGTGCGGGTCGGAACTTACCCGACAAGGAATTTCGCTACCTTAGGACCGTTATAGTTACGGCCGCCGTTCACCGGGGCTTCAGTTCAAAGCTCTCACCTCTCCCCTTAACCTTCCGGCACTGGGCAGGCGTCAGCCCGTATACGTCGTCTCTCAACTTCGCACGGACCTGTGTTTTTGGTAAACAGTCGGCAGGGCCTCTTCTCTGCGGCCTCCTCAAGCTCCGGCACGTCTGTACCTTCACTCTACCGAGGCGGTCCTTCTCCCGAAGTTACGGACCATTTTTGCCTAGTTCCTTGACGAAGGTTCTCCCGTTCCCCTTGGTGTTCTCCACCTGTCTACCTGTGTCGGTTTGCGGTACGGTCGCATAGGTCTCACTAGAGGTTTTTCTCGTCAGCTTGGGTTCAATCACTTCCACCTAATATAGGCTCGCCTTCACCCCTCAGCTCAGACGGTCTTTTCGCCCCGTCCTCATCACCTACAGGCTTGGCACCAGCTCTTCCAGCCGCTGGCTGATCTACCCTTCTGCGTCACCCCTTCGCTCAGACAACCTGATGCGGTACAGGAATATTCACCTGTTATCCATCGACTACGCCTTTCGGCCTCATCTTAGGTCCGACTAACCCGACGCGGATTGACCTCCCGTCGGAAACCTTAGACTTTCGGGGACTGCGGTTCTCACACAGCTCTCGCTACTCGTGCCAACATTCTCACTTCCATGCCCTCCACGACTCCTTACAGTATCGCTTCTATGCGCATGGAACGCTCGCCTACCTCTCACAAATACCCGCAGGCATCTGCAAAACCGTAGCTTCGGCGGGTGACTTAAGCCCCGTTATATTTTCGGCGCAGTATCACTTGACCAGTGAGCTGTTACGCACTCTTTCAAGGATGGCTGCTTCCAAGCCAACCTCCTGGCTGTCTCTGTAACACCACTTCCTTTCCCACTTAGTCACCACTTAAGGACCTTAGCTGACGGTCTGGGCTTTTCCCCTCTCGACTACGAAACTCATCTCCCGCAGTCCAACTGCCGTTCTAAAGCATAGGCATTCGGAGTTTGGTTGAGTTCGGTAAGCATTTCGCCCCCTACCTCATCCAGTGCTCTACCTCCTATGCTCAACAAACGACGCTAGCCCTAAAGCTATTTCGGCGAGAACCAGCTATCTCCAGGTTCGTTTGGCATTTCACCCCTATCCACACCTCATCCGAGCACTTTGCAACGTACACCGGTTCGACCCTCCACGAAATTTTACTCCCGCTTCAGTCTGGACATGGATAGCTCACCTGGTTTCGGGTCTACTGCCAGCAACTAGTCGCCCTATTCAGACTCGCTTTCGCTTCGGCTCCGGCTATCACACCTTAACCTCGCTACTGACCGTAACTCGTTGGCTCATTCTCCAATAGGCACGCCATCACCCGGCCGGGAATCCCGGCATCAGGCTCTGACTGCTTGTAAGCATACGGTTTCAGGATCTCTTTCACTCCCCTATCAGGGGTCCTTTTCACCTTTCCCTCACGGTACTTGTCCACTATCGGTCGCCAAAGGTATTTAGTCTTGGAGAGTGGTCTCCCCAGCTTCTCACAGGGTTTGCGTGCCCCGTGATACTCAGGATCCCGACCAGCCCTTCCCAGATTTCGCCTACGGGACTCTCACCCTCTCCGGTCCGCCTTTCCAGTGCGGTTCCGCTATCCGGTCCAGACCTTCCGTCGGTCCTCCAACCCCGCATCAGCTTGCACCAACACGGTTTGGACTGCTCCGCTTTCGTTCGCCACTACTAACGGAATCATCTCTTTTCCTCCGGGTACTTAGATGTTTCACTTCCCCGAGTTCCCTGCAACGCAGCTATTTTTTCACCACGCGCTGCCCCGGCATTCCCCAGGGCGGGTTTCCCCATTCGGACATCTGCGGATCTATGCCTTACCACAACTCCCCGCAGCTTTTCGCAGTGGTACACGTCCTTCCTCGGCCTTTGGCGCCAAGGCATCCTCCGTATGCTCTTCGTAGCTTAACCTGCTGTGTGTCGAATACAACGACCTCGCAGCCGCTGCATTCCTTCCTACTCCTACAGCAGTTCTTCTCTATCCTATTCAGTTCTTAATGTGCCATTCCTGCTGGACTACTTTACTACTTGCTCTGCAACCTTCTGGCAGACGGCCGGCCGATTGACTTCCGACCTTCCGCATTGTTCCAGCCGGGCCTGTCAGGGCCTTGGCTTGCTGCCATCGTCAGCGTTTGCGAATTCTGCTTGCTTTTGCTTAACGAGGTGGGCCTGCGTGGACTCGAACCACGGACCCCTGCGTTATCAGCACAGTGCTCTAACCGACTGAGCTACAGGCCCATTCCACTTGCCCTTTTGATGCAACAGAGGCACGTTAACCCCTGAAAAGTGGCAAGATAGTCGTATCCTGTGCAAACCTTGCTGCTGCAGACGTTTCTGTTTCTACAACGGCTTTGCCGTCTCCACAGTGACGTCCGGTCTTCCTTTAGAAAGGAGGTGATCCAGCCGCACCTTCCGGTACGGCTACCTTGTTACGACTTCGTCCCAGTCATCAGTCCCACCCTAAACAGCTCCCTCCTTGCGGTTGGGTCACCGTCTTCAGGTCTTACCAACTCCCATGACGTGACGGGCGGTGTGTACAAGGCCCGGGAACGTATTCACCGCAGTATTGCTGACCTGCGGTTACTAGCAACTCCGACTTCATGCAGGCGAGTTGCAGCCTGCAATCCGAACTATGACTGGCTTTGATGGGATTCGCTTCAGGTCTCCCTTTCGCTTCCCTTTGTACCAACCATTGTAGCGTGTGTGTAGCCCTGGACATAGAGGCCATGCTGACTTGACATCATCCGCACCTTCCTCCGGCTTGTTACCGGCAGTCTCGCTAGACACTTGTAACTAGCAACACGGGTTGCGCTCGTTGCGGGACTTAACCCAACATCTCACGACACGAGCTGACGACAGCCATGCAGCACCTGTCTACGCTGCCCGAAGGCTCGTTCCAGTTTCCCTTCACTACTACGTACATGTCAAGCCCAGGTAAGGTTCTTCGCGTTGCATCGAATTAAACCACACGCTCCGCTGCTTGTGCGGGCCCCCGTCAATTCCTTTGAGTTTTAGCCTTGCGACCGTACTCCCCAGGCGGTGAACTTATCGCGTTTGCTCCGGCACAGACGGCTTCTACACCGCCCACACCTCGTTCACATCGTTTACAGCGTGGACTACCGGGGTATCTAATCCCGTTCGCTACCCACGCTTTCGTGCCTCAGCGTCAGTAAAATGCCAGGAGGCCGCCTTCGCCTCTGGTGTTCTTCCCGATATCTACGCATTCCACCACTACACCGGGATTTCCGCCCCCCTCTCATTCACTCTAGCCATACAGTTTCCGACGTCCTCTCCCAGTTAAGCCAGGAGCTTTCACGCCAGACTTGTATCGCCGCCTGCGCACCCTTTACGCCCAGTAATTCCGGATAACGCTTGACACCTAGGTATTACCGCGGCTGCTGGCACCTAGTTAGCCGTGTCTTCGTCCTGGGGTACCGTCCTTCCTCTTCCCCCAGTTAAGGAGTTTACAATCCGAAAACCTTCATCCTCCACGCGGCGTTGCTGCGTCAGGGTTTCCCCCATTGCGCAATATTCCTCACTGCTGCCCCCCGTAGGAGTCGGAACCGTGTCTCAGTTCCCGTGTGGCTGGTCTTCCTCTCAGAACAGCTATCGATCATCGCCTTGGTAGGCCTTTACCCCACCAACCAGCTAATCGACCGCAGGCCCCTCCCAAATCGCCTCAGCTTTCCTCACCGAACTCTCGTCCCGGCGAGATCATGCGGTATTAGCCACAGTTTCCCGTGGTTATCCCCCCTTTCGGGGCAGGTTACCTACGTGTTACGCACCCGTTCGCCACTCTCCACGGCACAAAATTCACCGAAGCAAATATGCACCGCTTCCCGTTCGACTTGCATGTGTTAAGCACGCCGCCAGCGTTCATCCTGAGCCAGGATCAAACTCTCCGTATTTTCGCAGCCGTTACATCCACATCCCTCTTACTCCCAGAACGTAAACGTTCGACCACTCTTCTACGCAAAGCTACTTCCAACTCATCATTGACTTGCTCCCAAGAAAGAACGCATCCGCATTACCTGCGCCTACGCCCCAACCCAGAAGCTGCCTTCTCAAGCTTGCTGGACTTCGTCTATCTTGCCACTCTTCAGCTGTTAATGTGCCACAACCTTACTACTCTACTACGGTTGCAAATCCCTGACAAAGAAATTCTTGTTTTGTGCAGGTTTCCTCAATATATCACACGGCTTTTGAACTGTCAAATGCGAATCAGGTTGAATTTCACTTAGTTTCGCGTTGCTTAAAGGAAAGCCTTTGGATACAAGAGGCGAGCTATCCGATTACGATCAGTACTGCGTCCTGTTCAACGCTCTGGCCGGCGGTGACTTCTACTTTACGCACCACGCCCGAGCGCACGGCGCGAATCTCATTCTCCATTTTCATTGCTTCCAGGATCATCAGCGGTTGATCTTCGATGAGCTCATCGCCATCTTGCACCAGCACTTTCACGATCATGCCTGGGATAGGGGCTCTGACGGCCAGGTCGCCCTGTGGCACTGCCGGCCCTTGGCGGCCTGCATTGAGGCGCCGCGTGCGTTCATCTTCTATCTGCACACGGAACTGCTCACCCCGAAGCGTCACGTCATGGCCCTGCGGTGTTTCCTCGACCAGCATTTCGAAACTTGCGCCGTCCAACAGCAGGCTGTATAGCTGGGTAACGCCACTCTGGCGCAGGTCGACGGTGATAGGTTCGCCGTCGACCAACACTTCATCCTCGTTGATCTCAATTTCAAAGGTATGGTCGCCGACACTGGAAAAGTATTTCACCACCGCCCTCCCATCCCCCTCAGGCGGCCGGCCTCCTTCCAGGGGCTGGCGGCGTTGTTATCGTTCCCACCGATATTGACGGCGCGGCGGCCCTCTTCATGCGCCACCAGCGCGGCGGCAACGGCTGCGATACGCGCCTGCTCCAGGTCGGGTTCATTTCTTGCCACCAGCCGGCGACGGTCGAGGAATCCGGTATCGAATGTTCCCCAGATAAATTCGGTGCTGTCCATAATTTCCTGATGGAATGGTATCGATGTTTTGATGCCACTGATGCGATATTCGTTCAGGGCGCGGCGCATACGCAGGATCGCTTCGGCCCTGTTTTCGCCCCATACGATCAGTTTGGCGACCATGGGATCGTAGAAAAGGCTGATTTCGTAGCCGCGGTAGAGTGCGCTTTCGACGCGCACACCTGGTCCGGTGGGCTCTTTGAGGTAGGTGACGACGCCGCTGTTGGGCATGAAATTGTTGAAAGGGTCCTCGGCGGTAAGGCGGCACTCAATCGACCAGCCCTTGGGCCGGATATCTTCGGGACGGTAGCGCATGCGACGGCCGGCGGCGATGGTCAGCTGCTCTTTGACAATATCGACCCCGGTCACGAATTCGGTGACCGGATGCTCCACCTGGAGCCGGGTATTCATCTCGAGAAAGTAGAATTTATCTTCCTTGGCATCGAACAGGAATTCAATGGTGCCGGCGTTGACATATTCCACCGACTCGGCGGCGGCCACGGCAACGCGCCCGAGTTCCTGGCGCAGGTTTTCGTCGACGGCGACGCTGGGCGCCTCTTCGATAAGCTTCTGGTGCCGGCGCTGGATGGAGCATTCCCGCTCGCCGAGGTGAATTGTATTGCCGTAACTGTCGGCGAGGATCTGCACTTCGATGTGGCGGGCGCTGGAGATGTATTTTTCGAGGTAGACCTCGCCATTGCCGAAGGCGCCAATGGCTTCGCGCCTGGCAGCCAAAAGGGCGCTTGTAAACTGGTTGGGGTCGTGAACCACGCGCATCCCTTTGCCGCCGCCGCCGGCGGTGGCCTTGATCATCAGGGGGAACCCGATCTGGATGGCGGTCGCTCTTAGTTCTTCATCTCGCATGCCCTTGGGCGAACCGGGCACGAGCGGCACATTGTTTTTGGCGACGGTTTCGCGCGCGGTCTGTTTGTCCCCCATTTTGGCGATGGCATCGGGTGACGGCCCGATAAATGTAATGCCGACGTCTGCGCAGGCGGCGGCGAATTCGGCGTTTTCTGCCAGAAAGCCGTAGCCGGGGTGGACAGCATCAACGCCGGCCTTGCGCGCCACATCGATTATCTTATCAATGCGCAGGTAGCTGTCGCGGCTGGGGGCCGCGCCGATATGGTAGGCCTCATCGGCGTAGCGTACGTGAAGGGCAGTCCGGTCCACGTCTGAGAAGACGGTAGCAGTGGCGATGCCCCGCTCTTCACACGCCCGCAACACCCGCACGGCGATTTCGCCTCGATTCGCAACCAGAACTTTCTTAAACATGCTCAGTTCCTCAGATACTCACGTCTATTTCAAGAAGAGCGTGTTCGAAGACACTATAGTATTGTACTCGTTCTCGCCTCACCGCCATCTCTTCTTCCGGGGCCGATGAATGCCGATGTAATGGGCATATCAGAATCCCTGCCGATGGACACGGGCCTGAATCAGCAGCCGGTCACAGGTAAAGGGAGCCGGTGGGATCTCGCTGCTGGTATGCCAGGTGCCGAAAGCGCTGTCGTCCGGCGATAGGAGCAGACGGCGAAACTCCCACATGGAGACATCGACGGTGCGCCCCACGGGGGAGGTGAAACTCTCTTCCACGATTGCCTGGACGGGCGCAAAGCCGGCCGCGTAGCGGGTTTCCCAGGTTCCTTCCGGCAGAACGCCGTCGCTATTGGGTGCGCAGGCGATTCGCAGGGTGACGAACCCGCAGTCTACCACGACTACGGCCATCTGGCTGCTGCCGTATTGGATATCGGCCTCGACGATTTGGCCGGCAAACGCGTACAGCGCGGGGCCGATCTGTGTAAAACGTGAGGTCAGCGGCCCTTTTTGCACGGCGTACCAGGGATCCGGCCCGGGTTCCGGCAGCAGCACGCCGCCATCGAGCACGGCCGACAGGGGAAGACCCTGTTGCAAGCGGGGGAAGCCCATCAGGGAGAACTGTTCGGCGGACAGCTCAAATTCGATTTGGGGCAGTCCCTGGATTCTGGTCATCGGCGGCCGGGGTCCGACGAGCTCCCGATCCTGCGGGGAGATCTGGCCGGTCGTGCGATCGATATTTCTTTCTCCGTTCGGTCCCAGCGGCGTTCGATTCACAGAGGGATGTTCCCGTGTTTTTTGGGCGGGAGTTTATCGCGTTTATTTTGCAGCATTTCCAGTGCGTTGATCAAGCGCGGCCGGGACTCATGCGGTTCGATGACATCGTCGATGAACCCGTTGGCGGCTGCGATGTAGGGGTTGGCAAAACGGGTTCGATAGTCTGCGACCAGGTCGGTCCTCTTAGCAACGGGGTCGTCGGCAGCCGCGATTTCGCGGCGGAAAATGACATTTACGGCGCCCTCCGGCCCCATCACTGCGATTTCTGCCGAAGGCCAAGCCAGGACCAGATCGGCGCCGATGTGGCGGGGGTTCATGACACAGTAGGCCCCGCCGTAGGCTTTACGGATAATCACGGTCAGTTTTGGGACTGTTGCTTCGGAGAAGGCGTAGAGCAGTTTAGCGCCATGGCGAATGATGCCGCCGTGTTCCTGGTTGAGGCCGGGCATGAATCCGGGCACATCCTCCAGGACGACCAGCGGGATATTGAAGCAGTCGCAGAAGCGGACGAAACGGGCCGCTTTCTGACTGGCATCGACATCGAGGACACCTGCCAGCACGGCCGGTTGCTGGGCGACGATGCCGATGGAGCGGCCGCCGAGACGGGCGAAACCGACCATGACGTTGCGCGCCCACTGTTCATGCACTTCCAGGAACTGGCCGTCGTCTACGATACGGTGGATGATCTCTTTCATATCGTAGGGACGGTTGGGGTTGTCGGGCACAATTGAATCCAGCTCTTCATCCTGGCGCAGAAGATCGTCGGTGGATGGCACGACGGGGGGATCTTCCATATTGTTATTGGGCAGGAAGCTCATCAACTGTTGCACTATGAAGAGGGCGTCTTCTTCATTTTCGGCGGTGAAATGGGCCACGCCGGACTTGCTGCCGTGGACTGAGGCGCCGCCGAGCTCTTCAAAGGTGACTTCCTCGTGAGTGACCGTTTTCACCACATCCGGGCCTGTGACGAACATATGGCTTGTATCTTTTACCATAACGACGAAGTCGGTGATTGCGGGCGAGTAGACGGCGCCGCCGGCGCAGGGCCCCATTATGACGCTGACCTGGGGCACGACACCGGAGGCCATGACATTGAGGAAGAAGATGTCGGCATAGCCGGCCAAGCTGAGCACTCCTTCCTGAATGCGGGCGCCACCTGAGTCGTTGAGGCCGATAACCGCGGCGCCGTTTTTCATCGACATGTCCAGAATTTTGCAGATTTTGGCGGCGTGATGACGGCTGACACTGCCACCGAAGACTGTAAAGTCCTGCGAGAAAACATAGACGAGACGGTCATCGATTGTGCCATACCCGGTTACGACACCGTCGCCGGGGATGCGCTGCTTGTCGAGGCCAAAGTCGTGGCTGTCGTGGGTGACGAGCGCGTCCACTTCCCTGAAACTGCCCTTATCGAGCATCAATTCGAGCCGCTCGCGTGCGGTGGCC
Source organism: Caldilineaceae bacterium bin5 (assembly GCA_002238445.1). Taxonomy (GTDB): domain Bacteria; phylum Chloroflexota; class Anaerolineae; order Caldilineales; family Caldilineaceae; genus Bin5. The sequence goes on from MPML01000008.1 coordinate 93,659, forward strand.
CTACCCTTGGCGTGCTGTGTTTCGATCCGTTCGCGACCGCCGCCCAACTTGGCCATGTCCTTGCGGCGGCGCAGATCGGTGATACGGGGATCGATTGTCGAGTCAGTCAAGACAAACTCCTATATATACTGTCGTTGGTCGTTGTACGGTTGTTCTCGGCATATTGGCCGCTGCTTGCCACTGGTTTGGCGTGTTTGGCGTGTTCAGCGGGCAGCATTGCGATCGAGACGCGGAAGAGACCGGCATTGACCGCAGGGCCACGATGTGTGGCCGGCGATTGAAATAGAGAACGCTCCGCTCTTTGCAAGTTCAACTGTCACCCCAGAGTTATGGTACCTGTCAGGAGCAGCAGCCCAATCAGAATCGGCTGATGAATCACGTAAATGACCAGAGAGTGACGGCCAAGAAACTGCAGGGCAGGGAATGGGAAGAACGCCCCGAGATTTGGCAGAGACAGTCTGCGAGTACCCCCTGCATAGAATACGGACCCCACGAAGACACCGATCAGAAAGACGGCAAACCAGTGGGGAAAGGGAAAGTAGTCGGAATAGTAGTAGCCAGGCGGTTCAATGCCCAGCGGAACCAGCCAGGAGACGCCAGCCGGCGCCTGCAGGTTCATGAATTTCAGAAGATAACTGAGGGCATACAACAGGCCCGCCACTGCCAGCGTCAGCCAGCGATTGCGCAGAAAAGGAATCGAGCAGATGATCGATGTGCCGATCAGATGCAGCACGCCAAAATCGATTGGAGGCAGACCGGCCACACGCATCACCAGCGAAAAGATCAGGCCGATACCCAGAATGTGCAGCCCGCGGCGCGCAATCTTCCAGGCAAGGCCATCGGCCGACCCTTGCTTGAACAGCGCGCGATTGTAGCTGAGAACTACCGAGACTCCGGACAGTGCGATGAACGAAGTGGCGGTAAAGCGCTGAAAGTAGAACCAGAAGCCCTCATGCAGTACGACGGGTACGCCGCCGAAGTTCCGCAGGTCGAACATCAGATGGAAGATGACCATCGTGATGATGGCGACGCCGCGCCAGCTATCGACCTCCCAGAAGCGGGTGATGGCGGGGGGCGTCACGGAAGCGACGGCGCCGCTCTCCGGTCCATCCATGCTCGTCAGCTCCTCATCGTTTTCAGATATATTCCGCTGAGCCGATGCGGCTTTTTGCATCAGTTGGACCTTTCAGACGCCTGGGGCTGTGGGCGGGCGCATTTGCTGCGCACTTGAAACATTTTCCGGTTCCTGCGAGAATCAGAAAGCCTGCTACTCGCTGTAGTCGACCTGGCGTCCGGTGAACCGGTTGCAGAGGTCAGTGCACACTACGCTCTGATCGCGATAGAGTAGCGTACAGGACATTATATCCCATACGGTAAACCCGGCGCTCCCCAGCCCAACGGCAACGCGCGCTAACATTATCGTCAATGGAGGGGTTGGCGCAGGAACGGCGTCTGAGCGTGGTCAACTGGTCGCAGTTCGTGGTCAGAGAGTTTACCAAGCCTCGCCACTTTTGACCGCAACAGTGCGCGGTCATTTTACACGATACTATAGGAGATCACAAGCAAATTGAGCCAGGCGGAAACGGACCGTCGCGGAGACAGTTCGCGGGAAAAGGCAGATAGTTTCTGCCAGCCGCAGCCCAATCCACCGGGATGGATTGGACGCGCACGAGCAGCCATGGGCGGTTTGGGAGGGCATAGGGCTGGACGCCATGTGGGGCACTGTATCGAGTTTTACAGTTCAGTGCCAAGCACGATGGCGGTGGCGCGCGGTATTCTGGACAGGCGCGGCGAGGAAGCAGCGGGCGCAGTGGTGATCGCCGACCATCAGACGGCGGGACGGGGCAGGTTGGATCGCGGGTGGGAGGACGCGCGCGGACGCGGGCTTCTGGGCAGCTATATATTGAGCGACGATCTGCTGCCGGAACATCCCTCATTGGCGGTGATGGCGGCGGGGCTGGCTATGGTACGGGCGATCCGGCAGTGCTGTCCACAGCTTGGAGATCGCATTCGTCTGAAGTGGCCAAACGATGTCATCGCTGTGGAAGCTGACGGACCCGTGAAATTGGCGGGCATTCTGGCGGAAAGCATCTTCGAGCAGCATGAACTCAGCGGCGTGATTCTGGGAATTGGTGTCAATGTTAATCAGGATGAGCACGAGTTGCCGTCGATTCGTCCTGGCGGGCTGCGTCCATCCAGCTTGATGCTTCTGGGCGGAGGAGGCGAACGGGCCCGTGCCACCTATTCCCCGATCGACAGGGAGCATCTGTTGGTAGCTCTGTGCGGGGCGTTGGATGATTTGTGTGCGCCCGGCTCAAGTCCGGCTGCGGATGTAGTCCATGCCGACTGGCAAGGTGCGCTATTCGGCCTGGGGGCTGGGGTCAGCGCGCACAGCGCGAGCGGGACAGTTCGCGGCCGGGCGGTCGGCACGTCTCCGCAAGGGGCGCTGCAAGTACGCACTGCGGGCGGCGAAACGCTCGAAATCCACTCCGGCGATGTTACATTTGAATGGGCGACTGTACCCGACGGTGGGTAGATGGTATCGGGCGACTCTTCTGATGGCGGCGCTTTCCTGTGCCAGCTGGGGGCCTATTGAATTGCTTGCTCCCCGGCTTCCACGGCTTGCGATCATGATCTCCGTTCTTGCAGACAGGTCCCGGTGTAGAGATCGGTGTAAAGATCATTGGCCTTCTTTGGCGTAGGGGGTATCATTAAAAGAATTCACTCTTTTGATTGATGGCCCACAACAACCTACTTTTGCTATGAATTTGCCCTTTGAGTCATCCGTACGATTTCAACTTGTGCAAACGCCGGCGCCGAGGGACGCTCCGCACGAGCGCCCGCCTGGTCCCCCGAAGGCGCAACAGCGCTGGATGGCCTTCGTGATCTTAATTGCGTTCGGTTGGCGGATGGTCGGCCTGATTGCGCGGAAGCTTGTCCAGGTGGAGCAGGATACGATTCTGCTAGCGGCCCGCCCGATAGGCGAGACGGTTGGGGCGCTGGTGGCGCCGGAGCAGAATGGGACGATCTATTATCTTTTGATGCGCCCGTGGCTCCAGTTCTTCGGAACCGATCTCTTTGCGCTGCGTTATTTTTCTGTGTTGGCCAGCGCTATCGCTATCGCCTTGATGTGGCAGGTCGCCCGTCGGATGGTGCCGGCAGTTGGCAGCACGCTTCTGATGAACCTGCCGCTGCTGTCAACCCTTTTTCTGGCCTTCAATCCATTACAGCTGTGGTATAGCCAGGAGGGGGGGAGCTATGCGCTGGTTGTGGCACTGGCGCTGTTATCGAGTTGGGGCTGGCTGCAGGCGATGTGGTACAGCGGATATGTGCGCTGGCTGATCTATCTTGTCATCACATCAATAGCTATCTATACGCAGGTGATGACTGCCTTGCTGCTGCCGGTCCATCTGGTCTGGTTTTTGCTGGCCAACCCGCTCAACCGGCAACGCTGGAAAGGATACGGGCTTACGCTGGTGGGCTTTGCGCTACCGATCCTGCCATTGACAGGGTGGGGCGGACACCTGTTGACCGGGGGAGCTAACGGGATCGACCCGGGAAGCGGCAGCGTGCTGCAGAACGTCGTTAGCGACCTGCCCGCCACGCCTCTACCAGAGATTGCCCGAACCCTGCTGCTCAACAATGCCCAGGGCTTTCTGGGCTCGATTTCGCATTTCTGGCTGATCCCGATCTTCTTTCTTGGATTGACCGGTTTGCTGGTGGGGTATACGGAATTTGGAGGGCGCGTTGCAAACGTGGGCATGCTGGCGACCTGGCTGATTCTGCCGGTTCTGCTGCTGTACGTCATCAGTCTGGTAGCGCCGATTTTTTCGGGGCCCACAGCTCAGATCGGAGAGAGAGCAGCCCAGTTCGAGGGTGTTATCTGGATTGCGCCGGCGTTTACGATGTTCCTGGCGTTGGGGGCACAGGTGATGCGTCGCGCCTATGGAAAGCTGGGCAATTGGCTGGCGCTGGGGCTGATTGCCTTTGTGATGGTGTTTTGGGGATATAGCTGGTTGGAACATGCCCAACGTCCCATCAACACGCAATCGGGCGCGTCTGAGTCCTCCCTCCACTCATGGCGCGGTTACCTGGAGATGTGATATGTTTCAAGGGTCTGGCGGGCGGGGCTGGAACGCCCTCTCCCGCACGCAGCAGATTGTAATTGGGATCGTGGGGCTAGTGGTTGTGTATGCGCTACTGTCCGGGGGCGGTTCTCTGGGGCGAATGGGCGATCCGTTATGGCTCGTCGCGGTCGCGGTAATCATTCTGGTTGCCTTACCTGTCCACGAAATGGCGCATGCGGCCATGGCGGTCCAATTGGGAGACGAGACGCCGCGCTTGCAAGGGCGTTACACGTTCAATCCGATCGCCCATATCGATCCTTTCGGCGCTCTGCTGATCCTTTTTACGGGATTTGGTTGGGCCAAACCGGTCCAGTGGAATCCCAACAACATCGACGTGGACATACGGCTGGGGACGATTCTTGTGGCTGCAGCCGGACCTGTCAGCAATCTCGTGCTGGCTGCGGTGGGCGCCTTTCTGGTTCCATTTGCCGACTTCGCGATGCTGGAGCGATTTCTCACCTTTTTCGTCTGGATCAACACGTTGTTGTTTGTATTCAATCTGATTCCGATTCCGCCGCTGGATGGCTCCCATATTCTGTTTGCCCTTCTGCCCGGAGACAATTTCGAACTGCGCATGTTCCTGGGCCGCTTCGGTTTTATCATTTTGATAGGAACCATCTACCTCGGGGGCGGCTTCATCACCGGCCTGGCCAGTCAGGTTGTTGGGTGGCTTTTTCTCATTTTCTGAAGTTGAAATTCAGTTTCCGGATTTTGGGTAAGTACTAGGCCACATACAGTGTCTTTCTTATCCAGCCCTTCATTCCCGCCGCCATTCAGACTATGTCACAGCGTATTCGGTTGGCAACCGCCGGGTTGCCGAGGCAGCACGGCTGCGCTGAAGACGTAAGGTCGATGAGGCATGGTTTTGGAGGGGGGCGTTGCGGGGGCGCAGCCCCTGCACAAGGGAGGCCGCTTGCGGCCGACCGCCCAAATGCAAGGAGAGAGTAAACAACTCCGCTCGCCTTGCTCGAGGACAGGGATGCCGGTTGCGGCGTTCGATTTGCGGCATGGGAGGGAGGGATGGTGACTGTTTCCCATTTGGGTGGACGGCGATGATTGAGTATGATGGGGAAACAGGCGTTGGACGGGATTGACACATGCAGGGAACGGCCGGCAGGATTGCGCAGCGCATACGCCAATTCGTGCGCGGCGTCACAGCTTCAGTATCAGTTGACGAACTGCAAGAGGCAGCCCGATTTCTGCCGCCTGCCGGGTTAAGCCGCTTTCGCCAGATGCCCGTGGATGCCCAGCGACACAGTCTGAACGTTCTGACAACTTTGCAGGGCGCGGGCTGGCATGATCCGGATTTGGCGGCGGCGGCGCTGCTCCATGATGCCGGCAAGTTGGCGGCGGCGAAGGCCGGACTGACGTTCAATGCGTGGGTGCGGACGGCGCTGGTGCTTTTGGATACGTTTGCGCCGACGCTTGCGGCCCGCCTGGCAGTGGAGGAAGCGGCCGGCGGCTGGCGCTATCTGTTGCATGTCCATTTGGCGCATCCGCTTATTGGTGCGCATTGGGCCGATGCGGATGGATGCAGCCCGCTTACTTGCTGGCTGATCGCTCGTCATCAGGACAAGACGAGTCTGTCGGACCCTCCATCGAACTCAGTAGACGGTCCAAACCGGCGACGGACAGCAGGCGAGGTGGCGCGGTGGTCGGAGGTTGATGAGCCGCACCTGGCCACAGAGGAGCGAATGCGTTTGCTGCGCGCGCTGCAGTGGGCTGACAGCCAGAACTGAAGCCGGCCGGCGCCATGACACGCGGATTGCGGGGACGGACGGGGCAAAGGGCGGCAATCGGCCTGGCCAGTTGGCGCCGACAGTGTCCTCCGAATCGGACGGGTTTGTGCCGGGTTGCTGTGCCAGATCCAGTTTGACGCCCTGTTTGAAACGATATCGCAGCGCTTGTAGAGAAGCGCTTTTGACAACATTCAGGACAGCTACTTATGGCAGAAACGACAGCAAGAATCACACTCGTTGGGCTGGACCTGATTGGAACCAGCATCGGTCTCTCGTTACACGAGAATGCGGGCAATTATCAGGTGATCGGCAACGACCGCGAGCCTACGCGCATGAATGAGGCCAAACGGCTGGGTGCGCTCGACTCGACCAAGTGGAATCTGCATTCGGCTTGTGACAACGCCAGCCTGGTCATCACGACCGAACCGCTGTCGGAGCTGCCGGAGTTTTTTCAGCAGATTCGTGAGGATGTGGCTGAGGGCGCGGTGATTTTCGGGATTGGCCCTGTCATGCAACCGGCCCTGGACATCGCGGCCAACAACCTGCCGGAAGGCATCAACTTTGTGGCCGGCCGGCCGGTCCACAGTGACATCAGCAGCCAGCCGGAGCCGCGCAGCGAGCTGTTCAAAGATAGCACGTTCTGCATTGGCGCGAGCCCACAGACGGCAACCAGCGCGTTGGAACTGGTGAGCAATTTGTTGGCGCGGCTGGGCGCAAAACCGCTCTACATTGATCCGCTTGAACATGACGGCATCGTCGCGGCGGTGGAGCAGCTGCCTGAAATTCTGGCGGCTGTTCTTTTCCAGGCTGCGTTTGACGGCTCCGGATGGCATGAAAGCCAAAAGCTGGCGGGACGCCGCTTCGCCCTCAGCACAGCCCTGGAGGCAAGTCCCGAGGAGCTGGCCGCCTCGCTGTTCGCCAATCGCGATATGCTTTTGCAAAGGCTGGATCAGCTGTCCACACAGCTGGAAACCTGGCGGGAGCGACTGGCTGCCGAGGACACCAAACCGCTGGAGGAGTCGCTCGATGGATTGGTGCAGGGCCGTGCCAAGTGGGAGCGAGACGCGAAGCTGCGGGATTGGGACCGTCTGACGGAGCCAACCTCACGCGCGGATTATGGCGGCTCTATGAGGCAGATGTTCTTCGGCAATCTCTTTAGCGGACGTTCGGGCCGCCGCGACCCTGGGGGCCGCGATAAGGACACGCCGAAGAAGCGATAGAGCCTTTTTTTGCGACACGCTTGCGCGGTGTGCCGGCGCCGGCCAAGACGGTCGCGTCGCTTCTGACTCTGATCCGATGCGCTCACTGGCGACTCGTTTCCTGGCAGGATGCTGGCCAGGCGATGCGCAGTTGCATACCTTCCAAGTCCCGGATGCGCCGATCGGAAAGTTGTTGACGACACGACATTCTTACACTAAACTGAAAAAATATAGTGGTAGTTCACGCCCCTGATTTAACATTGGAACGCGCAGCGTATTTTGGAAGGAGCAGTGCAAAAGTATGAAACGGAAACAGCTGTTTGCCCTTGTGACAGTCGCACTGGCATTTGTGTTCGCCTTAGTTATGAGTGATGCACGCACTTATGCTCAAGGGCAGTTTCCAGGCTACAAGTCTACTATTCAGACCTATAACATGAGTGAGACCACGGCCAATATCATTCTGGCGTTTTACAGGCAGGATGGCAGCCTGGAGAAGACACTTACTGATATTATCGAGCGTGATCGTTCAAAGATATATTTCACACTGCCGGTGAATGAGGGATTCAGCGGGTCGGTTGTGATCTCATCGGATCAGCCCGTGGCTGCGCTCAGCAACATGATGAACAGCGCGCTGACGGCCGGCGGCACCTATGTGGGCCGCAGTGAGGGAAGCACTTCGGTCTATCTGCCGCTGCTGATGGTCAATAGTAATGGCTTCAACAGCTGGTTTGCGCTACAGAATCCCAATCCTTCTTCAACAAATGTGACGGTGAACTACAGCGACGGCATCACGACGTCGATCAACCTGGCAGCCTACGCATCCCACAATTTTTATCAGAAGCAGGAGCCGCACACGAGTAACGTCTTCGCCGCGGAGGTCACCAGCGATGAGCCTGTAGTGGTGGTGGCGTTTTTGGAAGATACGAAGACGCTGGCGGCCTACCACGGTTTTGCCAGCGGCGCGGTCAGCCCGGCAATGCCGTTGGTTAACTCCAACAATAACGGTTTCTATACCGATATTCATATACAGAATACTGGGGACGCTGATACCAGCGTCACGGTATCCTATCAGCCGTCAGCGTCCGGCACCTCGTGCACGGAAACACAGACAGTTGCGGCAGGACAGACAGTCACGTTTGCGCGCGACGCATTTCAGAACGGCTCAAATTCCACCTGCACGGGCGGCGAGAGGTTCATCGGCTCCGGCAATGTTACCACTAACAGCGCGAGCCAACCTCTGGCCGCGGTTGTCACTCAACGCGCCGGAAGTCCTTCTCTAATCCAGTTTGCGGCTTACAGTAGTTTTGACCCGGACGAGGCCACGCAGGCTGTGCGCCTGCCTTCGGTTATGGACCGCAACAGCGGCTTTTTCACCAGCGTCAATGTGATGAATGTTGGATCATCAGAGACTGCGGTGGAGTGCACATTCACGGACACGACCTATACGGTCACCGGAACTCTGCAACCCAATGAGACATTGACGGATCTACAGGCAAACAGAATTCAGAGTGGCTATGTAGGCGGCGCGGCCTGCACTGCTCAGGCTGACGGCGCCAAAATCGTGGCGGTGGTAAACCAGTTGAAGACGGACGCCACCGACGATCAGTTCCTGGTGTACGAGGGGATCAATCAGTAGCGGAAGAGAGTGCGGAGAGAGAACGCGTTTCGCTTCTCATGCTGATAACGGCTCATGGGACGTCAGACGTACATTCTTGTTACGGTTTTGCTGTTGCTGGCGTGCAGGCCCAGCAGCGGAAGACCTGACGCAGCGCAGAACTCGCCTTCGACAGCGCCCGAACGGGCTGGGGTTACCGACAGTTCAGGGTCGGACAGCGAGGCGGGGGCGCAACCCGAAACTTCATCGCTCGAAACCACAACCGACAGCGGCGCGCTGACCGGTGTTTTGCTTCTGAGGACGGTCGATGGTTTTCAGCCGGTTGTGGACGTCAAGCTGGCGCTCGGTGAGACTTTGAGCGATGATGAGGGAACCGAGCGCATAGTTGCGTACGATCCATCCGCGGCGCCGGTCGCTTATACGGATTCCAGCGGCCGCTTCTTGTTCGAAAATCTTCAGTCCGGGCGTTACGGCCTCATTCTCGACACTGTGCTGAGTGCATCCCTGTTGTACCAGGAGGGCACGGACAACGCCATCCTCTTTGACATTACAGACGACGAAATGACCGACCTGGGCAACCTCGAGTACTCGGAGTTGCCTCTACCCCTGTCGTCCAGATAGCTGAGGACGGCCGCCCGTCTGTTATCGGGCAGAAGAGCCGTCCAGGATCCACGTTCCCATCCAGTAAATCTCATCGAGGAAGCCCATACGGCGGTAGAGCTGTACGGGGGTGTCCGCCGGGTCGGTGGCGATCACGAGCGATCGTTTGCCCTGAGCGTAGGAGTCTGCAATGACGCGGGAAAGCAGTTGGCGGGCGATACCCTGATTGCGGAATGGTGTTCGGGTCGCGAGGTTGAAGATGTAGCGGTCGGCGCCCTCGTACCAGCCGATGATAGCGGCGGCTTGATCGCGGACACGGGCGATGAGGAAGGCGCCATCGGCGTTGAGGTCCGCCCGACGGGTTGCCATACTGGCCTCGACGGCTGCCTGGCCCGGCTCCTCTTCGCTGTCGGCGAAAGCCTTTAACTTTGTAATCGTATAGTCCAGGAGGTTGCTGCGCGTAACCGGCTCAATCTGCGCGGGGCCCAACTCTGCCGCGGGCGATACGCACGTATCTACGTGGGCCAGATAGAGCTTTGCAGTGCCGCGGGTGCAGCCGGCCTGCTTCAGGGCGCAGGACAGTTGCCTGTCGACAGCCTGGCTGTGGGTGAAGATGAGGACGCGCCGCTGTCCGTAGAAGGCGTTGACGTCGGCATTAAAGGCGGACGTCTGTGCCGGGTCGAACGGTTCCACTATGTGGACGTCGTTGTAGTTGGTCTGTTGGATGCGGCTGTAGTAGCCGAAGCGTCGCCGCTCCACGACCTTGCCCAGGGCTGGATAGTCCTGAATGTACCAGGAGCGCACCTCCTGGACGAGAGCGTCGTGAGCGGGATGGTTTGTCATGTGCGTGCATTCTGCGATGTGCGGGGCGTTTGCAGCGATCAGCCGCCAGCAGTGACAAGAGCTACTATGTGATCAGTCCATTGGCGCGAAATGCGGTCGCGAGGCGACGAATCCCTTCCTTGATCTCATCAGGCTGGTTGTAGCCGAAGCAGAGCCGGGCGCAGTTGGCGCCGGAAACGCCGTCGGGCGCAAAGTTTGGGCCCGGAAGATAGCCGACGTCGTACTCTTCGAGAATGTCGTCGCGGACAGCGACCAGGTCGACGTGTTCGGGGAGCTGCAGCCAGATGAAGAGCCCGCCCTGCGGACGGCTCCAGGTGGCGCCGCTGCCGCTGAAGTTTTCGTCGAGCGCGTCGAGAATGGCGTCGCGGCGGTCTTGCTGGATATCGTTGATTTCCTCGATGTGGCTGTAGAGATGGGAGGTGGAGAAGCGATGCACGGCCCATGAGGCGAAGGTGTTCACGGAGCCGCCGCTCTTTGCGCCGATCGCGCGTTCGAGGAAGGGCCGGGGGCCGGTCAGATAGCCGAGCCGCATACCGGGCGCGATGATCTTGGAAAAGGAGGCGACGTAGAGCACGCGACCTGTTTCGTCCAGAGAATGGAGGGAGGGAACGTCGGTGCCCTCGAAGCGCAGATCGACATAGCAGTCATCCTCCAAAATAGGCACGTCATACTGCTGCGAGAGGGCCACCAAGGCTTTGCGGCGGGCGAGGGTCATGGTCCAGCCCTGCGGATTCTGGAAGGTGGGCACGGTGTAGATCAGCTTGGGGCGTTTGCCCTCGGCGCTGGCGGTGCGGATGGCCTCTTCGATAGCGGCCGGGATCATGCCCTCTTCATCGGTGGCGACGCCGCGCAGGTCGGCGTTGAAGCGGCGCAGGGTATTGAGGGTGCCGGCGTAGACGAAATCTTCGGTGAGGACGACATCGCCGGGATCCAGCAGGGTTTCGGCAACCATGTGGATGGGCTGGCTGGAGCCGTCGGCGAGGATGATATCGTCGGCGGTCACGTTGATCGCTCGGTCGCGCTGCAGCTTGGCGGCCACGAACTCGCGCAGAGGTGTGTAGCCCTGGGGATTGGCGTAGAGGGAGAGGTCGCCGCCTTCGTCGTCCATTGCCTGTTTCAGGCCATCGAGAAGTCCTGCCAGAGGCAGAGAGCCGGGATCCGGATAGGCGACGGCAAAGTCGTAGCGGCCGCGTTTCCCCGCGCCCAAGCCCTTTGGTTCAGCCGCATTGCTGGCATACATACCAGCCCAGGTAAATTGCGCTGGGGGTTCGCTGCTTGGGTGCTGGCTATTGGTTGACATGAGAGAATCTCCACTGTCGTGTGATCGGGAGGTTTTTCAGGATAGAGGCAAGGAAAGAGTAACTGCCAACAGGCAAAAAAGCAATTGTGCACCCCTGTGTGCAGTTGTGTAGGCAGACGGAAACTGCGATAATTCGGGATGCGTTACCGCATCACAAACTGCACGCGGGGGCGCCACACGTCATTCACCAGACAAGGACTCAGCCCTATGGCAACCTTCGAAAGCTCTAAACAGTTGATCGCGGAGGCGTCCCAGTCTCTGCCCGGCGGGGTGAATAGCAACTACCGGTTGGGGATTGCGCCGACGCCGCTGGTTTTTGAGCGGGGGGAAGGGCCTTACCTGTATGACGCAGACGGCAACCGGCTGATCGACTATTACCTGGGCATGGGGCCGATGATTCTGGGGCACAATCCGGCGCCGGTGTTGGAGGCGGTGCAGGGGGAGCTCGGGTCGGGCATTCTTTATGCCGGACAGAGCCGGGTCGAGCAGGAGGCGGCCAGGCTTGTCTGCGAGATGGTGCCGTGTGCGGAGCGGGTGCGCTTCAGCTGCGCGGGCAGTGAGGTGGTGCAGGCGGTGATCCGGCTGGCGCGGGCGGCGACGCAGCGTTCGGTGATCATCAAGTTCGAGGGGCACTACCACGGCTGGATGGACAACATTTTGTGGAGCATCGCGCCTACGCCGGAGGAGTACGGTCCGGAGGAGGCGCCGAACGCGATTCCCGCCAGCGCGGGACAGGACCTGCAGGCCGGGTTACACACTGAGGTGCTGCCGTGGAATAACCTTGAACTGTTGGAGAGGCGACTCGAACGCGGGGATGTGGCGGGCGTGATCATGGAGCCGGCGATGTGCAATACGAGCACGGTGTTTCCGGCTGCGGGCTATTTGGAAGGAGTGCGGCGCGCATGCAGTGACGCCGGCACTGTCCTTATATTTGATGAAGTCATCACCGGCTTCCGGGTTGCGCCGGGCGGCGCGCAGGCCCATTTTGGGGTGACGCCGGACCTGGCGACTTTTGGCAAGGCGATTGCGAGCGGTTTTCCGGTTTCCTGTTTTGCGGGGCGCGCCGACCTGATGGACCTGTTTGTCAGCGGCGGCGTGATGCACGGCGGCACGTTCAATGGGCATCCGGCGTGCATGGCGGCGCTGGTGGCAACGCTGGAGGAACTGAAAAAGCCGGAGACATTTGCCGGGCTCGGCAGGCAGGGAGCGCGGCTGATGGAGGGCATCCGGGAGGCGTTGGACGCGGCCGACATCGCGGCGAGGGTTGAAGGTTTTCCCCAGGCCTTTCACGTAGGGTTTGGGGTGGAGGGGCAGGTCACAGATTACCGCAGCTCGTTGCAGGCGGATAAGGCGCGCTATGTGCGCTTCACGGAGGCTCTTCACTATCGCGGCGTGCGCGCGCTGGAACGGGGGGCCTGGTTCCTGTCGACGGCGCATACGGCAGATGTAGTTGACGAGACGGTGGCCGCGGTGGCTGCGGTGGCGCGGGAAATTTGAGGTAGCTTCAGGCGGCTGCCGGGACCTTCCCCGGCCACTAATCGGTGATCACTGGCCGCCATCTTTCCAATAGAGCTCTTTCAGGCGGCGAATGTATGCCCGGTCCCGTTCCTCGACGGCCTCGTCGAAGTCGGCGGGGTCCAGGAACCAGGGCTCCCCCTTCAACATTTGTTCGCGGAGTTTTTCATTTTCGATGGCGCGGGGATTGCGCGCATCTTCGGGCCATTTCCAGATGCCGGCGAGGTCGTAGTGCAGGAAGGGGCCTTCGTGAGGCATGCGGAAGCCGAAGGTGGAAACGATCCCCAGTTCGATATCCTCTGCGCTGGCCATGCCTTCGGCCCACAGCAGGCTGGCCTCCCTGACCATGGCGTGCTGAATCCGGTTGATAAGATATCCTGATTTCTCCCCGCGCACACGGATGGGGATTTTGCGGGCGCTGCTCAACAGTTCGCAGGTGAGCTCGAAGGTCTCGTCGGTTGCGCCGGGCCCTTTGGCGACCTCCAATCCGGGGACGATATGCGGCGGCGCGAAGTAGTGGGTGAGCACCAGCTTGTCCTGGCGGCCGATGTGGGCGCCGATGTCGCTGAGGACGAGGCGCGAGGTGTTGCTGGCGAGAATCGTATGGGGCGGGCAGAGTTCGTCGAGCTGTTTGAACAGCGCCTGCTTGTCGGGCAGCCGCTCGACGATCGCTTCGGTGATGAAATCGCTCTGTCCGGCCATTTGCGCCAGGTCGGTGGTGGTGGTGATCCGGGCCAGCGTTTCCTCGGCGCGCGCCTGGCTGATCAGTTCGCCCTCGACGAAGAGCTGCAGCGCATGAGCGATGTTGGCCCTGGTGCCGGTCAGCGCTTCATCATTGAGGTCGCTGATGATGGTGGGGTAGCCCCACAGGGCGAAGTTGATGGCGATGCCGAAGCCCATGGTGCCGCCGCCGACGACGCCGACGGTTTTGATATCGGATAGCTGCATGGTTTTCGTCTCCGGTCTTCAGCGGCCGTTGGCCAGCAAAACTCCCCTGGCCAACGGCACTTGGTGACTATCTACTACCGTTAGTTACTGCCGTTAGCCAGTGCCAGTTCATGCAGCGGCTCAAGCTGGCCGGCGTGCATCGCTTCGTGGAAGACCAGATAGAAGTGCAGCCGCTGATCTACGGTGACACCCTTTTCCTCATCCAACATTTCATCCAAGCGGGTTTCCGGCATCTTTTCGAGGGCGGCGACGACCTGGTCGGACAACTCATCAAGACGCGCCAGGATGGTTTCGAGGGGGATGGCTTTATCGGGGTCGGTCAACGGTTCGGAGCCAAAGCCGTAGAGGGCGAATTCGTCTTCGTCGGGCTTGCTGACGCCGTCGATCACGCCGAGGTACTGCGCCCGATAGACCATAATATGGCCGAGGATCCAGTTCATGCAGTTGGCGGGGATGGGTAACTGCAACATGCTGTCGGCATGGGACAGGCCCTCGGTCTTCTGCTTGATTATGTTGTTGACGGTCCCGAGCATGCTGACATACAGGGTTGGGCTGTGCACAAGCAACTCCTTTCTTAACTAGATCTGACTGGTTTTTGCGGTGGGTGCAGGTCGCTAGCCACTGACCACCGGTCATTCATATATGTTTTCCATCTGCCAGGCTTCAAGCGAAACGACGCGAGCGTCCTGGCCCTGCGAGCGCAGTGAGACGCCGATGCTGTCCTCCCGCTCGGGATAGACGCGCGTGGCCACGCACTGCTTGCCGTTGACGAAGACTTCGACGACGCTTTTGTCGACGAAAACTCTGAGGCGCAGCGGTTCATCCCTATCGAGGAAGACCGGTCCGGTCTCCGGCGCCCGCGAAAGGACGTCGGGCGCGAGGGAGGCGTGGGAGGCGTCGATGGAGATGAGGCTGTAGGTGGCCGCGGCCAGCTTTTCCCGTTGCTCGTCGCTGAGGAGACTGCTGCTGAAGAATCCGGGCCCAGCGCCGTCGTTGACGGCGGCCAGCATGTCCCGCATCCAGCTTTCGGACAGCTCCCAGTAGCGGAAGCCGCGCTCGCGATAGAAGGCGATACGGGTGTACTCCTCACTGCCGGGGGAGCGCAGCACATTCAACTCGATTAACGGCGCGTCGTTGTCTTCGATCTCCATCATCAGCTCGATCGCGTTTCCCCTGATGCTCCCCAATACGATCTCTTGATTGGCCGGCAGGGTCAAATCGGTGATCTGCCGGTGCTCCCGGCGCAGCGATTCGACATCGCCAGCGGGTTCGACCAGCAGCGTGTCGCGGCCGATTTTGTCGGTGCCCTGCAGCGTCAGGCGGCGCGGCAGCGTCATGATCTGGTTCCAGCCCTCGGTCGGTTTGGCCGGGTTCATGTTGAAAATGACGTTGACGCCGCCTTTGCCGTCGGGCGTTGCCGATGGGGCATGGACGCCGCCCGGCTCGGAGGCACCGAAGTTGAAATCATGGTGCGAGGTGACGACGAACTTGTCACGTTCTGTGTCATAGTCGCCCAAGAGGGCCTGACCGCCGCTCATGTGGCCGTAAAAAAGGAGGATGTGGCGGTCGCCGATTGGCCAGAAATAGGGGCAGGCGCCGTCGTCGCCGACGAGCGTGAAGCGGTCATCTTCCACAAACGGGTGCAGATAGTCCCAGTCGACCAGGCTCGACGAGCGAAAGAGGAAGTTGGCGCGGGTGCGCCTGCCGGAGGCTGCGTGGGGCAGGATACTGCCGGAAAGGGCGTAGTAGTGGTCCCCTTTCTTCCAGATGCAGGGATCGAAGACCCGATAGGGCAGGGGCGAGCCGTCGGCACTGGCCTTGGGAATGACCGGCGCGCCGGTGAGCTTTTCCCAATTGAGCAGCAGGGGATCATGCGAGACGGCCACCATGTTGCCCACCGTGGTGCCGTGATACATGGCGATAACTCGATCCTCTTCGACCAGCGCCGCGCCCGAATAGCAGCGTTCCTCCGGATTGGGGTAGATGGCATAGGGAAGGTCCTGCCAGTGGATGAGATCATCGCTGATGGCGTGGCCCCAATGTTGACGCGGGTCTTCGGGCGGGCAGGCCTGGTAGAAGAGATGCCAGCGGTCCTGCCAGAAGCAGAGTCCGTTGGGATCGTTGAGCGTGTTTTCCGGGTTGACATAGTGGTATATAGGCCGGTGGGAATCACCCTGGTAGCGTTTGCGATAGGCGAGCAGCCGCTGCATCAGGGGATTTGTCTCGAGCGCGGCCTCCTGCTCAGCCAGTGTCCCGGGAAAACTGTAATGGGGCACAAGGGAGGTGTTATCGGTTCTCTCGGCAGCGCTCATGGATGCTTCTTCCTTCCGCGGCTTGCAGTTCGTAAGCAGTAGCCCCTTGCTCGATCCCAGAGGCGGCGACGGATCACTGACCGGAACGGTTCGCCAGTGCCTGTTCGTACAGCGGCTCAAGCTGCCCCACGTGATAGGCTTCGTGGTAGACAAGATTGAAAAGAAGGCGTTGCGCCACGGTGACGCCTTGCCCCTCATCCACGAATTCTTCCAAGCGGGAATCCGGCATCTTTTCGAGCGCGGCGGCGATCTGCTCAGACAGTGTGTCAAGTCGGGCAAGGAGGGTTTCCAGAGAGATAGCTTTGTCGGAGTCGGTCATCGGTTCGGAGCCGAAGCCGTAGAGGCCGAACTCAGCCTCGTCGGCTTCGCTGACCCCGTCAATGACGCCCAGGCATTGCATGCGATAGACCATGAGATGGCCCAGGATCCAGTTCATGCAGTTGCCGGGGAAGGGCAGCTGCAACATGCTGTCGGCATGGGTCAGGCCCTCCGTCTTCTCCTTGATTACGTAGTTGCTCGTCCCCAGGATGTTGTTGTAAAGGGTCGGCAGGTGCATTAATTTCGCCTTTCACAGAACTGTTCGACCATCGAAATGTGACAGCCGCGTGTTACGAATAGATATCTTCCATCTGCCACGCCTCGAGCGAAACGACGCGGGCGTCCTGGCCCTGCGAGCGCAGCGAGACGCCGACGCTGTCTTCCCGGTCGGGGTAAACGCGCATGGCCACGCACTGCTTTCCGTTGACGAAGACTTCGACGACGCTTTTGTCGACGAAGACTCTGAGACGGACTGGCTCATCCCTTTCGAGGAAGACGGGCGCGGTCTCCGGCGCGCGCGAACGGACGTCGGGCGAGAGGCTGGAGTAGGAGGAGTCGATGGAGATGAGGCTGTCGGTGGCGGCGGCCAGTTTGTCGCGCTGCCAGCCGTTGTACCGCTCCCAGTCGCGGAAGCCGCGCTCGCGGTAGAAGGCGATGCGGGTGTACTCCTCTTTGCCGGGGGAGCGCAGAACGTTCAGCTCGATTAACGGCGCGTCGTTGGCTTCGATCTCCACCATCAGCTCGATGGCGTTTCCCCTCATGCTCCCCAAGACTATCTCCTGATTGGCTGGCAGGGTCAAGTCGGTGATCTGCCGGTGTTCGCTGCGCAGAGATTCGACGTCGCCAGCGGGTTCGACCAGCAGGGTGTCGCGGCCGATTTTGTCGGTGCCCTGCAGCGTCAGGCGCCGCGGCAGCGTCATGATCTGATTCCAGCCCTCGGTCGGTTTGGCCGGGTTCATGTTGAAGATGACGTTTACGCCGCCGTTGCCGTCCGGCGTGGCCGACGGGGCATGGACGCCGCCGGGCCCGAAGGCGCCGAAGTTGAAATCGTGCTGGGAGGTGACGACAAACTTGTCGCGTTCGGTGTCGTAGTCGCCCAGCAGGGCCTGCCCGCCGCTCATGTGGCTGAAGAAAAGGAGGATGTGACGGTCTCCGATCGGCCAGAAGTAGGGGCAGGCGCCGTCGTCGCCGACGAGGGTGAAGATGTCGTCTTCCACGAACGGGTGCAGGTAGTCCCAGTCGACCAGGTTGGGCGAGCGGAAGAGGAAGTTGGCGCGTGTGCGCCTGCCGGAGGCCTTATGGGGAAGGGTGCCGCCGGAAAGGGCGTAGTAGTGGTCGCCTTTCTTCCAGATGCAGGGATCGAAGACGCGATAGGGGAGAGGTGAGCCGTCCTCGCTGGCGATGGGAATGACGGGCGCGCCGGTGAGCTTCTCCCAGTTGAGCAGCAGCGGATCGTGCGAGACGGCCACCATGTTGCCCACTTTGGTGCCGTGATAGATGGCGATCACGCGATCGTCCTCGACCAGCGCCGAGCCCGAAAAACAGCATTCCTCGGGGTTAGGATAAATGGCGTAGGGCAGGTCGCGCCAGTGGATGAGGTCGTCGCTGACGGCGTGGCCCCAATGTTGACGCGGGTCTTCGGGGGGATAGGCCTGGTAGAAGAGATGCCAGCGGTCTTGCCAGAAGCAGAGTCCGTTTGGATCGTTGAGCGTGTTTTCCGGGTTGACGTAGTGGTAGATGGGCCGATGGGGATCGCCGTCATAGCGCTGGCGATAGGCGAGCAGCCGTTGCATCAGGGAATTGGTCTGCAGCGCGGCCTCCTGCTCGGCCAGCGTTTCGGGAAAACGGAATTGGGGCACGAGGGAAGTGTTATCGGTTCTTTCGGCGGCGCTCATTGGTGCTGTTTTCCTTTCTTGGCTGGCGGCTCGTAATCCGTGGCTGGTTGCGGGTGAGCGGCCGCTGTTTACTGGCCGCCGCTGTTCGGTAGAGGATGGGGCTGGACCAGAATGCCACCGTTCTCATAGGATTGGATGGCTGCCCACGTGTACTCCAAGGTAGCGAGGGCGTCGCGGCCCGAAGCCCGCAGTTCACTTTTCGGAACTCCGTTGCTCACATCTTCGAGAAAGGCGTGGATGCGAAGGGGAAAGGTCTCGTCGAAGTCGGTGATGCCGCTGTTGGTGACCTGCGGCGGCGCGGCGCCTTCGGCGGTGGGAGCGGGCCAGTATGTGATCTTTTCGATGCAGTTTTCGATGCAGAAGGTGCCGCGGGTTCCGCCGACCTCGACGCTCCACCAGCCGCCGTGTCCGAAGGTGGCGTCGCCGCGCTGGCTGAGCAGATAGCCGGCGGCGCCGCTGGCAAACTGCAGGTGGATGCTGTTGACGGAGAGCATGGGGTCGTCGGCCTCTACGCGGAAAGCGGGCCGGCTGAGAAAGGCCTGGACGTGGGTCACGTCGCCGCAGAAGTGGCGCATGACGCTGAACGGGTGGGCCAGGAAGGCTTTCACATGAAAGTAGGGGAAGCCGGCGACATTGGGCGCGCTGTTTTTGGTGTAGGTTTGTTCGCCGCCGTTGAAGCCCATCTTGTGCAGGCAGTAGATTGGTTCGCCGATCTGGCCCTGCTCCATGTACTGGCGGGCCTTATCGGCCGGGGGCGTAAAGTAATGGTTGAGGTTGCAGCCCAGGTAGAGGTCTTTTTCGGCGGCCTTGGCCACCATTTGGCGGGCCTCTTCGATCTGGTTGGAGATCGGCTTTTCCACCAGCACGTGCTTGCCGGCCTCCAAAGCCTCCATGGTCGGCTCGAAATGCCAGCTGCCGTTTTCGGCGCCGCCGGTGGAGACATCGACGATGTCCAGCTCTTCGTGCCGCAGCATATCGGCGAGGCTGGTGTACCCGCGCACGCCGTGCATTTGCGCGGCCTCGTCGGCGCGCTCTTTGATCAGATCGCAGACGGCGACCAGTTCGGCGAGGGGGTCCTGCTGATAGGCGCGCGCGTGCCTTTCGCCGATGCCCCGCGCGCCGACAATCCCAACTTTGCGTGTCATCGTCCTATCCTATGGTTACCTGTATTGGGGGAGGCAGTGAAAGTCCATTCTTCTGGAATCGATCACACCTGCCGATTGTTTGGTATGGAGGCGTTGTCAACGTCATCAACTTTACACCGCCTGCACACATTTCACAAGAGCAGAGCCAACAACATGCAACCCTGATTCCTGTAGATTTTACTGCCGGCGCTTGCGTCAACCCATTCAGTTGCCCAGCTGCTGCTGATGCCCAAGAAATTGGGATACACTCCAAGGCTCTGATTGGGAATGGATATACCCCGGCAGGTGCAAAGGTTTTTCCGACATCTACGATCTGGCAGAAAGAGTAGAACAGGCCGACAGTGACAGCAACGAGGCGAAACTACAGGAAGGAGCGGCGTTATTTTCCTACTGTCCGGGCGGCTGAAGTTGCACATGTCCCAAAACAGTTTCCGGCTCCCACACTCCTACTTCGACGGTCGGCGTCGACGTCTCCACGTCGTAGACAACCATCCGCAATTCGTACTCACCCGCGGCCAACTCACTCGGAATTTCGAGATCAAAAACGGTACTTACCGGTTTAGACGGCCATAGACTGGTAGTAAGGGGATAATCGATCGGCTTTCTCAGGACATGATCTCTTTGGAGGACCCTTGCGCCAACATCATCATACAGTCGTAAAGATATCGAAAAGTCAACCGTCAACTCCGGTGTGGTCTGCCAGAGCATTCCAACCAATAGAGAGCGATTTTGCTCTGCGTCGAACTGCTGCGGCCCAGGCAGTTTTGCCTTACTTGCGCCCAAGGCGAGGCCTTCCAGCGTGATGCCACCATCATAGATGACTGGATGCGGCAGGTCTTCGAAGAGAACCCATTCTCGGCTGCGAGAGATATCCTCGTAGGAATCGACATAGACGCCGTCGAATTCTTCAGTGCCGGCATATCTTCCGTACTTGTCCAGAAGGATGGTGAGGAAGTTGGCCCTAAAGTTTGCCCTCCACTCAATTGTAGGAGACCAATCAACCCAGTTCACAACTTTCACTGTAGAAACATTCTCCATTTTCGCCAGCAACGCTTCGATGTGATGGTCGAGGTCTGGCACTTCGGTGAAGAGCCTCATGACTGGTGTTTCTCCTTGATACAGATAGTCAAAGGCATCATGTCTCTGGGCAATGAAGTAGATTGTATCTTTCTCGGCAGGCCGTGCGTTCAGCCTCTGGGCGAAACTTGGCCAGATCATATTATAGTGGTGGTCACTTTCTGCCATCCCTTTTTCGAAAACGGCACGAAAGGTGATCGCGCCCTGGATCAAGATCACGACACTGATCGCAGTGCCGAAAAGCAGCGGCCGATATCTCACCCCCGCCGGTATGCGAGAAACAGACCACTGGAATGTCTCCCACACGCCGACTCCCACCAGCAGATAGATAGCGGGCACTGCTCCGACTATGCGCATCGTGCTTTTTGCGTCGGAAAGGAATGCCGGCATAAACAGCAGCCCCACCCACAGCAGCAACAGACGATACGCCGGCCTCCGCTTCCACTGCCAGACCGCGATCCCCACACCCAGCCAGAAGAAGAGCGCTTCCCATGCGTTTAGCATCACAGCATGTTCAAAGGGGGAACAGCATCCCGCCAGGAGGTTAAAGCTGAACTTGGACAGAACGTCCCACACATTGGCCACCAGGATACTCGCCAGCGTCGTCACGGAGGCGCCTTGAAACTCCCGGAAGATAAAGAGCGACTGAACGTGACGATTGAAAAAGTCGTCGGGATATCGAATGTAGTGGAGGAAAATTGGCGCAGCTACCAGCCCGGCAACGCCTGTGAATGTGGCTGCCCAAGGTATTTCGGTCTGCAAACGCTTCAGGGTCACAGAGCGGAATGGCAGCAGAAAGGTCGTTCCGAAAAGGAGGAATAGAAAGGGTACAAAACGGGCGGGATAATAGGTGTAGGGCAGTAACCCCGCGCACACGCCTGCCAGTACGATTCCCCACCAGCGGCGCCGCGTCCATCCCCACCACAGCAGGGCCAGACATAGTGCAAGAAGGAGCGGCAGAAAGCTGCCTCGATATGAAGTGCGCCCCAGGATGGTCTGGCCGAGCGACACGGCCAGCATACCGGAGGCAACGCTTCCTACCACGAGGCCGCGCCAACGCGTCTCCCGCCCGTTTTGGTCCCATCCGAACAGTAAACGCCCTAACCAGAAGAGCACAAAGACGGTGCTTGCGCTGGCCAGGGCTGTGGGCAAACGGAGCGCGAGCGGCGTGCGACCCAGCAATTTCGTCGTCAGGGCTATCAGATAAACGCCGAGCCCTTCCTTGTCGCCAAAGATAAGCTCCAGCTCTCCCTGCAACACCTGGAGCGCGTATATTCCGTTCCAACCTTCGTCGAACTTTAGTCCGGGCGCGAGTTCGTGCAAACGGTACAGGCGCAGGAACAGCGCGACGACGGCCAGCGCCCAGAGAGTGGCCCAAGGCGTCAATGCAGTCCGGTTGGCCCAATCTCGGGTCATTTCTTACAGTTTAAGAGTTGAGTGAATGCATTCGACAGGGAAAGGTCTGACGAAGGCGGCCTTTTGGGCACCTGTCGCCGACCTTCGTCCTTTGCCACACACCGCATTTACGCCACAACCGCGGCGTAGAGCGCCTTGAGATATCCGATCGAGTAGGCCCAGCCGACGTCGAGCGTCTCGTTGTCACCGGGCAGGTGAGGGATATGATCCGGATTGATGTAGCCGCTGAAGCCGACGTTGCGCAGTTCGCGCAGGATTCGGGCCATGTTGAGGTCGCCGTCGTCGAGCAGTGTTTCTTCAAAACCGCTGGCAGTGGCGAGGCTGCCGCGCACATTACGCATGTGGAGCATGAAGATCTTGCCCTTGCGCCCGTAGTTGTTGATCTCATCGATAACGAGCGAACTGCCGCCGGCCTCGGAGCGGGTGCCGATGCAGTAGACGTAGCCGACGTTGGGGCTGGGGAAGGCGTCGATGATGCGGTGGAAGCCGATGCCGCCGAATGGTGTATCGACATTGGGCGTATCGGACGGGTGGACGGCCAGCTTGATGTCGTATTCCTCGGCGATTGGGGTCAGGCGCTCGAAGGCATGGCAGAAGCGATCCCACCAGCGCTCCAGCTCGGCGCGCGAGGGGATGTCGTGTGGTCCTTGCACGAGCGTCTCGGCGCGGGCACTGTAGCCGCCGCGATGCTTGGTGCGGTACCTTTCCATCATGTGCGGGAAGACGTCCCCTATCACGCGCTGGCGAGCGATGGGGAGACGGACCTTGCCGTAGACTTCGAGAGCTTTGGCGGCGTTGTCCAGCTCATCCTCGGCGCCGACGCGCTCGTCGATGTAGGTCTGCGTAAGGGTGGGGAGGGTGACGCGGTTGATGTCGATGCCGAAGGAGCGCACTCGCTTGCGCAGCGCGCGCACTTCATCCAGGTCCGGGTAGCCCTGGTCGGCGACGCCAGGCATGTCTGTGTCGCCTCCGAAGTCGATGGCGTCGGCGCCGAGGGCCACTTTCTGGCGCAGCCATTGGTCGGTTAGCTCTGATTGGTGCTTGAAGATTGAGACGCGCAGCATGTTTTTGTCCTTTGCAGCGGTTGGCGCGGCGACTCCAAGGGGTGGTCAGGCTGCTTTGGAGTTTCCGCGCAGAGATAGAATGGGCGCCAGTCAGCACGCGTTCAATTAGCGAGATGGTAGCGCATTCAACGTTCAGGAACGCGTGCTTTCGACATTGGCAAGTGAAAGCATCTTCGCCTGTAAAGACTCCACAACTGAATCCCGGATGAAAGCGCTGGCGTTCAGTATTTCAATCCCAATGCGTTCTCCGTCGTTGTTTGGTTCAGCCATGATGTTGGGGCCTAGCTCCATACTCCCCATTTCTGGCTCATCGGAAATCGCCAAATGCAGTACATCTTCCTTCTCGAAGTAGACCATCTTCATCTTAATTCAATAATATGTCTCGCTTTTGCGTTGTCGCATCTCAAAAGCGCATGTCACAGAGTTCTTTGATCTCATCAACAGCCGACCCCCGCCAACCTTCCACTTCAGGTCTATGGCTATCGTAGACATCACGCAGATCGATTCGTTTCAGTACTGGTAGCATCCCTATCACCGCCGCTCCTGTCAACTCCTGGCTGCTGCCGTCGCCGACATAGATACATTCCTGCGGATCCATCTCCAGGCGCTGACAGATTCGATGATAGATAGCGCTTGCAGGCTTCTTGATCCGTTCTTCGCAGGAAAAAACGGGGACGTCGATGAAGCGGGCCAAGGGAGATTTCGGGAAGAGCAGCGGGACCGAAGGACCGCAGTCACTGATAAGGCCGAGCCGGTGTCCTGTTTGCTTCAGCTTGTCCAGCGCTTGCAGGACTTCTGGCTCAGGTACGATTGCGTTGGCGATGAATTCGTAGTGAAAAGTGGCGGCCTGTGTAATCTGAGTTTGATTTGCTTGAACGCCGGCGCGACAGCAGACATCGGAGACAAGGTCCTCGTAGGAGGTGTAGCGGCCCAGGCAGCTGTCGTGGTAGGTTTCGCCCATGAGCTGCCAGAATTCCGGGTAGGGCACGCTGACCGCAGCGGCCATCTGCGCGTTTACCTGGTCGTACTCGCGGCGCGTGAAACTGTTGACCAAGGTGCCGAAGAGGTCGAAGATAACAGCTTTATGGCACATTGTTTCTCTCAAGAGTGATCTGGCGTTTTACGAGGTGAAGAAATCAAAGACATTGCCCAGGTTCGAGGTGCTTGCCTTGTAGATCTCGGTGTACTGGCAGCGCGTACAGGTGACGGTGGTGAACTTTTTGTTCTGGACGTCGAAGATCTTGGCAAAGGTGCCGCCGGTGGCCTGGAAGATATCGGTCTCGAACTCGAGATTGTCGCATTTGGGGCAGTTCCATTTTTCGTGCTGCATGGTTTTGGTTTTCCTTGTGATAGATGGCTCAAAAGCGAGCGACGCAGCGGCTGGTGGTAACAGCCGCGCTACCTGCGCAAGTTCCACCCGTTCAAATTCCGGGCTTCCTTTAGCTCATTGCGGGACACATGAAGATCTGCGCTCAGGTGACTGCCCAATTCGGAGATGTCGATGGCGCTACCAAGCGCAAAAGACAGAGCCTTATGAAGAGAGAAACGGTGCCGCAACACACAGATGTGGAGGGATAGACCCGGCGTCTCAACGTCGTTTTCGAATTCGCTCTGCACTTGGGCAGACCGCGGTCCGGGCATCGGCGGACAGCTAGAAGTTGGACCTTCGCATATAGGGCGCATCCGATGACTGGCTTGATCCGAAGTCTTCACCGCAGTAGCGGCACTTGATCGCTTCGGCTTTGACCAGTTCGGCGCAGTAGGGACAGTACTGCATTGCGCCGCTCTGAACCATTCTTTGCTCAAGCACCGGCTGATTTTTGGAGACAGCGATCGCCAAGACAAAGCTCACCGGGCCCAGCAGCAGCCCAAGGACAGACCACACACACCCGCTTCGCCCCTTGTTGGTAGCGACGACAGCGCCGACAAGACCAAACACAAGCCAGATCGCTGCGAATGAGGCACCGTTAGTTAGCAACTCTGTTTGCCCGAGCAGGTCGGATAGATCGATTGGTGGTAGTTCCATTGTTGTTTCCTCTCTTCCTGGAAAACTGTTCTCAGGTCATTACGGCTTGGACACAGCCACCCTATAACCTGCCTTCTCATACAACGTCTTCCCTGTGCTCTCTATCTCCTTCAGAAAAGAAGAGCCTTGTTTCTTGAGATATTCGTATTCGCCCTTGGTATAGAAGATGAGGTCGATGGGAACACGCCTGTTGACTGTTCGGAGGCGCTCCCTCACCATGAGCCTGCTCTGCGTTCTTTCCCCATAGGTCTGTGAGATATCCTCAGAGTCCAGAATGACCAACAGATCGATATCGCTTTCCGATTCTTCCGTCTCCAAAGCATGGGAGCCAAATAGCACGATCCGGAAGGGATGGATGGTGCTGAGTAGTGAGACGATTTCGTGTATGGTGCTGCTCTGGGCTTCCATATTCTTGCCGTCAAACCGTTGCCAAGGATCTGCAGGCTTCATGTCAAATCAGCATATAACGTTTGACCCATCTCTCATAATCAGATCGTTTCAAGAGCCCCTTCAGTACAGCACTGGACGCCAGTTGCCCCCGGTTTGGTTACAGAAAGGTCGACAAGTATACTGAATCCGCCTTCCTATCTACCAACTTGCCTGAGGAACCACAATGACACTAAATGATAAAATCGCAATCGTCACCGGGGGCGCGGTCGGGATTGGCGGCGCGATTGCGCGGCGGCTGGCCGCGGACGGGGCGAAGGTGTTGATCACCGACTTTGTGCCGGAGAAAGCCGCTGAAAATGTGGCCCGTATCGAGGAGAGCGGCGGCACGGCCTCCGCCTACGAGGTCGACATTTCGCAACCGGAACAGATTCGGCCGATGATTGAACACGCGGTTGCGCTTTGGGGCGGGCTTCACATTTTGGTGAACAACGCCTGGGGAACCTTAGAGCCGGACGGCACAGCAATCACCCTGACTGAGACTGCCTTCGACCGGGCGCTCAGCGCTTCGCAGAAGGCGGTCTTTCTGAGCGCGAAGCACGGTGTACCGCACATCGAGGCCAGCGGCGGCGGCAGTATCGTCAACATCTCTTCAGTGCATGGGCAACTGGTTGCGCCGTCAAGCCTCGCTTACGAGATGACCAAGGCGGCGATCATCGCCATGAGCCGCCAGATGGCGCTTGATTTCGGGCCGATCGGCGTGCGCGTCAACTGTATCTGCCCCGGCCATATCGTGACCGAGCGCCAGGGCGAACGCTGGGAGATCAATCCTTCTCTGCTGCGTTTCTTTGACCAACACTATCCTCTGCGTCACACTGGCGTGCCTGACGACATCGCCAATGCGGTGCGCTTCCTCTGCTCCGACGAAGCCGGATTCATCACCGGCCACACGCTGGTCGTTGACGGCGGCATGACGATCCAACTGCAGGAAAATCTGGTCCTCGATACAGCCAGGTACTTCCGGGATAATCCTGAGATCGACCTGGACACCTAGTAGCCGATGCCCCGCAGATAGGTGACCATTCCCGCGCTGCGTTTGGCCTCGCTCAGAGGATCATCGCGGCCGGGGATCGGCTGGCCGGGGCAGGCTGTCACCCAGCGATCGTAGCCGATTTCATCCAGAACGACCCGAATGCCCGGAAAATCGACGTTCTCGTGTTCGCCGACCTGGCACCATTGGGGATCGTAGAATCCGTCTGCGCGGCGGGTGGTGGTGGCCCAGTCCTGCAGATGCACGTAGTTCAGCTGGGCGCTGAAATCCCGCAGCGATGCGACGGCGTCATAGCCCCATAACTGTGCGTGGGAGACGTCGATGCACAGCTTGGCGGTGCGCAGATTGTCCATATACAGCTTCCAGTGGTCGATCGAATCAACCAGCAGATTGGTATGGATGTGATAGGTCAGCTCGAGGCCGAACTGGGCCGCGTATTCGGCCCATTCGTCGGCGCCTTCTGCGGCCGCCAAGACATCATCATCGGTGACGGGGCCGTTGTCCGGCTTGCCGCCATTCATGTACATGAAGCAGTCGCAGCCCATTTCGGCTGCGAACTCCATCCGCCGCCGGTTCAGCTCGACGTTTTCGCGATCGCGGCTATCCGGCGTTCCGTTGGCCGTCAGGACGATAAGGGGCATGCCGGCGTCGGCGCAGACACGCCGCAGCCGCGTGGGCGTTCCCATCCAGTTGAGGGGCAGCCGGCTCTCCCAGCCCTGCCATCCTGACTCGGTCAGCTTGTTGAGGGCCGGCTCCAGGTCCGGATTTTGCCAGCGCAACGTACTGTAGGCGAGCTTGTAGCTCATGTGGGTTCTCCTTTGCCCGGTGGGAAGTAGTTTTTATTCAGTGCGCGTCACGTCGTCCTGGGGTTGATAGCCAAGATGGCTGCGCGTCTCCTCGAGACTCCAGGCCATACCGGTGTTGTCGGACATGCCGTTGACCACAATGGCAGGCGCGGGCCACTGACTGGCGTCGGCGTTGATGGCGCGTTCAAAAAGGTGCGCAAAATCCCGGTTCGAAAGCCACATCAGGCGGAACCAGCGCTCCGCCCGCCGGTATCCTTCCGGGTCGGGGTGGGATTCGGCCGCGCCGCTCTCCGCGCGAGGCTCGCCGGTGGCATTGAGCGTTTCGGGAAGGTTGGCGCCCGGCTGACACCAGCCGATACGGACGCTCACAAAGGTCGTGGAGTCATTTGACTGCGCCCCCAGCGCCTGGCAGATGCGTTCGCCCACCATTTTAGTTGTTGAATAGGCGGTAGCGTCGAGGGGCGGGTCAGTCTCTGCCCAGAAGGTGCCGACGCCGAGGGGTCGGTCGGGGGTCAGCGTGCCTGGACCCACGGTCGCGGCGAGCGGATTGTCCTTGTAGCGGCCCATCACGTGATTAGAGGTGGCGAAGACAAAGCGCTCGACGGAAGGGCTGTCCGCTGCGGCAAGCGCTACATTGAGGGTAATGTCGATGGAGATGGCAGCTTCGTCCCAGCTGGCGTCCGGGTAGGGGTTGAATGCGGCGAAGTGAACGACTGATTGCACGCGCTGCAGGGCCTCGCGCCAGCGGCTGTCGCGAGGATCGGTCAGGTCACATTCGAGCAGTTCGATTGCCGGGGTCGTGCCTGTCGTATTCTGCGCGGCGGCAGCCTGCAATGTCTGCAACTGTTGAGACGACGGTGCGCGCAGGTCCAGCCCAATCAGCAGCGGGCAAGAGCTGGTGCGGGCCAGGTGGAGCAGCAGCTTTGTACCCAGGTTGCCGAGCCCGCCGGTTACGGCAACGGAACGAAAGGAAGACATAAGGTAATTATCTCCTGCCGTCGGACTGCGCCATCAGCAACTGATGTATTGAATCGAAGTAACTACTCAGCCGCAACTGATTCGCAACCCTGAACGAGGGGAGCAAAGGTGTTCTTTCTCCCCACATTGTTGTATTTTGGGCGGTCGGGCCTTCGGCCCTCCCTTGTGCAGGGGCTGCGCCCCCGCAACGCCCCCCTACAAAACCATCTCTCACCGACCTTGTGTCCTCATTCCAGCCG
>MPML01000064.1 GCA_002238445.1 Caldilineaceae bacterium bin5
GCCACCTCAGCTTCTCTAAGCTTGTTAATCACCTGCTCCGGCGTATGTCTCTTCTTCGCCATCTTTCCCCCCTTTCTACGGCCCAATACTAACATTATACCTGGACCAGTTCTTGGGGGGCAGGTCAGTACAAATCCTTGACTATCGAAATGATTGTCCAGATTGACCCAAAGATGATGAAATTCCTTCGCAGGTAATTCTTGGTAAACATATCAGCCCCCTCTCTTTCCTAATAGAGAATGTAGGTAGCTCGTCGTCCTTGGTATTAGCTTTTCGATATGAGTGAAGAATTGCGCCCGCCTCCCCCTTTGGCTACTAAAGTATATAAGTCCCAAATTCTACGTCAAGTTGCAAAGAGCCTAGTCTTGGCTACTAAAATATATAAGCCCCACTAAAGTATATAATCCCCTTAGAAAAGGCCGATTTCTTGACTTGTAGGTAGCCATATACGCCCAAGCGGCGGTTGAAACAGATGCATAGGGTGTCGGCGTTCAACTTGGAAAAGAGCCGATCCGCGCGGCTTTGTCAGGGTGTCGGCGACGGCATAATTACGTCTACGGGCGCGCTCCGGGTGACGCCGCCCATACCGTCCCCGATTTGGTTGGAACGATTGGCGCCCCAGCACTTGACGCCACCCGCGAAAGGCTCCGCACCGACCGAAGTCTGACGAGCAGGCTCTTCCGCGCTGCCGGTTATGGCGCAGGTGTGCAGGGCGCCGGCTGCGATTGCGTATGCACCGCTATTCAGACCCACTACATCTACCGGGAAAACATTGGCTGCGTTCCCAACTGTCGTTGTGCCATTCCCCAGCTGGCCGTTGGTGTTGCTCCCCCAGCACTTGACGCCGCCAGCGTCGGTCAGCGCGCAGGTGTGGTAATTGCTGGCCGCGATTGCTTGTACGCCGCTGTTCAGTCCCACAACGTCCACCCAGATGGACTGGTATGACGTTCTCGTTGGGGCCCCTAGTGCGCCGGAGCCATTGAGCCCCCAACACTTGACGCCGCCGTGGGTGGTCAAGGCGCAGGTGTGTCGTCGGCCAGCCGCGATTGCTTGTACGCCGCTGCTCAGCCCCTTCACATCCACCGGCCAACGCCGAATCCTCGGGAATGGCATTCGCAGTGAGCCCTCCCCCACTTGCCCGAGTCCATTGTTTCCCCAGCACTTGACGCCTCCACTGCCGGTCAGGGCGCAGGTATGCCTGCCGCCGGCCGCGATCGCCTGTACGCCGCTGCTCAGTCCCACCACATCCACCGGGACGCGCCGGTCCGTCGGCGTGCCGTCTCCCAGCTGGCCGCGATTGTTGACCCCCCAGCACTTTACGCCGCCGCGGGCGGTCAGGGCGCAGGTATGCATGCCACCGGCCGCGATCGCTTGTACGCCGCTGCTCAGCCCCACTACATCCACCGGGACGCGCCGGTCCGTCTTCGTGCCGTCCCCCAGTTGGCCGTGGTCGTTGTCTCCCCAGCATCTGACGCCGCCGGCGCCGGTCAGCGCGCAGGTATGCCACTCGTGGTCACCACCGCCGCTTACGGCGATTGCCTGTACACCGCTGCTCAGCCCCGCCACATTTACCGGTCTGCGCCGCTCTCTCCGCGTGCCATCCCCCAATTGGCCGGCCCAGTTAGCCCCCCAACATTGGACGCCGCCAGCGCTGGTCAACACGCAGGTGCGCCGGTCGCCGGATGAGATTGCGTATACATCGCCGCTCAACCCCACTACATCCACAGGGGTGGTTCGGTCTGTCGAGCCTTCCCCCAATTGGCCGAATTGGTTGTCGCCCCAGCACTTGACGCCGCCGCTGCCGACCAGTGCGCAGGTGTGCCAACCTCCGCCTGCGATTGCATGTACGCCGCTGTGCAACCCCACCACATCTGCCGGGATGAGCCGCCTTGCACGCCACTCCGTCTTCGTGCCGTCCCCCAGCTGACCGCGATTGTTGGCCCCCCAGCATTGCGCGGCAAAGTCCCCCGCCCCTGCGTTGTCTGCCGTTGGCGACAGGGACGTCGCTCCTTTGCCACCGCTGATTAAGGCGCAGGTGTGCACGTCGCCAGCCGCGATTGCGCGTACGCCGCTGCTCAGACCCTTTACATCCGCAGGGACGCTGCGCGAGGTGGTGGCGCCATCGCCCAATTGCCCCTGAGCATTGTCGCCCCAGCACTTGACGGCAAATCCCTCCGGCCCCGCCCCATCCGTCGTTGTCGACCGGGATGCAGAACCTTTATCATTGCTGATCATGGCGCAGGTATGCCTGGCGCCGGCCGCAATTGCGTATACGCCGCCGGACAGGCCCAGCGCATCCACCGGGATGAGCCGCCTTGCACGCCATTCCGGCTGCGCGCCATCCCCCAGTTGACCATGAACGTTGTCGCCCCAGCACTTGACGGCAAATCCCCCCGTCCCCGTCTCATCCGTCGTTTCCGACTGGGCCGCAGAACCTTTACCACTGCCGACCAAGGCGCAGGTGTGCCGCCCGCCCGCCGCGATTGCGTATACGCCGCTGCTCAACCCCGTTACATCCACCGCCGTAGTACGCACCGTCTGCGTGCCGTCCCCCAGTTGACCATGAGCATTCTCACCCCAGCACTTGACGGCAAATCCCTCCGTCCCCGGCTTGTCCGTCGTTGTCGACCGGGCCGCAGAACCATTGCCGCTCCCGACCAGGGCGCAGGTATGCCTGGCGCCAGCCGCGATTGCGTATACGCCCCTGCTTAACCCCGTTACATCCACCGGGACAGACAGACCTACGTCCCTGTCTGTCCGCGTGCCATCCCCCAGTTGGCCGTAGGTATTCCATCCCCAGCACTTGACGCCGCCGCTGCCGGTCAGGGCGCAGGTGTGCCCTTCGCCAGCCGCGATCGCTTGTACCCCGCCGCTCAGTCCCACCACATCCACCGGGGTGCTCCTGCGCGTCTGCGTGCCGTCTCCCAGCTGGCCGAACCCGTTCGCTCCCCAGCACTTGACGACGTAGCCGGCCGTCTCTCGGTCACTGCTGGCTACCGACAATGACGCGGCAGCCTTGCTACTGTCGATCAGCGCACAAGTGTGCCGGCCGCCGGCCGCGACCTGGACGGCATTTAGCAGCGGCGCCTGTTGCTCTGCCGCGGCCGCCTGGCGTGGAACAGAGGCCGCCGCCGAACTTGAAAATTCGTTGGCGCGCGTCGCCGCGCTCGCCTGTGGGGCGAGTAAGAGCGGCAGGATGACGACGCATAGGAGTCCAATCCGCCTCGGATGCCCTTCCAGTTCCTTGCTCATGTCGTCAACAAGCACATGTACCCATAGACGGAAGTCGTTCAAATAAGCCATAATTCGGTTGGTTCTCCTCGCGAGTCGATCTGGTTGGCGACGAACTCCAAAACTATCTCACCAGGGGCCTTCTTGCAAACGCTATCTAGCATAACGCCCCGCTAACCACTGCAGTTCCACGCCCCGCCCTGGCTCGCCACCGTGCTTATTTTTCACAGAAGCGTGTCTGGCCAACATTGTCTGCTCCCCCCTTGCTGTCCGCGCCGTCCCTGGCCACAAGCCACCGTAGGGGCAGGCCTTGTGCCTGCCCTTTCCCACCCCAAAACCAGACCGCACTCCCCATCCCCCAACACATTCCAACTCCCCCCACTCCATGCTATAATGCCGTCCCATGCAAAAACAGCGCATTGCGTCAGCAGATCCCAGAGACGACTACAGCGACTGGCGCCAATCAGACTGGGCCTCCGATATCGATGACGGCTCGTTCTGGCAGCTAATCCGCGGGCGCAGATCTGTCCGCCGCTACCTGCCCGACCCGGTCGAGCGCTCGCTCCTGGAAAAGCTGCTGACCGCCGCAATCTGGGCGCCTTCGGCCCACAACCGCCAACCCTGGCGCTTCTGCGTTGTCACTTCCGACCCGGCCAAGCAGGACCTGAGCGAACGCATGGCCGCACGCTGGCGCGCCGACCTTAGCGCCGATGGCGTAGACGCCGCGTTCATCGAACGGCGAGTCCGCATCAGCCACGCCCGCATCACCGGCGCGCCGGCGCTGGTCGCGGCCTCCCTCTCCCTGGAAGGCATGGATGACTACCCGGACCCGCGTCGCCAGGAGGCCGAATGGCTGATGGCCGTGCAAAGCACCGCACTCGCCTGCCAGAACCTGCTCCTGGCAGCCCAACACTTCGGCCTGGCCGCCTGCTGGATGTGCGCGCCCCTGTTCGTGCCCGACCTCGTGCGGGATGTCCTCGACCTGCCGGACAGCTGGCATCCCCAGGCCCTGATCACGCTCGGCTACGCCGCCGAAGAGAAACAGCGAGAGCGGCTCCCTCTGGCGGAACGGGTAATCTGGCGCTGAGCCCCGCATTGCGTAACGCGTAATGCACCATACGAAAAACGTGTGCAATGGCCCCAACAACGGATAATCTCTCCCCGGTCGTGGCCCTGGCCGGTGGTGTCGGCGGCGCCAAATTCGCCGCCGGTCTGCAGGAAACCCTGCCCCCCGGCGCGCTCACAGTCATCGTCAACACCGGCGACGACTTCCAGCACTGGGGCCTCACCATCTGCCCCGACATCGACACCGTCCTCTACGGGCTGGCCAACGTCAACAACCCAGAGACGGGCTGGGGCCGCGCCAACGAGACCTGGGACGTGCTGACCGAAACCGAGCGCCTCGGCGGCGAGGCCTGGTTCCGGCTGGGCGACAAGGACCTGGCCCTCCACCTGCTGCGCAACAACTGGCTGAAGTCAGGCGCCACTCTCACCGAAATCACCGACCGCCTGCGCCTAACACTGGACATCCCCTCCCGCATCCTGCCCATGTGCAACCAGCCGGTCCGTACCCTCGTGCACACCGACGAAGGCGATCTCCCCTTCCAGGACTACTTCGTACGCCGCCGCTGCGAACCCACCTTTCACGGGCTGACATTCGTCGGCGCCGACAACGCGGTCCTCGCCCCCGAAGTGGCCGAGTCATTGCAGACCGCCGCCCAGATCATCATCTGCCCCAGCAATCCCTATCTCAGCGTGGACCCGATTCTGTCCGTGCCCGGTCTCAGCGATCTCGTGCGGGCCAGCGCTGCCCCGGTGGTGGCGGTCAGCCCAATCGTAGGCGGCCGCGCGGTCAAAGGCCCCGTAGCCAAAATGATGCGCGAAATGGGCCATCTCGAACACCTGCCCCTCACCGTCGTCGAGCACTACGCCGGCCTGCTCGACGGATTCGTCATCGACCAGCAGGACCGGGCCGACGCGAGCCGGCTTCCCCTGCCAACGCTGACGACCGATACGATTATGACCGACCTTCCGTCCAAGCGCCGACTGGCAGCAGAGGTTCTGCAGTTCAGCCGGTCACTTATGTACAGCTGATTTTGTTTTCTGCAGGTCAATCAACTGTTGAGAGGTGAACTTAGTTATATGCCGCATCAGACCGAACCGAGCGTAAACAATGCAATGGGGATCCTGCTTGAGTCTATGCTGCCTCGTAGCGATGTGCGCTCCGAGAACACACAAGCCATTTACGGACACCCAGGCCTGAGGCCCGACATCCTGATCACAGCGCCCGGCCGCGCGCCCGTTGTTATCGAGGCCGAGTACATGCCCGCCGCCAGCGTCGAAGTAGAGGCGAAGGACCGTCTCGGGTTGGAGACAGAAGCTGACGGGCGAATCATCGAAGCCGCCATTGCCCTCCGCTACCCGGACGAAGTAAGGGAGGCGCAGGACCTCTCCGATGCCCTCACTGATGACCGTCTGTCATACTGCGTCTTCACCGAAAACGGCGGTTCCACCCGCTTCCCTGAGACCGGCTGGCTTGACGGCTCGGTCGAAGACTTGGCCGACATGGTTCGCCTGGTCTCAGTTCCACAGCACGCCGTTGATCGGGCAACAGCAATTCTGCAGGAGGGCATCGACGGCGCCGCCAAAATCCTCGACGAACTGGACCAGACCCGCCCAGGCATCACAGAGTCAATCGCCAATCTACTGGGGATGGCCAACGTGCTCCAAACTCGCCGCATGGCCTGCGCCATCATCGCCAACGCCCTCGTATTTCACGATCAGATTGCCGGGATGCACGCTAAGATCAAGTCCCTCGCCCTTGCCTGCGGCGACGGTGTAGACAACCCACAGGGCGAAGTGTTGGCAGCCTGGACCGCCATACTCAATATCAACTACTGGCCCATATTCGCCATCGCCAAAGATATTTTAGGTCATTTCGACTCCGCCGACGCGGCCAGAATCTTGCACCGATTGCGCGACACCGCCCAGGCCGTCAACGCAACCGGCGTCGAAAACGCCCACGACCTGACCGGCCGCATTTTCCAGCGACTCATCGCCGATCGCAAATACCTGGCCACCTTCTACACTCTGCCTGCTTCCGCCGCGCTGCTGGCCCGGCTCGCTGTCGCCAAGCTGGAGGGGGTCGACTGGTCGAACGCCGAGGCCATCGGCAAGCTGCGAATCGGAGACTTTGCCTGCGGCACCGGCGCACTGCTTTCCGCCGTATACGAACAGATCGCCGCCCGCCACGAGCGTGCCGGCGGTGATGGCAGCAAACTGCATAAAGTGATGATGGAGGAGGTCCTCTACGGCTGCGACGTCATGCCGTCAGCAATCCACATCACCGGCTCAACACTATCAGGGGTCGAACCAGCGGTCGGCTTTACCAACTCCCGCCTCTACGCTATGCCCTATGGCCGTCAAAAAGATAGCGGCGTGGGCGGCGTAATGATAGGTTCCTTGGAGTTGCTCCAGTCTTCCAGAGTGCAGACGCTGTTCAACACCAGCGATCCGGCCTTGCGCACCGGCAGCGCGGGCGAAGAGACGGCTGCCCTGGTCAGCACCGAGATACCCGATATCGGCTTTGACCTGGTGATCATGAATCCACCCTTCACCAGCGCCACCAACCACGAAGGCGCGCACGCCGACATCACCAATCCCGCCTTTGCGGCCTTTGACGCTTCTGATGCTGACCAGAAGGAAATGGGGCAACGGGCTAATAGGCTGGCGAAAAACACCTGCTATCACGGAAACGCCGGTATTGCCTCCGCGTTTGCTGCTTTGGGCCATAAGAAGCTAAAGCCTGGCGGCGTCCTGGCGCTGGTTCTCCCCCTAACAGCTAGTGCTGGATTGTCCTGGCAAGGTTTCCGCAAGATGCTAACGGATCATTACACTGGGTTGACTGTACTATCCATAGCTGCTGCTGACAACGATGACCTGTCTTTTTCCTCAGACACAGGCATGGCTGAATGCCTGGTTGTCGCCCGCAGGCTCAGAGTGGACGAACCGCCCGATGATGTGGGCTGTTTCATATCTCTCAGCCGCACACCGCAGGGTTTTGCCCACGCGAGCGCGCTGGCAAGAAGGGCTCTTGATGGTAGTCAGATCCGACGTATTCAAGACGGGCCCTACGGGGCTACACCCCTGACGGTCGGGCAACAACTTACAGGTAAAATGATTAGCGCGCCGCGTGTTCCAGGCGGAGCAAGCTGGAGCGCGGTGCGCATGTCCGACTACTCAGTCGCTCAGACCGCTTACGCCCTATCCCAATCCAGGTTGTGGCTTCCCGGGCACGCAACCCCAGTTGAACTGAAGGTGGCGTTGCTTGGCGATGTAGGCAATCTCGGCTTTTTGGATCGTGATATCAATGGCGCGGCCCCTAGAGGCCCCTTTGACAAGGCGCCTCCAAGTCCCACGGCTACCTACCCTGCCCTATGGAACCACAATGCCAAGAATGAGACTCGCATGGTCTGCTCTCCCGATTCACAATTGCAGGTCAGGCAGGGCATGGAGGGAAAAGCGTCCAATATTTGGGACACTGCTAGCCGAGCGCATGTGAACCGCGATTTCCGATTTAATTCTCAACCTCTGACTGTTGCCTTTACCGAGCAGGCAAGCATAGGCGGAACAGCATGGCCGAATGTGACCTTCAACGACAAACGGTTTGACTATGCCTTCGCAGTGTGGGGCAACAGTACGTTGGGGCTGTTGTGTTTCTGGTGGCACTCCAATCGCCAAATGGCGGGCCGGGGAAGAATTACAATCAGGGCGGCGGAATCTCTTCCAGTGCTGGACATACGCGGCCTCACGGGTGAGCAGTTGCGCAAGGCTGAGAAGATTTTCGAAGAGTTCCGCGACAAGGACCTGATGCCCGCCTACCTAGCCGACGCCGACCCCAACCGCGCCCTCCTGGACCGGCGCGTCATCTGCGATCTGCTCGGCTTCGGCGAGGACATCTACAAGGCCGTCCGCCTCCTTTCCGCCAAATGGTGCGCCGAGCCGTCGGTGCATGGAGGGAAGACGCGGCCTAAGGGAGCAAGGCTAGTAGTCTGATTGCACTGCCACTGCGTCTTGACCGTTGAACTGTTCATCCTTGAACTTTGAAAATTGCTCGAATGCACACTCTACCTTGTAGTCCAGGTTTTTGGACCAAGCATAAGCGCGTTGTAGAATCGGTGCTAATGTGGGTCCCAAATGAGACCAAAAATTTGCAAATTTTGCGTGAGCGGGCGGGACGCCCGCGAGCCCAGGATCCAGCCCGTGCGAAAAGTCTTGGTCTCAAATTAAACTTACATTAAATTTCCGGGTCCCACCATTTATGCAATCTGTTAACGAAAAAGGTTGCGTCGGTATTCTAGAGGTCGACTCCAAGTCAGAATACTCCACGCGAAATTTAGTCGGGAGACACTTGTGAAAATTTCAAAAATTGCAGTTCATGGTCTATTCTCTAGATTCAACCATGAAATTGCATTGGATCCATGTGAACGGATAACTATAATTTTCGGTCCAAATGGATTCGGAAAAACTACGATCCTGCGGTTATTAGATGTGCTATTCAATCGTTCACTTCGCAGCCTTGGTCGGATGCCATTCGAAAAGCTTCACGTCACATTTGAAGATGAGTCGATTCTCACGGTGGTTCGTAATTCAGACAAGTCCTCACCAATATTTTCCTATGACACACCCACGAAAACGGAAGATTCTTTTGAGCCAGAACCGCTAAGCAGAGCGCAGGATGTGACATTCCCCCTAAGTGCAATTGAAGATTTTGTTCCACGTCTTGAACGAATTGCCACTAGAGAGTGGCGAAACATCCACACTAACGAAGTCCTGGATTTGGACAATGTTATTGCAACCTACGCGGACCTACTTCCTTTTGATGTTGAAATGCCGGAGGAACGATATCCTCCCTGGCTAAAGAAAATCAGAACGTCATTGTCGGTCCGTCTAATTGATACAGAACGACTTACCGATTTTTCTACCGATCAACGAAGCATTCGAAATCGGTCCCCCTATCCTCGCGTTCGGTCCTCCTATCCTCGCGTAACGGCGGAACGAACAGTTAGGCGCTATTCGGAACTATTGGAAAGTAAGGTTCAGCAGACCCTAACAGAATATGCCACTTTGTCTCAATCGTTGGACCGCTCGTTTCCAGCCAGGCTTGTTGAAGAGCTAGGTAGGGAATCACCATCGATAGACCAGTTAATTGAGGACCTAGAACAGGTAGAAAAACGGCGCTCCGAAATAGTTGAAGCCGGATTTCTGCCTCAAGAAGACGAAAGTCTAAGATTTCCCGTCTTCAATGCCGTAGATGAGTCTACGAGGAGCGTTCTGGCAGTTTACGCTCAAGATGCGACTAAGAAACTGAACGCATTTGAAAACCTATACGCACGAGCAAATGCATTTGTGAGAATAGCCAACTCTCGTCTGTTGTACAAGAAAGTTTCTGTCAGCCCTAAAGGATTCAAAGTGTCGAATGCAGATGGCTCAGAACTTGAACTGGAGATGCTGTCTTCGGGTGAACAGCACGAAATCGTGCTCTTGTTTGATCTGCTATTTGGAACGCAAAAGAATTCCCTCATCATGGTGGACGAACCGGAGTTGTCGTTACATGTCGCTTGGCAAAGGGAAATGTTAAGCGACCTTCAAGAGATGGCCGAATTGTCGGATTTTCGGGCCTTACTGGCGACTCATTCTCCTCAGATTATTGGGGATAGATGGGATTTGACCATTGAATTACACGGTCCAGACAAGATATGATTCGTCCTACCTCGATTGAGTTTGCGAATGAAATACGAATGAGACGATCTCAATTCCCTGGAACCTTTCTAATCGTAGAAGGCCGAGATGATCGACTCTTAATGGAGGGCTTTGTTTCACCATCGGCATGCAAGGTTGAGGTAGCTGAAGGAAAACAGGCGGTCTGTGAAGTGCTCGAAGTCTTAGATTCAGCCAGCTTCGGTGGTGTATTGGGAGTAATTGACTCAGACTTTGACCGAATTGAGGGAATTCCAGAAAGAAGTCAGAACTTGGTTATGCCTGAATGCCATGACCTTATTATGATGATTGTGAGGTCTCCAGCCCTTGACCGAACATTAACGGAGTTGGGGAGTCGAAGGAAGATCGAGGCCTTTGAAGGAGATGTTCTAGAGGCCTTGATCGATAGGGCGTTACCACTAGGATACATGCGTCTATATTCATTGAGAGAAAGACTAGATTTGAGATTCAAAGATCTTAGCTATTCGGCTTGGATTAGTCTCTCATCCTTTGCTGCGGACACTTCAGTGCTAATAGAAACGGTTAAGAATCATTCTCAATGCCATCTTCTGTCAAGTAGCGCCCTCTCTAACGCGATGGAAGAACTGCAAAGATTCAAGTATGATCCTTACGAAATATGTAACGGTACTGATGTGATCGAAATACTTTCGATTGGATTGAGACGTGTTCTAGGCAATAACAATGCAAGGGAAGTCAGTAGTGAATCGCTGAAGTCGTCATTGAGACTGGCATATTCAGACCAGCATTTTCGATCATCAAGTCTTGGAAGAGACATCGAAGAATGGCAAAGTCAAAATCCTGGGTTCCAGGTCCTTAAGAGTGACATGACCTGAAGTGGGTGGCACGGGCAGTACATCCAATTCACAGTGCAGGTAAGGTCTTGCGCGTCGTGGTGGCCCTCCCTGCACTGTAGGAAGGGTCTGCATGCCCCGCCGACTCGGTCGCCTTCATAACATGACCCAACTTGCCCCTGAAAGTGATTGACGCATTTGTACTGGATTCATTTCTTTCTTCAGTTTTATTGTCGTTACCGTCTGCAAATGTTCTACTTTGGGATTGACAATGAAAATAATGTAGGATCACGAAATAGATGACCTATACATCCCATTCAGAGAAGCAACTGTGACCACGAAGCATCTTGAGGCCGCCATCGCTTTCGTCTTGCGCCTTGACGACTCTGCCATTGTCGAATCCGACGAGGTCGCGTCCGCGTTGTCCTCGACTACAACAAGGCTAACCAGGTAGTCTGTGTCGAAATGCGCTACCTGTCCGAAAGTTCCCCCGATCTGTCTCTCCAGCCGGGAACTCGTTACCGCCTAAACTGCAAAAAGCCCGCCCTAGTCCAATCCCCCGTCAGATCCCCATCTTCGCGCCCAACGTCTTCGCAAGGCAAAACACTGCCCCGCTCCGAATTCCCCTAATCCAGGATCAGACAAAGTGTGCCCAAAGAACGGGTCATACTTTTTGACAAGACACAAAGTCCACAAACAAAGTCGAAAATGAGACTATAGCACGAAAACCAGAGAAGATTTCCGCATTACTCGTTCGCGCCTTTTTGCCTGCAGTTAGCGTCAAGTAGGTCCACAGTTAGCGTCAAGTAGGTCCACTTTGCAAGAAGCACTTCGGCGGGTCTCTCCCCCGAACTGTTTGCCTTCGAAGTGTCCGGTTTCAAGGATGTGCAGTCCTCTGCGCTACATACAGTCAGAGTTGACCAATTTAGATCATTAGTGCTAAGATAAGTCCCAAAATCCGGACCAATAGGTCAGTTTTGTAGCTATATATAATGACGAAGAACTGTCCAATTCGCGGGGCCCGCAAGAGACTCTCTGCCTGGTTCCTCTTTCTTTTCAGTTTTTGATCGGGGGAAAGTCAATGAAAGACCGCATTCTGTCCGCTTACGTAGAGGATTTTGTTAATGGTTTCGGCCTCGGCAGGTTGGACGAGCCTACGGCTTTTGAGCATTTTGCTAGCTTTTATGTGGTCTCAAAGTACAACCCAGAAGATTTCGAACCAAGTAACGTTGCTGTAGGTGGCCCTGGGGATTTAGGACTCGATGGCATAGGGATTTTGGTGAATGACCACTTGGTACAAGACATATCCGATGTCGACTATTTCAGGCAAGTCCTTCATCGCCTTGAAGTCCAATTCATCTTTATTCAAACAAAGTCTTCGACGAAATTCGAAGCGTCCGAAATCGGCAGTTTCATATCGGGGGTACGCCAGTTTTTTGAATCGTCACTTCCTACCGCAAACGAAGACATCCAAGCCCTTTACGAATTGAAGGAGTACATCTTTGATCACAGCGTAGATATGATTACCAGCCCTATCTGCAGACTTTTCTATGTAAGCACAGGAAATTGGAAAGAAGATCCCCATCTGTTAACACGGATTGATCAAGGGAAAAGTGACCTCATGGCCACGAAACTTTTCTCGTCCGTTGAGTTTACACCAGTGGATTCAGACGGTCTGAAGCAAATATATCGAGAACTCAACCAGAAAGTCACCAGAGAGATTGAATTCGAACGTCATACGATACTCCCTACAATTTCTGGGATAAAGGAAGCTTACATCGGCATCTTGCCATGCTTGGAATATCTGAACCTCATCTGCGACGATGACGGCGATTTGAATCGAAGGCTCTTTTATGACAATGTTCGTGATTTCCGAGGCAACAACGCTGTGAATCAGGAAATCAGGGCTACGGTGAGAGACGTTGACCGCAACAACAGGTTTGCTCTGCTGAACAACGGCGTAACGATCGTTGCTCGTGAAAAGAATAATGTGGGCACATCTTTTCGTCTCAGCGATTATCAGATCGTTAATGGCTGTCAAACCAGCCATGTACTACACTTGAACCGGGAGCACCTAACTGAAAATGTCTTTCTCCCAATAAAGTTGATAGTCACAACAGACCCAGAAGTCATCAACCAGATCATTCAGGGAACCAATCGCCAGACAGCGGTCCAAGAAGAAGCATTCGAATCTCTTACACGGTTTCAGAAGGAATTGGAGGAATTCTACAACGCAGCTGGGCGGAATCGCCAGGTTCAGATCTACTATGAACGACGCTCAAGGCAGTATAAACAGATGGACGTTAAGCGGGAACAGATAATTACAATTGCCAAACAGGTCAATTGTTTTGTTGCCATGTTTCTCAATGAGCCGCATATTACGCACAGATATTACGGGGAGCTGCTAAGCAGTTATCGCAGCCGACTCTTCAACGATACACACGAATATATGCCCTATTTCTTGGCAGGTGCCTCTTTAAAGGCAGTAGAGCGTTTGTACTCGTTAGAAATCCTTCCGCAAAGAATGAAAAGATTCAAGTTTCAGCTATTGATGGTGTTCAGGATAATGAATGAACCTTTTGACTTACCCAAACTCAACAGCAGGAAAATCGATGACTATTGTCAGGCCCTTCTGGAAATCATCGATGACCCTATTCAGACCGAATCAGTGTTCCGACGCGCCAGCGCGGTCGTATTTGCATGCCAATCTCAATGGTCCTCCACGCGCCGACCGCTACAGAAAAACAGAAGATTTACAGAAATACTAATCGCGGAGGCCGAAAAGCAAAGTGCGAAATCAGTAGACTCTGCCATGAATTCACGTCTTTTTGGAACGGTAAAGCAATTTGATAGCTCCCAAGGTTACGGCGCAATTGCCGGTGATGACGAAAGCGAATACTTCGTACATTTTGATCAAATTGCTAGCCAAGATCGACAGTTGTTCTCGATAGGGCAACGAGTTGACTTCATTCCATTTCAGACTGAACACGGACCTGTGGCGATTGACGTGGGGCTCTCGCAATAAACTGCGAGCTTGGCTGACCTTGGCCCCACAAGAACTGGATCACTAGCTAAGCTGTATGTGCGACGGTTTACGAGCTAGTCCCCTGCCCACAAAATGGACACGGGGTTCGGAAGACCCCTTCGTGCTCTGATGGCAGCAGACCGCATCCGTCCGAATGCAACTTGTGTTTCCCATTTCGTGGTCCAAATAGCGGGGCTCACCCTAAAATGACAATACTGATCAAACAATTCATGTGGCCTTTCCAACACACCTTCAGAAGGTTTGTTCAAAGTGAAATCCAAGATATTTTGTCCCAAGTTGGCTTAGAAACGCGCAACAGTGCCAAAGTGCTGCTAGTTGGCTTGGCCACCAAGAAAGACTTGCACCACGCAATTTGTATTGAGCCAGAAGATGGCCCTCTCGTAGTTGATGATTTGCAAGCAGTCACGAAGAAGACAGCCAAGTTATTTGACTCCGATCCCGAATCCAGCTGGACTATCAGCAGCCCCAGGCATCATGATCGACGGCAGCGTGAAACATTCCTTCGCTGTCGTGCTCAAGCTATCGCCGAGACTATTCAAGAATCAGGAAAGTTCGAGGGGCTCACCTTCTTCGCAAGTAATTCCGCACCTCTCGCAGGTTATGAAATCCACACTTGCGTAGGCATACCCAGCCCCGCTCTCGAATCTGTACCCCGTTTCTTTAGCCCCGCGAAGGACGAACCCTATGGACATATTATCGAAGAATCTTTCGCGCAAGCAATAATAAACACTTGCCTCGCGAGAGCAGACAGAGCCCTTCGCTTGCCAAATCCAGGCGAGGACATTTACGTTTTGGGAGACCGTGTTGATATCGTAAGACTTTCAGCCGACCGATTTGTAAGAAACGTAGCTTTCGCGCTGACTTTCATGCCCCGTGAAGTCTTCAGATGTGTAAGCGATGTCTCGAAGCTAACCTATGAGCGTTCAGGAGCTAAGGGGCACCTGGTGTTGTCCGAGCGCAGTAAACTGACGAGTAGACTTGAGGTCACGTTTCAAAATCCTGTCGGGTTGAACGATGCCAAAACCGTAAGAAAGATGCTGGAACTCACGGATGACAAAACATCTCTGCTAACTGATGGTGAGGTGATTTATGGATTGGGAAAGTGTTTCTCTGCTCCCGATGTAGCGAGAATCAGAATCGAAAAACATGCTGAATGGTCGTTGTCCATAGACGACATGGAACTCATAAGGGTATCTTATGAACACGCAACACTACCAAAGCATATATTAGACAAAAGCCTCTTTAGAGACGTTGCTCGCCGGACAGTAGGTGTAACCGATATTGAGCGGATCTGGAATATTTTTCAACACGCTCTAGGTAGCGGACACGGAACCACGATCGTCGTTTCAGAGGACCCGGCTTCTGAAACAGAACGTCTTGGTAAGGAAGCATTGGCCATAAAACCAGAGTACTTGGACTACCAAGATGTGATGCGACTAGGCAGAATTGACGGTGCCGTTTTTCTCGGTCCCGACGGTCGCTGCCATGCATTTGGGGTAATACTTGATGGACTGGCTACAACTTCCGGCGATAGAGCTCGCGGTTCACGGTTCAACTCAGCCGTTCGTTACCAACGGACATCGTCAGTTGGCACTGTGGTGATTGTCATTTCAGATGATGGCACGGTCAACCTGATTCCAAAACTGATGCCCCAGGTCTCTCGAAGAGAAGTGGAAGACGCGGTTCGGGCCTTTTGCGTGTATTCGGCCTTAAAGGACAATGACGGAGAAAAATGGGCGAGGAGGCAAGAACGAGTGAAAGAACTAGCGTTTTACCTCAATGAAGAACAGTGTGACAGAGTGAACAATGCCTACGAAGAGGAAATGAACTCTCGGTTATCTTCTGGACAAGTCGTAGTTTCCAGAAGGCCCCTGCAACCCAGTCCTGAAATGGATGAGTCGTTTTTCACCGAGGATTGACACACGATTCTATGCGAATTATGAGCTTGGCCCCAATCGCTAGACTACTATGGTTGGCCCCAAAGACTAGACAACGAAACGGGAAAAATAATGTTGATCCTGACGGATGCGTTCTGCCGACATCACGGGAATCGCCTGATAGTAGGTGGAGGAACGGCTGATCTCAAGCAGGTTACCCTGGCGCCGTACACTCAGAGTCGGGTCAGCTACATCGACCAGGCGCCGTCTCTCACGAACCGAAGTGGGCACCTTTTGTTCAGCCACTCAAGCTCTATCCTGAGTCGTCCGATCTGCTCACAAAGTTCTGCTTCCTACGCTGCCTGCTT
This sequence comes from Caldilineaceae bacterium bin5, assembly GCA_002238445.1. Lineage (GTDB taxonomy): Bacteria > Chloroflexota > Anaerolineae > Caldilineales > Caldilineaceae > Bin5. Next base: position 16,094 of record MPML01000064.1, read on the forward strand.
CCCGTTGCTTGCGCTCGTCGTTGCCCGCGAAAACCCGGGGCCCGTCTTCCAAAAGCTGCCGTTTCCAGGCTCCTATCTGATTAGCATGAATCTCGTGTGCACTCGATAACTGGCTAATCGTCTTACTGCCTTCAAGCGCCTTCAGTGCGACCTGAAACTTGAAGGCCGCCGTGTGTCGCCGCCGTTTCTTGACCATCTTTCTGGCCCTCCACAGCCTCGGTGACTTTCTCCATTATATACTATAGCTTGTGGTCCAGTTTTGGGGCCCATTTCAGTCTTGTAGCGTTAGATTTACTTAACAGATTAGAAAGAGAAGTCGGGGAGGCATTTCTTGAAATATACAAGAAGCATGAATCGGAGGTTCTTGCGAATCATAAAAGGGAAATCGTTTAGATAGTGCAGAAAACCAGAGCAAGTTTAAGTTGACTCTTTCGGCTGGGGTGGCTCGACAGCGCTGTGACAGTAGGGGCATTTCTTCGCCCTGGTGGCGATGGCTCGCAGGCAGAAGGGGCACCATCTCATCCTCTTGCGGCGTACTTTAGTCGCTGCGAGCTTGTCCTCATCAACCGGGTACAAGGCCAGAGCCAGTATGGCGACCAAGCCAAAGATAAGCGTCAAGATGAACCACCCTCCCTCACTGCGCCCGCGGGCGGCGGCGATGAATCCCGCGAAGAAGGCGAGGATTGTATTGGCCGCAAACCAAATGCCGAACAATGAATTGACGACCTCATCCAATCCCATTGAAAACTCTCCTTATGAGATGGTTCTATGGCTTCAAACTCCTTCTGTTTGTCATTGACCAGTGTGAATTGCTGGCAATTCAACTCACGCCCGGCAACACTGATGACCGCATACCGGTCCCACAAATGACCTTAACACTATGGGCAAAGCTGGTCGGCGAACGCGGCTATCTCTCCCAAACGCTCTTTGTATGGTTGGCCCCAATGACTAGACCACGAAACGGGATAAATGAAGTGCATCCATTCGATTCCGACCACCTGACCCTGCAATGAGCTTGTGGACAATCAATCCCGTCAAGCCCCTCAACGAAGGCAAAAGCCGCCTCGTCGGCCATATCTCGCCCCGGCAGCGGCAAACCCTCAATCGCGAACTGCTCACCTGCGCCCTGGCGGCCATCAGCCAAGCCCATCTTGACGTCCAAATCCTCGTCGTCAGCCGCGACAGCCAGGCGCTGGCCGTGGCCAAACACGCCGGCACCCGCGCGCTGGCCGAAGAAAGTCAGCCGCGCACGGCCCCGTCGCCCTGCAGCCCCAATGACGCCGAGTCGGAACCACAGCTCTACGCCGCCTTGACCCAGGCGGCCCGCTACGCCGCGACCCACGGCGCAACCAAAGACCTCGTCCTGCCCACCGACATGCCCAACCTCACTACCGAGGAGGTGCGGCCATTGGCTTCCCCCACCAACCGCGACCCCCAGATCATAATCGCCCCCAGCCGCGACAGCGGCACCAACGCGCTTATGCTGCAGCCGGCCCAGGCCATATACCCTTCGCTTTCGGACGCGACAGCTTCCTCCGCCACCAGCGCCTCGTCGCAGAGGCCGGCATCCCGATCCGGGTCGTCAATTCCGACTCCCTGCTCTGCGACAAAGACCTGTCGGAAGACTACCGGCTCGTCTTTGACAGCCGTGGTTCGTAGATAGTGGCAAGAAACTGCTAACCATTAGGGCCTTGGGCCAACAGTTCATCTGTATTCTATTGACGGATGAAGGCGTTCGAGCTTAATGCGAGCGTCAGCCGTGGTGAAGCGCCCGTTGACAGTCAATGCAGAAGCGTTGAATCGGTTTTGCCGAGCTGAGACTTGCTGCGTTTCGGCCGGCGCCGGATTCTTGTTCTCAGGCATGGGCGACTTCTCTGAACTCACTGAATTCAAATCTGTGCCCTGCCGTGTAAAGTCTGTAATACATATCCAGCCTGGTACCGACGTCCCATTTCTCAAACATCCGGGCAGTTTGCCTTTTCATGCCCCCCTTATTTACCAAGCCGGAATAGCTAGTTCCGACCATAAAGAACTTCATATTGAGTTTCTTTTCGGGGCACTCCATTAGACTATGCTCCAAGTACACTTCCAGAATATATTTCAGATAAGGAGCGGACCATCTCAACTGGCTTGCTGCATGTTGATCGGGCACTTTGTTTTTGAGTTCGATGAGGTAGGCGATATATTCATCATCTGTTTCCTCAAGAACCAGGAAATCGCAACGATTATTGAACCCTCTTTTCCATTCTTCCCCTTTTACCTTTCCTCTCCCCTTGAAATACGTGGTCACTTTCCCCATCTGTTCAAAATTGATGATGGAAAGCCCCTGACCAACGTTTTCGATTCTTACATTCATACCAAACCCAGTCTTCTGCTCCTTAAGGTAGACTGTACTGCCATTCCGATGAATGTTCTTTGTCTTCCTTTCATCTTGGATATTCTCGTCTAACCAATCTGAGAATAGAAGAGTAGTCTTGTCGAACGTTTGGACAAACAAGGGGCTACTCATCTTCGTCACTTTCCAAAATGATTCTGGAGCCAAGCACACTGGAAACTCGAACCAACTCGTCAATGGAATCTTCGAATGATGGGACTTCGATACCAAATGCATTCTTGTGGCATGGTACGAGGCCGCCGTCTTTGGCATAGTATGCCTCTATTGCTGACGGGTCTATCGAGTCGTCCTCTTTGTATCCGAGGTCTCTTAGAAGCTCTTCCTTGTTGTCGAAAGACCCGTTAAGCATAATGAGGTTGTTGATTTCCTTAATGATATAGTCGCTGTGAGTAGAAATCAGAATCTTCATCCCTGAGTTTACCCATCGAACTAAGGTGCGAGCAAGTTGTATCTGGTTCATCGTATCCAGATGGCTTTCCGGTTCGTCGATTATGAAGAGCGTGCTCTCGTCTTCTCGATTAAGAACAAGATTAAAGAAGAGCCTCGACATTTCCGTAGCTGACGAGGAGGATAGGTGCAAAGGGATTCTTTCTCCCTGTGGATTGCCATCTGAAGGAATGAAGTAAAGAATATCGTCTGACTTAGTAAAGCTCCCGCCAACTATCTTCTCTAAATCCTTTACCGCTCCCCCTTTCTCTGAACTTACCCACTCAGAAGGAAAGTCAGGGATTGCTTTTACGAAATCTATTTCATCATCTATTGGCAAAGCATAGCGGCTCGTGAACCTGCGAATGATTTCGGCTGACGATAGGTCGTGCTCACCCTTCGCTTGTTGTAACTGTCTCACTGTGAACCGTCTGTTGCTTTCGATTTCTGGATAAAACAAGGAAACTGCCAGACGGGCAGAAGTACTGCAACTCGGTATCCTGATGAAGTTCTGCGTGTCCTGAAACAGGAACCGCGCATACGCTTGCTGGATTTGACTTTGCAGGAGAAAATGCTGAATTACGCCATCTGCTCTCACACCTATTTCCTTCTTCTTGTCCTTTTCATAAAAGAAAAACAACCTGTCTTCATTGTAAAAAATTGATAAATCACCACCTACCTGAGTTTCGACAGTAAAACCGACAGGGGGAAAATCAGGCCCCCTATTCCCCTCTTCAACATCGAAGACAGCCTTGGAAAAAGTCCCGGCACGCGCATTAAAGACATTGTCGATTTTGTCATGCGAGTACAGTCTACACATCTGTCTAATCAATTGCGTTCTATCCTCATCAAAAGCCTCCTTAGAAAATTCGATTTCAAAGCTACCATTTTCTATCAGGTTTTTTACTAACCCCCCGGGAGGCAAGGGAATCCCGTACGAGAAAAACCCGCCTTCATCCCCCCAATTGTCCATAACCTTCTCCACAAGCTCTAAAAAATCGCGCAGGAAACCATACAGGGTGTATACCATGTAGGTCTTGCCAGTATTATTCCGGCCGGTGATTATTGTGAGATCACCAAGCCTCAAGGCGGCGTCCTTGACCGGACCCAAATCCTTGAATCTGAATTCCCAATTCTGGAACATGATAGATCGTATCGCCTCTACTTGTGTCTGGCGGGTGGCGCTGCGGTATCAGCGACCAGTGCCAGTATAAACCGAATTGGATAAGGCTACCTACTCCTGACCTGTATCCTGCCCCCATAGGAACACATTTCCCCTACCTCTGCAAACCAAATGCTGAAGTGTCGAGTCGCGTCGAAGTGACTGCTATACTGCTGAATTTGGCAAATTATAAGACCGCATCACCTCCTCCCAAAAAATCTGGAAATGCCCCCCCAATTCAGGGCGATTCCATCCAATTTGGATGGAAATGTTGACATGTTCGGAACTGCAGTGTAAGGTGAGCCCCGATATTGGGACCACGAAACGAGAAAGATAAGGTGCATCCATTGGATTCCAACCAACGGACTCTGAATTGAGTTTGTGGACAATCGTTCCGGTCAAGCCCTTCAGTGAGGGAAAGAGCCGCCTGGCAGGCTATCTCTCTCCCCCGACGCGCCGCGCACTCAACCGCAATCTTCTTACGCGTACACTGGACGCCATCCGTCTGGCGCAAATCGAAGCAGAGATCGTAGTCGTCAGCCGGGACAACGACGCGCTGGATCTGGCCGCTCGTTTGGGAAGCCATGCGCTGACCGAGGAACAGTCCGCCCCTCCGTCACTGGAAACCGGTTCCCAGCCCTTTGCTATGGCCCCTGAAATTCAGCTCAACGCGGCCCTGGTCCAGGCCGTCCGCTATGCGATGGCACGCGGCGCAAACAAAGTTCTGGTCCTGCCCACCGATATGCCCAACCTGACAGCCGAAGATGTACGTACGATGGCCTCCCCCCAGGGCCGCGGTCCGCAGGTCACGATTGCCCCCAGCCATGATGGCGGCACAAATGCGTTGATGCTGCAGCCGGCCCAGGCGATTCCCTTCGCCTTCGGCCGCGACAGCTTTCAACGCCACCGGCGCTTGGCCGCCGAGGCCGGCATCCCCGTCCGCGTTGTCGAATCAGCCTCGCTTGTCTTCGACATAGACCTGCCGGAAGACTACGAACTGGTTTTCGGTTGTCAGGAGGCGGTCGGCCGTTGTGCACGCCCAGTCGCCGCCTGCACCTGAACGCAAAGCCGAAGACAGATAACCAGGAGCCGTTGACATTTCCATGAGGCTGGCAATGACTATGCAATCAGAAGCGGCAAAGGGGAGGCAAAGAGAATCTGTGCGAGTGCCAATGCCTGTGCGCCTCTGTCTTTCCTCACCTAGCATTTCAAATAATTATTATTATATTGCTATAAGGTGCCTTTGACATTTTTTGCCTCAAGTACGACTCGGACGGTAGAATGCGGGAGAGCGGGGGGAGCAAACCGTATCGGGCCGGGAGCAGGTGGCCAGTGCCCCGGCCCGAGGGCACTTGTACAATCAGGTCTTCAAATAAATATTATTGGTTATCGCAATTTTTTTTTTGCGTAAACGCTCGTAAACGCTCGTAAACTCTCGTGGGACGCTCGTACGAGCGTTTTACGTGCATAGGCAAGCGTCCCCCCGTTTTCGCATGATTTCCTTGGCACACTGTCTCTTCAAAAACGGCCCGGAATCCTGCACCGGCATCAACGGGTCGCGTGTCAACCGCACCTGCGCGCGGTTGCCTGAGCTGTGACCCCATAGGGTTTAGAGGAAAGGCAGGATGGCAGAGTGGACCGTTCGCGTGTAGGCAGGTTGCGCATGCATCGCGGTTGGTTGTAAGCATTCGGCGCAGTGCCGGTCCGAATCCAGCAACGGTGAGAGCGGGGAGCGTCTCATTCCACCCGCGCGAGAATCCAGCCCGGATGCTCCCTCGTCACGGCGCCGCCCACCTTCCCACGCGTTGACGCTGGCGCAACCCAAATCATAACCCTGGCTTCGACGATTTCGCCGCAAACCCTGCAGCGCACTGAGTCGGTCGCGGCGAAGGAAGTCAGGAACTCATCAGCACAATCAACCGGCCAGCCGCCGAAGGCAAGGATCTGCACGGCCCTATGGCCCTGCTTAGTGCATGGACAATTTGGACAAAAAGCCTGGATCCGCGCCCAAACTCACCCCAAAACATGCTTTCGAGCGGACATTGCGGACATATATTTATGAAAAAGTTCATAAATATACTCCATTTCTCGACCTGATTCCCCTTCACGAACGCGCCGCAATCCTCACGCTTGCCAGAGCCCTGCCGGTTGCCATTCAGGCGTTGAGCAATCCATTCTCATTCAATCGATGCCCCGTGAGGGCAATCGTGTAAGGCCGTCGCTTGTGTGAAAGTACTCAACTGGGATGTTGATGTAGACCGAGCGCCGGTCACTCAACATCCCAGTATTACCATCCGCGGGGCCAACGAAGCTATGGATGGCTCAGACAGGTTCCTAGTGTTGATCGCCGGAAGGAAATGGCGCACTTCGAAGTTTGGGAAAGACTGTTGAATCTGCGACAGGTGCAGAAAGTAAGAAGATGGATTCAGACCGTTCTTCACGTGATCGAAGTCCGCCGGCCTGCGCCGGCGCCGCTTCCCCCAACCGGGGCGACGCGAACTCCTGAAACGGCCTTGACAGACAATAGTATTAACCGTATTCTCTGCTCACAGAGGATGGCCGGCATCTCTTGCAAAGAATCGGGTGCAATGCCGGTCCTCGGGCTAACCCGGAACACCGTTCAGAAACACGCAAACGCCCGGCAAATGGTGTCGAAATATCCTTCGACGTTGGAATCCCGATCTGTACACAAGAGTTATCTCAAGGGCCAGTCCGTAGAACGGGTGGACAGTGAACGCGTACAGGGTCGAGTTACTTTTCACCGTTCACCTGCCAGGCAATCGCAGAAAATCGATCATGAACTTCCCTTCTTTTGCAAGAGCCGACATCCCAGGCACGCTGCGCGGTCGGGACCGGCTCAATAGTCTCGGCAGCTTCCTGTTGCGGGAGCCGCAGGTCGTCCTCACAGTCGCCTTGGTCGTGCTGATGGGAATCCTGAACCCCCGCTTCCTCACAACCCGCAACCTCATAAACGTGCTCCGCCAGTCCTCGATCAACGGCATCGTCACTGTCGGCGTCTGCTGGATGATGATCAGCGGCAGTTTCGACCTCTCCGTCGGCGCAATCGTGTCCCTGATCAGCGTGACCATGGTCGCCATGCTCGAAGGCGGCGCCGGCATCGCCACCACCTGCATCTTCGGCCTCGCCATCGGACTGGCAACCGGCGTATTCAACGGCTTTCTGGTCGGCAGGCTCAAAGCCAATCCCATGCTTACCACCCTCGGCACCATGACCATCTTCCAGGGAATCGCCCTCCTGAGCGCCGGCGGCTACTACTACCGAGTGCCCCGTAACAGCCCATTCCTACTGATTGCTGATGGCTTCATAGGCCCGTTCGCGGTTCCCACCATCATCTTCCTCGCTCTTGCCCTGGTCATGCACCTGATACTGTCAGAAACGTCACTCGGCGCAAGAGTGTACGCGATCGGCGGCGATGAAGAGGCCGCCAACCTCGCCGGTGTGCGAGTCCCCCTGTACCGGACGCTCATGTATATCGCCACCGGCGTCTGCTCCGCCGTTGCCGCCATGGTCGTCAGCGCGCGCGCCGGCTCCGGCCACTATTTCATTGGTCTGAACTACGAGTTTCATGCCATTACCGCATCTGTTCTGGGCGGAAACTACATCTTTGGCGGCAGAGGCAGCGTGGCCCGCGGCGTTTGGGGCGCCATCCTCGTCGCACTGTTGAACAACTCCCTTACCATCCTCGGATTTGAACCGGCGACACAGCTGGTTGTCCAGGGAATCGTAACCGCCGGCCTCGTTGCCATCCAGGTCATGGGCAGGGAAAAGAATGTCGCAAAGAGTGATTGAAGAAAAGAGTGATTGAAGAAAAGAGTGAGTGAAGAGGCCTGAAAAGAGAGAGAACGTCTCCCACTTCTCACGCCTGACCTCTCTCTCCTCGCTCGTCTGCGAACCAGCTGCGAACCAGTTGCGAAATTACGGGGTCTTACATGGGTGAAAATCCAACGCCGGCAGATCAATCCACCGTCGGATCCGAGCCGGCCGCAGACGCATCCCCGCCGCGCCCGCGCTGGCTGCCGCGCAGACGGGGCGAAATCCTTCAGTGGCTCATCGAGTACCGCGCCTTCGTCCTCCTCGGTATTGCACTCACCTATGCAGTCCTGTTCGTTCCCTTCTTCGCCACCGAACGCAACATCACCCAGATGACCACTCAGTTCTCGATCGACGGCATCATTTCCATCGGGCTGACCATCCTCATGATCGCCTGGGGAATCGACCTCGGTGTCGGCGCCACCTTGGCCCTGGGCGGCGTCGTCTATGCCCTGGCCCAGGACTTGGGCGTTCCCCTGGCAGCTCTGCTGGGCATCCTGGCCGGAGCCGGTGTCGGCATAGTCAACGGCTTCGTCGTCACCAAAATGCGGGTCAATTTTTTCATCGCCACGCTCTCGACCATGGTCGCTGTCAAAGGACTGACATTCATCATCACCGACGAAACTACCATCTACGGCCACGCAGAAGGGTTCGGCTGGATGGGGTCGGCCAAACTGTGGATCTTCGAGTTTCCCGCCCTCGCCTTTTTCGGCATCGGCATCATCGCCCATCTGATCATGACGCAGACCAGCCTGGGCACCTACTGGTACGCCATCGGCGGCAATTCGGACGCCTCGCACCGCGCCGGCCTCAACGTCAAGTTACTGTTTGCGCTCGCCTTCGTGGTGGCCGGCCTCTGCAGCGGCATCGCCGGCGTGCTCCTGGCATCTCGCGCCGTAAGCGCAAATCCCGGCGTGGGCAGAGACACAGCCCTCTTTGCAATCTCCGCCACCGTTATCGGCGGCACATCTCTTTTTGGAGGGGTAGGCAACGTCCTCGGCGCCGTGGCCGGTGTCCTGCTCCTCGGCGTAGTCCGCAACTCGCTCAACCTTCTCGGCGTCAGCGCCTACTGGCAATGGGTGATCCAGGGCGCCATCCTGGTTTCCGTTGTCGTTTCAGATGTCTACATGAATCGCAAACGCCGTTCGGCCTGACCGCTGAGGCCTGGGCTCTTGCATCGCCCCGAAACTGGGCCGCGAAAGCCACTGTCAGCCTCTAGGTGAAAGGAGAGCCTATCGAGAACATGGAGAGCCGGTCTGGAAGGAAGAGTCCCTCCCGCGCCTCAAATGTGGAGTCGAACCGCGGGACAGTCTCATCAAAACAAAGGAGAAGAGAGATGAGCAAGCATTTCGGAGTCTGGATCGTCGTTCTGATACTCGCACTCTCGCTGGCGGCCTGCGTAATGCCTGATGGGCAGGTGGTGACGGCAGACGGAGCCGCGCCGGTGCAGACCGAAGCCGAAGACTGGCCTCTGGCGCAAGACCTGCGCATCTGCCACATCATTGAGCTCGGCCATCCCTACTCGACCGCCAAGGTCACCCTGGCCGAGAAGGAAGCCAACGTATTCGGCTTCACATATGATGTCTACGACACCCAGGGCGACATACCCAACGAGATCCGCCTGATCGAGGACTGCATCACCAAGCAGTACGACGTGATCGCCCTGGTTCCCTATGACACCTCCGCGCTCAACGATGCCCTCCGCGAAGCGCAGGAAGCCGGCATCCCCGTGATCGCCGAAGGCGCCGATCTTGACGAAGAGGGCTTGGGCTACGTCAACACGATGATCGGCTCGTCCGGCTGGGCAGAAGGCGAGACGGCCGGCATGGCCGTATGCCAGGCCCTGGAAGACGGTCAGGGTTGGGTCATCATCGAAGGGGCCACCGGCCATGGCCTTGTGCCGCAGCGCTCCTCCGCCCGTGAATACGTCGCCGAGAACTGCCCCGGCAGAGAACTCGTCGCCGTCGACACCGGCATGTGGAACCGCGAAGAAGCGCGCACCGTTATGGAAAACTACCTGACCGCCTACCCCGACCAGATCCACATGGTCTACTGCCACAACGATGATATGTGCCTTGGCGCAGTCCGGGCCATCGCAGAGGCCGGTCTGGAAGACACCATCAAGGTGCTTGGCGTTGATGGCGGCGCTGCGGAAGTGTACGATGCCATTCGCGACGGCACCATGTGGGGCACCGTCCTCAACGACGCCTCGTTCATCGCCGTCAAGATCATCCAGTCCGCCAGAGACCTCGCCGAGAATCGCCCGGTGATCTTCTGGCAGACTTCGCCCGCCGTTCTGATCACCAAGGACAACGTCGACAACTTCCCCGATCTGTGGTAATTGGCTGAACAAGGAGTGGGAGATGCCCTCGCTTCTCCCGCTCCTTTACGCACGCCTCTCAGGAGGAGGACCTTGGAAAGCAACTATATTGTCGAAATGAAGGGAATATCCAAGCGCTTTGGCAGCGTCCAGGCCTTGAACCAGGTCGATCTCGAGTTGCGCGCAGGCGAGATTCTTGGACTCGTGGGCGACAACGCCGCCGGCAAATCGACCCTGATGAAGATCCTCAGCGGCGCGCACGTCGCCGACAGCGGCCAGATCATCATTAATGGTGAGGAAGTGTCGATCCGCGACCCCCGCGACGCCCGCGCATGCGGCATCGAAATGATCTACCAGGACCTGGCCCTCTGCAACAACCTCGACGTCGCCCGCAACATCTTCCTCGGCCGTGAATATACACGAGGCCTCCCCTTTCTCAGCATCCTCGACAAGAAAAAGATGTATGCCGAATCCGCCGCGTTGCTCGAAAGGTTGAACATCAATATCAGCTCCCCCCGGCTCAAAGTCGAGAGGATGTCCGGCGGCCAGCGCCAGATGGTTGCCGCCGCCAAAGCGATCGCCTTCGACGCCGGCATCCTCCTCATGGACGAGCCCACCGCCGCCCTCGGCGTCCGCGAAGCCAACACCTTGCTCCGCCTCATCAAGGACCTCCGCGACGAGGGTCATTCCATCGTCCTCATCACCCAGCGCGTGCCCGACATCCTCGCCATCGGCGACCGTGTCATGGTCCTCAAAGGAGGCCGCAGGCAGGGCATCCTCAACGTCTCCGAAGTCGGCTTGGACGACGTAGTCGAGCTGATCGTCAGAGGCCGCGCCGGCGCCGAATCCGAAGAAGACGCAATGGAATACCTCTCATTCGGCTAGAAAAACGGGCTGCAAACCCTCCCCGCCCAATTCCCGACCCCGAATCAACTGAGCGAAGATGCCTCTCCCCCCTTCACACCAACCCTCAACCAATCGCCGCAGTCACTGACCACTGCACTTCCGGGCGGTCGGCCGCAAGCGGCCTCCCTTGTGCAGGGGCTCCGCCCCCGCAACGCCCCCGTCCAAAACCAGTCACCACGCGGCGCCAGCTGTGTGTCATGCCGCCACTAAGCCCCGCCCAGCCCGGCCCAGCACACTTCCGCGCCGCAAGGCGACCGGCTTTTGCCGCACGCCGGGAAAGCATTCGGTCCACGACTGCACATGCCCGTCGGCGTCATTGGCGTCGACGAACCAGTCGGGCGGAATCGTGCGGTAGCCGCGTGCAATGATCGCCGCGCCGGACAAGTGCAGGTCGAGCAGTTTTCCTGCAACTGTGTTCATGTCTAACTTCTCTTTCAGATTCAAGTAGTCAGTTTTCAGTTTCTTGGTTATGTCGCTTGCTGGCTGGCTGCAGTTGCCGTTCTTCGTGGTCCTCCGTGTCCTCCGTGGACAAAGGTGTTGCCGTTGCCGTTCTTCGTGGTCCTTAGCGGCCCTCCGTGGACAAAGGTGTCGCCGTTGCAGTTCTTCGTGGTCCTTCGTGGCCCTTCGTGGACAAGGGTGTTGCTGTTGCCGTTCTCCGTGGCCCTTAGCGGCCCTCCGTGGACAAAGGTGTCGCCGTTGCAGTTCTTCGTGGTCCTTCGTGGCCCTTCGTGGACAAAGGTGTCGCCGTTGCAGTTCTTCGTGGTCCTTCGTGGACAAGGGTGTTGCTGTTGCCGTTCTCCGTGGCCCTTAGCGGCCCTTCGTGGACAAAGGCGTTGCCGTTGACATTCCTGAAGTTGCCGTTGCAGTCCTCCGTGTCCTCCGTGGACAAGGGTGTCGCCGTTGCCGCTGAACGGCTTGACCAGGATCCGGGCAATGCTACCCCGGCCCACAGCCGCCCGCACCGCAACGCCCCGCCAGGAGCAGCTGCACACCACCTCATCGCGCTAGCCGCTCCGGGCGTCTCAGCCCTCCCGGTTCAACCATGCTGCCAACCAAAGACCTGTCAGAATGAACGGCGCGGCGTATAGAGCATCCAACCACTCTTTTGCAGACCCGTCAGGCAGCCCGAGAAAACCCACTATCCAATCAGAAGTAAAGTGGTCCAAAACAAACGCCGCGACCATGACCATGATGCTAAACAAGCGATGCCTCATCTCATAGCGCGTCCGAAACGACCGTTTTAGCTTTCCCATATCCCTGTCACCTAAAGGAACGTTGCGGCATACCCTCTTTCCGCTCTTGCACCAGTCCCGGCCAACACATGTCCGGGAAACCGCGATACCTTGCAGAGAGGATCATCCGTCTGAAGTCAACAACCGGCAGTCCGGAACGGCAGCGCGGCAGAGGTGGAGGAAGAGAATGGCAACAAGAGGGAGTCGCGCCATTCTCTCTCACTCCGCCTGCAGTACCTCACCAGCTGATATAGCTCACCGTATGGCCCGGATCAAGCGTAAAGATATACGGCTTATTGGTGTCATACTCATTGTCCGGATAGAAGGTGCTCACGCGCAGCAGCGTCTTGTCCCCTTCGACAACATAGTCGATCACAACCGTCTTGAGGGTCATGGGGTTGGTGCCCTCATAGCGTGTGATCCTGGGCGAATCGGGCAGGAAGGGGCCGGGCTGCGCGCTGCCGTCCGCGCCAATGAATCAGTACTGCAGACCGCCTTCGACAGAGCAAATCTGGGCCGGCCTGGCCGCGTGTGATATGTGGCAGTCGATCCCCGTGTACACCGGCGTCGTACCGGAGGCGCCGCCGCCGCCCGAACCACCCGGAGGCGGTGGCGGAGTGCCGCTCGGGGGATTATTTGTCGAGGGCGGAGGCGGGGGAGTGCCGCCAGCGGGATTCCCGGGCCCGGAAGGAATGTGGGTATCATGGCCGCCCCTGGCGTGGTCCGCGGCGCTGCAATGGCCGGCCGTGAGCGTGCCGTCCGGGAACCTGCAATAGCCGTCACCCTCGCTGGAAGGGTGGGCCAACGCCGCCGCCGGCAGCGCAAGCGCCACGATCAGGACTGCGAAAATGGCCAAAAATCGATACTGTTTCATCGTAGTGTCTCCTTTTTTTCCCGCCTGCACAGTTGAATCGGTTTGCGGGTTCAAATAAGTGACGCTGCCCACACCGACCATGTTTCCAATTGCCATAATACTGACACGGATAACAGCCATATTGACACGCAAATGACATTCAGGTGCCAAAATATGCGGTTTTCGTCATTGCCAATTGGGAAAACGACGGCGACGGCCTCGCCGGCCCGGTCCGTTTCTCCTGAAACGAACAGGCTCGGCGCGACCCCCATTTTTGTAAAGAAGAGAAGGCAATTACCGGATCGGCTGGCGGAGGACAGAGGCGCCCGCGTAGGGTGCCTCCGCGAATATGCCCTGCTGTACGCGTGAAATCAGGCGGATGACGCCTTTTTCATGCGGTAGCCGACGTGAGGTTCGGTGAAGATGTAACTGGGATCGTGTGCACTGTCACCCAGTTTGCGGCGCAGTCTCTGTACCACGGTGCGGGCCAGCCCCGCGTCGCCGGAGTTTCCCGGCCCCCAGACCCGTTGCAGCAGCTGCTCGTGGGTCACCACCAGACCGGCATTGGTCGACAACTCGTAGAGCAGAGCATACTCGGTCGCGGTCAGCACGACCGGCTCT
>MPML01000065.1 GCA_002238445.1 Caldilineaceae bacterium bin5
GCGGCAAGTGGGGGAGTAGACTCCGTTCGCCAGACACGATGCTGGGGAAGAGTAAACACGGTCGGTGAGGCATGTTTTTGTAGGGGGGCGTTGCGGGGGCGCAGCCCCTGCACAAGGGAGGGCCGAAGGCCCGACCGCCCATGAAAAAGCACAGAGTTGAGAGAGCAATAGCTCCTGCTGGCCTCATCCAGTGTTGCAGAACAGTTGTGGTCGCGTAGATACCGAGAATCAGGAGAGTGGAGGAACCGCCGATGCAGTACAGGGCTTTGGGCAAGAGAGACGACATTCAGGTTTCAACGATCGCGCTGGGTTGCTGGCCATTTGCGGGCGGCAATGTGTGGGGGGAACAGGATGACGCCCAATCAGTTGCCGCGGTCCATGCCGCTCTGGATGAAGGCATCAACTTCATTGACACAGCCGAAGGATACGGTCGTTCAGAAGAGGTGCTGGGAAGAGGGTTGAAGGGTCGGAGGCACCAGGCGATCGTCGCAACCAAAGTGAGCGAGGCCAACCTGGGGGCGGACGACGTTATCAGCGCTTGTGAGCGCAGTCTGCGTAAACTGCAGACCGACTATATCGATCTGTACCAGATTCACTGGCCCAACAGGGGGGTGCCTCTGGCCGAGACTGCCGGCGCGTTGGATTCTTTGCTGTCAGATGGGAAGATCCGCGCCTATGGTGTCTGCAACTTTGCTGAACAGGATCTGTCCGAAATGATCGCGCTGAGCAGTTGCGTGACCGATCAGATGCCGTACAACCTGGCGTGGCGGGGCATAGAGCGGTCGGTGCTCCCACTTTGCAAGGCGAACGGCATTGGGGTTATCTGCTATAGCCCGCTGGCGCAAGGTATCCTCACCGGCCGGTACGCCAATGCAGACGAAGTCCCGGAGGGCTTGGCGCGGTCGCGTCACTTTGCTGACGAACGGCCCTTGTCCCACCATGGTGAACGTGGTCTGGAGGAAGAATTATTCACTGCGGTGGCAAAAATACGCGGCATTGCAGCCGACTTGGGCGAACCAATGGCTGCCGTGGCTCTGGCGTGGGCACGCCAACAGGCAGGGGTCACCTCCCTGCTCGTCGGCGCGCGCAATGCGGATGAAGTGCGTAGAAACATTCCTTCGCTCGAACTGACGCTTTCCGAGGATGTATTGCAGCAGTTAGCGCTGGCCACCGAGCCGATCAAGGAGGGTCTGGGCGACAACCTGGATATGTGGTACGTCCCTTCGCGCATGAGGTGAGCCAAAGGCACCTACTTTTGCGGCTCGCGTTCCATCACTTCGTGAGGCCAGACTATTTCCTTACGAGACGGCGTGAGCCGGTCCAGCAGCTCTGGGGACGGCCGGTAGCCGAAACGGAAAATGCCCCACGACGGTCCGTAACGGTAGACGACGACACGGCGGTCGCCCGGCACCGAGCGGCGGGCGGAGCCGTGGCAGATCGTATCCACAAAGATGAGCGCGTCGCCGGCCTCCATGAAGATTTCTTCGGCGCCAATGACGGCGTCGGCGGAGCCACCCAGCCCGATGCTGTGGGCGTCATACTCCGGGGGCGGGTAGTTGGACTTGTGGCTGCCGGGAATCACCATTGTTCCACCGTCACCGGGTCCGATGTCGGTCAGCGCCACCAGAACGTTGACCTGGCCGTTCATAAAGTGCCCGTTGTGGAAGCGGAACTGGTTTCGCTTACTGGTGTGATGACCGCCGGAGTGGATGCCAATTGCTTCGCCTGGCCCACGCAGATTGGCAAAGTTTTCGTCAATGAAGAGGGGCCCGTGATGGAAGTCAAAGGAGCCTTCGCCGCCGACGAAGAATTTAACTCTGTCGATCCAGGATGGATGGTCGATAAGATTTTCGAAGCCGGGCCCGGCTTCATAGATCTGCTGCAGGTTGAGGCCGTCGGCGGGGCCATATTGATGGCCGTGAACATATCCGGCCCACTGTCCTACGTTGAGAGGCAAGGTTGCATCGATCTCGGCATTGCAGGCGCCGACCTCCTTAGTAGAAAGGGCGTCTTTTACCAGCAGATATCCCCGCAGATCGAACAAGAAGATTTCGATATCGGTCGGTTTCAGGGCTTCGGCGCTCATCGTTTCTCCTGTTGACGGCTTTGTTCATTTTGGCCGTATTTGGTGGTAGGCTACAATGCTGCGAAAATTGTTTCGCGGCAAGCTGGCGGCACATGCCCGCTCTCGTCGCAGTACAGAATATTATACAATAACCATCGCAGACAGAACACAGGGAGACGGTTCTAAAAAATAACTATGGCTCTATCACCCGATCATCTCGTTTACGCCGCACACAATCTGGAAGAGGCGGTTGACAAACTAACCGAGCGGCTTGGCGTGCGCCCTTCTGCCGGCGGCAGGCATCCAAGCGGAACGCACAATGCGCTCTTAGCCTTGGGCAATTCCTGCTACCTGGAGATCATTGCCCCGGACCCATCCCAGAGCATCCAGGACAGCGGGCAGCCACTGGCATTTGGATTGGATGACCTGCAGGTCCCGCGGTTGGCAACGTGGGCCGTGCTGGCTGATTCTCTGGAGGAAGTTGCGAGCGCGTCCCAGGCAGCAGGCTATGATCCCGGCGTGGTAATAGATGGCGGGCGAAGACGACCTGACGGCGTGGACCTAAGCTGGCGCACAACAAAGCGACCTGAAACGCAGGAAGGCTGGCCGCCGCCGGGTGACGGCTTGGTGCCGTTTCTGATAGAGTGGGGGGATGGAACACCGCACCCTTCGTCCACGTCGGCGCAAGGCGTGCGCCTGCTCGAACTGTCTCTTTTCCATCCCCGTCCGGCCGAAGTGCAGCCGATGCTGGCTGCGCTGCACATCGATATTCTGGTGGCGGCTGGTGACTCCCCTGTCATGCGGGCGCGGCTGGAGACGCCGCTTGGGATCGTGACGCTGGAATAGCAGAGGCTGGAATTTCCCCTTTCCTAACCTTAAGGGTTCTCTCTGATCTGGACTCTCCTTTTCTTTACTGACTGGCGGCATGGTCGTCCGGCGGCGGAGGGTACGGTGCCAGTGAAAAGAGGATGCGAAGTCCAATGGCAAGGCTTAGAGAGCCGAACATCCCTTGGCTGTCAAAGCGATTGTGATCGCCCAACTGCGGCTTTCCTTTTGCCCGCTCGATTGGTCTCATTTCGTGCCATGGCCACCCCTCCGAACTCTTGCTTTTCTCCCAGCTACACAGTACGGCCACCTCGCTTATAGGCGACGTTCCTCTTCCTACATTCAAGCCGGACCGGCAACAGAGAATCGTGATGAACTGCGTTTCAGTCTCTCGTAGCGAGAAAGACGGCGCCAGGGTCTTTCTGCTTAGGGATTCCTTCCTTGTCCGGTTTCCAGACCCTGGCACTGCACCCTCCCATTACTGCGATCTTTCCTTCTGTTTTGAACTGGGCGGACCGCAGGAATGCCTTTGACCAGGCCCCATCAAGTAATGTATACTATTTACGTGGGCGTCGAAGAACTGAAGACACTCTCACCTCTCTACAGGATCGTGAGAATTCGAAAGGAGTGAACTGGTCATGAACAAGATATTGGGGACTTTCCTAAAAGTCCTGGCCGTAGTGGTCTGGGTCCAATTCCTGGCCATACTTTTCTACGACCCGGCGCAGGAAGGAGTGGGTTTTCAGATATGGTCAGTCCTCGACCCGTTGATGGTAATTGCAATCCTCGTGACAATTTGGTTTTCGTTCCGCAGGAAGACAGAAATCGACAGTTTGGAAGAGAGCGGCCTGACTAAGGATTACTTCGAGGCGAACATCGCATTGTACGGGGGCGTTGCCCTGCTTGCTGCACTACTTTGGAACTGGATCGGCTCCCGTTGGTCCTACCCCTTGGTTAGTTTTCAGTGGCTGTGGATTCTGATCGACCTCACGCTCCCCCTTTTGCTGTTCTCAACCGGCCTGCGTCTGACCAGAAGCGAAGCCATGTAACTATACAGGAATCGGACTTCCAGTATCGCAGACAGTCTCTGACTCGTTTCGAGAAGCCAAGACCTTGTAAGGAAGCACGTACGCGAGACTGCCAGTCGTCTTGCAAAGTCCCAGGACTGATATGTCTCGCTAGACGCAGGTGCGGGCGTTCAGCTGTCTCAAATGAAAGTTTGCGTTTCTTGTGCGTCTTCGGTCGTGTGGGGAGGCTAAGACAGGAGGAGTCGCTCCCCCTATCAGTAGTGGGAATGCCATCCCCGCAAGCTTACAATGCCCAGATTCATTTAACCGTTCAATCATTGTATTTCGAGTGCAGGACAGATTCAGGAAACTGGAAGACTGAACAAACTGCCGGTTCAGGCATAATTGCAAAATGACTGCTCATAACTCTTGCTCGAATCTTCTGCCAGTGCGGTTGTTGCAAGACGGATGTTTAGCGGAGAATCCGTGTTAAGGAGGGATTTCGTCGTGAAGAAAGTCGTGGGAATTGCCATGCAGGTTTTCGCCGTATTGTTCTGGCTGCAGTTTGTCGCCATTCAACTGTACGACCCATCCTCCGAAGGAATAGGCTCGCTGATCTGGACTATCTTTGATCCTTTTGTGGCAGCGGGCGCCCTGATATCTATCTATATCGGATTCCGCAGAAAGCTGGAAGTCGACAACGCTAATGGACAGGGACTTGACAAGGAATACTTTGAGGCAAACATAACCCTGTATGGGGGCATCATCATTTTTCACGCCCTCTTATGGAACTGGATCGGTTCCCGTCTGGTCGAACCTGCGATGAGCCTCCATTGGCTATGGATATTCATTGATATCTCTGTTCCATTACTTCTATTCCCGGTGGGCCGGCACCTTGCCAGGGACGCCAAACAGAACTGAACGTCCAAGCATTGCGAAAATTCGACCTGGAAGAGCAGAACTGGACCATGGCAACTGGTTCCATGTTGACTCTGCGTCGGAAGGCTGAGAGGCACAGAGGTCCACGCTCTCGTTCCTTTTCTCGGGGGCTCATCGGATTGCACCTGGTCATGGATTCCAATGTCCATGAGAGTGCTCCGATTTCATGCCTTGAGGGTCTGCGTCATCGTTGAAGACTCTCGGTTACTGTTACGCTAAGCAAGCTCTGTACGAATGGAACATCGCGGCCACGACTGCCTACGACCTGTGACTGATAGGGCGCCATGACTGTGCGACCACTCTCTCTCCGCAACCAATCCGGACCCCTCAAAAGCGCAACTCGGGTATGATTTCCGATTTGCCTTTGATGGATGCCTTTGCGGGCCAGATCCCAGGAGACAAGCCCTTTACATATGCACTTGGATTCCTCAATTGAAGGGGATGCCCAATAACTCGGGGCGAAAGTTTTGGCAATTGGCACAAGCCAAGGGTTGATTATCAATGCTGATCTGTGGTAGACTATGCCAAATGGACGGATTAGACTGATGAAGATCTTGAATCCGCCCTCATTTTGCACGCCAATTTGGCACCAGGAGGATGACCATGGCAGACACAAATCACCTTTCCGGTTCATCTGAGAAGCTTTCAGACAACCTGAATGGGCATGTGCCGTACCCGGGTATCCCAACGACGACAGACGGAGCCGGCTCGGTAGTGTGGGCCGAGACACACATAACACAAGCCGCGTGCGCTTATCCCATCACTTCTTCAACGACGATGGGAGGGGGCTACGGAGCGGCTGTTTCCAATGGCGCCCGCAATCTGTGGGGCGATGAGTTGATGTTCCTGGAACCTGAATCCGAACACAGCGCCGCTGCGGCTTGTGAAGGTTTCGCGGTTGCCGGTGGTCGGGTCAGCAATTATACATCCGGCCAGGGTCTCATCCTGATGCACGAGGTACTATACACGATTTCAGGCAAGCGCCTGCCGGTCGTGTTTCACATCGGCTCGCGCGCTCTGACGAGTCACAGCTTGAATGTTCACGCCGGACATGACGATGTCATGTCCGTTTCCGATTCCGGTTGGGGTATCCTCTTTGGACGCACTGCCCAGGAGTCGGGTGACCTGGCGCTGATCACCCGTCGCGCGGCCGAAGACAGCGGCACACCATTCTTCAACGTCCAGGATGGCTTTCTCACTACGCACACGGTAGAGGATGTACTGCTGTGCGAACCGGAGATGATGAAGGAGTTTATTGGAAAGCCCGAAGACAAACTGGTCAATCTGTTCAACCCCTATAATCCGGTTATGACCGGCGTTGTACAGAACCAGGACAGCTACATGAAGGGCAAAATTGCCCAACGTGAATACTATTCAAAGGTAGGGGATGCGGTTCAGAATGCGATGGACGAATTCTATCGCCTGACGGGCCGGCGCTACCAGATGCTGGACACCTACCGTATGGAAGACGCCGAGTATGCCATTGTAGGCATGGGCTGCATGATAGAGACAGCCAAGGCGACTGTCGACTACATTCGCCGCGAAGAAGGAATCAAGGTTGGCGTCGTCCATATCACCTGTTATCGACCATTCCCCAGCCAGGAGATCGTGGAGACGCTGAAGCATCTACGAGGGTTTACAGTGCTTGAGCGCATGGACGACCCGATAGCGCCCAACAACCCGGTAACGAACGATATCAAGGCAGCATTTGCCGACGCCTATACCGGCACTCCCGGCTTCTCAGCTATCGACGACATACCTACGATATTCAGCGGCTCGGCCGGATTGGGCAGCCGCGACGTGCGCCCGGGTCACTTCATCGCCATCGCCCGCAATATGGTGGAGGAAGGTCCCCGGTTCTTTGTCGTGGGCATCAAGCATGACCTCGCACTGCCAATGAATGGCGACCCGGATGTACGCCCGCCAGGCGCGTTCTCGATGCGCGGCCACTCGGTGGGCGGTTTCGGTTCGGTCACTACCAACAAGGTCATCGCCACGATCGCGGGCGACATTTTTGGCAAGAAGGTACAGGCCTACCCCAAGTATGGTTCCGAGAAGAAGGGCCTGCCGACCACCTACTATCTGACTGTGGCAGATGAACCGATCCTGACCCATTGCGAACTCAACAATGTTGATTTCGTGCCCATGAACGACATAAACGCCTTCTTTACAAGCAATCCTCTGGCAGGGCTTCAGCAAGGGGGGACACTCTTCGTGCAGACGAACAAGTCTACGCCGGAGGAGGTGTGGTCAAATGTACCGCCCAAGGCCAAAGAACTGATCCGCGAGAAGAATCTACGTGTGGTGGCGGCAGACGGCGCCAAAATCTCCCGCGAAGAGGCTCCGGTAGCTGATCTGGAAGTTCGTATGCAGGGTATCGTGCTGCTGGGTATCTTCCTGAGAGTGACTCCTTTTGCGGGCGACGCGAATCTTAATGACAGTGATGTTATGGAACGCTCGGAACAGGCGTTGCGCAAGTACTTCGGCAAGCGCGGCGAAGCAGTCGTGCAGGCCAATATGCGCTGCGTAAGACGAGGCTACGAAGAGGCCTTCGAGATTCCGCCGGAGATTATCGCGCAGGACATTACTTCGCCGGTTCTCGTGCCTGGCGCAGAGATTACCCTGTTTACTTAATCGATTGCCGAAATCAGTTTCAACGGTTCTCTATCTACCCGAAAGGCGGCAACTCCTATGGGTGTTACAGTTAATACATTCGACATTCGCAATTTGACCCGGACGACGAACGGTCAAGATTCAGAGTCGCATGCCGAGGACCACGATGAGTCGGCGGTTGACGGCTCCAACGGCCATGGCAACGGCTTCGATTCGATGGTCATAGATGCCCACGATTTCTTCGATAGGGTACTTCATGAGTACAACGAGGGGCCAGGGCCGGATTCGCTAGAGGCTGACGTAGGCTTGGCTCGTTCGGTCATCCCTGCGGGTACCGGCGCATATCGAGACTTCAGTTACATTGCGCCAGAGATTCCGGAATACATCCAGGAGAACTGCACCGGCTGCATGAGTTGTGTCACCCAGTGCCCGGATACTGCAATTCTGGGCAAGGTCGTGACCGATGACGAACTGACCCTTGCGCTGGATGACATCGGCGACGACGCCGAACGCAGCTTTATGTCAAAGCAGTTTGCTGAGACCAACAAGTTCTACAATGTTCCGGCGAAGAGGAAGAAGACACCCGGGAAATTCGGCATTTTCATCGATCCAACGAAGTGCAAGGGTTGCGCTGAATGTGTCGAGGCGTGCGATGACCTTGGTTACCATGCGCTCAAGATGATCGAAAAGGAAGATACGACAGTACCGATTTACCAGAAGAGTATCGACTTCTTCCGCAAGCTTCCTCCGACACCGCAGGAATTCATCAATGACCGCGTCGCCGTCGACATGATGCTGGCGGAGCAGAGCATGCTCTACGTGGGCGGGGCCGGCTCTTGCGCCGGATGCGGCGAAGCGACCGCAATCCGCATGTGGCTGGCAGCACTTGGCTACAAGTACGGTTCCGAAAACCTTGGCATCGCCGCCAGCACAGGCTGCAACACTGTTTACGGAAGCACCTATCCTTACAACCCGTACATCGTTCCCTGGAGCAACTCGCTCTTTGAAGACGGTCCTACGTTCGCGATGGGTTTGCGCATGCGCTGGGACCAGCTGGGCTGGCAGGACAAGCAGCTATGGGTGATGGGCGGCGACGGCGCCATGCTCGACATTGGATTCCAGGCGCTCAGCCGAATGCTGGCCAGCGGCATGAACATTAAGGTGCTCGTTCTGGATACGCAGGTCTACTCCAACACAGGCGGCCAGACCAGCACAGCATCGTTCACGGGCCAGGACTCCAAGATGTACTCCCATGGCACAGTCCATGCAGGCAAACAGGAGATGCGCAAGGAGCTGGGGCGCATCGCCATGATGCACCCAAACACATACGTTGCCCAGACGGTACAGTCTACCCCCAACCATTTTTACAAGTCGATCCTGGAGGCTGCCGAATTCCAAGGGCCGGCGATCGTCAATGTGTTCACGACATGCCAGCCTGAGCATGGCGTTGCCGACAACATGGCTCGCCACCAGGCGAAACTGGCGGTAGATAGCCGCGCATTCCCAATGTTTGTATATGATCCGCGCAAGGGCGAGACGATTCGTGACCGCCTCAGTCTTCAGGGCAATCCGGCAGCAAAGGAAGACTGGTACACGATTAAAAAGACGGGCGAAACAATCGATTTCATTACGTTTGCCCGATCTGAAGGCCGTTTCTCCAAGCAGTTCGACAAAGAAGGCAACCCGTCAGAGGTGCTGATGGCAGCTCAGGCCGACCGGCTCGCGAACTGGCATCTGTTGCAAGAAATGGCAGGCATACGCTAAATTGTGACAGTCAAGAAATTGGCGGCGTACTTCAAAGGGCACAAGAGGACATAGAGAGTCCGAAGAAATTTCTGTGCCGAGAATCGCGTTTCCAGACAGAGAATTCTATCTAACGGGGTGCGGCAACGCACTCCGTTTGTTTTTGCGGCGAGACATTTGCGTCTGCCACTCATTCAATTGGGATGTGAGCGTGGGCAGACTGGTAAGAAACTGGGATGAACCATAATGCAGCTGGCCAATAGCGCAACCGATGTAGATGCAACTGAAGATGGCGGCGTCCAGGCGACTGTGACAAATGCGTCGGATATAGAGAGTCGTGCTGTTTCGACCTCGATTACTACGGATGTCTTGCCTTCAATGTCGGCCACTGATCTTGATGTTCCAGCCCTGTCGACAGACCTACTGGTTGAAATGTACAAGAAAGCGCTGACCATCAGGCTGATGGAAGAAGCGTTGCTGGCATCGGCAGAAGAGGGGCAGATCGGTGGGGCGATGCATACGGCGATCGGCCACGAGGCCAATGCCATCGGCGCGGCTGCGGCCTTGCGCCGCGGCGACTACGTCACTTGCACGTACCGCGGCCACCATCATGGCCTGGCGTGGGGCATGGATCCGGGACGGGCGATTGCCGAGGTCATGGGGCGCAGCGACGGTTTCGCCAAGGGTAAGGGAGGCTCGATGCACTTCGTATCTCCTGAGCACGGCATGATGGGAGCGAACGGCATCGTCGCCGCGCAAGTGCCCCACGCGGCCGGGCTGGCCCTGGCGAGTCATATTCGAGGTGAGGATCGGGTGGCAATCACATTTTTCGGTGACGGCGCGCTGTTCCAGGGGGTAATGCACGAGACCTTCAACATTGCTGCCAAGTGGAAACTGCCGCTAATCTTCTACTGTGAGAACAACCGTTATTCAGAAATGACGCCGATCTGGCGTACGTCTTCGATCGAAGATATATACCTGTTCCCCAGGTCCTATGGCATGGACTCGATGCAGATAGACGGGAATGATGTGGAGGTGGTCCACGCCGCAGTAAGCCAGGCGGCAGAGCGCGCAAGGTCGGGCGCTGGGCCAACTTTCATCGAGGGAATCACCTACCGTCTTGCCGGACACATGGCAGGGGATCTGGAGACCTACCGCCCGCAGGAGGAGGTCGAAAAGCAGCAGGCCTATGAACCGCTTACCGTTCTGCGGCAGAAGCTCCTTGCAAGGGGCGTAGACGACGCCCGAATCGCTGCAATCGACGAGGAGATCGACGAGATGATCGACGAAGCGGTGGCCTTCGCGGAGAATAGCCCCTGGCCAGACCCGGCGGAGACGTACTTGGACGTTTTTGTTTCCACGACATACGGAGAAGAGTAGCTGAATTCTCACTCCTTAATTCATTTGTCTCAAGAGTTGAGTCAAAGTTTACCTGGGAATATCTATGCGAAGAACCACATACATTCAGGCCCTAAATGAGGCGCTGCGAGAAGAAATGCAGCACGACCAGAATGTCTTTCTCATCGGCGAGGACGTCGGCCATTACGGCGGGCTCTTCCGGGTGACTCGCAATTTGCTCGACGAATTCGGCGAGAAGCGAGTCCTGGACACGCCCATCAGCGAACAGGCATTCATGGGCATGGCACTCGGCGCGGCCACCGTTGGCCTGCGTCCGGTCGTTGAACTGATGTACATGGACTTTACGCTGGTGGCCGCCGACCAGATATTCAATCAGATCGCCAAGTACCAGTACATGACCGGCGGTCTTCTGAACGTCCCATTGGTGATTCGGGGACAGCAGGGGGGAGGCAAACGCTACGGCTCGCAGCACAGCCAGTCGGTGGACAGTTTGTACGCCCACTTTCCCGGCATAAGGGTCGTGGCGCCGGCAACACCGTACGATGCCAAGGGCCTACTGAAATCTGCGATCCGCGACGACAATCCGGTCGCGTTTCTCGAACACAAGATGCTTTACTTTACGCGCGGCGAGGCGCCGCCGCCGGATGAAGAGTATTTAATCCCGATCGGTAAGGCGGACGTAAAACGCGAAGGCGCGGATCTGACCATTGCTACATTCAGTTACTGTCTTTTGCAGGCCCTGGAAGCCGCGGAAACTCTGCAAGAAGAGCATGGCATCGATTGCGAGGTTGTTGACTTACGCACGGTCGAGCCGTTGGACACGGAGACGGTCTGGGAATCGGTTGCCAAGACCGGGCGCCTGCTGGCGGTTCACGAATCTTATGCGAACTGCGGCGTAGGCGCGGAGCTGGTGGCGCGGGCCTACGAAGAAGCGCCTCAACTGTTGCGCGCCCCTGCCCGCCGCCTGGGGATGGCCCCCGTTTCGATCCCTGTTTCACGCGTGTTGGAAGAAGAGGCACTACCTTGGAAGAACGATATTATCGCCACTGTTCTGGAGATGGAGCGGGGATAAAGGGGATTTGGCAATGGCTACGGATGTAACTCTGCCCGATATGGGCGAGGAAGTGGAAGATGTGACCATCAGTCGCTGGCTTGTCAAGGAAGGCGAGGACATCAGAGCCGGAGATCCCCTGCTGGAGATTGCGACCGACAAGGTGGATACCGAGGTCCCGTCCCCCGTGGGCGGCAGGGTCCTGTCGATTCGTTTTGGAGAGGGTGAGATCGTCGAGCTGGATGCTGTAATCGCCGTGATTGGGGAAGCGACGGAGGCAATGGAACCGGCGTCTGAGGCCTCTGGGGCTGAATTCACGCCGGATCAGTCTGGTCCTGGCGAAAGAGGTGATGCCTCGGCCCAATCGCAAACGGACGATACCCTGGAGGATCATGGCGCGGCGGTTCGGGCCACTCCGGTTGCTCGTCGCATGGCGGAAGAGGCAGGCATCGCGCTGTCGGCAGTTCAGAGCGGTGACGGCGATCAGATCACAAAGACCGACGTGGAGGCAACGCTCAGAGAAAAACTGAGAAGCGGCCAGAAGGAACCTAAAGAGGCGCAAGAGGAGGAGATAGACTCGCTGGAGGAATCGACTTCTACCGACAGTTCGATGGTGCCCTTGGAAGTACGCCGGCTGGCAGCGGCATATGACATCGATCTGCGAAAGGTGGCAGGGGGGCGTGCGCCTGGCAGCCTGACGCGTCACGACCTGATCGAGTATGCAAAGGAGCAGAAGGGACTTTCCCACCTGACCGACGCTGCGAATTATGACTCTGCACCTCAAGCTGCCGAACGGGAACCGGCGTCAGACGGGGTACCCAAAGCCGCGACCAAGAATGATGCGGCTCGCGGACAGGAGAGTGCGGGCGATACGCTGGTCCCACACAGCCGGATGCGCCAAATCATTGCCAGAAACATGGTGCAGAGCGCGTTTTCGGCACCCCACGTCACGACTGTGCACAGCGTCGACATGGGGACCGCGACCGCGCATTATCAGACTCGCAAGGGGGAATACGCGCAGCAAGGCGTGCGATTGACGCTAACCGCATATATAGTGGCGGCCGTTGTTGAAGGGTTGAGGGCGGTTCCTGCCGTCAATTCTGAGTGGAAGGAAGAGGGCCTGCTGCTTAAGCACTCGTTCAACATCGGCATGGCGGTCGCGCTGCCGCCCGACGCCACCGGTGTGGGTGGGCTGATCGTGCCGGTCATACGCGACGCTGGCGATATGAATTTACTTGGAATTGCCCGCCAAGTGGCTGACTTGGCGGCCCGCGCCAGAGAAAACCAGCTCACGGCTGCCGACACACAAGGGGGCACTTTCACGCTGACCAACTACGGTACTTCCGGGAGCCTGTTCCAGACTCCGGTGATCCTACAACCACAGGTTGCGATTCTTGGAACTGGTGCGATAGAGAAGCGGCCGGTGGTAGTCAGCCGAGCTAAACCCTATGAAGCCAGTGTGGATGACTATCTGGCCTTCCGACCAATGATGGACTTGGCCCTTAGCTACGACCACCGCGTACTAGACGGCGCCAGCGCGGATGCTTTCTGCCTTGCGGTCAAGAGTAAACTGGAAACCTGGTCGGACGCGGCCTGACTTTTTGGTCTCCAAGCGCGAGCGACTTTGCACCCAGATGAAGCGTTAATCCAGTTTTGGGGGAATGAAAAGTCGCGGCGTTGCCACGGACCTGTTACTTCTGGCGTTGCAAGAGTTGATTGGACAGTTCAAGTAGCAAGGAATCATCAGCCCGCTCTCCCAAGCCATCGCAGAGAGCTTCCATCGCCGCGTTGTGATAGTGCTTTACTTGCCCTTCTGACCAGCGCTTCGCTTCAATCCCGTCCAGGATAGCGAGTACTTGGGCGAGTTGCTCCTCGACCATTCCATCGCTCCACAGAGCCTTGATTTTGCCGGCTGCCTCGGGATGCTCCAATCCGAATAACATAGGCAGGCTCTTCTTGCGCCGCAGGATATCATTTCCTGCGGCCTTCCCAGTCACTTCGGGATCGCCCCAAATGCCCAGAATGTCATCCTGTATCTGAAAAGCAAGTCCAATGTTGTGCCCAAAGCGATGCATACATTCGGCTTGGCGGGTGTCGGCGCCGCCGTAGAGTGCCCCCACCGCGACCGATCCTGCAACCAGGGCGGCAGTCTTCCCTTCTATCATTTGCAAGTACTCGGCGACGGTCACGTCTTCTCGCTCTTCAAAGCTCAGATCGAGGTGCTGGCCTTCTGTCAAGCCGATACAGATCTTTGTAAAGTGATCGAGAGCAGCGAGTGCCAAGCCGTTACCTGAGCTCGTGGAGGGAGGGGCGGCAGAAGATGGATGGACTGCCGACCGCATTAGTGCTGAGAAAGCGAGAGCGAACAACCCGTCGCCCACGTTTATCGCCTGGGGCACGCCCCAAAGCGCCCAAACTGTTGGTCGGTGGCGGCGGAGCTCGTCTCCGTCTTCGATATCATCGTGGACAAGAGAGAAGTTGTGAAGAATCTCGACTGCAGCCGCAGCTGGAATCGCATTGGCCGGATTTCCGCCGACCGCCTCGCACGCGATCAGGCAAAGCAGCGGCCGTATGCGCTTGCCTGCCGCAAGAGAGTGGGGACGGAGGTCCTCATCTGCCCAGCCCATGTGATAGTGCATCATTGCGTAATGGTTGGCCTGAAGAGGGCTGCGCGTTGCCAGAATGGACTTCATTACATCCTCAAGTTTTGGCAACCACAGTGAGGCGAATTCGCTCAGGGATGCGCTGCCGGGCACGCCAGCGCCCGCACCCAGCGAATCGGACTCCGTCGCGCCGACGGTCATCTCTTCGGGCGGTTTCCTTACAATAGCGGACTCAGGAATGGCGCGGCCGATGTCGGTGCCGCCGTCTTTGGGATTCGGGAGCAGACGCTCCTGATTGCGCCCGCCGAATGTTTCTGAAGGGCCGACCTCATCAGTGCGTAGCGGAACTGACGCTGTTACACCGGTCATGTCGGTCGCTTTTACAAGGACACCGGGTTGCCTCAATGCTTCAATGTTGGGGGACCCGCTGGCAAACATCGCGATGCGGAGCTCATCGACCAGCAGATCAATCTCCTCCACCACCGATTCCGTCGATTCGACTGCACGCTTCAGGAACGGGGATGCCAGGCCAGCCAGGTCGGCTCCCAAAGCAGCCGCCTTTGCGACATCCTGACCATTGCGCACGCCGCCGCTAGCGAAGAGCAGCAGGTCAGGTTTGCCGGCTGCCGCACGCGCCTCGCGGACATATGCCAGGCTGGTGACTGTTGGGATCCCCCACTCTCTGAAGGAGGCTGCCAGCCGGCGCTGGCGCTCTGTAGGGGCGCGGTGTTTCTCGACTTCACTCCAGGATGTACCGCCGGCGCCGGCGACGTCGATAGCACTTACTCCGGCATCGATCAGGTTGCGCGCCACCTGCGGGCCAATCCCCCAACCAACCTCCTTGACAATTGTTGGAACTCCGACTTGTGCGCAGACTTCTTCAATCCGGGACAGGAGCCCGCCCCAACGAGTGTCGCCTTCCGGTTGCAATACTTCCTGTAAGGGATTCAGGTGGAGGATCAGGGCGTCGGCTTCCACCATGTCCACAGCCCGCCGGCACTGATCGACGGTGTAGCCATAATTGAGTTGCACTGCCCCAAGATTGGCAAAAATCAGCGCGTCGGGCGCGTAGGTGCGTACGAAGAAGGAGGCCTTGGTTTGGGTGTCTTCGAGGGCCGCGCGCTGGCTGCCGACACCCATGGCCAGGTTTCTCTCTTGCACAGCCTCTGCAAGGCGCTGGTTGAAGAGTCCTGCCTGGGCAGTGCCGCCGGTCATGGAGCTGACCTGAATGGGCGCGGAAAGACGCTTGCCCAATATGATGACGCTGGTGTCCACCGCGTTAAGGTCTATTTCAGGCAGTGCCTGATGGGTGAAGTGGTAATGCTCAAAGCCGGACGTCAGCTGCCTAAAGGCGACGTCTTCTTCCAGGTTTATGCGAATATGGTCGTCTTTTCGACCGGCTGTTGACAATCGAGTCCTCCATGGGACCTCAATGCGGAACAGATTCTGCCGCTTTTCATTCGCAAGAAAGTGGATGGCGCGGTCCAACAAGCGAGGCGACTCGGAGAAGGCCCATTTCGAGACGCAACTTCCCATTCTTTCCAACACATTCCGGGAAAGCCCTGCCTCAGCCTGCCACGCCTTGTTCGAACATTTTATCCCGATTTCTTACAGAAAAACGTAACTCTAATTCGATTCTAGTGTTTTATGATTTATAATGCAAGATATTAGCATTGATTTTGATTACGTGTATTGACAAAAGGGGGCATGAGTATGGCAACAACTTTCGAACAGGTTCGCGATATCATAGTTGATCAGCTAGATGTTGATCCTGATGAAGTGACCGAAAATGCCAAGTTCAAAGAGGATTTGGACGCAGACAGCTTGGACCTGGTTGAGTTGATAATGTCATTCGAAGAAGAGTTTGGCGGAGAAATCAGCGACGAACAAGCCCAGGAGATCGAAACAGTTGGCGATGTCGTAAAGCATCTGGAAGCCCAAGCGGCTTGAGTAGACAGCTGGCAAACAGCCTGCAAAAGGAGAGCGAGTTGTGAAAGCAACTCGCTCTTTTTGTTGGGGAATCGAAAGTAAGGGCATGGATGAGATGGGGCCGGATGTCCGTTACAACGAGAATGTAACGCTGCTGATCATTGCCGGAGGGAGCAGCCGCCGCATGGGCTCCGACAAACTGTTGCTGCCGGTACCGCCGCGTGGAAAACCTTTGATTCGGCACGCAACCGAACGCCTCATGACGATGGTTGCCAGAACGGTAGTCGTAGCCAACAGCATCGGCGTTTGTGAAGCTCTGCGCGATTCAAGCCAAAGCGGCAGACAGCGCGGCGAAGATCCGGCAGTAGTTTACACAGACATTCATTGCATTCCGGACGACTCGCCCGGAGACGGCCCGTTGGGCGGCCTCGCAACGGGATTGCGCCGGACCGAGGGCTGGGCGCTGACTGTCGCCGGAGACATGCCTTTTCTTTCGGCGGCAGCATGCCAGTATCTGACCGACCTTTCAGACGGCGGTTGCGACGCGATTGTGCCTGTTCTCGAAGGAAGGTCACAGCCTCTCCATGCGCTCTATCACAGCCGCTGCCTCCCTGCCGTAGAAAACGTTTTGGCGGGGGGTCTGCGCCGCATGGACAGCTTCTGGCCTTATGTACGCGTCCGTTGGATTGCAGCCAGCGCATTGCGCCCCTTCGACCCGGAACTTCGCACATTTACCAACATCAATACGCCGGCCGAGTGGGGAAAGGCACTGTCCTTGCTTTCGCAAGGCTGACCACCAGGTGTTAGAATGGGGCCGGGAAGCCTAGTGCCCATATCGCGGCTGCAGCGCCGTCCAGTGGTTGCGATGCTTACACCGTCTGTCGAAACTTTCGGGAAGGTAACTACTGGGCGACAGTATTTGACCAGCCAGTCATCCCTGGAGCCATTCGGACGCTTGGGACGCAACTGTTTGACAGACGCCGTACGGCTCGCAAGCCGAGACGTTGCGAAGAAGACGCACAGGTAGGTGAGGGATGGTTTTGGAGGGGGGCGTTGCGGGGGCGCAGCCCCTGCACAAGGGAGGCCGCTTGCGGCCGACCGCCCATATACATAAAGGGCGACTACATATAGGGCGACAGCTATATGTAGGGAGAAGGCCCATGGCGGCTCCCGTTCAGTGTTCATTGTAGTGGGGCGACCGTCAGCCCTGAGTGGTAGTGTTCGGAGGGCCTCAGGGGCACTGCAGAGAATAGTGGTTAGCGGATAGCGGCTGGAGACGTTTTGAATGCCAGGGTGAGGCTGGGTTGCACGGCGGCGAATTGACGATGGCGGAGTAGTCACTAACGAAGTTTAGCAGGCGGCCGACTTTTTCGGGAGGCAGGAGAGGTGAGGACAGGATTCTGACCTCCAGAACGACAGGACTGTGCAACGCAAATGGCAAAGCATCGAAGAGGCTCAACTCAAAAGAGAACTGCCGTCTCCAGCGGGCAAGGCCGCGGCAAGCAGCTAGAGGAGGGCGCCGTCGTCAAGGACTGGGGAGGGCGCATCCCGGTCGCGTTGACCTTTCCAAACAGCTACTACGTTGGCATGAGCAGCCTTGCGTTTCAGCTGCTGTACAGCTGGCTGAACGATGAGCCCGACGTGGTCTGTGAGCGCATGTTCTGGCATAAGGGCGCGGCCGCGGCAGGTGAGCCCCTGCTCTCTATGGAAACTGGTCGCCCGGCCGATGACTTTGACATCTGGGCCTTTACCATCTCCTGGGAGATGGATTACTTTAACGTCGTGGAAATGCTGCGCCAGGCCGGCATCCCGCCGCTGGCTCAGGAGCGGCGCGACAGCAGCCGTTGGGACGGATCTGACTGGCCTCTAATCATCGCCGGCGGCCCGGGCATCACCATGAATCCGGAGCCGATGGCCCCCTTCTTCGACGCCGTTCTGATCGGGGAGGGCGAGGAGGCGGTGCCGCAGTTCCTGGAATTGTGCCGCGATGGGCTATACGAAGATCGCGAGGCGCTGCTGCAGACGCTTGACCGTGAGCCCGGTTTCTATATTCCCCACCTGCGCCCGTCGAATCGAAACCATGCCGAATTCCGCCCGGTGGAGCGGCTGTGGGTGCGCGAGCTGGCTAACTTCCCGACCCAGTCGGTGCTTTATACGCCGGACACGGAGTTCAGCGGCATGCACCTTATGGAAATTGCGCGCGGCTGCGGAAGAGGCTGTCGCTTCTGCCTGGCAGGTTATGTGTACCGGCCGCCACGCGAACAGCCATTGGAGTCGCTGCTGGGCTGGGCGCGAGCGTCCATGGCAAAGGGGCACGACCGTATAGGACTCGTCAGCGCTGCTGTGAGCGACCACACTCAGATCGATGAACTGGCAACCGAGCTTGCCGGTATGGGCGCCTCCATTAGCGCCAGTTCAATGCGGATGGATCCGATCAGCGTTCCATTGATTCAGGCGATGGCCGCCGGCGGCACCCAGACATTGACAGTCGCGCCGGAAGCGGGCAGCGAACGCCTGCGGAATGTTATAAACAAGACCCAGACCGAAGAGCAGATGATGCGAGCGGTAGGGCTGGCTGCGGAGCTGGATTTTCCCCAGCTCAAGCTCTACTTTATGACAGGCCACCCAACCGAGACAGACGAGGACATACAAGAGCTGATCGAGTTTACGCTCAAGGCGCGACAGCTGTACAGGCGCCGGCTGGCCATAAACGCCACACCCTTTGTCCCCAAGGCGCACACGCCTTTCCAATGGGAAGCGATGTTGCCGGCCGCGGAGCTTAAGCGCCGGCAGCGCAGGATAAACAAAGCGCTGGCGCGGCACGGTGTCGAGGTGCGGGCGGATTCGCCGGAATGGGCTGAAGTGCAAGCGGTTCTGAGCCGGGGAGATCGCGCGCTGGCCAATGTGCTCTTGGAGATTCCACCGGGACAACTGAACACCCGTCTCTTCTTTCGCACAATGGAAAGACTTGGGCTGGACAAGGAGCATTACCTTGGCCAGTGGAATGCAGGAGCTGCTCTTCCCTGGGATATTGTCCAGAGCGGTGTTAGCGAAAACTATTTTAACTACGAATTGCGCCTGGCCACAGCAGAGCGTACGGGGCTCTCGTGCCCTCCCGACAGCGCCGGCTGTCTCACTTGCCAGGCATGTGATGACGACTGGGCCTTCCGCTACGGTGACAATGAGAACCGGCCGATCCCTGCTGCCAAGGGTGGGGCTTGGCGAGCGCAGGACTGGCTTCCCTGGACAAAGCTAAAGGAACAGAAACACAACACTGGCCTGGGCAACGTGACTATTGAACCGATCCCTCTGGATTGAATCCCGTTCTACGACAGTGAATCTGCTGACGCGAGAGTGTTTGACACCGCCAACGTTGGCGAATCGGTTATGAGAGGAAACCGATCACAAAAATGCACCGCATTCCTTACAACAATGGCGTGGTGACCTATTCCTTCGAAAGTTTTTCCTCTCACCCTCTGCAAGCCCATTTCAGTGCGCGCCACGGCGGCGTATCGCCCTACCCCTGGCGTAGTCTGAATTTCAGCTACAGCCGCGGCGATGACCGTGCGCGTGTGTTGGAAAACTTCGCTCGATTCTGCGCGGCCCTTGGCCAAGAGCCTGACAATCCAGTCCGCACGCACCAGGTCCACAGTGCATACGTGACCCGTGTCGACTGGAAGGACGCCGGCTCCCGCCAGAAGGATTGCGATGCCCTCATCACCAATGCGGTTGCCTTGCCCCTCTTTCTCGTATTTGCCGACTGCGTGCCGCTGATATTGTTCGATCCGGTTCGCCATGCACTGGGCGCGTGCCACGCCGGTTGGCGAGGTACTGTCAACGGTATTGGACCCGCCGCGCTGAAGGCGATGGCGGCCGAGTTCGGGACGGACGCGGCCGATGTGCATGTGGGCATAGGACCGAGCATTGGGCCGGAGAGCTACGAAGTCGGCGATGACGTTATCCAGATGGCTACTGCAAAGTTACCTGGCGGAGAAAAGTATTTCTACAGACGTAACGGAGAACACGCAAATCCTTTTTTCGATCTTTGGCAGGCCAATGCCGACCAATTGATAGCGGGCGGGGTACCTCGCGGCAACATCGAAATCGCGGAAATCGACACCGCGGGCAATACTGACGAGTTCTATAGCCATCGGGCCGAGAAGGGCCTATGCGGTCTTTTTGGACTACTGACCTGGCTGGAACCCCTAGAGAACGGGCATCGTTCACCAGTCGATATATGATACAATTAGACTGGACGCAGACGGTCGTCGTCTGGTGCCGAGAAACTTCCGAGACGCAGAGCAGTTCCGCAATTGAAGCAGGCGACGTCGCCGACCAGCGGCCAAATGCTAAGTGCCTGAGCATGAGAGGCGGAGTTGCTCTGCCGTTAGTCAGGACTGGTTGATTCCGCATGTCGGAAAGCACAAACCGATTTGAAGAGTTGCTGCGCAGGCTTGGTTTAGATTCCATGCCGACCTACCAGCAGCTTTTTGAATCGATGGATCCGCTGTCGTGGACGCTGGTGCTGCTCCTGACCGGGGCAGTGATACTTGGCGTGTTTTTCACACTGAACACACGTTACAGTTTTCACGCTTTCCAGGAGGCGGAAGCGACGCCAGACGTCCTTTTGGCAAGGCTGAAGCAGGATCCGACATACCTGACGCCGCCGTCCATTATCAGCCGGCTGGGGGCGGAAACAACTTTACAGCTCCTGGAGTATGGCGACCAGGTAACAGCCGGGCAGTGGCGATCGATGTGGAATCGCGTGCGGGAGGAGCTATTGGGGCTGCTCTCTTCGCAACACGCGTTTGGCCCTATTTTCGCTCTGGCCAACTATTACATGAGCACCGATACCGAAGAGCCGGACAGCATGCGTATTCGCCGGACGGCATTGATTCACAAGCTGGGCCAGCGGCGGCAACTCGAACCGGGAGCCGACGGCATGCTGGCCCAGTTGCGGTTGGTGCGGCACCCTGCCGAACAACTTGGCGAATTGGGGTTTGATGGGCCAACGATCTGGCTGGAGAGTGCAGAGGACTCTATGGAGGTGGAAGGTCCCATCATTCAGATGGGAACTGTTCGCTTCGATACGGTTGATCGGGCGAGCGTTGGCATTACCATTCAGAGGACACCTACTGTCGGCGGGAACTTTACGATGCAGATGGAGAAACGAAACGACATGTGGGTCGTTGTCAACGAGCAGGTAAACTGGGAACCTTAGGATGTTTTCGGCAGGGTTCGAAGACAGACGGTCTCACCGGCAGATTGTCTCCTCGAAGAGGGGGAGACAGAGTCAGCAGACAGTGCGAGGCGGCGCTTCACATATTCGCCTCAATCACGAGGAATCTGCAATTCGAGTGACTGTATCTTATGAATGAACTATCGTTGACCCTCGCCGATGCCCTGGGCTTTATGAACGCCCTGGTCTCGTCGGTGGTCGTGATTCTCGCCTTTTCGCTTCTTGCTTATACGCTAAACTATAATTTCCGTCACCCAGTGGCCAAGCGCTTTGCTTATTTGCTGGGCCTTGTCATGGTGACATACGCGTCCGAGGTCGCATTGACACAAGCGATCAGCGCGGACTCGGCGACGAAGTGGCTGCGCTTCCAATGGTTGGGGATTGCATTCTTGCCCGGGGCCTATTATGCCTTCTCCTATTCGATTCTGCGCACCACGAACTATCATACTGACCGCCGCCGGCTAATCAACAATGCTATTGGCGTCCTTTCGGTGGTCAGCGCTCTGCTGGCAATTTTCTCGACCCTCCTGGTTGACTATGTGGAGTTTGACCCGCTGCTTAGTTATCTGCGTCCCGGTATTTTGTTCTGGCCCTTCGCAGCCTTCTTCGCCGGTGTTGTAATACTCTCCCACTTCAACATTTGGAAGGCCCGTCAGCGATGTCTGACCGCCGAGAGCCGCAAGCGAATGACGTATCTTCTCGTGGCAACGGCGGCGCCTGGCATCGGCACTTTCCCTTATCTGATTGCGTTGGGTAAAGCCTCTGCTGGACTGCTTGCTCCTGAGTGGATTCTTGGCTTGGCGATAGTAGGCAACAGTGCTGTCGGCTCCATGCTCATCTTCCTGAGCTACACTGTGGCATTTTTCGGCGTCTATACGCCTGACAGAGTCGTGCGGTACCGCCTCATTCGCTACTTTGCCCGGGGTCCGGTTGTTGCGATTCTCGTGATTCTGGCGATTCAGACGATCCCAACGGTAGAGCACGTGCTTGGCCTGCCTCGCAACATTGTACTTTTCAGTGTAATTACCGGAGTGATAATTGCCGCCCAGGTATTTCTCAGCCTGTCAAAGGCGTTGACCGACCGGGTTGTATACGGAGAGGATCGGGAGGAAATCGCCTGGTTGCGGGAACTCGACAGGCGACTGCTGACCACTACGGATTTGCGTCAGTTTCTCGAAAACCATCTGACAGTTCTGTGTGAGATACTGCGCGTTCGCTCAGGCTTTGTGGCAGCGGCCATTGGTACTGATCTGATCCTGGAAGCAGTGGTAGGACCTGAGGGAACCCGACAGGAGATTCTTGACGACAAGGACTGGAGCAATGCCCTGAACGAGGCGTTGGGCCTTGTTCGCACGAATGGCACGCCCTCCAATGGCGGGCCGGCACACAATGTTGAAGGCTTGCCTTCCCTTTCGATGAATGGCGGAAAGGAGGCGCAACAGCTTCCGGCTTTGCAGCCGGCGGAATACGGAGGATACTGGCTCTGGCCCGTGCTGGAACCTGCAAGCGGCCGGGAAGGAGAAATGGTGCTGGGCATGCTGGGGGTACGCGCACGCACCGGATCGCCTAACTTCAGCCTGGATGAACAGAATCTGTTGGCCCAACAAATAGACAGCGTCTCCGCGGGGTTGCTCGATCGGAAGATGCAGATGCAGGTAATGGTCGCTCTGCGCCGCATCATTCCCGGCATCGACCGCATCCAGCAAATCCGCGGTATTGTGCCCTATGTGTCTGAGAACACTGAGGTGCCTCCGGCTGAACTGCTTGAACCGAGCCCGATTCACAACCCTGAATTTGAGAGCTGGGTTAAAGACGCCCTCAGCCACTATTGGGGCGGTCCTAAGCTGACCCGAAGCCCGTTGATGCAACTGCGAGTTGTGGATCGGGTAATCGAAGAAGCTGATGGCAATCCCGGCAAAGCATTGCGGCTGGTGTTGGGCCGTGCCATCCAGAACCTGCGCCCGAGCAGTAAGCAGGACCTGAGCACGCCGGAATGGCTGCTCTACAATATCCTGGAGATGCGTTTTATTCAGGGCCGCAAGATACGAGATATCGCTGGCCGTCTGGCCATCAGCGAGAGCGACCTGTACCGCAAGCAGCGGGTTGCAATTGGCCAGGTGGCGCAAGTTTTGACGGAAATGGAGCAGGGCGACTGGGACGCATTGCTCAAGATGCAGGAAGAAGACGCTGCAACCGTCGTGGACGAAGTGAGATGAAACGGGCGGGATTGCTGAGACCCAATGCTGCGTCCGGCGCAGGAATTCCCTAGGACATGACCCATGGCTGCCAAGCGGCGTAGACGGCGAAAATTTCAGAAGACCGGCCCTGCGGCAGGCATTCAGGCGAACATACAGCATCTGTTCGCCAGGTTTGGCAATGAGGTCCTGGGATTCGCCGTATTTCTTTTCGGAGGTTACCTCGGTTTCACCCTTTTCGTATCCGGCCACGAGTCATGGACACTGATGCTCGCCGGAAGGATGGCCTGGCCGCTCGTGCTGAGCCTGCTGGTTACGGGGGCTGTGCTGCTATTGGGCCGCCAAGCCGGTTACTGGCACCCTGAGGCGCTCGTAGGGGCCGAACTTCTGTTGTTGTCGTTGGCTTCTCTCGAACATATCAGTGACCACCAGGTTGCCGATTGGGCGTTTCCCAGCGCGGGCCAAGGGGCGGGAATAATCGGTTGGGGCGCTGGCAACCTGCTGATCAGCCTGTTTGGGCAGATTCCGGCTACCCTGTCCGTGGTCTTGTTGGCGCTGTTGAGCATTTACCTGCTTTTTCGACATACACCTCTGATTTACCTGTTCGGCTACGTTGTCCAGCTACGCCACTTGACGGCGGATTCATGGCCGGATCAGGCCCCCTCACTCGGTGAGCAACCTGACGAATATCCACTTCCTTCTGAAGAGGAACTGGAGCAAGCGGCCTTTGAGAACGAGGAGGTTGAGGAATCGCCGTATCCTGTAGACCTCGATGATCCGCTGTCCTCGAATGCATTCGCGGCGGAGCCGTCGGAACTGAATGAGGCGGGACGACCAGTTCAGGCGGAACTGCCGATCCCGGCGGAGGCGCCTGCCAAACGCAGGCCAAAGGCCGCCAATTCAGGTGAAAGCCCTCTCAAACACAGTCGAAAAGAAGAAGAGCGGCCCTCCGCAGCGTTATTGGAAGATGAAGCCGCCCAACTCTTGTGGGACATTGAGGGCATGGCCGAGATCATCCATGAGACTCTGCAGGACTTCGATATTCCGGTGGAAATCGTCAATGTCGAAAGCGGGCCGACAGTTACGCAGTTCGGTGTGCAGCCCCTGTATATTGAGCGCGGCGGCCAAAGGCGTAAAGTTAGAGTCAGCCGCATCGCGTCGGTGGCCGACGACCTTGCCTTGGCGCTGGCCGCGCCTGCGATACGGATAGAGGCGCCGGTTCCCGGCCAGCCATTTGTAGGCATTGAGGTGCCGAACCCAGAAAAGACGATGGTGGGCCTGCGTGGCATCTTGGAAAGTAAGCAGATGACCAGGCAGGGCGGGACGCTGCCTCTTGCTCTCGGCAGGGATACTTCAGGGACGCCGGTGGCGGCTGACCTGGCACGCGCACCGCATCTTCTGATCGCGGGGGCCACCGGTTCGGGCAAGTCGGCCTGTATCAACGGCGTGATCGTCAGCTTGCTCATGTTCCATGGCCCGGAAAGCCTTCGCTTCATCATGGTGGACCCCAAACTGGTGGAACTGCCCGGCTATAATCATATTCCGCACATGATAGGCGAGGTGATCACGGACCTGGAGGAAGTTCACGGTGCGTTGACGTGGCTTCTGCTCCAGATGGATGAAAGATACAGGCTGTTCCGCGAATACAAAGTTCGAAACATTGAAGGCTACAATCGCATTGCCCGGCGCCGAAAAAAGTTAAGCACTCTGCCCCACATCGTCCTGGTCGTAGATGAATTGGCCGATTTGATGATGACCGCGCCGGAAGAAATCGAGAAGCAGCTTGTCCGGCTGGCGCAGATGGCGCGTGCGACCGGCATCCATCTTGTGCTGGCAACGCAGCGGCCGAGCACCGACGTCGTTACCGGTCTCATCAAAGCAAACTTCCCTTCTCGCATCGCCTTTGCCGTCACCAGTCAGGTCGATAGTCGCGTCATTCTGGATTCTCCCGGCGCTGAAAAGCTGCTTGGGCAGGGGGACATGCTCCTCATGCGGGCGGACAAGGCCAAGGTCCAACGCGTGCAGGGCAGCTACGTCACGGACTCCGAAATAAAACGGATTGTTGAATGGTGGCAGGAACGTGATCGGCTTGAGAATCCCGATCGTCCTACGGCCAAAGTCGCGCCTTGGAACGGTCTGCTGGATAGATTGGATGACGAGGATGAATTGCTGGCCGAGGCGATCGACGCTATTCGGGGCGAGAAGACCATCAGCGCCAGTTTCGTGCAGCAAGAGCTGCAGATCGGTTATCCTCGCGCAGCGCAGCTTGTCAAGATACTCGAATCGAAAGGCCTGGTCGGCGTAGATCCGGAGGGAGGCAACCGACGTAAGGTACTGCTCAAACCCGGCGCCGAAACCGGAGAGGAAGACGGTGCGCTCGAGCAGGCATGAGATTGGACCCGATTCAAAGAGGAGCACGGCGCGGTTGCATCGGGACTTTTCAGCTTCACAACTTGTGGCGGCCTGAATAGCCCACAGGTTTCCCTTGCCAACATAGTTCTCTAATTCAAAGCAGGAGCGCAGACAATGCCCTATTCCTTTCAGCCCGACGCCATGTACCGCATGCCGACCCACTTCGGGCCTCGAACAGGTCCTCGCCGAGGGCCCGACGGACGCGGCTTCGACTGCGTCGACAGCCCCAAAAGCCTCTCGCACTCTGTCAGCTTCCTGAGCCACGTTTCAGCAGTGGAAGCGCTGTTACCGCCCGGATTCGCCCTGGATGGCGAGCCAGTTGTGACGATAAACGCAACATACATGAAGGAGATCGACTGGCTGGCGGGGAGAGGGTACAACACTTTGGGGGCTTCAATTCCGGTTACCTACACCGGGAAAGTGGACACAGTGACCGGCAGCCTGCTGCTCGTCTTGTGGGAGAACCTGACAGATCCCATCCTTACTGGTCGCGAGGAACTGGGCTTCTCCAAAATTTACTGTGAATTGCCCGAGCCTGTCGTCTACGACGGCACAACCCATTGTACCGGCAGCTGGCTGGGTTTTCGGTTCCTCGATCTGAGCTTGCACGACCTGAACGAAGTGTCAGAGCAAGAGATCGCGGCACAAGCTGCTAACGCGACCAGCGAAGGAACGCTCCACTACAAATACATGCCGCGGACAGGAGAGTGGGGCACTGCCGACGCTGCGTATGCCGTGCTGACACCAGCGCACACGCCTAACCGCCGCGTGCTGGGTATGTGGCGCGGCCAGGGCAATGTGCAGTGGTATCGAGCCAAGTGGGAGGATATGCCCACCCAGTACAACATCGTCAACGGTCTGGCCGACCTGGAAATCCTGGAGTATCGCGGCGCAGTCATCACCAAGTCCATTGGCGGCAAGGATTTGAGTGATCAGCGTATTTTAGAGTGATGGGACTGTACCTAACTCTTGCGCCCAACGCGCTACATCATCATGGTCCCGCCTGCGACAGGGATGGCGAGCCCGGTAAGAAAGTCGGCCTCGTCCGAAGCCAGAAAGGCCACTGTGCGGGCAAGGTCCTGGGGGCTGGCAAGACGGCCAATCGGCGTGCCGGCCAGTGACTTTGCGAGAAGGTCGTCGGTCGCTTCCTCCAGTGGCAGTGACGGGTCAGAGAGCACGCTGGCCATGTGACCGATCCGTTCGGTATTGGTGAGGCTGGGACAGATTGCGTTGACTGTGATCTTGTGGGGAGCCAGCTCCTGGGCGAGAGACTGTGTGAAGCCGATGACACCAAACTTGGAGGAGCAGTAAGCGGCGAACCGTGCGACGCCTCTTTTGCCGGCGGTCGACGAAATGTTGATGATGCGACCGCCGTCGCCGCGGCTCAACATGTGGCGGGCGGCTGCCTGGCTGCACAGAAAGGTTCCCGTCAGATTGACGTTGAGGACACGGTCCCATTCATTTTTCGGCAGGTCAATGACCGGCACTCGATCGCCGGCGGCGCGGGCTCCGGCATTGTTTACCAGGATATCTATTCGCCCCATCGCGTCCAGTGCCTTCTGCATCGCCGAACTGACGGACGCTTCGTCGGCCACGTCGCAGGTCAGCGCCAGGGCACGGCACTCCATTGCTTCGATCTCCGCCTGAACCGCCGGCAGGCCGCCCCACTCGGCGTCGGCATAGGGCTTGGTAGCGATGTCAGTCACAACAACATCGGCTCCCTCCTGTGCCAATCTCAACGCGATCCCTCTGCCGATGCCATGCTCGCCGCCGGCGCCGGTGACAAGGGCAACCTTTCCTTGCAGGTTGTACATTTCTTGTTCTCCAAGTGGTGATATATACTATGGTCGTTCTGTAATTGGGCGGTTAGCTCAGCTGGTTAGAGCGATTCCCTTACAAGGAATAGGCCGGCGGTTCGAGTCCGTCACCGCCCACTTGGCTAGCGAGTGTCTAAGTTTTGAACCAACACTGGTTCGAATTTTGGGCGGCAACATGTGCTCCTCCAATCTCCGGTAGTTCTTGCTTCTTACTTTCTACAAAAGGCACCAATCTAGGTCTTTTCCTGAGGAAATCAGGCCGATGTCCCTATGATCTGTCAACTGTGTGGACGAGAGGCAGACACAGAGGCGAAATTCTGTGTTGATTGCGGGTCCCCGCTAGTTTTGAGATGTCCAGCTTGTCAGACGCCCTATGAACTTGGCAGCCGCTTCTGCTCTCTTTGCGGCCGCAGTTTGCCAGGATCAGTTACCTCTGATCCTCAGGAACCTGCTGAACAGACAGTCATACAAGAGAAGTTAAGTGAACCGCAACTTGCGCAACCGTCAACTCAGGTAGAGCAACCACATCTCGTTACCCCTCAGTCCTTTTCTTGCCCTCGATGCCATCAGAAAAACGATATTGAATCAGAATACTGTTTTGCATGCGGTTTGCCCTTGGAGGATACGGGGAAGGACTCTGCCTCCCTCGATTCGACAGAAGCTAACGAATCGCATTCACCCGCAGGCTTCTGGATTCGCGTCAGTGCATACCTTGTTGACGTCCTCGCTGTTGGCGCATTCGTAATTGTCATTGCTATATTCTATGTCATTTACTTCGTCATTACTCTTGGTGACGTCCCCACTAATTTTGAGGAACATCCAGTATTCGACTACCTCTTTTATCTTGCTTTAATTGTTAATCATATTGTGTTTGTTGCAATTTGGGCCACGACAGCCGGAAAGAGATTATTTGGACTGTATATTGTGCGTAGTGACGGGTCACGTGTTGGATTAGGACGCGCCTTGGTACGTTATTTGGCCACCTATCTTTCCGGCCTAGTGCTTTTTCTGGGATTTCTTCAAGTAGCCTTTCGCGAAGACAAACTGTCGCTACACGACAAAATAAGTGGAACGAAAGTAGTAAAGCGCAACAGGCGTCCGAGAAGTAGATGAGTTTTGTCCTCGCATCGTTTACACCAGGTTTTTTCTGGCTCTGGTTTTTCCTGCGTCAGGACAAGATTCGGCCCGAACCCCATCGCTTGATTGCCATTACTTTCATTCTGGGTTGCGTCTCAACCATACCGGCGGGTATAGGCAATTACGTCTTTGGTGCTGACAGGCTCCTGGGAGGTACTCCTGCATTGGCGAGCGTTGTCGCAGCAATGATGTTTGTTGTCGGTCCGGTTGAGGAACTTTGCAAGTTCGGAGCCGTCCGATTGGGGCCCTATAGGTCTCTGTACTTCGACGAGCCGGTGGATGGCCTGGTGTATTCGTTTGCTGCCAGTCTGGGATTCGCCTCGCTGGAAAATCTTTTCTACGTTTTGCAACACGGCCCGGAAGTCATGCTCTTACGCGCGCCATTGAGTACGGTTGGTCACCTCGTTTTTGGCAGTATCTGGGGCTACGCCCTTGGCCAGTATTATGTTTCCAATGGAAGACAGCGAACATTATTGTTCGGATCTCTTGCCATGGCGGCGGGAGCACATGCACTGTTCAACGTTTTGGTCTTTTCGTTTCTGACCTGCCCCCCAAGAACTGGTCCAAGTATAATGTTAGTATTGGGCCGTAGAAAGGGGGGAAAGATGGCGAAGAAGAGACATACGCCGGAGCAGGTGATTAACAAGCTTAGAGAAGCTGAGGTGG
>MPML01000066.1 GCA_002238445.1 Caldilineaceae bacterium bin5
TCGGCCCTCCCTTGTGCAGGGGCTGCGCCCCCGCAACGCCCCCCTAGGCTAGCGACCGTGTGTATTCTTCCCCAGCAATATGTCTAGCCAACAGTGTCTTTCACCCCAAGTGCTATCTCAGGCCCCTGACCCCTGGCCCCCAGCCCCTTACCCCTGCAGTTCCGCGCCCCCGCAACGCCCCGCCCTGGCTAGCCACCGTGCGGGTTCTTCCCCACCATCATGGCATGCCGACAGTGCGCCCCAACCAACCTGGC
Organism: Caldilineaceae bacterium bin5; assembly: GCA_002238445.1. Lineage (GTDB taxonomy): Bacteria > Chloroflexota > Anaerolineae > Caldilineales > Caldilineaceae > Bin5. Next base: position 255 of record MPML01000066.1, read on the forward strand.
GGCTGCCAACCAAATTCGCCATCGGAAAGCCTGACCGGCGGCCAATGTGACGAGTCGGCCAAGAGAGACACTTTATGCGGCCGAGTAGCTTCGAAAATCTCATACCAAAGTGCCAGGTCACGGCATACCCCTGACACCTGCCACCAGCCGCTCCAGGTCATCCTCGTTATTAAAAACATGGGTTGACACGCGAATCATGGTGCCGTCCAACTCCAGCGGAGCGACCAGCACCTTATTTTCTTTCAGGTACTCCTGAATCTCGGCCGACGTGTACCCGTTAAGACTAAAGGTAACGATGCCTGATGACTTCTCATAGTGTAGGGGCGTATGCAGCGTCAGGCCGGGTACTTTCCCAAGCGAAGCTTTGACGTGGTCGGTGTATTCGGCGATATAGGAAAACACGTTTTCCCAGCCGATCTCATCCCAATAGTCTAGTGCTGTGCCAAATCCAATCTGGTCGGCCAGATTACGCGTCCCGAACTCGAATCGTTTGGCCTCATCCAGCAGCGTGAGCCCGCCCACCAAATCGAAGTCTTTCTGCGAATGGGAGCCGATCCAGCTTGGCTGGATCCATGGAATCCGGTCGCGGCGCACGTAGAAACCGCCGGTGCCCTGCGGCGCCATAATGTACTTGTGCCCGCTGAATGCGTAAAAGTCGCAGTCCAACTCGCGCATATCAACCGGAACCGCGCCATAGGCCTGCGCACCGTCCAGCAGGACAGGGACGCCCCGTTCATGCGCAAGGTCAACCAGCGCTCGCGCCGGCAGCCGCTGACCGGTACGCCGGCAAACATGGCTGATCGAAACTACTCGCGTGCGCCCGTCGAGCAACCGTTCAAACTGCTCCAACATCTGCTCCTCGTCGTGGACAACCTCCAGAAAGCGCAGCTCGATGCCATACCGCTGCACATGGCTGTACCAGGTGATGCGGTTGCCCGGATGCTCCTTGTCGCTCAGGATTACATTGTCCCCGGCCTGCCAGTTGATGCCATTGGCCACGATATTAATACCAATGGTCGTGTTTTCGCCCAGCACAATCTCGTCACTTTCGGCATTCATCGACTGCGCGACCTTGTCGCGCGTCACCTCGAACCCCTCCAGCATCTTCTCGTTGATCCCAGGCGCGGCTCCGCCTGCATTATGAAACTGCGCCCAGCGGTTCGTCTCCTCAATCACCGGCTCCATCTTCGGCGAAAACCCGCTGCTCTGGAAGTAGGCGTACTCGTGGGTAATGGGTGTAAGGCGGCGGATGTCGGACAGTTGCATAGTCATTTTCTCTACAGTTTCCGCAATACGATTGTTTTCTCGGCGAAATGGTTTTCAGGGCCCTGTAGGTATAGTTAAGTAATGTTGTGAACATGTCTGCAGAAACGGGGTATGTTCCATAGAAATGAGGTTCAGCAGCAAGTCTCTCAGAAGAGACGCGCTCTCTGAAGAAGGAGTTCCGCCCGGCCCCTGCTTTTGCGAATTTGAGTGAACAGGAAATCACATGAGTAATGCGAGAGATGAGGGCATTCGTGGCTTCAGAACGGCGTGTATGGCAGACTAAGTTCTCGCAAACTGACGAGCAATCAGCGAGACGTTTTTGCGCCCCCGTCTCATACTGCTAAATCCCTTCAAAACCAAAGAGGGCTTAACATAATTCTCCAACGTTCATAGTAACAGACCCTTCCGTTTCGATGACTTTTCGGCTAGGTCCCGCACTTCAGCGATCTGCAAGCCGAGAGCATCCAGACGCTTCAATATTTCGTCACTGGCGGTCATAGAGTGTTCGTTCGCGGCCACGACCTCCGCGCTAACCTGCTCGGAGGCGGATTTTGTTCCAGTAGCTATTTCGTTCTCTAAGCTATCCATACGCTGAACCAACGCCCCACGCAGTTCTGCGCCAACTTGCTCTGCAGCAGATTCAGTTCCACTCATGATCTTTCTTTCCAGGATGTCCATGCGTTGAATCAGCGCCCCACGCAGTTCTGCGCCAACTCGTTCGGTGGCGGGCTTGGTATTCTCTAGCATTTCCGTTCTTAAACCGTCTATTCGGCGGGAAAGAACTGTTCGCATTTCTGTTACCAGCCCTCTAATCTCTGTTGCGTTCAAAGCGTCAATGACCTGACCGCTCAACTCCACCAAGGACCCGATCTCAATAACCAGTTTTTCTACTGCATCCTGCAGTAATTGCGAACGCTGCCCAGCCTCGTCCAACTGTTCCGCCGCGGACTTCATCCGCCCCAGTTCTTCAGCGATCCTTAAGATGTTTTGTTCCGCTTGCAGGATCGTGTCGTTAAATTCGTCATTAACTTCTTGTGTCATCCTGCCCTCCTTGAATTTCCAATTCGTAGAATCCGCTAATCCCTTCCACCGCCTCAATCACATTAGAAGAGATGGCGCATAGCGCTGCTAGACGTACATCGTCGCCATACGTCTCCCCAACACTTAGGAGGCGCCGCGCAAAGCGTAATCCGTCCTTATCGGAAATCATGGTTCGCACAACACTGGTTTTCACCTGGAGACGCCAGCGAACGATGTCTTGCAGAAGGTCCAACCGCAATTCATCCACTTCCAAGTCTTCTGTATCCGCCGCGACAAACAAAGCTCCAGTCTCGTCCACCACACTCCTGTCAGATTCCCACGGACTCACTGCCCGCGCGCATACTGATAGATACCTCAACGCTACATTGCCAGGGTCCGCTTCAAGCATCCGCCGTATTGTGCCTATCAGAGCCCGCAATTGGTCTCTTGCATCACTATCTTCAATCACATTGCGTACGTTCTCCAGCCCGATCTCCTCTAAGGGGCGGCCCCGCCAGGAGTTGAGTAATTTCGAGAATTTTGAGTCCTGCAAGTAGTTTAATATTTCATCTCGGAAGTCATCACTATTCCGATAGTCTCGACATAGTTCCGCCATTGTGTGAATTGCCTGCTTACGTTTGGCTACTACTTCCTCGTAAATGAAGTCTACAAGGACCCCAACAGCTTGTTCCAACACCTCAGACAGGCCTTTGCTGCATAATTGATCCAACTTCCTATCTACATAATCCTGAAATTTATACCTACGCAGGTAGCTCGATAGACTTTCTCGTACTTTGTCAGCGCCCCCGTCGCTCACTTCGACCGAAAACCACCCTTTCTGCAGGAGGCCCCAATCCATCCACTGCACAGTGTAGTCCTCTACAATGCCCAAAACCGCCAGCCGATAGATGCTTTTCTCCCTGGATTCTCGATCCTGGCCAAAGGGGATCCGGACCGTTCTTACGCCAGCCTCCCACTCATCTGCCATAAAGTCTCGCCAAAGTTCGAGAGTACTCTCGTTTTCCTCTTCGCGGCCCTTGTACGAATTCAACAGAAACCACAAGTGGATCAACACATCGCCCCGGCCGCCTCGCTGCATTTCTTCCAATCTGGCCATTGCTTTCGAGTGATCCGGCTCATTCAGAATCCCTATCGCCTGCTGCCACTTATCGTGGCTGTAGATTACAGTGCAAAGGGCGTAGTTATCTGGGCAATTCTGTTTCCGACCGGCACGACCCGCCTCCTGGTAAAACTGCTCTATCGACGCCGGCATCACGTAATGCACAGTATAACGGATGTTTTCTTTGTCAATACCCATCCCAAAAGACTTGGTCGTCACAAGCTCCTGAATCGAACTCTTCGTAAACCGGCTCTGCATGTCCTTCTTGTACATTATCCAGTCTCGGCTGAAGTTTCTTGGCGCTTTCCCCGAATAAAAGTTGGCATGACCCAGTCCTTCAGCAGTTCTTACAACTCCCAAGCTTCCGTTTACATGCGGACAGAATACTAGCCCGCAGTCGGTCTCAACCCCGCGATCTGGCTTGAAAAATTCATCCAAACTTAACCCCCAGCGTTGGGGCATTTCCTGCCGGACCTTTTTCAATTCGGCCGATCGGCTGCGTGGCGAAACTCTTCGGACATCAAAACTCAGTTCCTTTCGGTTAAAGGAAGCAGGCCGGATTATCGCGTCTTCGTCGTCTATCTTCAGTTCCGCCTGAATGTCTCCAAGCACTGCAAATGATGCTGTACCCGTCAATGCCACCACACTTGGCAATGCTCCAGTATCTTTGTCTTGACAGTAGCGCTGCAGATTAGAAGGAAGGTGCAGGTACGCCGGCCGGAAATCATGTCCCCACTCGGACAGGCAATGCGCTTCATCTAGTGCCACTAGCGATACGGGCACATGGGCTTGTGCCTCTTGTAGCTCTTCACGGAACTTCGCTGACTGTAGCCGTTCTGGAGACATGAAAATATAGGACAATTGACCGCCGGCCATACGTCGCAATCCATCAACACGTTCTTCTGTCCTCTGTTGCCCGGAAATCCCTTCAACGCGGTCAATGCCTATCCGCTTCAGATTGAATACTTGGTCATCCATTAGAGAAATTATCGGATCCACAATCACAGTCATACCAGGCAGCATCATTCCCGCGAACTGGTAAATCAGCGACTTCCCGCCACCTGTGGGCAACAGCACTATAGTGCGTTCTCCATTCAGCAAGCGAGAAATCGATTCTAACTGGCCATCTCGGAATTTCCGCTTCCGAAACACGATTTGCAGTAAGTGCCTCAAGGTCTCTTCGTGAACTTTGGTATCAACTTTTGGCTTATAGTTGAACCCCTTGGACCAAGGAAGTTCGCGTTCACTGCGGTAGCCTACTGCGCGCCTGAGGCGCAGGGCGCTGTCCGCCAGTTCCGGCGCAACTTGGCCCAGTAGTGGGCCGGGATACCCCTCCATTAGAAGGAAGCTGTGAGAAATTACAGCGTCGTAGCCCCCATCGGGTTGGTCAACGTATCGCGCGCGAAAACCGGAATCCCGGAGCCAAAATCTGCTGCCTGCAGCAATTGAAATCTCGCCTTCTACGAATCGTGCCCAGGGGGAGGTATCCTGTAGCATGTGTCGGTTAATTATATCCACAAAGATCGTCGGCGGAGGTACGCCAAGGTCTGGATGGAGGGAACATGTTAATTTCCAAAGGTCCCTGAGCATCCAACAGGCATCAATCACCACTGGCATGTCTTCCTCGACAACAAGAAGCCGTTGCGGTCGCGTAGCATCCAGCGCGCCGTACCGATAAAGCAGCAAAATGCCACGGAGGCATCGCTGCACTGCCAGAGGCCGGAGCAGAAGATGCCAGGCCCCTCGATGTAACAGTGATTCCTCTGTGGCTTGGGCGGCGGAACGAAAATCAGTTCCGACAGCAAGCGATCGGATTTCGTCACTTCTGGCACCAGCCCAAGTTTGCTGGAGCCATCCGTCTCGACTGGAACGAATCTTTGCAGCCTCAACTCTCAATACCTTCCAGCCCCCTGCTTGCAATGTGCTGTCGCGAAAGTCGTCTTTCCCACGCTGGTTGGATTCCAGGTGCTGTAAACCGTCTACTTCGATAGCCCAACGCAATCGACTCAATTGCAACGCAAAGTCCACACGACTATCTGTCAATCCCTTGGATGTGCGTCCGTCAACTAAGTCGGAAATGAGAGCTTGTCGCTGAACAGCTCCGCTCCCTCTGGGTCCTAGATTTGCCATCAATCCGGCATATAAGATATCTTCCTCAGGACTACACTGGTCCAGCAGATCAGCAGCGACACTCTGCTGCAACTCTGGCCACTCATCGCTCCACGGTAGTTCCAGCAAATCTTTGGCGGCATCAAGTAATTGGTAGCTGCTTCCCTCCGGCCAAAGGAACTCTTCGACGCAGAACTTTATTTCAGGATCTGCCGGTTCCTCCCAACGCAAAAACTCTCTACCTGGACCCGACAGTATTACGCGTTCCCAGTTTGGATCCACCAGTGTAGGATTCCCACGAGCAATTATTTTGTCGCATATAGCAGTTATTGCCGCCAGATCCGGGTCATTGGTTTCGTTCAAATCACAGTAATCGGATTCGATCACTCCGTGAGCGTTGGTCTGCAGCAGCTTGTACAATTGGGAGCGCCACTTATCCATCCCCTTCTTGTCAAGGGAATCCCATACACCTAAACGGCCCGAAGCTGTATATCTTACTCTTCTCATGTTGGCCATATATTTTCTTTTCTATCGATCCAAACCACTACACCCCAACTCACATCCCCGGCGCCACCTGCAACACCGTCACACCCATCTCTAGGTACTTATCCCGCTCCTCCTCGCTGGTCGCCCCCAAACTCACCTGCACCGTACTATCCTTCATCTGCTCCAGCACATGCCTGATACACTCGTCCACCGTCTTGAACGGACTATGCGGCAGACTCTCCATGCTGAATCGCAGGTCGTTCGGCCCAAAAGCCAGCAGGTCGATGCCCGGTTTCGCCAGCTTGCGTGCATTGATGACAGCCTCCACCGACTCCAACTGAATCGTAAGAAAGCCGTTACTGTTCCACCAGTCGGCGTAGGCCAGGCGGTCGATCGATCCCGGGTCGGTCGGCTCGCCAAAGGCGCTTAGATTGCGACGTGCTACCCCACCCGAACTGCGCCGTCCTATCTGCGGATAGTAGAAATACTTGACTGCCTCATCCACTACGGCCACATCCTCCACCTCCGGCACCATGATGCCGGTCGGCCCCAGGTCGAGATAACGGCCGGTCATGTAAGTGTGCCGCGTGTGTGGGATCCGGAACTGTACGGGTATCCCCAGCGATGCGGCATGCCCGCAAAAGTTCTCGAGATCTATCTCGCATAGCCCCACATGCTGGCTGTCCACGTAGACGAAATCGTAATCGCCCTGGCCCAACAAATCCTCCAGCTGGCTGCGACTGAAATATAATAGCGCACCTACGCCGAAAATCAGCTCCCCACGGTGAATACGCTCCTTAAGATTGGCAGTGTCTGCCATGCCGTCTCCTCCCTCAGAATTCCCTGTCCAACATTCCGACCGGAACTTCGATCAACACCGGTTTGTCGTTTTCAGTTGCCACTGCCTCGCTGAGGGCTGCGTGCAGCGCGTCCGCATCCTCGGCACGCACACCGTGCGCGCCAAAACTCTGCGCCAGGGCCACGAAATCGGGGTTGTGCAACTGCGTGCCAAGAACATGCCCGTCGAATTCCTCCATCTGGGCGCGCAGGACATTCCCGTAGGCGTTGTCATTGAATACAACGGCCACAGCATTGATCCCGTACTGAACTGCCGTGGATAGCTCCTGCAGGTTGTAGAGAAAGCCGCCATCCCCCGACAGCGAAACGACCACCCGATCCGGGCACCCAACCTTGGCGCCCACCGCGATCGGGTAAGCGCAACCAAGCGTCCCGTGCGAGGAGCTGGTCAGATAGCTGTGCGGCGCCCTGGCCCGGAAGTAGTTGCGGCTGTAATAGCCCATCTGGTTCATGCCCTGGATCACGATTGCATCGTCCGGCAAAGCCGTGTGGATCGCCTCCATAAATCCCCACTGCGGCTGCAACTGCCTCGACGGCTCGAAGCGCGCTTCATTTATGCCCGCGACCTCGCCCTGCACCGCCTCGGCCTTGTCACCGCGCGACGGCCCGGCAGCGGCGACCGCTTGGTTGAGCGCCAACAACACCGGGTAGGCATCACCGTGGATCGAAAGCTGTTCATCGCCTTCTCCAAACTCGGTCTCATCGACATCGATCCGGATGACCTGCTGGCCCTCCCCACTCGAGTAGTGGCTCGTTCCAACAGCCAGGATCACATCCCGCGCCGAAAGCCAGTTCCTGAGCGGCTGAAAGCGCATCTCAGCCATTCCCAGAGAAAGAGGATGCCGTTCCGATATGCTCCCCTTCCCCTGTCTCGTTGTTACGACCGGAATCTGCAGATAGTCGGCCAGTTCGGCTACCAATGTTGCGGCCCGGGCGCGCATCACACCCCCGCCGGCCCAGATTACTGGCCTCCGCGCCGATGCGAGCAATTCCGCCGCCCGTTGAATCGCCCGCGGATCGCCAACGGCGGGCGCAGGTGTAGCGGCTGCAGGCTGCACCAGGCTGACCTCCTCCGTAGCCGCGAACACGGCCGGCGGTACCTCTATCCCCACCGGACGCGGCCGCCCAGAGCGCAGTTGCTGGAACGCCTCCTGGACCAGGGCAGGAATCTCAGCCGGACTCCTGGCGCGGCCAACCCACTTCGTCAGCGGTCCCAGCCACGCCGTCTCGTCAAGTTCCAATCCTTTCTTACGGTGGTGGTGATCTCCCGTCACCACCAGTACGGGCGAGGACGTAGCATAAGCCGTCGCCACTCCCGACAAGGCGTTGAACAAACCTGGCCCTTCCACCACCAGCGCAGCAGCAATCTCGCCGCTGGCGCGGGCATACCCGTCCGCCATATAGCTGGCAGCCTGCTCGTGCCGCACCGCGATATAACGAATGCTCGGCGTCGAATACAGCGCGTCGATCGCCTCGTACTGTCCTGCTCCAGGTACGCCAAATACCGCTCGCAACCCTTCCGCGGCCAGCGACCGCACCAACGCCTCCCCTCCATTCATTCTCGGCATAGATCAGATTCCCTGACTGTACTGTTTCGTAAGCTGAGCTTCTGCTTCACTATCACTTCAGTGTCTAAATCTGTCATCAACATGAGTCCGCCGCTCAAGGTAACGCCGGCACAATCTCATTCGCCAGCGTCTCCATGCAGGCCAGCCATCTCTCCTTGTCATCCCAATCGTGGGCAATCATGAGCAAGGTGCCGAAGCCGCCCGTCTCCTCCCACAGTCCGTGCAGCCGGCGCAGGCACTCTTCCTTGTCGCCTATGATGCACAGGTTCTTCAGCATGTATTCCACCGTCACATCTTCGTCGGGCATCTCAGGGTCGCCCTTCAAAACGCTGAGCATGTTGGCCGAATTGATCAGCCAGCGCAAGTAGGCCATCGAACCTGCCAGCGCGCCGTTACTCGCCCGTTCCCAGGCAGCTTCTGTCGTCTCGTCGATGAAGATGCTGCGCGACACGCGCCAGATTTCCCGGTCCGGTTCAGGCTGCCCGGCACTGGCCGCGCCGTTGCAGTAGGTCTGCCAGTGTTCGCCCAGTGTGGACCCGGACACCACATTCGTGCTTATCGGAATGTAGCCCCGCTCGCCAGCCATGTTGGCCGCCCGCGACTGGCCGCGAATAATGCTCATCCCAACCGGCGGGTGCGGCTTCTGGTAGGGCTGCAACAATTCACCGATTCCAAGCTCGGGGTTCCCCCCTTCAAGCTTGATATTATAAAAGTCTCCCTTGAATTCGAAGGGCGGATCGGTCTGCCACAGTTTCAGTATCATGTCGATGCTCTCGACCGTCATCAGCCCCTGCGTCCCCGGATCGGGCAAGTCGAAAAGCCCCCAATCGGTCGGCACGCCCCCTTGGCCAAAACCACAGTTGATGCGGCCCCGCGACAGATGATCCAGATAGGCCAGTCGCACCGCCACATTGACAGGATGATGCTGCGGCAAAATGGAAACACCGCTGCCGAGCCGGATGTTCTTCGTGCGCGGCAGTACGTTGGCGATGAACACATCGTTCGACGGGATCGGCTCCCACGCTAGCGTGTGATGCTGGCCGATCCAGGCTTCGGTAAATCCCAACTCGTCTGCGCGTACTATAAACTCGATATCCTCTTCGAATCCAAGCGTGCGGTCCTTCTCCGGCGGATGAAGCGGCATCATGAATGTGCCCAGTTTCATCTTCTTGTCCTCCCGTTTTCCTGTAATATCTGGCGGCGCCGAGTTTAACCCCTGCTGTAGGACGGCTTCAAATCAAGAGCCAATTCTCTGAATTTTTCGATGCGGTGCAATGTGACCAGATTGGTGTCATGCTGGTTATACCCTCCTTGCGAAGTGCGTGATATCACCAGCAAATCGTCGCCTCGAATCAGTTGCGAAGCATAGCTGAAGGCCTCAAATATGCTTTGGCTCATCGCCACACAACCGGCCTGGAACCAGTTTAGGGCGTCAAGACTGTACATCAACATCAGGATGCGCCGTTCATTGCCGGGAGGGCTGGCAAAACCGACTTTTCGCAACGGCTCCCGCTCCTGCCAGGTGTCGGTCGGCAGACATACGGTTGTCCAAAAGAGGTCGCTCTCTTCGTCATAAACGACGTGAAACTTACACTGCGCGCCCGGCATCGGATAAAACTGGACGAAGCGGTAATCCAGCGTATTGCCGTCGTCCTCCAGGCTGCACACGGCGGCCATTCCTCCCGTCGTATGCCCATCGATAATCGTGCGCAGCAGCACCCGCATCTCCCCACGCACGTCGATGACATTGCCTTCAATGAAGCAGTCCTCCACCACCTTGTCCGCCGCGCTCGCCTGGTAACGCCGCTGGCTGAGCACGTCCGGCACGCCCGGAAAAGCGACACGGTTGGACATCCGCCACGCCGCCGGGTCGAGCAGATCGCGCTCCAAGTCTCCAGCAACCACCAGCGACTCCCACTGGCTCCGGCCGACCGCGTCATCGCCAACAGGGCAGGTCTCGAAAGCGCGATAAACCTGCCCGTTGCGAAAGAGTACGCTGGTGGGAGCGTTGTGATGACGGCCGCCAAAAAGTTGCGAAGCTCTGCTCCAGCTCTCCCCGCCGTCCTCCGAGCGAGCGATTATGATCTCCCGGCTCAAGCGGCGGTTGCCGATACAGTACAACGTGTCTTCCACCGCAAACAGCGACGGCCAGATGATGTCAAGCACTGCAGTCTTGCGCCACCGGCTGCCATCGTCGTCACTCACCAGTATCTCAAGCTGGTCAGGGATCTCCTCGACAAGCGGCTGCGGGCGGAACCATTCGAAACTGGCTATCAGACGGCCCGACGGCAACTGCGCCAGGCACGGCGAACCTGTATACACGGTGTCCGGGTCGGGTGACTCGGCCAGAACTGTAAAGTCGCCCGCAAGAATCTTATTCATCCGCTTGTTAGCACAGATAGATGGAGAATGGAGTGGAATCTTCGCAGTCTTCCCGAGTGATGCCCTTCGGCGCCAGCAGCTTGCGCAGCGAGGAAAAGTTGCTTACAGCTGACCATTGGCCGCCGCTGAATTAGACCGCGTGACACGCAACCCAATGGCCCGCTTCTACCTCCCGCCATTCGGGCACGACGTGATCGCATGGTTCAAAGGCAAGCGGGCAGCGGGGATGGAAGCGGCAACCGCTCGGCGGGTTGATCGCGCTCGGCACATTGCCGCTGATGACCGTATGTTCACGTTGCCGCTCCAGGCGGGGATTGGGCACAGGAACGGACAACAAAAGCGCGTTGGTATAGGGATGCAGGGGGTTTTCAAACAGGCGCTCCTTTGGCGCCATTTCCACAACGCGGCCCAGGTACATCACCGCCACCCTGTCGCTAATATGGCGTACAACGGCCAGATCGTGGGCGATGAAAAGATAGGTGAGATTGTACTCTTCCTGCAAGTCCTGTAACAGGTTGATAATCTGAGCCTGAATCGACACGTCCAGCGCCGAGATCGGTTCGTCGCAGACAATAAACTCCGGTTCACATGCCAGCGCGCGGGCGATGCAAACGCGCTGACGCTGCCCGCCTGAAAACTCGTGCGGATAGCGGAACGCAAACGCCGGGTTCAATCCTACGTCATCGAGTAGCTTGGCGATCCGCTCCTGAGCATCCTGTCCAGTGGCCAACTCGTGCAGCCAAAGGGGCTCGCCTATCGCGTTGCCGATCGTCATACGGGGGCTCAGCGTCGAATAGGGATCCTGAAATATGATCTGCATCCTCCTGCGAAGAGGTCGCATCTCCTTTTCCGAAAGCCCCGTCACCTCCTGCTCTTCGAAGAAAACCTTGCCCGAGGTCGGTCGATGCAGCTGCAGCAGCGTCAGCCCGGCGGTTGACTTGCCGCAGCCCGATTCGCCCACCAGGCCCAGTGTCTCACCGCGCTGCACGTTGAAGGAGACATCGTCCAGCGCGTGCACAGTCGCCCTGGTTTCACCATACGCGCCTATGCGCACGGAAAAATGTTTGCTCAGATTCTCCACCCGCACGAGGGGGACGCCGTTGCTACTTTCCGTCTGGCTCATGTCCTTGAATATGGGTCCTCTGGTAGGAAACCTGTGCGCCACAGACCTTAATCGGCGGCTACCCCTGCTTCTGAACTGACCGACACATCGCGAATATCGACCCAACAGGCCGCACGATGCCCTCTGTCACTGGCTTCGGCAACAGGTTCTAACATCGGGTTTTCTTTGCGGCAGCGGTCAATCGCATAGGGACAGCGGGGGTGAAAAGGGCAGAAATCAGGGAGTTCAATAAGGTCAGGAGGCGAACCGCCAATCGTCGTCAGGCGCGTTCCCGTTTCACCTGTCAAGCTGGGCAGCGCCCCCATCAGTCCGACAGTGTATGGATGGCGGGGATCTTCGAACAGCGCGTCAACCGGCGCCTCTTCGACAATGTAGCCCGCATACATGACGATCACCCGGTCGGCAATACCCGCAACAACGCTCAGATCGTGCGTGATCCAGATCACAGCCACACCCGACCGGTCGCGCAACTCCTTAACCAGGTCCACGATCTGCGCTTGAATCGTGACGTCCAGCGCCGTCGTCGGCTCATCGGCGATCAGGACCGCAGGTTCGCACGACATCGACATGGCGATCATGACCCGCTGGCGCATACCCCCGGAGAACTGGTGCGGGTATTCCCGGAGTCGCGCTTCGCCGTCGGGGATACCCACCATCTCCAGAAGTTCCGCGCTGCGGGCGAGCGCGTCGCTCTTGCTCATCCCCCGATGGTAGACGAGCGGTTCAGCCATCTGCGTGCCAATGTTGATGAACGGGTTGAGCGAGGTCATCGGATCCTGGAAGATCATGCCGACCTCGCCGCCGCGCACATCACGCAGTTGGCGCAGGTTGAGCTCCAGCAAATCCTCGCCCCGCAGGAGTACTTTTCCGTTCTCGATACTGGCCGCAGGCGGCAACAGCCGCACAAGGCTCAGCATCGTGACGCTCTTCCCGCAACCGCTTTCGCCCACCACCGCCAGCGTCTCGCCCTCTTCCAGGGTAAAGGAGATGCCGTTGACAGCGTACACGTAACCCTTGCGTACCTGAAAGCGGGTCTGCAATTCTTGCACGTCGAGAAGAACTGACATTTTCGCCGTCTATGCTTCCTTCTGATGTAGCCCGAAACCGGCCATCGGTGTTCCCGATTCGCGCCGGGCCCGAGCAACAGGAACTAACCGCCCCATTGACGGGGATTTAAGGCATCGTTGAGGCCGTCCCCCAGCCAGGCAAACGAGACGGTGATCACCGCCATCATCACCGCCGGACCGACCAGCAAGTGAGGGTGCGTCTGCCACATACGCAGACCGTCACTGATCATCTTCCCCCAGCTGGGGATAGGCAACTGCACACCGACGCCCAGAAAACTGAAAGCCGACTCGAGCACCATTGCCCCTCCCATCCCTGCGCTGACCGCAACGATCAGTGGCCCCATCGCGTTGGGAATCACATACCGGGTCAGTATTCGCCCTGTCGGCATGCCCAGCGCGCGCGCCGCTAACACGTAGTTTCTGCTGCGAATCGACAGGATCTGGCCCCGGATCAGGCGGGCGTAGCCAGGCCACTGGATCAGCGCCAGCGCACCGAAGACCAACACCAGGTCCACCCACATCGTCTGGCGGAAGAAGGTATTCTTGGTCGCAAGATACATCTGCTCCATCCAGGCTTCGAGCGGGACTTTCAGCGTCAGGTTGATCACAATCGCCAGCAGCAGGGCCGGCATAGAACGCGTCACGTCGGTCAGCCAAACGACCAACATGTCGACCCGTCCCCCCAGGTAACCTGCCAGCGACCCCATCACCAACCCAACGACAAGGCTGATCGCGGTCGAAACAAGGCCCACTGAAACGGCCGTGCGCGCGCCGTAGAGGATGCGGCTGAATACGTCACGCCCCAACTCGTCGGTACCAAGCCAGTGCTCGCTGGATGGTGAAACCAACCGAGCCGTAAAATCCTGTGCCAGAAAATCATAAGGGGTCAGGTACGGGCCGAAAGCCGCGATGAAAAACAGGAGCACAATCGGCAAAATGGCCACAAGGGCAAGCCGGTTCGCCGCCAAACGGGCTAGCGCGTCCCGCCACAGGTTAGTGGGGCTGGCCTCTGCTATCTCAATTTCGCTGGTTACTGCGATTTCCTGAGTTGTCATCCCTCACCGCTTGCCCATTCTCTTGAGTCGGCTTTCCGCTTATATAGACCTGCGCAACCAACCAAATATAAGTGAATTCGTTACTACTCAGCCGCAACTGATTCGCAACCCTGAACGAGGCGAGCAAAGATGCTATTTCTCCCCCCATTGTTCTATTTTGGGCGGTCGGGCCTTCGGCCCTCCCTTGTGCAGGGGCTGCGCCCCCGCAACGCCCCCCTACAAAACCATCGCTCACCGACCGTGTGTGCTCATTCCAGCAGCGCCGCTCCACCAACGTGGCTGCCGCCAACCGAATACGCTATCCAAAAGCCCGACTGGCAGCGAAGATGAAGAGTTGGTCAAGACAGACAATGTATGCGGCTTAAGTAGTAACTTGAATTCTTCTTCTTGCCTGCAGGCGCAGCAACACTAGTCCTCTGCGCCCGTCATGGCCTGGGCCGCCCGTGGGTCCAGGATCGGATAAGTTATGTCCACCAAGAGGTTCAGCGCCATCACAAGAAAGGCGCCAATAAGAGTGATCGCCACGATCACAGGGTAATCGACGCCGTAGGTGAAGTCGATCGTCAAACGCCCCAGGCCAGGAATTCCAAAAATCTTTTCAACGATAATGGCGCCGTTCACAATCCCAATCAACATCTGCCCCATTACCGTGACCACCGGCGTCAACACCGGTCTCAACATGTGGCGGATGATCACCATCATCTCCGGTACGCCTTTGGCCCGCGCCGTCCGCACATAGTCCTCTGACAACACTTCCAGCACGCCAGACCGCGTTTGGCGGATGATGATCGCGATCGAACCAAACACCATGACAAACATAGGCAGGATCGCCTTCTTGCTGAACAGACCGTCCCAGCCATAGGGTGTCGTCTTCATGATGCCCAATACCAATACCAAAAAGACCATCAGCATCGGCCCGACCACATAGCTGGGAACGCCGCTGATAAATAGCGCGGTCCCTAATATCGTGTTGTCAGCCCACTTGTTATGGTTCAGACCCGCAATTATGCCCAACGGGATCCCAATTATGGCGACCAGAATCACGGTGGCGAGCCCAATCTGGAACGAGACCGGCGCGGTTGCGCCGATCATGTCATTTACCGAGCGCCCTGAAATCACAGACATGCCCAGGTCGCCCTGCACCAAATGCCAGGTGTACTCTCCGAACTGCACCAGGAACGGACGGTCCAGCCCTTTCTCTTTGCGAATAGCGTCCAAACGCTGCGCGTCATAGGTAACATCACCCTCTTCGCGCAGAAACATCAGTTTGATCGGATCGCCGGCGCCATAGAAGGCCATAGCATACACTGACAATGCCAGAAGCAGCAGTGCAGGGATCCAATATACGATGCGGCGCAGGACGTATTTACCCATTGCTTTTCCTTCACTGCCACAGATTGCACTCTGTGTCCGGCCGGCAACTGTCGTGACGAGACAATTGCCTCACTCTACACGTAGTTAAGACGCAAAAGAAAACGCGGGCAAAGGCGCCAGACAGTACTTGACGCCTTTGCCACAGCATCACAACGATTTCAGATATCGCTGTCTGCTACTCCATATGCTCGATGTAAATCAGCCACGGCTCGACGAACTGGGCATCGGCGTTGCGCCGTGTGCCATGCACCCAGGGCATCGACCCGCCCTTGACCGATCCGCCGCAGCCAGTGCCAATCGGAATCACCATATACTGGCTTTGGAAGATCGCCTGCGCCTGCTGTGCCAGCGCAATGCGGTTCGGATCGTCGGCTCCCAGCGTGACAGCCTCTTCGATCAGAGCATCGACCTCAGGATCAGCATAGCCGCCCATAATGTTGCGCGCCAGGTTGGACGAGGAATGCAGCGAACCCAGCAGCATCAACGCCGCATCGGGTACGCGCACGCCCGCGCCGTCGCGGAACAACGCCGGTGCGCCGGGGCCTTCCCAGCTGTCAAACTGCGGGCTCATCTCAATCGCCTCGATACCGAACAGCTGGCGCCACTGCTCCGCCATGTACTGGGCCAGTACCTCTGTCCCGGGGCTGCTGACGCCGGCCATGATCATCTTGGGAACATCGGCGGCGTTGGCATAAGCAGACGCTGCCAACGCTTCCTGGGCGCCCTCAGGGTCGTAAGGATGCGGTACAAAGTTCGGATCCGATCCCGGCAATGCCCGCAACGGCTCACCCGTCGGTACCCAGCCGCTGCCGTCAGGGCTGGACAAGTTGAAAATCTGCTCTCTGTCTACAGCCAGGATCAACGCCTTGCGGAAGTTGATGTCGTTGGTCGGCTCTATCGTGGGATTCAGGAAGAATCCGCCAATGCCGGGCGCCTGTCCGCACTCAAAGTAGTCTGCACCCAGCAGCGCCTGCGATGTGGCGTCGTTGGGCGGCCAACCCTGGTCCAGTTCCTCATTCGCCAGCATCGTCGTAACGATCGTCGTATCCTCAATCGAGGTTACCGTAAACCTGTCCAACATCGGCTCGGCCACCCAGAAATTCGGGTTCTTGACAAAAGTGACGACGCCCCTGTTCAGATCCATCTCGTCGGGCATGAAAGGTCCGCTGGTTACGGGATTGTTCTTCGGATGCCACCACTCGGCAACCTCAAATCCATCTTCGCCAATCGCAACAGAAGCCTTGACCGGGCCAATCAGGTTGGTGGCCAGCTTCTTATGGAACAGCGGATCCGGTCCTTCCAACGTTACCTGCACAGTGCTGTCGTCCAGGGCAACCACACCGGGCATCGTCATCGCCTCGCCGTTGAACACGTCTTCAAAGCCAACCACACCGGTCATGAACAACGTGACGCGCTGGTGCGTGGTCGCGGGATGGGCGATCAGATTCCAGGTTGCCACCACATCATGTGCGGTGATTGAGCTTCCATCCGAATAGACCGCATCCGGGTCAATCTTGAAGGTCCACTGCGACATGTCATCGTTGGGTGTCCACTCGTTGAAGACATAAGGATGCAGTTCGCCATGCTCGTCAATGTACATCGGCCCGGCGTTCCAGAATGCCAGGTAGTGCATGTTCCAGCCCCCGCCTCGCAGCGGCGACCAGTCCTGCGCGAAGAATGGAATCGTCGCACGGAAGTGCTGCTCCTCCATCATTTCGCCATCGGCATCCGCGGCCATGTCCCCCGAATCGCCCGCAGGAGCCGCTGCCGGCGCCGCACAGGCCGAGACCACAAGCACGAGCACCATCAGGACAAACCAAAGTATTGGGATCTTGCGTTTCGACAACATCAACATCTCCTCCTTGTATCGTGCTGTTCGTATAATGAGACGGTAGGAATGAATTCGAAATCAGGCAAATCGTACCGGCGGTGTACGCGTAAGCCAGGATTTTCTGCAGAAACTGGGACTAAGTCTCAGTTGATTAGAAGTAAAAAAGTTTGGGATGAATTCTTGTGCGATGTGGCCCGAAGTATAGCATCAACCTCGTGCATGTCAAAACGCCTTTTTTGAGGCCTTATACGTGGCTCCGGAATTGACAATTCGTTCAACCACACCGCAGCTTCCTGACGAATACGCCTCCTAAACAGACTGTAGCAGGCAATGCTAACCCGGCTAATTTCCAAGCAGAGATTCGTGGTTGTGCATTGCGCTTCAAACTGGTGTAGGATACCCTTATTCGGTCCACAAAGTTGACGGTCATCGGAACATCGCTGTTCCAACCGCAAACTAACCCAGAAAGAGTCTTGCAATGCAAATAGTCGACAGCGGCATTCTCAGCCGCGGCCAGCCGGGCACTTCCCGCGCAATCCTCACATTCCCGACCGTCATTGCCCTCGAAGACTCGTCCCTGCTTGCAACCTATCGTACCGGCACCACCAAAGACTCGGACGATGAAACGGTCGAATTCGTCCGCTCGCTCGACGGCGGACGCTCATGGAGCGAACCCTGGAAACCATTCGAGAATCCCACCTTGGATGGCCTATACGGTTCGCTGCGCGTCTTCTACATGACCGAGTTGACTCCAGGTCGTCTGCTTGGCGCAGCCTTGTGGATCGACCGCACGTCCCATCCTGGCGGGGGGCTCTTCAACGAGGAGACCGAGGGCTGCCTGCCCATGACGGTTCTCCTTTCCGATTCGATTGACAACGGCGCCTCCTGGTCACCCTGGCGGCCTGTCCCCATGCCGGCGGAGATCGGCCCGCCCAGCCTGACCGCGCCCGTCCTCATGCTGGCTGACGGCTCGCTGGCTCTGAGTATCGAGACCAATAAACAGTACGACGACGCATCGCTCTGGATGCAAAAAGTCGTTTTCCTGCACAGCCAGAATCATCAGGAGACTTCGGGAACGCAAGGCTCCGGAGGAAAGCCGGCAGCGGATCAAAAATGGGGTGAGCCGGTCGTTGCCGGCGAGGACCCCACCGGCCGCATCTTCTACTGGGATCTGCGCTGCGGTGTTGCCCCCGATGGACGCGTCGCTATCTTCGCCTGGACTTACGACACGGTCACGACTCGCTACCTGAACATTCATCGTCGCATCAGCGCAGATAGTGGACATACCTGGACGGATGTCGAAGATCTGGGTTTTGCCGACCAGGCCGCGCGCCCTGCTATGCTGGCCGACGGCCGCGTCGTGCTGCCTTACGTCGACAGATTCGGCAGCCGCTCTATCCGCGCCCGGCTGGCCGCAGCGATCGACGCCCCCTTTGATCCTGCAACCGAAGTGGTCCTCTATCAGCAAGAACAAGCATCCGACGAACAAACAGACAGCACGAGCGAACTGCTCAGCGAAATGAGTCTGTGGACCTTCGGGCTGCCTTACGGCGAGACATTGGCCGATGGGACAGCCCTGGTAGTCTATTACGCAGGATCCGACGAAACCATGGACATTCACTGGGCCAGAATCGATCCCGGTCGCGACTGACCCGGTCAGCAACTCCACCTGCGTCGTATACGGCGCGAAAAACTGCATCGTAAAGGAATCACAATGCGCAAGAGCAAGATGCTTCAGAAGTTCCGCAGCGGCGGCTTCGCCCGCGTCTGCGGACTGGGCCACTACCTTCCCTTCTACATCCGCTACGCGGCCCACTACAAGTTTGACGGCATCTGGTTTGACCTCGAACACCGTGCTATGGACCAACGCGAGGTACAGGCCATCATCATGATGTGCCTTCATAACGATATCGACTGCATGGTTCGGGCCCCCACTCTGGAGCGCACCAAGCTGTACAGGTACCTGGAGGAAGGCGCCACCGGTTTTCTCATGCCCCTGATCTCCGATCCCCAAATGGCCTCGGATCTGGTCCAGGCTGTCAAGTATCCGCCGCTGGGCAACCGGGGTATGGACGGTGCCGGCCTGGACGCAGACTTCGGTATCGCAGCCTGGGCCCCGCAGAGCGACTACAACGCCGAATCCAACCGGGAGACCTTTCTCATCACGCAGGTCGAGACCCTCCAGGCCGTGGCCAACGCCGAGGAGATCGCCTCGATCGATGGTATTGACGGCCTCTTTATTGGCCCCGCCGACTTGTCACTTCGCATTGCTACACAGGATTCCGGCGGCTTGACCATGGAAAAAGCGATAGAAAAGGTAGCTGCCGCGGTCCAAAAACACGGCAAACTGTGGGGTATAACCGCCGGTTCGGTCGACGAAATCCAGCGCTACCGCGAGATGGGCGCGCAGATGGTTCCCTGGGGCGGTGACTTCAGCCTGATGAATGTGCTCAAGGATTGCAGCGAAGACCTGGACGGCGTGCCGGGCGCATAAGGGCACGTGCATCAGCCGCGCCCAATGACATCTGATAAAGGTGGAACAGAATGAAAATTGCAATCCTGCAAGGTCCGCGTGATTTGCGAATCGAAGATCAGGAGCTGGACCCAAGTAAGCTCGCCGACGACGAGATCTGGGTGAAAACCCGGATTTCAGCCTTCAAGATTGGCACCGACCGCGGCAACTACGAGGGCGCAGACCAGGTGCCCGGTGCGCCGGGCTACCCGCGCTGGGTTGGCGACAGCAACTTGGGGACTGTGCAGGCCGTTGGCTCCACTGTGACCCGGGTAAAGGTAGGCGACAGCATTGTGACCCGCGCGCCCCACCAGTCCGAGTACATTATGTCCGATTCGGAGAGCTTGGTAGTCATTCCCGAAGGTGTCGCCGACGAAGACGCGGTCTACGCCCATCTCTACGCGCTCAGCGCCCACTGCTACCACAAGGCCCACTTCCGGCCCGGTGAAAATGTGGCCGTTGTCGGGGTCGGCGTCTTGGGTTTGGGCGCGATCGCTCTGGGCCCGCTTTTCGGCGGCCGCGTCGTCGGTATCGCCAACAGCCCTGTTCGGATGGAGATGTCGGACCGGATGGGCGCCCACGCCAACTTCCTTTACAACGATCCCGATCTCGAGGCCAAACTCGACGACTTCACGCGCGGTCAGGGCATCGATCTCGTCATCCTGACCGCCAACCCTTGGCCCGCCTTTCGCACAGCCATGGAGATTGTCCGCCCCAACGGCCGCGTCTCCGTCGTCAGCCTGCTCGGCCGCGGTGAACCGCCGCTCGACTTCAACCCGCTGGCGATGGAACTCTTCTACAACAAAGGCACATCGATTGTCGCCGTTTCCGAAAGGGCAGGCTATCTCTATCCCAATGCAGGCACTGACCCCTACAACACTGCCGACCGTTACGCTTGGGATAATATCGCCGACCATGTCGTTTCGCTCATGGCCGACGGGCTGCTGGAGCCAAGCCGCCTGATCACACACCGTTATCACTATAGCGAGATGGTCGAAGCCTACGAGATGGCCTACCATCGCGAGAAGAATATGCTGGGCGTGATTTTCAACTGGCAAGAATAGACAGTGTCCAACGACAGCTCGGCTGCCGGCTGCCAAATATCGGACTCCTAAGGAGGACGCAATGACCTCGTTCCCCAATTCGTCACAACACGACGTTTCCCGCTCGCTCGACCTCTATGAGCAGGCAGGCGAATTGATTCCTGGCTGGACACAGCTGATCAGCCGCCGCGCCGACCAGTTCGCGCACGGCGCCAGCCCCATCTACGCGCAGAGCGCCAAAGGCTCCCGTTTCATCGATGTTGATGAGAATGAATACATCGACTGGATGAACGCGGTAGGTGCTATCATCCTGGGGCACGCGGACGATGTTGTCGACGCGGCAGTTAAGGAGCAGATCGACCGCAGCAGCCTTTTCTCCGCCAACAGCCCGCTCGAACTGGAGTTGGCCGAGGAGCTCAACGACACGATTCCCAGTTCGCAGATGGTGCGCTATGCCAAGGGCGGCGGAGACGCCTGCGCCATGGCCGTGCGCATCGCTCGCGGCACAACCGGCAAGGACAAAATCCTCTTTTGCGGCTATCACGGCTGGCATGACTGGTACCAGGCCGCAAACTTCGGTGTCGATCCCGAAAGCGGTGAATATCCTTTCGCCGGCATCGAGCCGATCGGCGTGCCCAAGGCCCTGGAAGGCACGGTCATCCCCTTCATCTACGGCGATCTGGAAATGCTGGCCGCGCTGCTTGAAGAACACGCCGGTGAAGTCGCTGCCATCATGATGGAGCCGGCCCGCTCCGAACTGCCGCCGCCGGGCTATCTTGAAGCAGTAAAGCAACTCGCCGCCGATCATGGCGTCGTATTTATCTTCGACGAGGTATCCTGCGGCTGGCGCATCGCCGTCGGCGGCGTGCAGGAGGCGGTCGGCGTCACCCCGGATATGACCGTTGTCGCCAAATGCATGTCGAACGGCTACCCTATGGGCGCGGTAGTCGGCTCGCGCGAGGTGATGGAACCGGCCAAGCACATGTTCATCTCCAGTTCCTACTGGAGTGACAACATTGGGCTGGCTGCCTCGCTCACGACAATACGCGAACTCAAGAGACGTGAAGCCCCCCGCCGCTTCAAAGAGATCGGCGAAAAGCTGCGCAGCGCACTTAACCAGGCGATTGCCGACGCCGGCCTGGAGGGCGCCTGCACCGGTCTGCATACCAATCCATCAGTCACGCTCAAAATGCCTGATGACGTCGATCCGCGCAAGATTTCTACTCTCTTCATCCAGGAGATGGCCCGCCGCGGTATCCACACTTACATGAGCTTCAAGGCCACGCTCGCCCACACCGATGAGGATATTCAACTGACTGGCGCAGCGGCTGCCGAAGCACTGCAGGTTGTTCGCGCCGGACTGGAACAGGGCAATATCGACGACCTGCTTACCGTTGATCTGAAAAAGGAACCTTTCCGCCGCCAGGTCCGATAAGTTTGCGTTCTTTGGGCATGATCGGGCACAGTTCGCTGGTCACCAACCGCAGGAAATCTGCCATGTTTTCACATGAATTTACCGAAGCCGACCAAGCGTTTCTCGAAAGGGAAATCCTTCCCTTTCTACCAGACCGCATTATTGATGCCCACGCGCATCTTTTCTGCCACGAGCACTATCCCGGCGGTAAGCCTCGTCCCGGGCTGGAAACGACGCCGCCACGCCTTGGTCTGACAGAGTACGCGCAGTTCAATGAGTGGCTGCATCCGGGGGGGCGCGTCGTGGGCGGCCTCTTCTTTGGCCTCGCCTTTCTCGGTGATCGCCAGGCAAACAACGATTTCATCGGCGCAGAGATCAATGGCGCCACGCCTCTGGCGCGCAACTCGCGCGGGCAACTGATCATCTCGCCCGACATGGACGCCGAAACAGTTCTTGACGAAGTGCGCCGCCTGGGCATGACCGGTCTGAAGTGCTACCACACCATGGCGCCACTGAATCCAAGGCTGGGCACAGACGAGTCCGGCGCCGGCTCCTACACCGCCGATGATCCGACCTGGACCGCTCCGATCGAAGCCTATCTGCCCGAGGACCACGTCGCCGCGGCCAACACTTTAGGGCTGACCATCACGCTTCACATGGTGCGCGACCGCGCCCTCGCCGACCCGGTCAACCAGGCGACGATCCGCCGCTACTGTCAGTCCTATCCCAATATGCAGCTGATTCTGGCCCACGCCGCGCGCGGATTCAATCCGTGGCATACGATCGAAGGCATCGAGAGCCTGCGCGGCCTCGACAATGTCTGGTTCGATACGTCCGCGGTCACCGAGGCCGGCGCATTCGAGGCCATTGTCGAGACGATGGGCCATGAGAAACTGATGTACGGCACAGACTTCCATGTCAGCCACGTGCGCGGCCGCTGCATTGCCATCGGCGACTCTTTCCACTGGCTCTACGCCGACGAGATGGACCTGGAGGAGAATCATACCTCCTTGCAGCCAGTGCTAATCGGCCTCGAGTCACTGCGCAGTATCCGCCTCGCCTGCCAGCGGCTCAAACTGAGCGAGCGCCAGGTTGAAGATATCTTCTTTGGAAACGCCGCCGAACTCCTGGATATTCAGTTAGGAGGAGGATAATGCAGGTACTGTCTCCGCCGGAACAGATTAACTTCGCACACAACAAGCAACTGCTCAACCGGTACCGCTTTATCGAGTATGAGTCGCTGCGCATCCTGGCCGCCTGGCTGCCCGCCGCCGCCAACATGGACTGGAAACTGGACATGGGACGCCTCCTCTGGGAGGACGCGCAGCATGTCCAGTACCTCTACCAGCGTCTGCGCGAGATCCAGACGCCGGCCTTCCGTCCACCCGGCGACGACGCGCTTGAGCACCTGATGGCCGAAGCAGTACATGCTCCTACTGAGGCAGATCTTCTGGCCGGTCTCTTTCGCGTGATCAAACCTGCGCTGGCTGCCACCTACCGTTGGCACTGCGAGCAGACTTTCGCCAATCCCGACGCCCCGACTCTGTACGCGTTCAAACACATCTTATTGGATGAAGAATCGCAACTCACTTGGGCAGAAGAAGCGCTGGCAGATCATGCCCCCGGCGAATGGGAGGCCTATATCGCTGACCTGCTGGCAGCAGCCGGCGGCGTCTCCGGCCGTGAAGATCGGCAGAAAACGCCGGCCCCGCCCACATGCCGCACGCACTTTGAATGGCCCCGCGACGCCGCTCGTGACAGTCGCTTCAGCCTTGTCAATCGCGACGCCGGCCAGCGAGTCAAGTCCGTTGACCATGCGACGCAGCGCCTTCGGGATTTTGAGAGCTACAGCCAGGAGATGCTGGCCGCCGAAACCGTTGCGCTTATCATCCACCTCTCTCCCGGCATGCCCTGGGCCTTCACCTACGACAGCGCCCGCCACTGCTACGATGAGACCCGGCACTGTAAACTCGGCATCGAGTGGCTGGCCCACCATGGGCATGACTACACCGACGTGCCCCAGAATACTCTCATCTACACCTGGCGCAGCCAGTACGACGCCGCCACCCAATACTGTCTTCTCACCATGGGTAACGAAACGCACGCCTTCCCACATCGCCACGAGCAGATGGCCGCCTACGCAGAGAATGGCGACCGCCTCTCGGCCCAGTTCGTCAGCTACGATATGGCCGATGAGAGGCAGCATGTTGCCTTTGGCCACAAATGGCTGCCGCAGCTGATGGCGCAACATGACATCGACAGACCCGTCGACGAGTTTGTCAAGGAGACCGTGGCCCTGTGGGAGCAGGAGTACATGACGGGTGCGCTGCCCATCCACGAACTGTCAGAGGTCAGCGATCAGTGATCAGTTGACGGCAACTTCACAAGCCACAAGCCACCTGCCACCGCCTACTCTTAATGCCCATGAATCGAAGCCACTATCGTACTCTTGGTCGCACGAATCTTTCCGTTTCTCCCATCGCCTTGGGGACAGTGGAACTGGGGATGGACTATGGGATTCCAGTGCCCGGACACTATGGTCGTCCCTCCATGTCCGCCGCCGAACGACTGGTTGGCGCGGCACTGGACAACGGCATAAACTTTATTGACACTGCTCAGGCTTACGGAAATAGCGAGGCGATTTTGGGCCGGGCGCTGCGCGGCCGCCGCAATCGCGCCGTGCTCGCGACCAAGGCCACCGTGCAAGCCGACGGAAAGACGCTGCGCGGAAACGCCCTGCGCCGGGCCATGCTCTCCGGCCTCGAAAGCAGCCTCCATTCGCTGCAGACCGACTACGTCGACATCTGGCAGATCCACAACGTCGACGCCGACCTTCTCGATCAGGCAGACCTGGTCGCCGAGGTCTTTTCGCAAGCGCGCGCCAGCGGAATGATTCTCTGGCGCGGCGGCTCCTTCTACGGCCCTGATTTGCCGCTTGCCGCAGTCGAATTGGATCTGTTCGACACCGTTCAGGTCACCTATTCGCTATTCGATCAACGTCTTGCCGACAGGCTCTTCCCAGCAGCCACCAGACTCGGCGTCGGCATCCTCGTGCGTTCCGTCCTGCTGCAAGGGGTATTAACTGAACGCGCCGACTACCTGCCTGACAGGCTTGAACCGCTGAAAGCACGTTCAAGGCGCTTCCGCCAGCTGGTTGCCGAAGCCGCCGGCCGCCCCCGGCTCGGGACGGACCCCTCTCTCACTCCCGCACAGGCCGCTATCGCTTTCGCTTTGGCCGAACCGCGCATTGGCTCGGTGCTTGTCGGCATGCGCACCGAGTCAGAACTGGAGGAGAACCTGCTGGCGGCAACCACTGCGCTCTCACATGACCTGATCCACGAGTTGCGTCTGCTTCGCATCGACGATCCCGACCTGCTCAATCCGAGTAACTGGCAAGCCGACCTTTTGGCCGCTGCCAAACGGATGCATCGACCGTGAACAGATGCCAAGGGCTTCTCGGGGAGCCAGCGGGACCTAAGTAGACGACCGTTCGGGATAAGCGCGAATCGACCGTGTCCCAACAGTTGCAATTTTTCGTGAACAGTTACATAAAGTCAGAAATTTCAGGAGGTTGTGAACATGGAAATCCGCCAATTGGGCAACTCTGAACTGCATGTCAGTTCAATTGGCCTGGGCAGCGTTACCTTCGGCCGCGAAATCGATGCTGAAACGTCCTTTTCAGTAATCGACTACGCCATGGACCGAGATATCAATCTGATCGACACAGCCGAAGTCTATTCCGCCGGTGGCTCGGAGAAGGTTCTGGGGCAATGGCTCTCCCGCAGTAGCAACCGCCAGAAAGTGGTCTTGGGGACCAAGATTGTGCCGCCTTTAGGGCGCGAGCGCATCTTGCAGGTCGCCGAAGAAAGCCTGCGCCGCCTGCAAACCGATGTCATCGACCTCTATCAGCTGCATGCATTTGATCCCAGCACGCCGCTTGAAGAAACGATGGATGCCCTGAATACATTAGTGCAGCAAGGGAAGGTGCGCTATCTGGGATGCAGCAACTTCGACGCGTGGCAGATTTGCAAGGCCCTCTGGATTGCCGATGTGAACGGCTGGGCCCCCATGGTATCGGTTCAGCCCAACTATAACGTTGCCATCCGCGACATTGAGACCGAACTGCTTCCCTTCTGCGCCGACCAGAATATAGGCGTTACTTCCTACAGCCCGCTTGGAGCCGGTTTCCTCACCGGCAAGTACACCAAGACCTGGACCGCCCCCAAGGGGACCCGCTTCGATGTCATGCCCGACCATTGGGACATCTACGAAAACGACGTTTCAATGCGCCGCATGGAGGGTCTGCGCGAGGTGGCCTCCGAAACCGGAATTTCGATGGTGCAGCTCGCTTTGGCATGGGCGATCGGCCAGCCCGGCATCACCTCCGTGCTGATCGGCTGCCGCACCACCTCCCATATTGATCAGGCCTTCCAGGCTGAGGAGATGGGACTGACACAGGAAATACGCGACAGGATCAACGCCTTGGGCTGACCCCAATTGCCTACATATTTCGCAGCGAAACCTTGCCCACCAGGAACTGCACAGGGAGGAACAAATGAAAACGTACCGCGCCGGTGTAATCGGTTGCAGCCGCATGGGCGGGTTCATCGACAACGAAGTTGTCGGCTATTCCCGGATCGCGCTCCCCTACTCACACGCCGCCGGCTACACGACCTGTGACCGCACGGACCTGGTCGCCTGCGCCGATCTGCGCCCCGACGTGATGGACGAATTCGGCAAACTGCACGGCGTGCCCGCAGAAGGCCAATACACCGATTACCACGAGATGCTCGCCAAAGAAAACCTGGACATCGTCAGTGTCGCCACACAACCGGAGCCGCGCGCGAGAATCGTGGTGGACTGCGCCAACCATGGCGTCAAGGCAATCTATGCAGAGAAGGCCATGGCCGCATCCATGACCGACGCCGACGCAATGGTCGAAGCGGTCGAGAGGAACGGCGCCATTCTCAATCTCGGGACCAACCGGCGCTATGACACCAAGTACGACCGCATGAAAGAGATTATCAACAGCGGAGACTTGGGCGACCTGCAGCACATAATTGTCTATAACGTCGGCACCTTGTTCAATACGGGCAGCCACTTTCTCGACCTTGTCCTCTGGCTCAACAGCGACGCGCCGGCCGAATGGGTGCAGGGCCATCTTCCCGACGGCGACAGCATGATCGACGGCGACAATCTGACCGGCGACCCGCAAGGCGAAGGGACCATTCAATTTGCCAATGACGTAAAGGCCCATGTCCTGCTCACCGCCCGCGCGTCCGAAATTGAGGCGATCTGTTCCAAAGGGACCATTACAGCCTTCGGCGACGGGAGTGAATGGCAGGTGCGTAAAGCCGAACCAGTCGGTCTGCGCGGGCGCAACGAACTCAAGATCGCGCCGGCGCCGCAGACACCGCCGACCAGTTCTACATTGCGAGCCGTCCAGGACCTTGTCCATGCGCTCGATACCGGCCAACCCCCCAGGGGCGGCGTACGCGCGGCCCGCGCCGGCAACGAACTCATCTTCGGCATCATCGAGTCCCATCTTCAAGGGGGGGCGCGCGTCTCCCTGCCTCTCGCCAAGCGCACCACTCGCATGACCCGCGACCACACGCCGCGACTGCCAAAGTATAAGCCTGACTGAGTGAAGGAGAGTACTGATTTTCTGACTGGTCCATCTGCGGGACGGTGAAGCTACCGGTCAGCGCAAATATTGCTTGGGATTTCTTTCCACCTCTGCCAGGAGAGTGTCGACGTAGCTGCATATTTGGAACAGTCGGCAGTCCGCGTCGCCCACGCGTCCGCGCTCCAGTTCACCGGAACGATCCCAGAACGCGCCCAGCTTTACACGATCCAGCGCCGGGAATGCCGGCTCGCGCTCAGTGTCCCCCCTCTTGCCGCGCAAAGTGAGCCAGTACATCGTCTCGACCAGATGGACGTAGGTCGAAGTGTAGTAATCCACCCCCAGCATCAGCAGCTTCCCACCGGCCTGATAGGCCCTGTACATGGGCGAATGCAATCCGAACGTCTTGCCCCACGGTTTGCGGTCCCAATGTGAACCGTACCCCTCTTGTCGAAGATGCCCGTCGACAAATGCCTTCGCCCCTCTTCCCCGTGCCGCCACCGAGTGCGAGTAGTGGTCTGAACGATAGACGCACGGTAGCTGCCGGAAACGCTCCGTTATCCAGCCGACAGTAGAGGGCGTGTTGTCGAGGTCCCAGGTTTTCGGCCGCAACTCCCACGTTATCAGGTTAAAGGAGGGCATGAGTAAGATCCCTTCCTGCCCGATCGCGGCTTCCAGCGCCTGGATCACGCTATCGGCGCCGCCCTCGACCGGCCCGAGTGATTTGAACGAGGAATGAACGAAGAGGATATCGCCCGCTTCCACTTGCAGGCGTTGCAGGTCTTGTGTCAGATCGCAACTGCTATATGGAGGCATGGCAAGGGAATTGTCCGAGCGGTCGAGGCCATTATGTCGCGACCGCCGCCGATACGTCCATCACGTACATTTGGCGCGTCCCGCCATGGATAGAGTCGAATCGGACCTGCTTTTCATCCCGGCTCCAGCGGACGTGCATATCACAAGTGGATTTCGCTGCGGAAAGGGTGAGGCGATCGAAACTGTCCCAAATAAACCAGCCGTTCCTCGTCCATATTCCACAGCATAAATGATTGCAGTTTAGAAACTACTAAGCCACAACTAAATTGCGATCCTGAATGAGGCGAGCGGATCTGTTTACTCTCTCCTCACTCCTCTATACTCTCCTTTTGCATTTGGGCGGTCGGGCCTTCGGCCCTCCCTTGTGCAGGGGCTGCGCCCC
>MPML01000067.1 GCA_002238445.1 Caldilineaceae bacterium bin5
CCAGGGATCACCGAAGAGTCACCGCTCTATTTCAAGGCGTTTGATTACTTTGACGGTTCCGTAGAGATGAGCAGTGCTGTTCCGTCGATCGCGGATTTGTCCGCCAGACCGTGTCGTGCTGATGAGGCCGCAATCACGCCGGGCCAACGAGTCGCCGACGCGATCTCGGAGACGCTGCCGGCACATGTAGACATTACCGAAGTCAGCACAGATCTGACCGGCGAGACGCTTTCCGTTGTTTTTCATCTCAGGGATATTCCGGAGACGCTGGAGTTCAATAGAAAGGGTGTCGAGCAAAATATGTTGGAGTACAGTTGGCAGGTCTCAGTAGACGTGGACAACAACCGCGAGACGGGCGGTCATCTGGGGGCTGAGTACTCGCTGTCTGCCAGTCATTTTGTATTCTCCCCGTCCAGTGACAAGGGTGTTCACCTGCCTATCGAAGAAGCTGTGCAGGCCGACTCCTGGCAAATGGACGCGGACGGCACCGGCACCCAACTCAGCAGAATAGGCATCTATGTTTCGTCTGAGGAAAACACGATCACGCTCATTGGACACATTTCTGGTATTACGCCGAAGTCGCGGCTTGAGTTTGAGGCCTATGATTTTCTGCACGGTTCGGAGCAGGTGGCTTGCCAGGTTTTGTCCGGGTCGGGCGGCAATGAGTAGGCATGCAGTGCATGGCAACCGCAGTTTATCCTCACTCGATCACAGAGGCCCGCTCTACGTAAAGGGGCCTTTGTGTGTACGTGCATCCTTTCCCATCTGCGGATGCCTACCGTGACTTGCTGTCACCTTTCTCTGTGATACTTTGGCATGAACGCCTTAGAAAAGGATAGGTCATCCAGGCGGAGTCCGATAGCAACACAAGGAGGGTTTAGATGAAACACCTATGGCTGATTCTGTGTGCGGTCACGTTGCTGCTGTCGAGCTGTGTTGTGGGTCCGGATTCCTTCGCCCTTGTCCCCACCCCTGACTACTCAGGGTATGCGGACATGATTAAAGAGTACGATTCTGCTGGTTCAAGCCTGGAGCTTATCGAAGATCCCGGCGGTCGTGTAATCACTGTCATCAGCATGGGAGATTTGGCCGCGGACAGTTGGCTGCTAGGTTGGGCTATTGAAGCTACGCTGAACGACATGCCTGAAATCGCTGGCGAAGGGAGTCCGGATGATGAGGGCGTCCCTTTGTTTGTGTGGTTGTACGCCAACGGCTTTGCGGCTTCCGAACTACGGTGCGCTGAGGGACGGTCTGAATTAGGAGACTTGATCGAGACATTCGCCGCCAAGGTGGGGAAGAAAAGACCAGATACGTCACTTCACCACATGATCGTGGCGAACACGCTGTGGAAGCAGCTGCCGGAAGGCGCGGCCAATTGCAGCGCCTATCTGGCGGATCTGCCTGACGAAGAATTCATGGAATTCATGAAGGATACAAGGATTCCGGGCTATGCCCTCCTCGACCATTACAGTAGAGAAGACGTCACTGTCATCACTCCCAATCTGATGAAAGCCGATGCATGGCTGCATGGTTGGGCAAAGGAGGCCGTAACGCGCGACAGCGTAGAATCGCATAGCGACTGGCCCGGTGACTGGCTGGAAAAGACCGACTGGCCCGGTGACTGGCTGGAAAAGATAGAGTGGATGTACGCCAATGGATTTGTGGCATCTGAACGCAGATGCGCGGAAGGGCGAGAAGAACTGGCCGGCCTGATCGAAGCATATGCCGCTATCATTCGGAGCAAAAGGTCGGAGGAGATTTCCCACTCCAGAATGTCGGTGGCCCACACGTTATGGCAGACGTTGCCGGAAGGCGACAATGACTGCACCGCTTACCTGTCGGATCTTGCCGTTGAGGAGTTCATGCCGCTCATGGTTGAAAACACAATGTATTACGGTTTCGGGTTGTGATAGTTTACAGATCTGGTCTTGACCGGCCTCTTGGGCAGTCCCTTGCGGACTGGCTCATTATGGGATTTAGGGTGCGAAAGGAGTCATTCGTGACCAGCAAGCAGCTTACTCTGTCCTGGGTGGTCGTCGCCGTTGCCGCCCTGTTACTGACTGCCTGCAATCCCATCGTCGCGGAATCGAAGATGCCGGACCCAGGGGTGGAAAGTGCGTATAATTGTTGTGAGAAAATCGCCTTCGTCTCCGACCGTGAAGGAAACAAAGACATCTATATCATGGACACCGACGGTTCAAACGTCGCTCGCCTCACCGACAATTCTGCAGACGACTATAGCCCCGACTGGTCGCCTGACGGCAACCGGATTATGTTTCTCTCTGACCGTTACGATCGTACCGGGTTGTACGTAATGAACGCCGACGGTTCGAACGTTACCCTGCTGTTAGGCGATGCCGCTGGCAGCGGCTCCTTCAGATGGTCTCCGGACGGGAAACGGATTGCCTATTACGGGCAGCCTGGGGGGAACGTAGATATATACGTGATGAACGCCGACGGTTCGAGCGTCTCCCGTCTTACTGACCATCCGAAGGTAGATTTACCTTCGTCCTGGTCCCCGGACGCAAGTCAGATTGCGTTTTATTCGAATCGTGCCTGGGATGATATCTATCTGATAAATGTTGACGGCTCTGGTATCACCCGTCTGACGCACTACCCCGCAACGGACTATGGTCCCGTCTGGTCTCCAAAGGGAGGCCGAATCATGTTCGGCTCAAATCGTGACGGCCAGCCCGAAATCTATACTGTCAACTCCGACGGGACCGACGTTTCCCGTCTTACCGACAATCCCGGCGTGGATGCCCACTTAACCTGGTCGCCGGACGGAACCCGGATTCTGTTTTTCTCAGAGCGGGAAGGGAGAAGAGGGCTTTATGTTATGAACGCCCGTGGCGCCGGCGCCATCTTTCTTGTTGATGATCCTTCCGAGAATGCCGGCCCATCCTGGTCACCGGACGGAAGCCGGATAGTATTTACCTCGTCCCGTGATGGAAACACGGATCTATATGTCATCAACACCGACGGCACGAATCTCGTTCGCTTGACGGACCATCCCGCGGCTGATGGGTCCCCATCCTGGGTGGGAGGGATTGGGCAGAACTGAGAGCCGATGGGGTACCAATCTACGGATGCTTACTGTGACTTGCTGTCACCTTGCTCTGTGATACTTTGGCATGAACGCCTTAGAAAAGGGTAGGTCATCCAGGCGGAGTCCGATAGCAACACAAGGGGGATTGAGATGAAACACCTATGGCTGATTCTGTGCGCGGTCACGATGATGCTGTCGAGCTGTGTTGTGGGGCCGGATTCCTTCGCTCTTGTCCCCACCCCAGTGCCATCCCCCACCCCTGACTACTCAGGGTATGTGGAGGTGCTTAGACAGTTCAAATATGAGGGATCAAGATATCAGCTTTTCGAACATCCCGACAGTCGTTTAGTCACTGTTATCAGCATGGGAGATTTGGCTGCGGACAGTTGGCTGCTAGGTTGGGTTATTGAAGCTGCGCTGAACGACACGCCTGAAATCGCTAGCGAAGGGAATCCAGATAACGAGGGCTTCCCCTTGTTTGTGTGGTTGTACGCCAACGGCTTTGCGGCTTCCGAACTCCGGTGCGCCGAAGGACGGCATGAATTGGGTGAGCTGATCGAAACATTCGCCGCCAAGGTGCGGGAGAAAAGACCGGATACGTCACTTCACCACATGGTTGTGGCGAACACGCTGTGGAAGCAGTTGCCGGAAGGCGAGGCCAATTGCAGCACCTATCTGGCGGATCTGCCTGCTGAAGAGTTCATGGGCGTCATCGTTGATGATGTGTTGCAGTTTGGCATTGGTCCGCTTCCGACTGGCGTGTCGAGAGAATCGTTTGAACAGTCTGAACAGGAGGATACAAGGATTACGGCCTATGCCCTCTACGACCATTACAGTGGAGAAGACGTCACTGTCATCACTCCCAATCTAATGAAAGCCGATGAGTGGCTGCATAACTGGGCCCAGGAGGCCGTAACGCGCGACAGCGTAGAATCGCACAGCGAGTGGCCCGCTGACTGGCTGGAAAAGATAGAGTGGATGTACGCCAATGGGTTTGTGGCATCTGAACGCAGATGCGCGGAAGGGCGAGAAGAACTGGTCGGCCTGATCGAAGCATTTGCCGCTATCATTCGGAGCAGGAGGTCGGAGGAAATTTTCTACTCCAGAATGTCGGTGGCCCATACGTTATGGCAGACGTTGCCGGAAGGCGGCAATGATTGCAGCGCTTACCTGTCGGATCTTGCCGTTGGGGCGTTCATGCCGCTCCTGGTTGAAAACACAGTGTATTACAGTTTCGGGTGGTGATCGCTTACAGTTCTGGTCTTGTCCGGCCTCATGGGCAGTCCCTTGCGGGTTGGCTCATTAGGGGATTCAGGGCGCGAAAGGAGTCATTCGTGACCAGCAGGCAGGTTACTCTGTTCTGGGTGGTCGCCACAGTGGCTGCCCTGTTGCTGACCGCCTGCAATCCCGTCTTTGCAGAGCCACCTGTGCCGGCCAGCGTTCCGACGCCGGGTTCGTCCTGCGCGGCGCTCAATGAAATGGCGCGGGAGGCATTGGACACTGCCCCTCCGCCGCCCGTTACCGCGAGATTCGACGCCGCCGACCGTAAGGCTCTTGCCGGTTCCGCATTCGGCTACCTGTGCGAGTTGACAGAAAAGGTTGGGTCGCGAGAGAGCGCCACGAAGGAGGAGCTGGAGGCCGCAGCGTTCCTGATGGACCGCTTTACCGAGTTCGGTTACAGCCCGAAGATGCAGACCTTTGGGCTATGGGTGGGGGCCTCTGTGAGGAGAACTCGTAACATAATCCTTGAACTTCCCGGTCGCGGTGAGGGCGTGGTAATCCTGGGAGCACACTACGACACGGTGCCGGATTCCGTGGGCGCCAACGACAACGCTTCCGGGATAGGTGTGCTGCTGACGCTGGCAGAGAGATTGGCCCGGCCTCCCTGGTTCGACCAGGGAGCTTCGGTTTTCCCGTTTACACTACGGTTCATCGCTTTTGGTTCAGAAGAAACCGGACTGGACGGCAGTTTGTATTACGTGGACCGGTTGACCGACGCAGAATTAGACGACATCAGGGTCATGATAAACCTAGATTCGGTGGGTTCCGGCACATCTCTACGGGGGCAGGGAGACCGCTGGTTGACCAAGCATGTATCAGAGGCCGCTGATAGAGAGGGAGTGCCCTTCAGGCGTAAATTCAACGAACGCAGAAGCGATGAGCAAAGCTTCAGATACGCCTGGCTTTCGACCCTTTACTTCTCCGGTAACGACAAATCACGCATCAACAGCCCAGACGATACGATAGAGTTCATCACCCCGGCGCTGCTGGGAGACACGGCGGTGCTGGTCCTGGACCTGCTTGCGTCCCTTGAAGATTTGCAGTGTGGATGCCGGTAATGCCATCTCCGGGGTGAAGGCCATGCCGGCGGACAGGAATCCAGCAGGGATGCTGGGGGGAAGAATGTCCGGAGAACAGCGAATCGAGTCGTCCTCCTGTGCGTGCGGCTGTGAATCCGCCGTGAAAAAGTGTCTCATACCGCTGAAGAAAATGGACCGATCTCGGCGCATTGCCTGAAATCGGGTCACGTGTCGGCGAAAACTTGAAATTTTTGAAGGGTATTTTTCCGGATGCGGTGCTCTCGGCGATGCGCTGCGAAGTGGCCATTGCCCCTCATGAAGCCCCACATGTGACCCCTCATGTGAGACGACTCGTTGCAGCCTTGCAGGGCAGATGAGCCAGGCCGAGCTCATGGCTGCTCTGGGGTTAGCGGACCGGCGTCATTTCCTCAGGGCTTACTTACACCCCAGCCTTGATGCGGTCCTGATAGAGATGACACTCCCGCAAAGTCCCAGGAGCAGGAATCAACGATATCGGTTGACCGCTCTGGGCAGGGAGGCCCGGAATTCCCAAAAGGAATTTGAGTAGGAAGGTATCACCGAGCGGGCGCGGCAGCCGTGACCTCACCCTTTCGCACACCACACCATCGTCGTCAGTATCCAGCATATTGACAGATCAATAAAGTCTGATAAGACCTGAATTGATCTGTTGTAGCTAAGCAGATAAATACTGTCCCAAAGGAATCTACGCCGCTACAAACTGCACCGCTACCTCAATCACGAAATGCAATTGCCGCAAACTGCTTCTCGATGGCTGTCTAACGAGGCAGCCACAAGGTGAGAACAAGCCATGATACACCTACTCAGGGCTAAAGGTTGGTCAATGGTGATCGCTATGGCGTGTATGGCGTTAGCAGGTTGCGGGCAAGAAAGAACCTTCGGCGAATATTATTTGCATGGCGCAGCCTGGTTGAACCAGGACGGGAATGACAGGGCTATTTCAGAATTGGACCGAGTCATTCGAGCGCAACCCGATAATACCGCTGCCTATCTGAGACGCGCCGAAATAAAGACCAAACTAGATCGATTCGATGAAGCCCTCACAGATCTTGACCATGCTGTCCGACTGCAACCTGACAACCCCGAAATCTTCCAACGCAGGGCAGATATTCACTTAGAAATCGGTCAATTCGATGCCGCCGCTTCCAGTATCGATCATATCGTCCGTATGCGGCCCAACGATCCATCTGCGTATATGACGCGCGCAGTATTCAGGTTTCAGGCCGAACAGTACCGGGCGACAATTTCCGACCTCGATAAAGTCATCGCCATGCGTCCTGACCACCCTTCGGCCTATTATTTTCGCGGTCTTGCCTGGTCCAACTCATATCAGCCATGGCTTGCC
Organism: Caldilineaceae bacterium bin5; assembly: GCA_002238445.1. Classification (GTDB taxonomy): domain Bacteria; phylum Chloroflexota; class Anaerolineae; order Caldilineales; family Caldilineaceae; genus Bin5. The sequence continues at coordinate 6,734 of MPML01000067.1, forward strand.
CTTGCCGACTATGACAAACACATTCAAATAAATCCAAATAATGCCCATGCTTATGGAAGCCGGGGTGTGGCAAAGGAGCGTCTTGGTCAGCACAAGGAGGCTCTTGCCGACTACAGGATGTGTTTGGAAATGCTAGACGACAGCCCAAGACATAACAGGATGCGAGTTGCCGTTGAAAGGAGGGTCCGGGAACTCAAAAACAGCCAGTAGAATGTGCATCCCGCAAATCGCTTTTCAGACAGGCGTCAACGAGCCCTAGCGCGTGCTAATTGAGCGTGGCCTAGAACTCTGTCCAAAGTTGGCGACTAGAGCGCGCAGGTCTCAAAGATTTTATTAGACCAAATTTGCTAATTCATGCAATTTTTAGATTTTACGACCTAGCGAGTACACGGAGGGCTATTTTGGGGGAATTATAAAGAATTTTAGCCAAACCCCTTGGCTTGGGCTGGTTTGTATGGGGTTGAGTCAATATGTGTAGGGGTGTTCGGAGGGCGGGGTAATTACATCCAAGATGCGGTCAAACAGATTGTTTATGGCAAGAACGATCAGGATACCAAAAGAGACTTGTGATCTATTTTAGCAGAATGTTCTCCGCCTCCATTTTGGTGTTTTTTCTGAGTTGGTGTTATCCCCTATCAGCCTTTTGAGTTCAGAAAATCCTAACTCCATCTTAGCATCAAGACTTTGTAAATTAGACTTCACGCCAACGACTTCGCTCTTAAGATCTCTCTCTGAAGCAAAGAGATCCTCTTTGGCCGCCAAATGCCGAATCCGCTCTTCGATTCCTGCGACCCGTTCGGGTAGTTACGACTGTTCCATGTCGAGTGGCACACTTCGACTAATTCTCAAACTGGTGCAGGCTAAAATCAGTGAATTACTGGGGAGCTTTGGATACTCTCCATCGCCTTCGGCTCTCTTCAGATTCAACGTCTAATTCATGGAGATGGGCCATCAATTCTCGGCGGCGCAACACAATCTTACGCTCATTTTCCCATAATTGAATCGGGTTTGAGCCTATTTCAAGACGTTTCTGTTCGGGAAGCCAAGGAAGAGATAGCTGTCCCACGTTAGGCCATTTCGTTGTATAACGACTAGATCCTGGAGACAAAGACTGCATGTCAGCTCGAATTTCATGCGACCGCAATATAGACCATAAGTACGCGGTTTCTTCTATGGACTCACACTCAAAAACAGTATAACTGGCCTCTGATACTAAGGAGCCGTCCAGGTCAGGGGGTACTATTCCTGTTGCCCCGTCGGTCGCGCGAATTGTCGAAAGAACCATTTGTCCTTTCCAACCTCCTTGCGCGAACTCGTAGGATTGAAGTCCAGTGGAGCAAGTGGTATAGTACCCATTGGACATCATTGGGAGTCCGTCCGGTGGGCCAAGGATAGCGGGTATGTCCTCATTAAGGAAGATGACGGATAAGCTGCTCGCGGCGCTCCAGGAGCAAAGCCCAACCGCCGCCTTGGGATCGGCCGCGGCGGCGATTGGGATCATGCTGGTTGCGTCCGGGATCTTCCTACAGGAGAGCGGCGTGGTCTTCGGCGCAACGATCAGGACGCTGGGCGGAGTGCTGCTCCTGGCTGGGCTCGGGGCAGTCCTATTTGTGGAATCCCGCCGGCGGGCTGCGGTTATTGGCGCGGCGCGGCGCATTGTCGAAAGGTACATGGCCGCGACCGTCACATGGCATTGGCCGAACAGGATGGGACTGGCCGGGGTGGCGATTGGGGTAATCCTGCTTGCTCCCGCCCTTGTCCTGCAGACTTTCTTTGGGGCCGGCGGAGCCATAGTCATAGCGCCGGGCATCGTGCTCTTCTGGGTCGGCGTAGCTCTTCTGGTATACGGGTGGTTCCACCGCTGAAACGTGTCCCAGAAGCCGAATCAGTCGTCAAAAGTGTCGCCTTCACGGAGAGGAGGCCGCGGCAACCGGCGATGACCGCCGTGGGCCGGTCGAGATAAGCACCGGCCTTCCAGGACCAACGTCCGGCGCGAGACAAGAGGCGTGGACATGTCCTACACGAACGTCCCGCAAACCAGCTTGCCGAGGATCCGTACTACTCCCGCAGACTGGGGTGTGGCCTACAAGGTGGCGCTGGGCGTGATGGCAGTCGGTGTCTTTCTGATTGTGTTGAGTCCGTTCGCCGGAGGCATCCTGCACACGCAGGCAATAACCCCACTCATTGAGCTGCTGGGAGCGCCGGGAGATCGGCAGGCTTTTCCCGCGGACGAGCCCCGAACAAGCACAGAACTCTTGGCGGTGCTTGGCAGCTGCAACATTGTCGTCGGCATCAGCATGTTTTGCGTGCGTCTCGTGCTCGAACTGCTGGGGCTGGCCGGCGCGCCGATAGTGACCCGCAGGACGAGGCCGCCGGGAAAGCTGGTGCTGGGCACGGCGGCGGCCGGATTGGCTGTGTTCGCCGCCGGCGCGTTTCCCCGTACCCTTGTCTCCCTGCTCTTCATCGACCACGAGTCCAAAGTCCAGGGGATAACGTCGGCGCTGGACGAAATCGCGAATGCCGGCGTTCTACTCTTGGTGTGCTCCCTCATCACACTCTTGCTCAGGGGGCGTGGGATCCGCGGCGCACTGTTCGGTTGGGCCGACGCGGTGGGGTGGGCCAAGCTGGGCTATGGCTGGATCAACAGGCTCTCGGTGGCGTTTGTTGTCGCTGGGATAATCGGCTCGATCTTTTTCCTTGGTGACGTGGCCAGCGTCTTCTCCGGTACAGGCGTTATCGTCCTGGTCCTGGGAATCGTTCCGCATCTCCTGGCCGGCGAAGCGCCCTAGTCATACCATCCTCGCACCGAGATGGCCCAGACCATCATCGCCGCGAGAGCCATGGTGACCGCTGCAACCGTGACCGTCACTCCCAGCAGCACCTTCCTGATCTCTCCGGGAGCGGCCCTGCGCGAGACCCCCGGGGCGGGGTTGGCGGCGGCTTGAGTCGTCGGCGCCGCAGCGGGTTGCGCCGCCGGTACAGGCTTGGTGGCTTTCGGCGCGGGAGGATGGGATTGTGTCGCCGTTGAGGCGGGCTGCACTGGCTGTCGAGCTTGGAGCGCCTGCCGGTATCCCCGTACGGCGGTGCTCGGCACCGCCGAGGGCGAGGGCGCAGGGGTGGGCGGGATGCCGTGCAGGATGGTCTCCAGGTCCGGCACATTCTCCACGGGAAGTGTGCAGTACTCCTCCAGGCGCTCCGCCAGTTTCGCCACGGTCTGGTCGGGGGACTTCTTCAGCAGGTCGAAGAGCGGGGACTTCCCGGGGGCGGCGTAGTCCTTCCTGGTGAATATCAGGTTGTCGTCGTTGAAGAAAGCCCACAGGCCGGGGTCGGAGGCTATGGCGAGCAGACTGAGGTAGACGACCAAGGACGGGAAGTTGTCCACGTATGCGTCGTAATCTTCCGCCGTTCTGAGGGGGTGCTGGAAGTTCTTGTGCCCCAGTTCAGGGCTGCGCTCCCCGCGAAATCTGGGCAGGAACATGCCGTCGTAATCCACCAGACGAATTCTGCCGTCCGCCTGCACCATCACGTTGCCGTGCTGCAAGTCATTGTGGGCGATGCCCAGCCCGCGCAGACTGGCGGCCGGGCCCCCACGCCACTGGGCCGCGATTCGTCGCAGGGCGTCCGGGTCGTTGAGATGGGATCCTACGAAGTTGCTCAACGACTCGCCTTCCACCCACTCCATCCTGACGACCGGATACCAGGCGCCTTTCAGGCTGATCCCGTGCTCCAGAAACTCGAAGTGAACGAAGGACGGGGGGAGGACGTTGATGAGATATTCTCTCAGCTGGTTGTACCGGGTCTGCTGGTCCTTCACCTCGCGGGTGAAGCAGCGCACCGCGTACTTGCGCCCTCCGACCGATACCGAATAGACGCAGGCAAAAGCGCCGGAGAACACCAGGGGCATCCCGCGTTGGTTGACCGACACTGCCCCGGCTTCGAGTTCGGTACCCTTGAAGCACAGAAGAGGGTTCTGGACAGCCTCGCTAAAGTCGGTTATGCCTGGCCAGGGCATGGCTCTCGTTTCACTTCACTGTCCTGGACGACCTCGATGATTACCAATGTGGTATCGTCGTTCCGAATCAGCCTCTCGCGGCGTTGTTCTTCGATCCAAACGTCCCATTCCGCCGCGTCCAACGCCAGCAGGGTTTCCCATGGCTTCTCCCCGGCGGCGTTCTGGGCGAGGAGCCAGCAGGCCAGGGCGTCGGTAGCGAGAATGACAAGGTCGCCAGCCGCGCACTCGCCGCTGTCCTGGCGTACCCCTTTCCACATATCCCCGGCGTTATCAGGGTTGCTGCAGACCAGGGCGGGGGTGTTGTCGAACTGGGCGGCGTCTTCCAGGGGGAAGGACAACCACAGCCGGTCGTCGCGAACGATAAAGAGGCAGCTATCCCCCACCGCCAACGCCTTCCAGTAGAGCCGCCCAGATCTGTCCGGCGCAGCCCCGATAGTTAGTCCCAACAGGGTAGCGAATGCCCCTGCCCGCGCCTTGGCTTCTCCGTGCCAGGGCAGGCGGTCCCACGGCACGCAGCCGTGCCATTGCTCCCGGGCCGACAGCAGCCACACGTTCAGCGAGTCCTCGGTCAGGCCATACAGGTCCAAGGGGCGGTCGACGAAGGCATCCGTCAGGATGTTCGCCCACTCCCTGGCAAAGGCGGACTCGCTGGCGCCGTCGGAGACGGCTATTCGCGCAACACCACTGCCGGACTCTCCGACTCGCTGGGGGCATACGACGCGGAAAGCGTCCTCGTATTCCTCCGGGTCGTTGCCCGCCTTGGGCAGCCAGAACTCTGTGCGAGGTCGAAGGGTCACACCTTCACCCTCCAACCGATCAGTGCAGGTCCGAAGCGGCGCGCGTACCGATGTCCAGGAACTGCACCAGGGCCACCATGTCGGCGTTGTAGACGTAACCGCGAGAACCCTTGGTGATCGGCAGGCCCATGCCGACGGCCAGGTCCACCACCGGGTTGGGAAACTCCGAAGACATGCGGAACATTTGCGCCGCGTACTCGTCAGGAGGCACTTCGCTCTCGTCGGACGGGTACTGCACCGGCATCGCGGACATTTCCGAAAGATGGGCGTTGTAGTTCAGCACGTTGCCGTCGTTGGTCTCCAGGGCCATGATCTCTTTTGCCAGGGGTACCGGATTCCCGTCCGTGGCGCCGCCATCGGTGACGCTGATCACCATAGGGGGATAGGAGCTCGGGTGATCGACTATCCAGTCGTGGAGCGCCTCGGAAGCCGTGGACAACGCCGCGCACATGGGGGTCCCATAGCTGGCCGTGGGCTGGAGCCACACCGGGAACTTTCGGGTTATTTCCACGAGGCCGCCCGCGCCGTCCGACTCCTTCACCTGCCTGTCCTCCACGGTGGCGGCGTCGACAACCTGGCTGATGGTGAGGAAGGGTTCCTTCGGAGAGGTCCCTGGAAGGGCAGTCTGCACGTCCGGACTCCCCACCGAGTCCGTGGTGTATGTGATTATGCCGACGTGGAAGTAGTCGCGAACGTCCATGCCCTGTGAGCAGCGTTGGGAGATGGCGTCGAGGATGCGGTTAACGGCATCGGCCGCCGCGTCCATCTTCCGCAGCTCCGGTTGGCCGCCCAGCGCACCGTACATCGAACCCGACTGGTCTATCAGGAAGAGGAAGCAGCCGGGGTTGTTTCTGCTGATATCCGCCGCGTATGGCATGGGGATTTTCTCCTTATATCAGTCCATTTTGAGATAGTTTCTTAGTAGGGCACGATATGGGTCGGTGCCATTATATGCCATCTGCCAACGAAGAGGCTACCAGGAGCCCAGTTTATCGGCGGCAGGCGTCGATGTTCGGGTTGTGGCGGTCCAGCATCCGCATACCCACGAGAGGCGTCGTATCGGCAGTTTCGGCCAGAGCATATTTCGCCTGGCCGTCCCAGAGCACCGCGACGTCGTAAACATCGAAGGTCACCTCGCTGCCGTCGGCAGGGGTTGCCCGGCTCGTGCCCTCAAGGGCTAATTCCAACTCCGCCGCCAACGCAGGCGTCACGGTCAGGAACCCAGTGAAGCCGGTGTCTATTATCGCCTCGATTTCGCTTGCCTGCCCCGATGGACCTTGTACGGCCAGGACCACTACCGGCTCATAGGCGGCGTTCACCACGCCCTCTATCACTCGGCGCTCCGAATGGGACGACCCCCAAAGTGATGCAGTGCCCGGTATCCAACCCGGAGCAGCCAGACGTCAATCTCGCCAGGGCGCTGCGCCCGCAGACGCTTGGCTGCCGTCCGAAGGTCGTCGGAGATGGCCCAACTTCCGCTGTCAACGTCGATGGCGACATATTCCCCGTGGTGGTCCGCCTCGACCTGCGGACGGATGTCCCGCTCATATATCTCGTCGCCCAAGCGGGCAGTCTCTTCGCGAGGCCGGCGCGGGGGCATGGTGGCTTCCCTACCCTGGGTGGGCACCGTCGTAGTCTCTGCGTCCTTCATGCGTCCCCCTTCAAGGCATGCTTCCGTATATGGGGCATTCTACTACTTGCGGGCGTGTGCGACAAGGAAAACAGGTCCGCACGGGGGAGGACAGCGATCGGCCATGATTTACACTATACGATGTCCTAAGGGCGATGGGAAGGTTGGACGCCGAAACCAGACAGGCCTTGGCTAGCCAAGCTCACGACGAACGAGACCAAATATTTTTGGGACGTTGTCCCCGTCGGCCGGTGGGATGTTTTTTCTTGCGGCGCTGCGCCCCCAGGCGCAACAGCGTCGCATAAGAACAGCAACGCTGTTGCTACTGTTCTTACTGTTCTAGTTCATTTTTTTCTCTGGTCAGACTAGTAAAAGTTCACAGGGTAGCGTAGTAAAGTTCACAGGGTAGCGTAGTAAAGTTCACAGGGTAGCGTAGTAAAGTTCATAGGGTAGCGTAGTGACGGTTCAGTGCGGCCATGCTTCCAGAATGCGCCACCCCTGCTCGCCTGTGCGGGGATCGATGACGTCGCGCTCAATCATAATTTGGCCGATGTCTTCAAGGGTACTGAAAAGTTGATCCGTCTTTTTCATTTCGTTCGACTTCTGAGTCTTGCTGATTTGCGTTCGGTGTCTGCGAAATGCCATCTTCCAGCGTTTTTCTCTCGACAGCACCTGCACTCTGTCGGCCTGGGGGTTGCGCTCGTGCCGGCCCGTTCTCACAGCGTCCGGAGTATCCCAGCGGGTCGTCGGCTTGCCATTGACGAGGATTTCCTGACCTGCTGTGTCTGTACAATATTCCTGTGCATTGCGTAGTACTTCGGGTCGGGTGGCGTAGATGCGAAATCCACCATTGCGCCGCTTGGCGTCGTCCCATAAATAGGCCAGTCCCAGCTGCAGATCGAAAGCGGGATCGCTGATGGTTCCTGCTTCGACTAAAGCCTGTTTGTCGATGGCCGGCCCCCGATCCGATCCCTCCGGCAGCCTGATTTCGATTATAACCTCGTCATCCATGTTGTTGAGGTCAGGGTTTTTCCAAACGTGGATCGGTCTGTATTTGCTGCCGTCGGGCAGTACGATTCCGGCGATGTTTACGGCGTCCAGCGCGGACAAGAGAGCGGGCCCGGACGTCTGTTTCTTGTAGTGCGATCTGCCATTGCGCCGGGGCCAAATAATGTCGCGCCACCAGCGGAGGGAGCGGCGTAGTTCATACCGTTGTCCTGGGTGTCGCTGGTCGAGCGGCATTTCCAGCACTGAGAAGATCAGGATCCGCTTGTCGAGCCGTGTTCCTCTTCCTTGTTTCAGGCCGTGGAAGCCGGCTTCATCGGCGAGTATCAAGAGGGGAATCGCTATGTCATGGTCTTCCATAGCTTCTGCGAACAGTGGCAGTTGGTCGGTGGGCTTCTCGATCTTTCCGAGTAGTAGTTTTGGGTCTGTGTCCGGGATAGCTATTTTCAACTGTGAATAGATGGTTCCGGGCTGGGACGGGAGTTGGCCTTCCGGTAGTATCCCCTTGCGATATGGTCGTCCGTTCTGGTCAACGTCGGGGCGGATGGACTCTGGCAGGTTCAGGTAGGCCCTAATCAGTGGGGTGAAGGGGTGTTTCAGGCCGGCCTTCTTTCTTTCCGCTTGGGGAATGGCTTCCCATAGGTGATCATCGAATAACAGGCCGAGCAGTTCGACGAATCGGATCTCCGCGGCATTAGATATCTGGTCGGAGGTAAGCGCTTTGGTGACGCGTCCGCTCAGTCCTGCTGGCGATTTCGGGTCCTTGGTGGACGCAGAGTCTTTGCCGAAGTACAAAACGGGCGCTACGAAAGAGGAGATGTCCGCGTGTTCTGCGGCTACGGCCATCATAGCGCTACGGCGCCGTTCATATTCTTGAAAGGCTGCCTTCATGAGGGGGTTGAAACGCTTGTCGGTGATTTGGTTCAGGTTAGGCTCTTGGGCGTCTTCTGGGACCTGACCGCGTTCTTTCAGTTTAGAGACTATGTATTTGATTCGGTCTTCAATGGTCAGAGTGTTAACCGACTTCGTCATAGTCATCGTCCTCCTGATGGTCAAAAAGGGAGTTGTTGGTCTGTTGCTGGGGTTGATCGCCCGCAACGCGCCAAATCCAGTGGCTTTTTTGTGATTTGTCCAGGTATATTTCCTTTGACGCGTTCGGGTGTGCGTAGTTGCCTTTGCGCCGTCTTAACACAGCTGTGGTCGGCTCGTTGTTTTCCTTCTTGTCGGTCAGCTGCCAGTAAAAGCGGGCCTCGGCGGAAAAGGCGCTGGCGCCTCTGAATCCGTGGTCGGCGCCCTCCTGTCTGTCCTTTCTGTCCGCCTTTGGCGGGTGATGGCAAAGCAGGACGGCGCAATTCGCTTCCTGCGCCCAGCCGCCCCAGTCGGCCATGAAATGAGCGGCCTCCTCGTTGGCGTTTTCTGATGCGCCGTAGGCGTTGATCAGCGGGTCGAGAACAAGCAGGCGGGCGTCGTGTTCTTCGCAGTAGTCGCGTAATTGGCGGCCGATAAGGGACAGGCCGCCGGCTGTCCAGACGGGGCCGGCCTGGGCCATCTCCAGGTAGCGCAACCTTTTGTCCAAGCGTTTTGCCAATGGTGTTGTCTGGCCGTCTGCGCGGTCGGCGTTTTCGATCCAGTTCAGGCGCCGGCGCGCTTCGTCAGCTTCGTCCTCCCAATTGGTGAAGACGACCGTGCCGGCGGCGACGGGTTCCGATTCGGTGGGGCCGATGCACCCAATCCATTGGCCGCCGCCGCCGGCCATCTTCGCGGCCAGTTGCAGTGCCAACAGGCTTTTTCCTTTCTCGCCTTCGCCGGTCAGTAGCCCGATACGGCCGGCTGGAAGCCAGTTTCTTATCAGCCATTTGCGGTCGGGCGGGCTGAAGTCCCAGTCGAATTTCTCGTTCCAGCTGCGATATTTGATCAGCTTGCTAATCCGGGTCCATGCCAGCAGCGCGGTTTCGGAACTGTCGCTGTGCAGGGCTTCGATCAGCTGGACGATCTCCGTTTCGGACATTCCCCCAGAGGGTCTTAGACGGCGCACGGCTTCGATGTCGTTCTTGGCCGGCGTTCTGCCGGCGGCGACGGCTGCGTTTATGCGTCTTAGCTCCTGAGTTCCCGGGAGCGGGGTGGGGATTTCTGCGGGCACTTCGTCGGGTGCGATTCCTTCGGTTCCGTTGGGCAGGGTCGACTTCGTCACGGTGTTCTCCAGGTCATGCTTGCAGGGTCTTCCCCTTTCGGAAGTAGCTTGATTGGGACAGTGTAGCCACGGTTTGTCCACTGCTGCGCCTGGCGGCGGGCCGTTTCCAGCGCCTTCTCGTCGCCGTCGGGCCACAGGGTTACGGATGCGAACCAGCCCGGGTCGATGTCGCTGTAGCGCAGGCCGGCACAGACGGCTACGATCTGATCCTCCGGCAGGGCTGTGAGTAGCGCCAATCCGTCAGCGAGGCCTTCGACGACGTGCAGGTCGCAGGCGTGTTTGCCTGTTGGTCGTTGTTTCCAGAGCAGGCCATAGGCGGCGGCGTCCTGGCCGTAGGTGTGCTTATCGCCGCGCTTGTCTGCCTGCCAGTGGTGCGCTTTGCGCCCCTTGGCGTCGACGGCGACCAGATGTACCTTGCGGGTAGGGCCGACAGAGTTGGACAGGGGGCGCATGGCCATGACCAGCGCGCCGACGGCAGGGCTATCCGGTTGTCCGCGGGGGAATATGCGGTGGCTGCGGGCAAGCCAGCGGACTGTTTCGGGCAGCGGACGGCCGGCGGGCCAGCGGATCGGGGGTGTGCGTGCGGCCAACCAGCGGCCTACGGGATGCAGTTCTGCCGGCCCGGAAGTGGATGGACGGGCTGCGGCCCATAGGTCGACGGCGTAGGCTGTCGTGTCGCTCTTTGCGCGGCGTCGCGTCGCGGGCTGTGTCGTAACCGGCGCCTGGGCCCGGGGTGTTGCGGTGGACGGCTGCCCTGCGCGGTGAGCCTGCCAGCAGACGCGACACCTGCATAGCTGCAGACCGGTCGCTTTTTGCAGGGCGTGGCGGATGGCGTCGTACTCTGCCGGCGTGCTGGGGCTGCATTTGAAGCAGTGGACGTGCAGGGACTGTTCTCCGGGCTTGGGCGGATCGCTGAATACCAGCGATGCCGACGTCGGTTTGTCTCCGCTGCCGTGGCAGTAGCCGCGGGTGCGGTAGCCGTCGCCTTGGTATCGCGTGCCTGGGAGACGGGCCGCGACTTCGGCGGCGGCGGCGATCGGTATGCGATGAGGTGGGTTGTATGTTAGCATGTGGGCGAGACTCCTTTCAGGTGTGGGTCTCCGTGGTGACAGGCCCCGATTGACGGATCGGGGCCGTCCTCTTTTATTTGATCCCTGCTCTCTTTGCGATTTTGGACAGACCTTGCCGGCTAAACACGGTGCCGCGGCGGGTGCGTACGCCGGCGTCTGTGAGCGTGCTGGCCACTCTCGCCCAGCTTTTGCCCCGGGCGCGCAGTTCGGCAACGCGCTGCAGGACGGCCTGTTCCTGTTCGTTTTCGATGAGTTTCCCGTCCTCGGCGGCTTCAAAGCCATAGTTGGGATTTCCGGTGGATTTTCCCTGTGCTTTGAGATCTTGCAGAATGGCGCTGGTGCGCTCTCCGATAACCTCTCTATCCCATTGCGATACTGAATCCATGATGTTGATTACAATCTGGCCGGTGTCCAGGGACTCGGCGCTGCTGATCAGATCAACGCCTTGGCCGCCGCTGGTCAGTACGGCGAGGGTGGCATCCAGCCTTTGACAAGCCAGGAGACCGGCTGCGATTTGCGGTTATCCGTTTCGTCGCTCATTCATGTACTTGTCCCTGCTTCTCGATCTGCGCCACTACGAGCATGATTTCTTCTCTCAAAAAGTCGGAAATGATGCGGTCGGTGGCTTCGGCGGCGTCAATGATCCGGCGCTTTTCGTTCGGCGTCAGAGACAACGAAATTTTGGCAGTGCGACGTAACGCTGACGAGCGTCTCGCGGGGGGATTGAGCGTATGTTTGGCTTGTTTTTTATCCATGTCCATGTCTCCCTTTTGGGCTATTCGTGCGGGTGGTCTGCTTATAGTGTCATACAATTATAGTTTTGACAAGCTCTTGTCAGATTTATCAAGATTCTGAATGTATGCTAGAATGAGTGGATTGTGAGTGAATGATTTGGACGTAAGCTCGCCTCCGAAACCATCAACGAGTTGGCGACGTTGAGGGCAAACATATGGCAGTCGATATTGCGCTCTGCTGGGTGATGTCGGACGCCGGTATGCGGCGCTCGAAAACCGATGCCAGCCCGCGCACGGTCTATCTGACGCCGGGTGCGATGGCGCACCTCGATGCGATCCGGCCGGAGGATGCGGATGGTTCGGACCCGGTCTTCGGCCTGTCGGTTGCGTCGATCTCGCGCCGCGACAAGGCCCGCGGCCAGGGCGTCCGGCCTGGGGGCCGGCTGCAGCGGGCATTCCGGGCGGGTGGGGATGGCGCGGCGCATGGCACGGGCCGGCGCGCCCACGCATGAGATCATGGCGCAGGGACGCTGGCGCAGCGCTGGCATGGTCGCCGACTACATCCGGGGCGAAAACGCGTTGCGGGCCGCAAGGTGGTTGGCGTAGGTCGGTGCCGTTTCCTGACTATATTACTGGCCCTAGACGTGCACGGTGATCTGCCCCATCATATACTTTGGCTCGTGGTCCAATTTTAGGGACTCACTTCAAAGATCAAATCATTTAGGAGAACAAAATGGACGTAACCCCTGTTCACGCGATAAATATTACCCACAGAGATAAGAAAGTCGGCAAAAAGCGAAATGAGAATGGACTTATTGTGGAAGTTTACGAATGCATAGATTGTGGGAAAGAATCGGAAACACTTAATTTAGACTCAATTGAGAGTCAAGACAAAGATCGAACTCCTACCCCGAAATACGACGGGCGCAATACCCTTACAGAAATCAGGAAGCAATTGGAGTCCGAGGTTCTCAGAGGAACCACTTACAACAGCATTGAGGAAGTATTCCGTGTCATGAAAAGAAAATACATGGAGGAACTTGATCCATTAGAGGTGCCATTTAGAGAACTCATTTCGTGGAGCCAACAATCAACATGGAAATTCAAAACTAAGGCACTCTTGATTTACAAACAAGGACACGTTTGTAACAGATGTGAATCCATTTTAGTTCAAGCTTCAAAACTAACCATTGATCATATTAACAAGAACAGAAATGATGCGAGGTTGTCGAATTTGCAATTACTTTGTCTATCATGTCATCGAGAAAAAAACGAAGGAGGTAATGAAGTAACGGATCGAGATGTGTCTCCGTTTTCGTATCAGGGTGAACAATGCGTTCATGAAATAAGCTGTGTTGAGTTTGTCGAACTAAGAAAGACGGTTAACGAGTCCTAGAGTTTATGAAACTAAAGAGATGGTTAGGGGGTAAGAGGCTGGACAAAGCCGCTAGAGCCGCTCAGAGAGCGGCAACGCCAAAATCGTGTTATTCTCGTATAAAGTTCCCTATCTTTTGGGGATTTGGGCTTGGGTTTGGTTCAGAGATCGGAATCGGGACTGACTTCTCACGCATATATTGCGGCGCGGCAGGTGATTGCAGTATCCGCTCGAAAGCCAGTTACCCCCCTTGGCTACAAAAGTATATAAGCTCCTTTTTTGCGGTGGTGTACTACCTACTTCCGCTTGTTCCTTGTTCACTCTCCGCGTTCGGGACAAAGCATATCGATAGCTGCATAGCTGGTTCCAGGCTTTGGGCGCCACCGCGTCCACAACCGCTCAGGCATTTCCCAGCTGTTCGTTCAAAGTCCCTTTGACAGCGTTGCAGAATACGCTTGCGGACCATCCCCATTCTTACCCTTTACTCTCCGGCCTGAACCTTTCGCCCGGCCCTTGCTTTCCGAATGTGCTGCCTCCAAAATAGGGGATGTATTCCCACAGATGCCCCCGTTTGGGGGATCTATAACACATGTTATACTAGTTGGTGCTAAGCACGCAACTTCGGTTAAACAGTTGAAGAGTTCAGGAAACTTTCTGATGTTCCAAGATACCCGTGCGGAGTTGCCTGGCGATTACTCGCGGCGTGTGAAGCGTGTACGCGAGGTGAGCGGATTGACGCAGGCGCAGTTTGCCGAGCTGGTTGGCGTTTCGTTTGCCACCGTCAACCGCTGGGAAAACAGACAGACCCGGCCCAGCGCTTTGGCCTGGTCGCGTATTCTCGACCTCGAGCGGGCGCAGGAGGACCAGATGATCACAGAGCCTGGCTCTCTACAACAGGTCGCGCCTGTGACGGTTCCGGGCATGGATTTTGCGGCCGACCCGGAAGCTGTCGCGGCGGTTGTCGAGGCGCACCGTCTTACGTACGGTCATCTTTTCAATTCCGCGTTTGCGATTGAGACGTCGCTGATCGATCCGCTGCCGCACCAGCGGATTGCGGTGTACGAGCGAATGTTGGACCAGGCGCCGCTCCGTTTCCTGCTGGCAGATGATGCCGGCGCGGGCAAGACGATTATGACGGGGCTGTATGTGCGGGAGATGCTTTCGAGAAGGCTTATCCGCCGCATTTTGATCGTGCCGCCGGCCGGCCTGGTCGGGAACTGGGAGCGGGAATTGCGGACGCTTTTCCGGCTGCAGTTCCGCATTGCCAGCGGGGCGGACGCGCGCGGCGGCAATCCATTTGCGGGCCCTGACAGCGACCGCCTGATCGTCAGCCTCGATACGCTGCGGGGTGACCGCATGTTCGCGCGCCTCAAAGAGCCTGAGACGGCGCCCTACGATCTGGTGGTCTTCGACGAGGCCCACAAACTGTCGGCGCACCGCGAGCAGGACCTGCGGGTGCGTAAGACGGGCCGCTATTGCCTCGCCGAGGCCATTGCCGGCGCAGAGCCCGATAGTGAACGGTGGGCGCTGCCGTGGTCGGCGCATCATCTGCTGCTGCTCACCGCCACGCCGCACATGGGTAAGGCGTACCCCTACTTTGCTCTATGGCGCCTGCTGCTGCCGGATACGCTCTCGACCCCGGAAGCATTTGACGATTTTCCCCGTGAATCGCGGCGCAGGCATTTCATGCGGCGTACGAAGGAGGAGATGGTCCGCTTTGATGGACAGCCGCTCTATCCACAGAGAAACTGCGATACGTTGAGCTATGAGCTGACGCAAGGGCCGGGCAGCGAGCAGGAACTGTACGACGAGACAACGGAGTACATCGCGACCTACTACAACAAGGCCAAGAAGTTGAACAGGTCGGCAGCGCGCCTGGCGATGAGCGTGTTCCAGCGCCGGCTGGCCAGCTCCACCTATGCGCTGATGCGCTCGTTCGAGCGGCGGAAAGAGAAGCTGGAGGCGATGATCGATGAGATCCGGAGCGGCCGGCTGAACGAAGAGAAGATGGAGACGCGGCAGAAGAGGCTCGATGGCCTTGACGATGTCTTTGAAACGCAGACTGCCGACGAATCCGCTGCGGGTGACGACGGCGGAGAGGGGCAGGAGGAGTTTGAGGAAGAGGCCCTGGCGGGGACGGTGGCGGTCAACCTGGCTGATCTGGATGTAGAGTGTCAGCAGGTCGATGAATTGCTTGGGAAGGCGCGCAGGCTCTACGAAGGCGGTGAAGAGTCCAAGTTTGAGCGGTTGCAGAGCGTACTACGGGATGAGGAAGATGCCGACGAGAAGCTGATCCTTTTTACCGAGCATCGCGACACGGCTGAGTTTCTGATTCGCAGACTGGAGGGTCTCGGCTTCACCGGAAGGATCGCGCTGATTCACGGCGGGATGCCCTACCAGGAGCGTGAACGGCAGGTGGAGTTTTTCCGCCGTTCGGCAGCGGACAACGGGGCCAATTATCTTGTGGCCACCGACGCCGCGGGCGAAGGCATCAATCTCCAGTTCTGCTGGCGGATGGTCAACTACGACATTCCCTGGAACCCTGCCCGCCTGGAGCAGCGCATGGGCCGCATTCATCGTTACGGGCAGGAACGGGACCCGGTTGTCATCGTCAACCTGGTGGCGGGCGCGACACGGGAAGGCCGGGTGATGAAGAGGCTGCTGGAGAAGCTGGAGTTGATCCGGGACCAGCTCGGGTCTGACAAGGTTTTCGATGTCATCGGCCGCCTGTTCGAGGGCGTTTCGTTCGGCGATTACCTGGCGCAAGCGGCGGCGGGGGACGGGGAAGAGATCCTGCGTCAGATAGAGGGGAGCCTGACCAGCGAGCAGGTCCAGGCGCTGGAAGAGAGGGAGCGTTCGCTCTACGGGGCGGGAGGCGAGGTGCGCCGCGCCTTGCCCGAACTGCGGAAGCAGACCGGGGAGGAGCATTACCGGCGCCTCATCCCGGGGTATGTTTATCGTTTTGTCGAAAGGGCGGCTCCGCTGGTTGGCCTACGCATCGAAGGGGACCCGGAGGAGTCGTTTGCGCTGGCGGCGACGCAGCCGCGTGCGCGCGACTTCCTGCTTTCGGCATTGGAGACCTATGCGGCCGGGGCCCGCAACCGTCTGACGGTACACAAACCGGATTTTCACGGGGATGCAGTGTGGCTGCACCCAGGGGAACCGGTGTTTGACCGCCTGGCGCAGAGGGTAATCGTGCGGCACGGCGAACAAGGGTTGCGGGGGGCGGTCTTCATCGACCCTCACGCAGAGGAAGCGTACCTGGCGCATGCGGCGCTGGTTACGGTAGAACAGGGGGCGAGTTCAGGGGAGGACGGCGCGGCCGCGGCCGGCGCAAGGATCCTGGAGTCGCGGCTGGTGGGACTGCGTCAGAATGGGGAGGGAGAGATCGAGGATTGGCCGGTGGAGCGGTTGCTTCTGCTGCGGGGCGCGCTCGGATTTGCGCCGGGCCGGGAGCCGCTGGCCGCGCTGGCGCGCAAGCTGAGTCCGGAAGCGGAGGCGTACGCGCGCAATCAGGTCCTTGAGCAGCTTGTGCAGGCGCAGCGGCGACGTATCCTGTCCGACTTGCCCGACCGCCAGGCGCACGTCAGCCGCGGCTATGGCTTTCAGGCGGCTGAACTGGCGGCGCGGCGTGCCAATCTCGTCGCGGACGTGCGGGCCGGCGACGGGAATGCCCAACGGGAACTGGCCAGGGTCAAGGCGCGGCAGCGCAGCCTGAATGCGTCGCGGCGGCGGCGTCTGGCCGAACTGGAGGCAGAAGCGGATCAGGTGCGCGGCGGCGAGTTTGAGTTTATCGCCCACGCGCTGGTCGTGCCGGCAACCGATGCGGAGATTGTCGAGCAGTTCGACGTGCAGGTGGAGAAGGTGGCGATGGAGGTGGCAGCTTCTTTTGAGGAGATCCGCGGCGCGCGCGTGCAGGATGTTTCGCGACCTGATCTGGCGCGCCGCGCCGGCCTGCCCGACTGGCCGGGGTTCGACATCCTGTCCGTGGGTCCTGGGGACGCGGTCCGCAACATCGAGGTCAAGGGCCGGGCGCGCGCGGGCGCGGTTGAGATCAGCGACAACGAGTGGGCCACAGCCTGCAATCTGCGCTGCGACTACTGGTTGTACGTTGTCTTTGACTGCGCGACATCGCACCCGCGGCTTGTGCGCGTGCGCGACCCGTTCGGCAAGCTGCTGGCCAACAGTCGTTCGTCGAATTCGGTTACCGTCAACGTTGAGGCGCTCTACGGGGCCGCGGAAGCGTAATGGGAGGGACAACATGGCCGCAAGACAGCCGCGCTACAGCAAAGAGGAGTTCGCCCACCGCGGCCAGGCACTTTACGAGAAACGCGTGAGGCCACAGGTGGAAAGAGGCAACCGCGGGCGGATCGTAGCGATTGACATTGAGACGGGTGGGTTCGAGGTGGGAGACGATGCGGTAACCGCCTCCGGCCGGCTCCTGGCGCGCTGTCCGGGTGCACAGCCGTGGTGTGTGCGCATCGGGCGCCGGACGATGCACCGGTTTGGGCAGTTGCATGGCAGCGGCGCGCAATGATTGAGGGTCGGGTCAACGCCGAGTCGCTCTATGCGGCTGCGGTCTAGCAAACTAAAGAGAGGCAATTAGATGGGGATAACACAGGTGACGGTTCTCATTCGCAATCCGGCCGAGCCGGACAGAACATGGGAAGGGCTATTCCTTGTCGATACCGGCGCGATCGATTCGTTGGTTCCCAGGCCGCAATTGGAAGCCATCGGTCTCAGGCCCAAGGGCCAGCGTGTATACGGGCTGGCGGACGGCAGCGAAATCCGGCTCGATATCACGACCGCGGACATAGAGTTCATGGGTGAAATCGTCGGTGGGACGATTGTGTTCGGAGCGGAAGACGCGGAGCCGCTGCTGGGCGTGACGGCACTGGAATCGGTAGGGATTGAAATTGACCCGCGTAATCAGACACTCAAGAGATTGCCGACAACGCGACTCAAATTCCTAGGAACTAGCTAGGGTTGATTGACCTTGTGGAGGTATCGTGATAGAGAACAAACGAGATCACATTTTCTTGAGTTACGCTACAGAGGATTGGTCATTGTGTGAGTGGCTCGGCCGTCGGCTCGCCGCGGAAGGGTACGCCATATGGTGCGACCGTCTGAAGATGCTTGGGGGAGAGAATTGGCCAAACGACATTGAGATCGCGATAGCCGAACGAACATTTCGGATGCTTGCACTAATGTCGCGGGCGTCGATGCACAAGCCCAATCCACAGGGGGAATGGCAAAAGGCTAGAGCCGTGGGGGCTAAGTTGGGAGTTGAAGATTTCCTTATTCCACTAAATGTTGAAGGTCTTCGATCTGATGAGATCATATGGAATTTTCAAACAATCAATTACATCAATTTTTCTCATAGCTGGGCAAATGGCCTCACTGCTGTATTGAAAAAACTTCGTTCGGTTTCGGCACCCAGAGTTTTGAATGAAGGACGACAGCTCGCAATAGAGTCAACTTTCATGAAGACAGCCATCCGCGAAGAATCTGAAATTTTGGTAAGCAACTGCTTTGAGATTATTCAGATACCTCGCTATCTGCGCATATATAGTATTACATCCGGGCCTCTCTCTATCGACGAGCGACGCGCGCTGCGGAGGGGATGGGCATGCAGTGATGTGACGCCTGTTACTGTATTAGCGTTTCACGATCCACCAGCTGGCGTCAGTGCGAATCATTGTTTCCAATACGTCAAACAGGTTGCTTGGCGCGATGCCATCAAGGTGGATGGCATTGACTCTCGCGACTTGGTGGTCAGGCTTATTCGAAGATGTCTCTATAGACTTATGGAAGAATTCGGGCTTAAGTACTCTGAAGCCAGCGGAAATTTTTTTCTTCCTCCTGGTTTCCTGCAAAACGACCGTGTCCCAGTCATCCTTCCGAATGGGAGGCAAAGCTGGTTCCGTGGAGTCGGCAAACGCAAGTATTCAACCGCGAAAGGTGGAGAGGATTACAGATACCATCTGAGCCCTTCGTTTGATATTGTGCGTGAACATGATGAACCCACTGCGCTGTTTTTGAGAAATCGAGTCCATCTGACCGACATTCATGGCAAGGAACTGGAAGGACGTAAGGTTCCATCGCGGCGTAAGCATCTGTGCAGAGGTTGGTTCAATCGAGAGTGGTGTGTCCGAACCCTCGGCATTGCACAAATGCTTGCTGATGATGATATGCATATCCGGTTTGGACCAGACGGGGAGCAGCAACTTATCATCGGTGCTGAGCCAGTTGCAATGGAGGTTTCTCACCGGATCTGTGACGAACTTGTGGGTGAAATCGATGAAACCTACACGGCGTGGCATTCGGGAGAAGAAGCAGGAACAGACGACTTCAACGAGGAAGAGTGAAGACGAGATGTTGAGAGAACTAAAGTTCCTATCTGAACCACCTCTGGAATTTCGATACGGCCAACAATTGTCCGATCCACGAGACGGTCTTTCGCTTTTTGGCCCGTACGATGCAGGCTTGTCTAGCCATCCTGGGTCACTGACCTATGGAGTTGTCGGCACCTCGGAAGGATTAGAGATGTTCGCGGCATGGTCGCGCGCGATGCTCCGCTCATCGACGTATGCTCCGAAGGACCGTCATCGCTTGTGGCCCCCGTATCCGGGATTCGAGGCGGCGTTCGCCTGCCATTGGCACATCGAACCGGCTTGGCATCGAGTGCTGGATAGTCGCAAACTAAGTGACTTGGCGCGCAGGCGGGATCCATACGAAAGAGTTTATTCTGTCGTCCAAGAATACCTTGAGATCTTCAAAGAACTGGAGAAATTAGATCAACGCATCAATGTAATGGTGTGCGTTGTTCCTGATGAAGTTTATCAAAATTGCCGGATTATGTCGCGTGTATCCAATACGACAGGTGAGAGCGTGACGGACAGACAGATTAAGGCGCGCAGAAGTGGCCAACTGGAAATGTTCTCGACGTATGAGCCGGAGCAGTACGAACTCTCACTTGACTTTCGGCGTCAACTCAAGGCACGGACGATGGCGTATAACGTTCCGATACAGATAATCCGCGAGTCCACCTTGCGGCTAAGTGACGAAGCCTCGTTCGGTCAAAGGCAACTATCCCCACTCTCTCATCGCATGTGGAACCTTGCCAGTACTCTCTATTACAAGGGTGGTGGTAAGCCTTGGCGGCTTGCCACGGCACGAGAAGGTGTGTGCTATATAGGGCTTGCATTTCGGCGACGTGATGCCGAAGGTGGGCCTCAAACTGCGGCCTGTGCAGCGCAGATGTTCCTTGACGATGGCGATGGCGTCGTGTTCTTGGGTGAATATGGGCCATGGTATTCCCCTAAGACCAGGCAGTTTAGACTCACGGCCGAGGCTGCGCACGACCTGCTGGAAGGAGCATTGGAGACCTATGAGCAGTTGCACGGCAAGGCATTAACCGAAGTCTTCCTACATTCCCGGTCCGAGATTAGCGCCGAGGAATTCGAAGGATACCGCTCTGCTGCACCTGCCAGTGTCAAGATTGTCGGCGTTCGAGTGCGGTCTAGGCGAGATGGTCCCAGACTCTATCGACCAGACAAGCCATGGCCAGTGATTCGAGGAACATTCTGGCAGCACTCACCCACGAGAGGGTATCTATTCGGGACGGGTTTCAAACCAAGGCTCGGCACCTACGACGGATGGGAGACGCCAGCGCCTCTTCAGATAGACATTCAACATGGTGATGCGAATGTGACTGACGTAGCGCGCGACATCCTTGGACTAACAAAGCTCAATTACAACGGATGTAATGCAGGTGACTCCCAGCCAATTACGATCAAGTTTTCTGATGCAGTGGGCGAGATTCTTGTGAGTAACCCGACGGTGACTGATCGGCAACCCACGTTTAGGTATTACATCTGACCGGCCATTCCGGGGACTCACCTTGGCCACGTATCGACTATGTACATGTGGTCCAGTTTTTGGGCCAATCTCAGCGCACGCGAGGTTGATGTTGGGCGTGACGGTGGTTGAGTTGGTGAGCTTTGAAATTGATTCGCGCAATCAAACGCTCAAGAGGTTGCCAACCACGAGGCAGAAAGACTTACGACAGAGGGAAAGAGCCAAATGTTGATCGACAGACACTTGAAATTTCAACTGCCGCATCCTTGGAAAGATCAAGTCTTCGAAACGAAAAAGATAGGGACCATCAATTTTCTTGTTGGACCGAACGGAAGCGGAAAGTCACAGTTCGCTAAGACTCTATTGGGTTATATGAGAAGTCAGGGCTGGGATACACGCTTCCTGGGGACGGATAGGTTGAATGAAATGACTAGGTCCCCGACGATTGAACAAAAATTCGGCGGCCATTTTATCCAAGGGTTTGATAAGTCGCGATTCGGTCACCTGAAGACGGCGGGGGCGGAAGGATCGGGAATCGACACAATAGTGCTTCTTGAAGAGCGAATGGACCTCCGTATTCAGATTGAAGCTACACTCAGTCACCTGTTTGACCGCGAGATTTTATTGGAATGGGACTCAGGAAGACTCATCCCTAGAGCAATACTACGGGGCCACAACCAGTCTTACAGGTTGGATCGCGATGAATGCCACGGCATAAAGGAGCTTCTGGTCATGTTGACGCACCTTTATGACGACCAGAAGCAAAATCTCATCATTGACGAACCTGAACTTAATCTACACCCTCAATATCAGTCTTTCTTCATGCAGGAGGTCCGCAAAATTGCAGGCGATCCCTCTATAGATGGAAAGAAGAAGGCTGTCTTTCTGGTCACTCACTCTCCGTTCATCCTGGATTTCAGATCCGAAGAGAATCTGAGGGGCGTCATCTCCTTTGATCTTGAATATTCTGTGCCAAAGCAGGTTCATAACCTGCTGCCAAGCAACTTTCCATACTCATCTTTCATGGGACGGCTTAACGGGCATCATAAGCAGTTCTTCTTCTCCGATTCTCCGATCTTCGTTGAGGGGATACGTGATGCCCGGATTGTCGAGGCAATGATGGAGGCCAAGGGTGTTTCGGTCGCCGGAGCTGGGAGCTGCATCATTGACGCCGGCGGGAGTGGAGAAGTAAGTCATTATCTGGAGTTATGTAGAGGGCTGGGGAAAGAGGCTCACTTTCTCTACGATCTTGATAGTTTGTTCAGGGGACATCTTCGTTTTCGCATAAAGAATGATGAGTCGATTCGCCTCCAAATGGCAAAGGCCGGGCATGGGAAAAACCTTGATACGTACTGCGGAAGCTTGGACAAAAAGCTAACGGAGGTGATCGACCGCATTTTCGCGAATGGTGTTCCCAGTAACCTGGAGCCGTTAGTAAAATATCTGCACAGCTTCGGCCCTCATCGATCCAAGTGGGACAAACAAAGTTTGAGGAGGGCTCGAACATCTGTAGTGACTGCGACAAGTCGCTACCGGCAGGACATGGTTTCAGTACTTTCAGAGGAGGAAGTTTCCGACATTGAAGGTCGCGTAGAGGCGATTGTGGCAGTTCTGAAAGAGAGGAACATACATCTTTTGCCTGGAGGCACCTTGGAGAGATATCTGCCTTCCTATAGTGGAGACGAGTATGCTCCTACAGAGGTGACCTGCCCCCCAAAAACTGGTCCAGGTAATATGTTAGTATTGGGCCGTAGAAAGGGGGAAAGATGGCCAGGAAGAGACATACGCCGGAGCAGGTGATCAACAAGCTGAGAGAGGCTGAGGTGGC
>MPML01000009.1 GCA_002238445.1 Caldilineaceae bacterium bin5
CGGGGGCGCAGCCCCTGCACAAGGGAGGGCCGAAGGCCCGACCGCCCAGAACTGCAGTGGTCAGTGGTTAGTGGTTAGTGAGAAACGCTTTCGCTCGCCGCATAAAGGATCGTAAATTGATTATGGCTGAAACGTTGCGGATTTTATAGCGCAGCGAAATAGGGCGCTACGAATCGACACAACAATATGGGATGCGTCCGGAAGTGCACGGAGATGCCGGAATTGGCCATTCCGACAGTTGCGCTGATCGTGTATAATCGAAACTGATGAGAGGATTCCGTTGTCGGCAGGGAAGAGATCGAAAGAGGTTGCACGGGAGGGACGGCGCCCGGCTGTGCGCGTTTGCGCTGGCTACTGCGCTGCTTACAGCAGCGTTGCTGGGAATCGACATTGGCGCTGGTCTGCCGCATGTGAAACTGGCTGCCGCCCAAGAGGCGGCCACGTCTACGCCCAGTGCGCAAGACACTGAAACGACTGGGGCGGCAGAACAGCAGGAGACAACAGGCACGGCGACCCGTACGGCTCAGGAGCTGCTGGAGTCAATTCGCGCGACCGCAACTGCAGGTGCTGAACTGACGGTGACTGCAGAGGCGGAAGCCACGAACCTGGCCCTCACGCCAACGGTAACGCCAACGCCCTTGCCCACGCACACGCATACGCCGACTCCTACACCCACTCCCTCACCCACACCTACACCTGGCCCAGATGAGATTCTGGAAGCCCGCATCGACAATTTGATCGCCGGAATGGGCGTCGCGGATAAAGTAGGTCAACTGTTTATTGTTACTTTTCAAGGCAACGACATAGGACCGAGAAGCGACGTCGCCGAGCTGATTGAAGAGTACCGGGTAGGCGGGGTGGTGCTCAGCCCCAGGAACCGCAACTTCAGCAACTACAGCGAAACAACCCCGGAAGACGTCGCGCGACTTACGAATCAGTTGCAGGCATTGGCGTATGGCACATATCTCTCGACGGCGGAGGCGCTGAACGTGAAAGAGGGCGGGCCGGCCATCCCAGGCGTTTTGCAGTCTGGTCTGGAACAGAGGTTGCCGCTGGAGCTTCCGTTGCTGATTGGTGTCGAACAAGGAGGCGACGGTTTACCGGAAACGGCGCTGCGGTCCGGATTCACGACTATTCCGCCACAGATGGCGCTGGGCGCCACCTGGAATCCGGAACTGGTGGGGGAGGTCGGGGCAGTCCATGGCCGCGAGATGCGCAGCGTAGGTGTGAATCTGTTGCTGGGGCCGGCGCTGGACGTGATTGAGCAGCCGCGGCCGGATCTGGTGACGGGATTGGGGCTGCACACATTTGGAGGTGAACCATTCTGGGTTGGCCGAATGGGTCAGGCTTATGTATCCGGCATTCACCGCGGCAGCGGCGGCCGCGTCGCCACTGTGACCGGACATTTCCCAGGTCTGGGGGGTACGGATCGACGGCCGGATGAGGAGATTTCGACGATACAGAAGAGTTTGCAGGAGCTCCAGCGTGTCGAACTGCCGCCGTTTGCCGCGGTCACTGAGCGCCCCTCTGCGATTCTGCGAGTGGATGGGGCGACGACCTCTACCGAGGTGCTGATGTCGGGTCATATTCGCTTCAGCAGTTTCCAAGGCAGCCGCGAGCGGACGCCGCCTATCAGTTTGGCACAGGAGTTGGGCATTCTGTTGGAGTTGAACGAGTTTGCGCCATGGCGGGCGCAGGGGGGCATACTGATGAGCGACGCGCTGGGCGTAATGGCCGTGCGCCGCTACTATGACCCGCCCTTGCAAGAGTTTCCGCGGAGGCGTATTGCTCTCGACGCGTTTACGGCAGGCAACGACCTGCTCTATCTGGCAGATTTCTCTCTGACGGACAGCTGGCTGGATGAAAGGGCCAACATCAAAGAGACGATCATATTCTTCCGGGAGCGCTACACGAACGATGCCGAGTTTGCCGCGCGAGTGGATGCCTCGTTGCGAAGGATTTTGCGCCTGAAACTGCGGCTGTATGACCCTGTCACAGTGACAGGTGCGGCGACAGATTTGTACCCGTCCCGCGATGAACCGATTGAGATCGACATTGCAGATGTTGTGGTGGGGCCGAATGACCTGGAGGATGGATTCAGTCCTGAACATCAGAGAGAGGCGCAGATGTTGCTGGATCAGGTCGCCAGCGAGGCGCTGACGATCTTTTTCCCGGATTCCCCGGGGCTGGCGGATCAGTTACCTGCGCCACCGGGGGAAGACGAGGACATATTAATATTTACCGATAGCCGTATATTTCACGAGTGCGTTGGCTGCCCGGCGGTGCCCGCGGTCGCGCCGGCTGCACTGGAAGAGATAATGTTGCGGCTTTACGGGCCGGAGGCGACCAACCAGTTGCGAACTGAGCAGATTCGCAGCCGCACGTTTGCAGAGTTGAACTCTCTGCTCAACGGCACGGCCGAGCAGTCGGTTGCAAATGCGCTGGAGGCGGAGATCCTGAACGCAAGCTGGCTGATTTTTGCCATGCTTGACGTGGACGTAGCGAACTACGACAGCAGCGATGCGGTCAAGCGTTTTCTGCGTCAGCGCAGTGACCGGTTACCGGGGAGCAAACTGGTGGTGTTGGCCCTCAACGAACCTTACTTTTTTGATTCGACCGAGATAGGCAAGATGACCGCCTTTTTGGGGGTCTACTCAAAGACCCAGCCATTTTTGGAAGCGGCTGTGCGCGCATTGTTCCGCGCCCAAACAGTGAGCGGTGCGCCTCCAGTCAGCGTGCCGGGCACTCGCTTCAGCAATTTGGTCGAACGGCTGGAGCCCGACCCCAATCAACGCATTGGCCTGACTCTCCTGAACGAGGACATCATCATCGAAGAGGGGGAAGGGGACGAGGTAGTTGTTACGCAGACCGATCTTTCGCTGGGAGACAGCCTGGAACTGCAGGCCGGCCCGATTCTGGATCGCAACGGGAATACGGTCCCTGATGGAACACCGGTGAACTTTCGATTGATCTATGAAGGCGAAGAGCTTGCAATCCAGTCCAGTCCTGTCGCGACTCGCGGCGGACTCGCCCGCAAATCTGTACTCCTGGAGAGAACGGGCGCGCTGTTGATCGCGGTTAACAGCGTCGAGGCCAGCTCCAGCACCGAGATTCGGGTGCGTATTGCGGACCCGGATGTTGCATCGGATAGAACGCAGATTGTGGTCACCAACCCGGAACGAGTAGTCACGCCACCGTCTACACAAGCGTCGTTGCCAACAGCAGAGGCGCCAACGACGGGAGCGGCCTCGACGCCCGCAGGGGAGGTTGAGCCGGAGGCCGTTGAGATCGATATATCTTCTTTGACGATTGCGATGGTCACACAGTTAGTGGTGTTGGGGTTGTTGCTGGTGGTGCTGGTGCAGGTAATGCCCCGCCAGTTGCTCGTTCAGCGCCTGTTGTGGGCGATGCTGGTGGGCTGGGCCGCGTACATTCTTTACGGCGTTGACGTTATTCCCGGCGGTGTTTGGATCCAGATTAATCTTGCGCCCTGGGACAGCGTTCCGATAGTGGTGATTGGCATGCTGATCCCGCTGGTCTGGTTGCAGTTTCGGACGGAGTAGTGGCCGTTGAACAGGGTGGGGGAGAAGGGCTAGAGCCGCCCCTCCCATATGGTATTCGTGGTTGGCGTTGCGCCTCAAGTCGCTGGCAGGGCACGAACACTGTCTGCTCTGGCAGGTCCACTGCCGTTCGGCGGCACGGGCGTGTCTTCCTGGCGGCGGAACTGGTTCATATAGAGTTCGTAGTAGAATCCCCGTTGTGCCAGCAGCCCTTCGTGGGTGCCCCGCTCGATGATCTCTCCGTCATTCAACACCAGAACCTGGTTGGCGCTGCGGATGGTGCTGAGGCGATGCGCGATCACGAAACTGGTGCGCCCTTTCAAGAGGTCATTGAGCGCTGCCTGTATTTTCTGTTCGGTGCGTGTGTCGACGCTGCTGGTGGCTTCATCAAGAATTAAGATACGCGGATCGGCGAGTGCGGCGCGGGCGATGGCCAACAGTTGACGCTGCCCCTGGCTCAGACCACTGCCACGTTCTCCCAGCACAGTTTCATAGCCTTCGGGCAGCCGCTCGATAAAGTCATGCGCCTGGGCCAGCTTTGCGGCGGCGATGACTTCTTCGTCGGAGGCGTCCGACCGGCTGAAGCGGATATTGTCCATCACCGAACTGCTGAACAGGTAGGTATCCTGAAGGACGAGGCCGATCTGCTGGCGCAGGGTGTGCAGCTGTACGTCGCGAACGTCCACACCGTCGATGCGCACTGCGCCGCCGGTAACATCCCAGAAGCGGGGCAGCAAATTGATGATGGTGGTCTTGCCGGCGCCGGTTGGGCCGACGATCGCTACGGTTTCGCCAGGCTGCGCGCTCAGGTTTATTCCCTTCAGGACCGGCTCGCCGGGCACATACTCCGCCTCCACGTTCTCCAGTTCGACGACTCCTTCGATTGCATGCATCGGCTGGGCGCCGATTTTCTCCTGCACTTCCGGGACCTCGTCCATCAGTTCGAAGATGCGTTCCACACCGGCGATGGCGCTCTGAATGTTGGCCCACATCACGCTGATCTGGGAGATGGGCATGTTGAAGCGCTGCGCATAGCCCAAGAATGTCACGATCAGGCCGAGGGAGATGGCCGAACCTGCCAGTGTCTGACCCCGCAGCAGCAGCACGCCGCCGACGCCAACGACGATAGCGATGCCGAGGAATCCCAACGCCTCAAGCGCCGGGGCAAGGGCGGAAGTATAGGCCACGGCCTTGACATTGGCGTCGCGATTGACGGCATTGCTTTGCCGGAACTGTTCGATATTGGTCTCCTCGCGGCTGAAGGCCTGGACTTCGCGCACGCCGGAGATGCCCTCCTCCAGCTCCGCGTTTACGTCGCCGATGCTCTGGCGTGTGACGCGAAAGGCCTTGCGGGCCTGGTTGCTGAACCATAGAGTGACCAGGACCATCATCGGCACGATGCTCAGGCTGATAAGTCCGTAAGCCCAGTTCAGAACGAGCATCTGATAGATGATCCAAACTATTAGCAGTGCGCTGCTCAGAACCTGCACGAGAGCAAAGCTGACGACCTGTTGGATTGTGTCTGAATCGTTGGTGATGCGACTCATCAGGTCGCCGGTCTCGTTGCGGGTATAGAAGCCGAGAGAGAGGCGGTGGAGATGGTTGAAAAGGCGCACGCGCAGGGCGCGAAGAACGTTATGACCGGTCCAACTCATGCTGAAGAACATCAGGCCGCCAGTGACAGAACCGATCAGATAGTAGCCGGTGATGACCAAAGTGATGTTGAGCAGGCCGCGCAGCAGATCAGCGCGGCTGGAGTCGGACGCGGCGAGATCGGGGGCATACCAGCAGTTGGCCTGGCTGTCAGTTTCCGACTGCAGATCGGTACCTGCTGGCAGTTGAAGCCCTCCGCCTCCTGCGCCGTCGCCGCCGAAGGCCGACGGCGCCAGAAAACAGTCCACTGCCTGGCCGATCAGTACCGGGCCGATTACCTGGGTATAGGCGTTTACCGCCATGAGTAGGGCGACAAAGGAAAGAACCAACCAGTAGGGACGGAAGTATTTGCTGAAACGGGAAAGGGTGACGCCAACGCTCTTAGGCTTCAGCGTCTCCGTGCGTAACATGCGGTCACCGAACATCGGGCACGCTCCTGGAAAAATTGTGCGTAATAGGGTCTGCTGCTGCCGACGCGCTATGCTTCAGCAATTAGCGGCGCTTCCTCTTCGACAACTGCGTCTTCCACCAACTGGCTGTGATAGATGTCGGTGTAGATCGCGCTGGTTCGCATCAGCTCTTCATGGTTGCCGCGGTCGACAATGCGGCCCTTTTCCAGCACAAGGATCTGATCGGCGTTGACGACCGTGCTGATGCGCTGGGCAATGACAAAGCTGGTGCGGCCAACCATAAGCCGGTCCAGCGCATTCTGGATAAGCACTTCGGTGGCCACATCGACGCTGCTGGTGGAATCGTCGAGGATGAGGATGCGCGGGTCGGTCAATAGTGCGCGGGCGATGGCGACGCGCTGTTTCTGGCCGCCGGAAAGGGTCGTGCCGCGCTCACCCACGGCCGTTTGATAGCCATCTGGGAAGCTGAGGATGAAGTCATGGGCGGCGGCGGCTCTAGCGGCGGCTTCGACCTCGGCGTCGGTGGCGTTGGGGCGGCCAAAGGCGATGTTGTCGCGAATTGTGCCAGTAAAGAGATTGGTCTCCTGCAGCACAATGCCTATCTGCCGCCTCATGCTGTCCAACGTTACATCGCGCACGTCGTAGTCATCGATCAGAACCTGCCCTTCGCTGACGTCGTAGAAGCGCGGGATGAGATTGATGATCGTCGTCTTGCCGCTGCCGGTTCCCCCTAAGAGGGCGACGGTTTCACCAGGCCGAGCTTCCAAAGAAATGCTTTGGAGGACAGGGTCGGTGCTGTTGAAGTAGCGGAAGGTGACATCGGCAAAGCGGACGCGTCCTTGGACCTGCGGCATAGGTTGCGCGCCGGGTTTGTCTGTCACTTCGTTTTCGGCGTTGAGGATCTCGAAGATGCGTTTGGCGCTGGCACTGGCCTGGCTCATTTGGGCGACAATGAAACCGAGCTGGCCTACGGGAAAGAACACATAGATCAGATAGAGGCTGAACTTCTGCCACTCACCCAGCGTGAGTGTATCGATGAGAATCTGCCGCCCGCCAAAGTAGACGACAGCGGCCTGACCCAGATTGGAGATCAGAAAGATGAATGGGAAGAGGAAGCTGAATATTTTCGAC
Organism: Caldilineaceae bacterium bin5; assembly: GCA_002238445.1. Classification (GTDB taxonomy): domain Bacteria; phylum Chloroflexota; class Anaerolineae; order Caldilineales; family Caldilineaceae; genus Bin5. Next base: position 6,755 of record MPML01000009.1, read on the forward strand.
ACCCGGATATGCTGATCCATGAGCTTTTGGGCCGAGTCGGCAAACCTGTCCTGCTCCTCTCTTTCGCGCACAAAAGCCTTAACAACGCGGATACCGGCCAGATTCTCCTGGAGGATGTCGTTAAGCGTCGACAGCCGGCGCTGGATTTCGCCGAATAGAGACTGGGCGACGGAGCCGAAGACCATGAAGAGGACAAGCGCGATGGGCAGTACGGGCAGGATGATCAATGTCAGCGACAAGTTGGTGAAGGCCAACACTGCCAGGGAACCAATGAGGAGAACGATAGACTGCACGGCCAGCAACATCCCCTGACCGATAAACATTCTCAGTTTTTCGACATCGTCGGTGGCGCGGATCATCAACTGGCCGGTACGGTTGCGGTCATGATAGCTGAAAGAGAGCCGCTGAATTTTCTCGAACAGTTCGTTGCGAAAATCGAAGGCCAAGTCCTGGCTCACCTTCTGGGCCAGGAAGGCTTGGGCGAAGGCGAACAGCCCGCGCGCGAGCGAGAACACAACGATGAAGACCATCGCCCAATAGATAGGCCCTTCGGCGCCGACAGCCCGTTCGGTCAACTCTTCTACCGAGAGGGGCAGCGCCTCGAGGGCCTCGGCCCGCGCGGTCTCCGGCAAGTCCAGGATCTGACGAGCGAACACGCTGTTGGTAACGGCGTCAAGGACGTTCTGCACCAGCTGGGGTACGACAAGCTGCGCCCCGATGCTGATGAACAGCGCGGCATAGGCCAGGGTTGTCGTGGTCTTGTAGCGGCCCAGATAGCGAATGGCAAGGCCTAGATCCTTCATGCCGCCGCCCCTGTCAGGGCCGCGCCCCGGACCACCACCGGGTCTATTGAATGCTCTTCGTTGGTTCACATGCCACTCCTTGGGGAGAGGAACAGGGCATTGCAATCCTTTGGCAGGAGGCCTGCAACGCAATCGCTAAGCACTGTTGTCTTCTCGTTCCCGCTGCAGTGATTCTAGCAGGCCGGTCAGAAGCCTCTGCAGCATTTCGCGCTCTTCAGCTGAAAGCTGACCAACCAGGTTGTTGAGAAATTCGAAGTACTGGGGTATAGATGCTTGAATCAACGCTCTGCTGTCGGGCGTTAGTCGGATGCGGAAAGCTCGCAGGTCGTTCGGGTCCAGATGGCGTTCGATGAGCCGGGACTCCTCCAACGCACGCAGGTGGGAGCTGATGGTGTTCTTACTCAGACATTGACTATGGGCCAGATCTGTGGGCGAAAGTGTTGCCTGGTCGTTGCGCTCCGCCAGATACAGCCGGATCAGAATACGCCATTGGGGGAGGGTGATTTCTTCATCCCGCATGCGCTCACCGAGAATACGGTCATACGCTCCGGCGCATACTTTAACCAGCCGCAAGATCTCCATTCCATGCACATGGGCCAGGCCGGACTCAGCCAGAAGTTGGCAGAAGCCGATCTGCTCATCTGCCGCCAGCGTTGACTGTACCCGATCAGTCGAGCTCGGAAGGACACCGGCTTCGTTTGACCACTGTGCATTGGGATGGACGGAAGGGCTGATTTTAGTCATATGCAGAATTGTACGGCGTGGAACTAAATATGCAAAATCACAACTCCCTCAGCGCGTAAGGAGCCCAATTCTTCTCTGGTATCGACAATATACGCCCAGGAGCGGTAAAACGCAACGAATGACCAGTATTCGTGTTATAGTAGAGTACATAGACTGATTCAAATCTCCCGACATAAGGTGAGCGGACGACGAGGGCAAGGAAACACAGCCCATCAGAGTCGGGGAGTCCACCTGGAAACTATACGCATGCAAAGCACCAATGGCCAGCCGCCACGGGTCGTGATCACCGGAATCGGCGCGGTGACTCCCTTGGGCCTGACGATGGATGAGACGTGGGATGCCCTGCTGGAAGGCCGGTCAGGCATTGATACGGTCACCAGATTCGACACCAGTGAGTTGAACACCCGCTTTGCAGGCGAGTTGAAGGGTTTCGAAGCTAAGAACTATATGGATCGCAAGGAGGCCCGCCGGCTTGATCCATATATTCAGTATGCTTTGGTGGCAGCGGAGCAGGCGTTCAATGACAGTGGGCTCGATCCGAGCAAGGAGACGCCAACTGATATAGGTGTGTTGATCGCCAGTGGGACCGGCGGCGTCACTTCGCTGCTTGACAATTTCAGGTTGACGGAGAAGCGCGGCTTGCGCAAGGTGAGCCCGTTTCTGATTCCAAATATGCTGGTGGACAGTGCGGCCGGGAAGATCGCGATTCTCTATAATTTGCGCGGTCCGAATTTTTCTGTGGTCAATGCCTGCGCCAGCGGTACTGCGGCTACCGGCGAGGCATTTGAGTTGATCCGGCGCGGGGACGCGCAGGTGATGATCACGGGAGGCTCTGAGGCGGCGCTGCTGCCACTCATGATGGCCGGCTTCGACATTATGGGGGCCATGAGCCAGCGCAACGACGACCCGTCGGCGGCCTGCCGTCCGTTCGACAGCGAACGGGATGGCTTTGTGATGAGCGAGGGGAGCGCGATACTGATATTGGAGTCGCTTGAGCATGCGCTGGCCCGCGATGCCCAAATCTATGCTGAGGTGATCGGCTACGGGAACAGCGCCGACGCGTATCATATGGCAGCGCCCCATTTCGACGGCCTGGGGGCCGAAGATGCGATGAATATGGCGCTACGCAAGGCGGCGAGCTACGGAGTGAAGCGTACCGACGTGAATTATGTCAACGCCCATGGAACGAGTACGGAGCTCAACGACCCGGGCGAAACAAGGGCGATAAAGCGCGTGTTAGGCGAGCACGCTTACAACGTGAACATCAGCAGCACAAAATCGATGCTTGGGCACCTGTTGGGAGCGGCCGGCGCGATAGAAGCGATAGTCTGCCTCAAGACGATTGAAAAAGGTGTGATTCCACCAACCATAAATCTGGACAACCCCGATCCAACTTGTGATCTGAATTACACGCCGTTGCAGTCTGTGCAGGCAGACGTCGCAGTGACAATGAGCAATAGTTTCGGTTTTGGCGGCCACAACTCATGTCTGATGTTGCGGCGGTTCGAGGAGAATGGGGTATGACAGCGCAAGCGCACGAGGAAAACGGGACTGGTAGCGACTATGCAGCTGAACATCTGAACGGGCACTATACGGAAGAGGAAGCGCAACTGGAGGCACAGGACCGAGTGCAGCCGCCTTGTTATGCCCAGATCATCGGTTGGGGCTATGAAGTTCCCGACCGGGTTGTGACAAATCATGATTTGGAACAGGTCGTCGACACGCAGGACGAGTGGATTCGCACACGCACAGGCATTCAGGAGCGACGGGTCGTGGCGGCGCCGGAGGAGACCACTGCCACTTTGGGAACGGAGGCTGCTCGCAAAGCTCTTGAAGTGGCCGACGTCCATCCGGCCAAGGTGGACCTGATAATTTGTGCGACCAGTTCGCCGGAACATTTTTTCCCGGCCACGGCCAGCATCATCCAGGACAATTTAGGCATTATCAATGCCGGCGCCTTTGATTTGAGCGCGGCCTGTTCCGGCTTTGTGTATGCTCTGAGCATTGCCCGCGGGCAGATTCTGGCGGGTGATGCCGAGTACGTGCTGGTCGTAGGTTCGGAGACGCTGAGTCGGTGGGTGGATTGGACGGACCGCACGACTTGCGTCCTCTTCGGGGATGGTGCGGGTGCGGTGCTGCTGGCCGCCAGCGATGTGCCCGGCGGGGTGACTGCTACGGTACTTGGCAGCGACGGCTCCGGTGCGGAGCTTTTGACTATCCCTGCCGGCGGCAGTGCGGCCCCGGCAAGCCTGGAGACGGTCAGCAACGGTTCCCATTACATCCAGATGGACGGTCGGGCCGTTTTCCGCTTTGCAACGCGAATTATGGCCGATACAACGCGGCGCGTGCTTGATAAGGCCGGTGTTCCGGTAAGCGAAGTCGATCTGGTCGTCCCCCACCAGGCGAACAAGCGCATTATCCAGCATAGCGTACTGCGGCAGTTGAAGATTCCGGAAGACAAAGTCTATGTGAACGTTCACAAGTACGGCAACACAAGCACGGCCAGCATCCCTATTGCGCTATGCGAAGCGATTGAAGAGGGCAAGGTGGCACCGGGTGACAATCTTGTGTTTGTCGGCTTTGGCGCCGGCCTGACCTGGGGCGCATGCGCTGTCAAGTGGAGTGTGCCGATAAAACAGCCGGAAAAGACCTGGTGGAAAAACACGCAGCGGCAGGCTACTTATCAGGCGGCGGCGGCGCGCTCGATGTGGAAGCGGGCCATTCGCCGCATCTACAGCCAGGTCGAGCCGCGCGCAATGGCACGGCGTCCGGTTCGCAGACCGGATGAGGAGCAGCCAACGCCGTAATCCGAAGCAGACAAGCCGCTATTCGACTTACCCACTCGCAACGCAACCGCAGATCAGTTCAAGCTGTTTCCGATAATACTGTGAGGCCTACACCCTACAAGGGACAGTATGGAGGTATACCCATGCCTATTACTGCAGTCGAAAAACGGACCCAACTCATACGCGACGGCTTTTGTATTTTCGAAAATGTGTTGGAACCGGAGATGGTCGCCAAGCTGAATGCGATGAGCGAATGGACGATCGCGCAGGAGGATGAGGAGCATTTTGAACAGCACCGTTCGCAGGGCTGCATCATACCCTACTGGAAGTACCCGCATCCGGCCTTTCCCGAACTGATCGCCCATCCGGGCGCGTTGGGGGCCCTGGCTCGGTTGGGTTTTGACCAGCCAAAGGTCTGGAGTGGATTTGTGATCAGCAAGCCGCCGCATAGCCCCCCGCTCTACTGGCATCAGGATGGCGTTTTGTGGGAGCACCCGATCAGCTATACCGACCAGCCGCAGCAGTACTTTCTGATGTATTACCTGGTCGACACCAGCCCGGACAATGGTTGTCTGCGGCTGATCCCGGGCTCCCATTTGAAGCGCCACGCGCTGCATGATCTGGATCGCCAGGCGCATGACGGCGACGAAGTGGGCCGCGCCAGGAACATAAATCATCCGGCGTTTCAGAAGGCTGAAGGAGAAGTCGACGTGCCGGTGCGGGCGGGGGACGTTGTGATTGGCGATGCGCGCCTGTTGCATTCGGCGCACGCGAACCAGAGCGACCAGTGGCGCACGGTGCTCACTATCTGGTATTGGGCCAACTATGCCGGTCTGCCCGAGCCCGTCCAGGCGCTTGTTGCCTCTCATGTCACGGAACGCTCAGAATGGGCTGAATGGGCCGATCAGGCAGACCCAGCGGTCCAGGCCTTGATACCGCGCTTTTCGGGCGACGTTGAGCCGCTTCCCTGGGGCCGGGGGCCGAAGAAGGGGATGTCCTGAGAATGTCTCGGTACGTACCATGCCAGTTTTCAGTCCCTCCTGTGTGATGAAACTCTCTGCCGACAGAGGGCAGGGCCAGTCAGCCTCGGTGGGGGGTTACCGCACGCAAAGGGACCTTTAGTCCAATAAGGAGCGTTTCCTGTGATCCAGGCAGCTATTACCGGTGAACGGCAGGTCGCATTTAACGAGTTGCCCGAACCGCAGGCGAAAGCCGATTGGGCGGTAGTCAAGGTCCATGCCTCTGCGCTGTGCACTGAATACAAGCTATGGATGGACGGCCAGAGCCAGGCGATAATGGGCCATGAGGGCGTGGGGGAGGTGGTGGAAGTCGCTGAGCGGGGGCCTGTCAGCGTAGGGGACCGGGTGGTGGTCTTGCCGCAGTTTTCTTGCGGCCGTTGTCATCTTTGCATGAGCGGCGACTATATCTACTGTGAGGACAGCCACGATTTCGCCGAGCTGCATGGGTCGATGGCCGGCTCGGGCACGTTTGCCCACTATACGCTCAAACCGGCGTGGCTGCTGCCCAAGGTCCCAGACGATGTGAGCTATGCGCAGGCGACGATGGCGATTGACGGCATTGGCGCCTCCTTCGGCGGGCAAGAAGCCATTGGCGTCAACTCGCAGGACACGGTGCTGATCACCGGGCTAGGACCGGTTGGGCTGGGCGCGGTGGTCAATGCCCGTTTTCGCAATGCGCGTGTAATCGGAGTCGAACCGGCGCCGTGGCGTGCGAACCGAGCGCTGGAGATGGGGGCGGAAACGGTACTCGACCCCAGCGATCCGGACATACTGCAGAAGATCCGCAGCTTGACCGAGGGCAGGGGCGTGGACTGCGCGGTCGACTGTTCGGGACGCGTCGCGGCGGAGCGGCTTTGCATTGACGCTACCCGCCGGCGCGGCCGCGTGGCTTTCGTCGGCGAATGCCGCGAAGAGCTTTCGATAACCGTCAGTTCCGACATGATCCGCAAGGGGTTGACCGTCGTCGGGTCCTGGCTCTACAATATGGGCGACTACGCTAAAGTGATGAAGGTCATCCGGCAGTCTCCCCTCATCGATCTGCTGATCAGCCACCAGTTGCCGATGAGCCAGATTCAGACGGGATTCGGCCTGCTGGCGCAGGGTGAGGCCGGTAAGATCGTGGTCGATCCATGGGCCTAGAGTTGACAGGTTGATCTTTCTGCCCATCCATCGATTTCTCCACAGTGAAATGGAGCATGCAAGAGATGAGTTTCACGAAATCGCCCAGCTTTGAAGGCAACCAACTCGATACGTCACCGGAGGCATTTGGGACGCTGCGCTCATCGAGCGACGCGCTGTCTGATATGAAGGAGCTGCGCTGGCGGTTCGAGCAGGATGGTTATCTGTACCTGCCCGGGTTGCTGGATCGCAGTCAGGTTGTGGAGGCCCGGCTCGAAATGCTGAGGAAACTCGACGCTGCCGGCTGTCTGGACCGCGACTATCCGCTGGAGGATGGTGTTGCCCACGCCGACTTTGAGAATGCTTTCATGGTGGAGTTAACGAAGGACAACGCCCCTCTTCTCGAGTTGCTCTATGATGGGGCTATGATTGCCTTCTATGAACAGTTTCTGGGCGGGGAGGTACGCCATTTCGACTATACCTGGTGCCGTTCCAAACCGCCGGGCGAGACAACTGCTACGCCGCCCCACTACGACATTGTATTCATGGGACGCGGGACGCAGCGGCTGTACACGAGTTGGACGCCGCTTGGCGACATCCCCATTGAGATGGGTGGTCTGATGGTCCTGGAGAACTCCCATCGCCACGAAGAGGTAAAGGCCGGCTACGGAACTTTGGACGTCGATGCATATTGCACCAACTACCCCGATGCGGCCGAGATTGAATCCGGGGAGAAGCTGTGGCAGCATCCAAATGGCGGCGCATATAACAAGGATGCCATTGCAGCGCGGGCCGAATTGGGGAATCGCTGGCTGACGACGGACTATGCGATGGGCGATCTGCTGGTATTCAGTATGTACACCATGCACGCCAGCCTGGACAATCATTCCAACCAGATACGGCTCTCCACCGACACGCGCTACCAGTTGGCCTCGGAACCGGTGGACGAGCGCTGGATCGGGGACAACCCGATTGCCCACGGGGTGGACGGCAAACGCGGCATGATCTGTTGATCCACTGACGGCAGTTAAACAGGCTACTACACAAAGGAAGAGCGGCGGATGCCCTCATTGCAACAGGCATTTTGGGAGATGGATGTATACGGCTTCACAGTGCTGGAGGAGGTGCTGACTGGGGCGGAGGTGGAGGTTCTGCGCGCGTCGCTGGCTGATTGGGCAGCGAGGCTGGGCGGCGAGCAGCGATTTCTGGGACAGGCCGGTCATGTGAGCAACCTTCCTACGCTCGACCCGCTCTATCATCCTCTGGTCGATCATCCCCGCACTTTGCCTGTGATCGAATATGTGCTGGGCAAGCAGATCATTCTAGGCAGTCTGAACGCGCGCATCGTCCGGCCCGGTGATCCGGTGCAGGGCCTGCACAGCGATATTCGCGCCGACCTGTTGAACATGGGATCCCCGGTGATGGTCAATACGGTGTGGCTGCTGGATGACTTCACGCCCGAAAACGGCCCCACGCGCATCGTACCCGGCTCGCACAAAAGCGGCATGGCTGGACCGCCTGAAGGGATGGATGTAAAGCACGTCCATCAGTTGGTTGCGCCGGCTGGTAGTGTCCTCGTCTTTAACGGCCAGTGCTGGCACGGGGGCGGGGCGAACCGGACTGAGACCGACCGCCATGCGCTGTTCGGACACTACCGCAAGAGCGCACTGATCTTCCAGGTCGATCCCCACGACGGCTTCCAAGAGGGCTGGATGGATGACCTGACGCCCCGCCAGCGTGAGTTGCTGCGCATGGATAACGGGCTCGCCGCGCCGCACGCGGCGGACAGCCACCTGCGTATCTCGTTTTCGCGCGGCAAGAAGAAGGACTAGCGCGCCCGATTGCGGAGATGGACCACGACGCAGAAGGGCATGCACCGGCTGGGAGTGCGTTCAGTTCGGCGGGCCGCTTAGTCTCACTATGTTTTGTTGTGTGGTCCGGGAAGAATCCCCTCGGTGAATGTGTGCGGAGTGATGTCCTGCTGCCGCGTCCCAATCCTCTCTGCTTATTTCGTAGCTACTAAGCCATATACAGCGTCTGTGTGGACAAGACCTTCAGTCCCGCCGCCAATCGGGCAATCTCATCGTGTACTCGTTGGCCGCCGCCACCTTGGATGGGACGCACCGCTGGAATTACGGCGTACGGTGGACGGGGCGTGCTTTTGGAGGGGGGCGTTGCGGGGACGCGGAACTGCGGTTTTTGGTAGTCAGTTATTAGTTCTTAGTGAACTGCGAACGGCAGTGGGCGGTGGACTGAGACTGCAGGTGGGGTAGGAGACATTGTTGGCTAGACACGTTACTGGAGCGGCACTGCTGGAATGCGCAGACACGGTCGGGGCGATGGTTTTGGAGGGGGGCGTTGCGGGGGCGCAGCCCCTGCACAAGGGAGGCCGCTTGCGGCCGACCGCCCATAAAACAGAGAATGAGGAGAGAATAAACACCTTCACTCGCCTCATTCAGGTTCGCAGATCAGTTGTGGCTGAGTAGTTGCCTTATTTTTCCAAAGAAGACAATCCTAATTGATTGCGGGCATCTTCACGTCCCGCCAGGAATCCTGCTCATTGGGATCGAACCGCTCCAAAGCCCCGATTTCGGCTACCAATTGACGGCCCTCATCGAGATTCGCCAACTCGCCCAGGCTGATGAGTTGTACGAGCGCGTTGCCGATAACGGTTGCTTCGCCCGGACCGGCCAGGACGGGAATACCGGTGGCGTCGGCGGTGAGCTGGTTCAGGAGCCGGTTGCGGGAACCGCCGCCGACGACATGAATGACCTCGATCGGCTGTTCAGTCAGAGATTGCAGTTCCGAGAGCACATCGCGGTAGGCAAGGGCCAGGCTATCAAAAACGCAGCGGGCGATGGCGGCATCGCTCTGCGGGAGGGGCTGGCCGCTCTGCTCGCAGAAGGCTTGGATGTGCGCGGGATGGTCGCCGGGGGGCAGGAAGCGGTCGTCGTTGGGGTCGACAAAGGAACGCAATGGTTCGGCCGACTCGGCAAGCGAGACCAGCTCCGGGTAGGAGTAGGCCCGGCCCGTCTGTTCCCAAGTGGACCGGCACTGCTGCAACAGCCACAGACCCATCACATTCTTGAGCAGCCGGAATGAGCCGTAGACGCCGCCCTCGTTGGTGGCGTTTACGGCCAGGGCAGCTTCGTTGACGACCGGCTGCGCCACTTCAAGGCCGACCAGGCTCCAGGTGCCGCTGCTGATATAGGCGAATTTCGCGGTTTGGGCGGGGACGCCTGCGACTGCGCTGCCGGTATCGTGACAGGCGGGCGCGATGACGGGGACGCCATCGAAAGCCCCAAGGCGCGTCCCGGGTTGCACGACCTCGGGGAAGAGGTCGGCAGGAATGCCAAGCGCGTCCAGCAGCCCGCCAGCCCAGGAGCGGGTAAAGGGGTTAAGCATCTGTGTCGTGGTGGCATTACTGAATTCGCAGACCTGGACGCCGCTCAACCAGAAGTTGAGCAGATCCGGAACGGTGAGAAAGCGCGCCGCAATCTGCAGTTGGGGGGAACTGCCGGCTACCAGGCTCATCATCTGGTAGAGCGTATTGATGGCCATGAACTGGATGCCGGTCTGCGCGAACACTTCCGCTCTGGGAACGCGGGCGAAGACCGCCTCCAACATTCCCTCTGTGCGGCTGTCGCGGTAGCAGACGGGGTTGCCGATGAGATCGCCGTTGCGATCGAGGAGGCCGAAGTCCACGCCCCAGGTGTCGACGGCGAGGCTGGAGGGTGTTTCAGCTGCGTGCGCTTTGCTGCGGCCGATGCCCGCCTGCACCTCGCGCCAGAGGTGGAGAATATCCCATTGCAGCACACCGTTTACGGTCAGAGCGTAGTTGGGGAAGCGATGCACTTCCTCGAGCTGCAGGCTGGAGCCATCAAAATGCACCGCCATCACCCGGCCGGATTCTGCGCCAATATCGATGGCCAAAACGGTGGCGCGGTTTTTCGTCATGGTTCGTCCTGTTGCATGTCATTCCGGCGAGGGAAGGGAGTTCGTCCTCCGCCCCGTCCCCGTTTTCAGTCTCGAAGTGACAGCACATCCTTCTCGTACTGCCGAATCTCCTGAAGAAAGGCCATGCCCACCGGCACATCCTGCTGCAAACAGTGGTAATCCCAGACTGCGGCGTGCGGCATCGCCTTCAACTCTTCCATCAGAGCCAGGCGGGTTGTGTAATCGGCCTGGCGTTCGATCTCCTGCATTGTCTCCCTCGGTTCCAGCAGAGCCAGTAGCAGCGCTCGCAGCGAATTGCGTGTGCCAATCGCCCACGCGGCAACGCGATTGATGCTGGCATCGAAGAAATCCAACCCGATGTGCACACGATCCAGATGGTCCCCGCGCACGATCTCCTGCATGATGGCCTGCAGCTCGTCGCTGAAGGTGACTACGTGGTCGCTATCCCAGCGAACGCCGCGGCTCACATGGAGGACCAACTCGGAGACAAAGAGCAGGCAGGCCGATATCTTATCGGAGATCACCTCGGTCGGGTGAAAGTGGCCGGCGTCGAGGCAGAGGGCCTGGTTGTTCTGCGCGGCATAGCCCAGATAGAATTCGTGCGAGCCGACGACGTAGCTCTCTGAACCGAGGCCGAACAGTTTACATTCGATAGCGTCACGGTTGTGGTTGGGATCGATTTCCTTTTCGAATATCTGGTCCAGGGCGTCCTTCAGGAGCCGACGGGGCGTTGCTCGGTCGCTGGGCGTATCTTTGAGGCCGTCGGGGATCCAGATATTGGTCATTGCCGGCGTGCCCAGCTCCTTGCCGAAGAAGCTGCCGATCTCCCGGCAGGCGATGCAGTGCTGGATCCAGAACTGGCGGATGTCGTTGTCGTAGGAGGCGAGGGTGAAGCCATCGTCGGCCAAGGGGTGGGAGAATAGTGTCGGATTGAAATCGATGCCGTGCCCGTTCTCTTTGGCCCAATCGGCCCAGCCCTGAAAGTGGCGGGGGGCAATTTCGTTGCGGGCCGGCTTTTCGTCGGTGTCCGGGTACATCGCGTGAAGGTTCAGGCGGTGACTGCCGGGGATGATGCTGTATGCGATGTCCAGATCGCTGCGCAGTTCGTCGACAGTGCGGGCGCGCCCGGGATAGTTGCCGGTCGCCATGAGGCCGCCGCCCAGCCCGCGGCCCGGCTGTTCAAAGCCGAGCACGTCGTCGCCCTGCCAGCAGTGGAGGCTGATGGGTACTCCGCGTAAGGCAGTAAGCGCCTGCTCTGTGTCCACGCCGATGGCGGCGTAACGGTCCTGGGCCAAGGCGTAAGCGTCTTCGATCTGTTTCGATGTCGTTGCAAAGTTCATCAGGTCACTCCATATTGACGAGAACTGTGATGCATTTTAGTCAGTGATTGAGGAATTTCTATCAGTGAGCATTTCAAACGGGACTCGATTTTGAGAACTGACGGAAGTTCGGGTCTTGACAGAAACGATGGGTGCAGGCGTGTACATTGCGGAGTGCCAAGCGGTGGTACTCTTCTGAAAAGGATGCGCCCTTCAAAGATGTTCAGACTCGCTGTCATTGCAGGAATGATGGAAACGGCTGAGGAGCAAAACCGGCAATGTATCTACTTTTTCAAAACATCTACCGTAGGGCTCTTTTTTCTGCTGCCCACCAATGCCGTTACGCAAGAGGTTGCGAAATGTGGAGATCTGTTGTCGTCCCTCAGGACTGGTCTTCCAACGCGACCTCTACTTTGAAATGGTTGCGCAACTCATGAAGCAGCCGTTCGCTGACATTACAGAATTCGTTGGGGAAGGTAAGTTGATGGCGAGAGCCATTGGTCTCCAAGACCACAACGAATTGATCCCGACCTTTGGGGTCGCGCACCGCGTCGAAAATTTCCCGTAGGCGATACTTGTCGCGTTTGAACTGGCCGGAGCGGCTGAAGATGATGCGCAGGAGCTGGCGGCCGTTCTCGGCAGAGGGACGACTGATTACGGCGGGATCTTTCATTTCTACGCCCTGTGGTGGAGCCGTACCTGATGCTGCAGAATCAGCGAGGCGCGTGCCATCGGGTGGAACTGCATTGACCGGAGGAGACTGAGACTTTGGCGCCAGTTCATCCGCATCTTCGCCTTCATGCGCCTGGGCATCGTCGGCCTCCGGCTTGTCAGGCTCGGCTGCCGCGGGCTCTTGCCGTGCCGGCGCGGCGAACTGAGGCGCGCCGTTGGTCTCCGCCAGGTTCTCCGCCATCATACCTTGGGCGAGAAGCGGTGGTTCAGGGTATATCTCAGGCCCGGCCGCGTCGTCCGTCATATCGGTAGCCGCCTCTTCTCCGGGTTCCGGCGCGGGTTCGTCGGGGAAGCCGGCATCGAAGGGGGGCTCCGCCATACTCATGGGCGGCTCGCTATTGGGAATGTCATCGGGCGGCGGCATCAGCTCGACATCGCTCCCGTTGGGCCCGATGCCTGGCGCGGCGCCCCAACCGCCACCGACTTCGGGCTGGTGTACATCGGTTTTGGCTAGTCCGAACTCGACCGCTGTCTGCAAGGTATCCACGAGGACGCTGGTACGTCCATTGCGGGTCTGGGCCTTTCCCTTCACCATGACGACCCGTTCTTCTTCCAGATATTCTTTGAACTCTTCGTATGTTTGTGGGAAGAAGAGCGCCTCACACTGGCCCTGCATGTCCTCCAACTGGACAAAGGCCATTTTATCGCCTTTCCTGGTCACTGTAGTGCGGATGGAGGCCAGCATTCCGGCAAGGGTAACGTTCTTGCCGTCATGTCTTTCGTTTAATTCGGCACAGGTGCAGGTTGTGAACCGACTAAGATCCACGTTTAACTGCTGGACCGGATGGCTGCCAACGTAGACGCCGAGCAACTCCTTCTCCCACTGGAACCGCTCGCGGTCGCTCGTCTTTGATTGCCCGGCCGCCTTGTGCTGCGGCAGCCGAATCGGAAACTGTTCCGGTTGTACGTCGCCGTTGGCGCCACTAAACATATCGAACATAGACAACTGGCCGCTCTCTCTGGCGCTGTGGATGGCGGCGGAACGGGCGATGCATTGATCGATCACGTCGAGAAGCTGGCGGCGGAGTTCCCCTTTGCTCTGCTCGACCTGCTGGCCAAAGCGGTCGAACGCACCCACTTTGATCAGACATTCAAGGGAGCGTTTGTTTACTTGCCGCAAGTCGACGCGGTCGCACATATCCTCGAGGTTGGGGAAGGGGCCGCCTTCGGCGCGCGCGTCCAGAATTGCCTGCACCGGGCCGACGCCGACGTTCTTTACCGCGGCCATGCCAAAACGGATGGCAGACCCTGCGGTAATTGGAAAGTCAAATGCAAGGGAGGGATCTTTCTGCAGTGTCTCCTGCTCTGCGTCGGCGGGCAGATCCTGAATTGAGAAATCCAGGTCGCTATGGCTGACGTCGGGCGGTAGAACGTGAATGCCCATACGACGGCATTCGTGAATAAAATTAATTACTTTTTCGGTCTTGTCCCGCTCGACCAACAGGAGTGCTGCCATATACTCAACCGGATACTTAGCCTTCAGATAGGCGGTCTGCACGGTGATGACCGCATAGTCGGCGGCGTGCGCCTTGTTGAAGCCATAGCGGGCGAAGAATTCGATATCTGCGTAAATGGCTTGCGCCACGCTGGCAGAGATGCCGTTTTTGCCGCAGCCGCCGATGAACAGGGCCTTGTGATACTCGATCTTGGAGGCGTCCTTCTTGCTGACTGCTTGCCGCACCAGATCGGCCTCATCAGACGAATAGCCGGCCAACTGGTTCAGGATCTGAATAATCTGTTCCTGGTAGACGATGATACCGTAGGTTTCGGCCAGGACAGGTTCAAGGGCAGGATGTTTTACTTCCATCTCTTCTTCGCCGTGCATTCGTTTGATGTAGTTGGGAATGTACTCCATCGGCCCGGGTCGATAGAGAGAGATGGTGGCGATGATGTGCTCGAAGGCGGTGGGTTTCATCTCGGTCAGCACACGCCTCATTCCCTGGGATTCCACCTGAAAAACGCCGCTCACTTCACCGCTTGACAGAAGGCGGAAAGCAGGCTCGGCCTCCGGCCCCACAATGGGGATGGAGTCCAGGCTGTAGTCGATGCCATGATGCTCCTTGATCAGTCGACAAGCCTCCCGCATGACGGTCAGTGTGCTCAGGCCGAGGAAATCGATTTTGAGCAGGCCCAACGATTCCAGGACTGGGAATTCAAACTGCGTAATGGTCTCGGTGATCGACCCTTTAGAGCCTCGCATCAGCGGCGTGTAGTTCGTCAGGTCTTTATCGGCGACGATCACGGCGGCTGCGTGAATGCCGGCGTGGCGGGCAACTCCCTCGAGCTGCATTGACGTGTCCAGAAGTGTCCGTTCCCAGCCGTCTTTTTTGTAGAGCTGCTCCAGTTCCGGCTCGTAAAATTCATTGCCCTCGGTCAACACGTCTTGAATGGTGGCCGGTTTGCCAGGCATGGCAGGGATCAACTTGGCAATACGATCGACATCATCCAGCGAGATATCCTGGGCGCGCCCGACATCGCGAATGGCGGCACGGGCTTTCATGCGGCCAAAGGTGACGATTTGGGCAACCTGGTCACTGCCATATTTTTCGACAGTGTAGCGGATCATCTCTTCGCGCTGGTCGTCCGGGTAGTCCAGGTCGAAGTCGGGCATATCCACGCGGCCGGGGTTCAGGAAGCGTGAAAAGATCAGGTTGTTGTGTATTGGATCCAGGCTAGTGATGCCGATACAGTAGGCGACTAACGAAGCTGCCCCGGAGCCGCGCACGTTCCACCAGATGTTGCGGCTGCGAGCAAAGTCGCACAGATCGGCCACGATCAGAAAGTAAACATCGAATCCCATCTCGTGGATAATGCGGAGCTCGCGTTCTTTGCGCTCCTGGACCTCTTCATCGCCGGCCCTTTCGCCGTACAGACGATGCACACCTTCGTCGGTCAGATGGCGCAGATAGGTCTCGTATGTGAAACCGTCCGGGATGTCCATGTCGGGCAGATGATAATTGTCATCCTCCAGATCAACATCACACATTTCGGCCACGCGCAGGGTATTGTTGAAGGCGGAGGCGGGTAGATCGAGCAGGGGGCGGAAGGTGTCTTCCATCTGCTGGCGGCTCTTGAGGAAGTAGCTTTGGTCACTGAGCCGCATCCGTTTTTCGTCACTCATTTTGGCATTGGTCTGCACGCACAGAAGCACTTCATGGGGGGAGGCATCGCTCTCGCTGACATAGTGAACATCATTTGTCACCAACAGGTCCAGGTCGAACTTTTCGGCCCAGGGGATGAGAGTTTGATTCACCAGTTGCAGTTCGGGGATGTCGTGTTCCTGAACCTCTATGAAGAAATTCTCTTTGCCAAAAACATCTGCGTACCAACCCAGGCGCTCATAGGCCTCTTTTTCTTTGCCCTTCATCAGGAGGGCTGGCACCTCTGCGCCAAGACAACCGGTCGTACACAGGATTCCGTCGGCGTGCGCGGCGAGGAAATCATGGTCGACGCGTGGCTTGTAATAGAATCCTTCGGTATTGCTGTGGCTAACGATTTTCAGGATATTGCGGTAGCCGGTCATATTTTTGGCGAGGAGGAGCAGATGGTAATTCTCTTTGTCAAGCTGGGGATCGCGACCGCCCATAGGCCGCTGCCAGAGAGTCTGGTACGCCTCCACGCCAATGATTGGTCTGATCTCGGCGTTGCGGCAGGCGCGGTAGAACTCGATGACACCGTGCATCGCACCGTGATCGGTCAGGGCAAGCGCCGAATGTCCCAGGCGGGCGGCCTCTTTGACCAGGTCATCGATACGGCCCAAGCCGTCGAGGAGGGAGTACTCTGAATGGGTGTGAAGGTGGACAAAGTCGTTTGACATGGGAGGGTTGGGAAATCAGAAGGGTGAAGGCCAAGCCCAGCGCGAGGGCGGCACTGAAAAGATTGTTCCCATCATACATCAAGACCGCTACCGCTAACAACGCGCCCGGATAGCGAAACGGCAGCGCATTGAGCGGTTATTCCGCTTCCAGTTGCTCCGGAGTCAGCTGGTGCCAGAACACCTCACCGGACTCGATGCTGTCCTGGATTCGGTCGTCCCGATGGAGGCCGGAAACGACCGCGAATGCGCGCTTTCCGGTGAATCGGGTCATAAACTTGGCGTTACGGATGGCCCTCTTGGTGTCTCTTCCATTTGCCGTGTACGAGATTTCTACGGCGACGTAGCATGTCGTCCCGTCCACCGCCCGGGCTTCCATGATCAGATCGGCCACACGGAAGCTTCTCAGATCGCCGACGTGAATACCAGAAGTGTCGGCCGCGTCAATCAGATCCAAGAGTTCCTCCTGCGTGAGGTTCTTCGTCCTGCGCAGATTCAGGTCCCTGGCGATAATGGGGGCGTCGGCAAGCGCGACATTTCTGGCATGGACACCCTTCAACTGCCCCAGATCGTCAGTGATTCTCTTAAACACGACTTCGTGTCCGTCTAACCGGGAGTCAACTGCGTCGAAGCGAGCGTCGACTGCCTCGAAACGGGAGTCAACTGCGTCGAAGCGAGCGTCGACTGCCTCGAACCGGGAGTCAACCGCGTCGAAGCGAGCGTCGATTGTGTCGAAGCGGGCGTCAACCGCGTCGAAACGTTTATTGGTGGCAGCCACGTACCGGTCCATCTGCGTCTTGAACTCGCGCATTTCCGATTTGAATTCACGCATCTCAGCCACAAACATGGCGAAGTTATGAGGCAGGTCCAGAAGCTCGCGCGTCAGTAGTCGTGAACGCAGCGCTTCGACCCATTCGGGGTGTTCGTCCAGGACCTGGATCAGTTCTTCCATCGTGTTGATAGTGCTCACAACCGCTTCCCCGCGTTTGGACTACTCTGCCAAAAACCTAGATTCGCGCCGAATCTGCCCGGCGCGGTATAGAGGCTTGCCGTACATCGGCTCGCACACGTGTTCTTGCCCTTCATCATACCCCAATGACGCGCGGCAGGCAAAGCATTCCTGATACCGAAACCGGGGATTTGGGCTCTTGCATTATTCATACGCGGCACTTATGTTCCTCTAACTTTGCGTTGACTTCAATCAAATGTTCACCGGTTATCCTTATCTTTGCATGCGGCGATGAAAGGGCCGCATAGAGAGACACACAGGATGGTCGGATTATCATAGCGATTTCAGGCCGCAGCTCTAACGCAGCTTGAAAACATCAGGAGGAACAGAATGAGCAGAATCGTACGTTGGGACCCCTTCCGTGAGATGATATCGGTGCGCAATCAGATGGACCAGCTCGTGAGCGATCCTTTTCGCAAGCCGTCCGGACGGCAAGAAAATGGAGATGGAAATCACATTCGCCTGGCGCTGGACGTTTCCGAGGACGATAACAGCTACAGTGTGAAGGCGTCACTGCCCGGAATCGACCCGGCGGACCTCGATATCAGCTTTTCCGAGAATACGCTCACTATCCAGGGCGAGACCCAAGCGGAAAGCGTGGACGAAAAAGCGAAGTGGCATCTGCGGGAACGCAGTTTTGGCAAGTTCGTGCGCAGGATCACCTTGCCGGCAACTGTAAACGCCGACGACATCAACGCCGACTATGAGGATGGCGTTCTCACACTGACGCTACCGAAGGCTGAGGAGGTCAAGCCCCGCATTATTGCGGTACGCAGCACGGAAGACAGGGCGGTCGCAGCCTAGACCGTATCCCTTCACAGCAGAAGTCAAGACGACCGTCAGAGGCACCGGCTCATACGCAGCCGGTGTCTCTAATTTTACTTGGTTAGTAGCTGCTTAGCCTGTTGCGGAGTCTGTTTTGACCGACCCTTCACCTCCGACGCCCTTCAGACATTCTGGTTGCGTATTCGGTTGGCAGCCGCCAGGTTGCTTGAGCCGCACTGTCGGCAAGCCACGAAGGTGGGGAAGAACCAGTACGGTGGGTAGACAGAGGGGGGCGTAGCGGGGGCGCAGCCCCTGCACAAGGGAGGGCCGAAGGCCCGACCGCCCAGATGACAGGGATGAGGGAAAAAGACAGTCTTGCGCGCCGCGTTAAGCGTTGCGAATCATTTGCTTCTGGGTAGAGCTATCCTGGTTGGTAGCCGGAGAGGGGGGAGGAACCCCGACAACATGCTCTGTCGGGGCCCCTTAAGGAGGAAGGAAGGAGAATGGTCACGGCGGAAGCCATTGCGATGCCGACCCCACACGGCACCCGCTTCAACCGCTTGAAACAAATATACTCCAGTTCTTGCCGCGTTTCACTATACACTTTGCATAATCTTTCCTCTTTTTCGCTGGATGATTTGACCGGATTAGGTGCCTTAACAGAGATTTCTTGTAACTACTAAGCCACAGTAGTTGACCAGCCAGTCATCCTTGGAACTATTCAGGCTCTTGGTGACGCAACTGGTGTACAGCCGCCGCCATGCTCGCCGGCCGACCCGTTGCTAAGAATGCACACGGTCGGTGAGGCATGTTTTTGTAGGGGGGCGTTGCGGGGGCGCAGCCCCTGCACAAGGGAGGGCCGAAGGCCCGACCGCCCAAAATACAACAGTGAGGGGAGAAAGAACACCTTTGCTCGCCTCTTTCAGGGTTGCGAATCAGTTGCGGCTGAGTAGTTACGATTTCTTCCAATCGGGACGCACATTTTGTACAGTTGCCAGACTTGGCTACGGTGGTGCGCGGATCTGCTGCGGCCTGTGTTAAAATTGTGCCGCAAGTTAGAAATCACCGGAGACACTTTGATATGACAGTGGCAACCATACCTTTGACCGCCCGCGTCGCCTGCGCGGGTTGAGCCTCGAAGCTCCCTCCAGGGGCGTTGTCGCAGGTCGTGCGGCAGATGGCTGCGGTCTTTCCGCAAACTGAATACCCGGATGTTCTGATTGGCCTGGGCAAACCGGACGATGCGGCAGTCTATCGTCTGGATGAAGAGCGCGTTCTCATTCAGACGACCGACTTCTTTACGCCGATTGTTGATGACCCCTGGCTGTATGGGGCGATCGCCGCGGCCAACTCGATGAGCGACGTCTATGCGATGGGCGGCGAGGTACACGTCTGTCTCAACATCGCCGGATTTCCCGAGGATTTAGAAACCGAGGTCATCGGCGAAATCCTGGCGGGCGGCGCCGCCAAAGTGCAGGAGGCCGATGCGGCCATTGCCGGAGGTCACACAGTGACCAATCCCGAGCCATTCTATGGCTTGAGCGTCACCGGCATTGCCGCGCCAGGGTCGCTGTTCCGCAAAGGCAGCGCAGCGGTGGGCGATAGCCTGGTTTTGACCAAGCCACTCGGCACCGGAGTGATTACGACTGCCGCCAAGCTGACAGGGCCGGGCGAGAGCCCGCCCGCGCGCAAAACACGGCACGCCATGGGCAAACCGGACATCGAGCCGTCCCACCTTGAATCCGCCATCAGTTCGATGACGCGTCTGAACCGTGCTGCAGCCCGGGCTGGCCGCGCCGCGGGCGTGGGCAGCGGAACCGATATTACCGGTTACGGCTTGTTGGGCCATGCGGTTGAGCTGGCGACGGCGTCTGCCGCGGATGCGCCGATCCAGCTTCAGATCGAGGCGGCGCGCGTGCCGTCGCTGCCGGGGGTCTTCGACTATATTGAGGCCGGCTATCTGACTCGAGGAAGCGTCCGCAATCCGGAGCACTTTGGCGGACATGTCACCGCGGACGCCAAGGTGACGGCGGCGCACAAAACGCTCCTTTGGGAGGCGGAAACAAGCGGAGGACTTCTGCTGGCGGTACCGGAGTCGGGTCTCAGTAGTTTCCGCGAGGTTTGCGAAGGGGAAGATCAGCCCTTTTGGGAGATCGGGAAGGTCCTGCCGGCCGAAGAGAACTCGCCGGTCATCAGGCTCGTTTGAGAGAACACTCCGTCGCTGCCGGAGCGGACGCGACAGCATTTACGCCGGTGCGAGAAGACTGGCCCGTGCGTCTCCCTCGCCTTCACACAGCTCAAGTTACCTAACCGTTATTCAGTGTTATAGCGTACGAAATCTCTAGGTGGGTGCGTTTGAGGTGCCATCGTCTGCGTCCTGGCTCTGCCGACGCTCCGCCTCTTCCCCTTCCTCGTCATCTGTCAAGGGGGCGGTAACCTGGGGACGCGCCCACTGCTCACTGCTCCAGTCGGTACGCTCGTCACCGCTGTTCATCTCCGGTTCCTGGCCAGCGTGCGTAGAAAATTCGGCGAAGTCATAGTATTCGTCCTGGTCATCGGCCTGTGCGCTTGGCAGAGGACGCAACTGCGTGTCAGCCTGATAGCCAATGTCGGCTGTTGGGGGCTGTTCCTCTTCTGTGTAGAACGTTTCGCTCTCTTGGGCAACGCTGTCGGTGGCATCGGAATCGAGTGGAGGGGCGCCAGCAAGCGCGCTGACCGGCGTCGAAATTGCCGGCATTGGCGACCGCGAACGCACGGGGGTCGGAAAGAGCGTCCGATTAACTTCCCACCTGCGCAGTCGGACGGTGGCCAGGCCCAGCAGAGCCAAGCCCAGTAAGGCATAAACGCCGAGGAAAACGACGATCAGCAGGAGATTGACCCATTCCATCACGGAAAAATCGGCGCCGTTGCTTCCGAATGGCGCTGTCAGGGGGCCGGTCGCGAGCACCTGGCTACGCAAAAAGAAGCCAATCACTGCGTAGAGTACCAATGCGACAATTGTCATCACCCAGTTGCTCACAACGGACAGGAAATATTCCCCTGCGGTGCTACCAATCTGCACAGGCTGATCGTTCAGTGACACGTGGGTCAGAATCCGGCGGCGCAGTCGGTTGCGGCCCCAATAGTAGTAGATTCCCAAAGTCAGCGGCGTAAAGAGAATGAGCAGGAACCATTCCCAGAAGATGTCAAGCGTCTTGCCTTCGTAGTCCATGCGCTGGCCATTGGGCATGAGTGTGTGCGCATATTGCCAGCGCAGCATCCTCGTTGCCGAAAAGCCGAGAATGATGTACAGCCCCAGGGTGATCAGGGTATAGAATCCAATGACAATAAACTGTACAAACACGTCCGCGCCGGAGCCATCGAACTCCAACTGTTCGTCCTCAAAGTATGTGTTTTCGGTGATAATTCGTTGCCAGCGGGCATATCCCCAGGGCACATAAATCAAGGCAGTAATCCCTGAAAGGATTGCTATCAAAATCAGATTTCCGTAGATATTCAGCCAGCGGCCGCGAAATTCCAGATTGGTAGGCATGGCAGAACCCTTCCGCGCAAGTTTAGGTCAGTAGATGGCCAACGGGGGGATCGATCAGAGCCGTCACGATAGTATAGCCCAGGCGCGCTTGCGTGACAAAGCGGTACCCTTTACATCCGGCGGGCCCCGTACCCACAGGTCAGACTACGCCGCTTTCGCGCAACGCATCAATCTCTTGTGCTGACAGAGCCAGTTTTTCCTGCAGCAACTCATTCGTATGTTCACCCAGCAGCGGCGGCGGCCGGAAAATGTCCGCCGGCGTCTTGTCCAGTTTGGGCACGGGACCGACCAGCGGGATCCTGTCTCCGTTACCGTCGGTGACGGATTGCACCATCTGCCGGTGCTCGGCTTGGGGCGACTCCAACGCGGTTGGAATGTCGTTGACCGGGCCGCAGGGTACGCCTGCTGCGCGCAGCCGTTGGATCCACTCATCGGTGGCGCATGTGCGGAAATGAGCGGCCAGTGCCGGGATGAGCAGGTCTCGGAACTGGACACGGGCCGGATTTGTGTCAAACCGCTCGTCTTCCGACCAGGACGGCTCGCCAACCACCTCTGCCAGTGAAGCAAACTGACGGTCGTTGCCCACCGCCAGCATCAGATGTCCGTCGGCGGTGGCGAAGGTTTGATAGGGCACCACGGTGCCATGGGCGTTGCCGTAGCGGCGGGGCGGGTCGCCGGACAGTAGAAAGCCACTGGCGACGTTCGCAAGCCAGCTCAACTGTGTATCAAAGAGGGAGATGTCGATGTACTGGCCCTCACCCGTCCTGTCTCGATGTTGCATGGCTGTCAGAATCGCGACCGCGGCCTGCAGGCCGGCGGTGACGTCAACGATAGCCACGCCCACTTTGTACGGCTCGCCATCGGTGCCCTCGCTCGTTGGCCCGGTGATGCTCATAATACCGCCCTGTGCCTGGATTACGGTGTCGTAGCCGGGGAGGGCGCGGTCGGGGCCGGTCTGGCCATAGCCGGTGATGGCGCAGTAGATCAGGCCGGGATTGTCGGTTCGCAGGCTTTCGTAGCCCAGCCCCATTCGCTCCATTCCACCCGCCTTGAAGTTTTCCACCACCACATCTGCCTGCACTGCCAGCCGCCGGAAGATGGTCTGGCCGGCCTCTGACTTCAAGTTCAGGGTAAGGCTGCGCTTGTTACGGTTGGCGCACAAGAAATATGCGCTCTGTCCGCCATCGGTGAAGGGTGGGCCCCAATGGCGGGAGTCATCCCCCCGGCCCGGCTGCTCGATCTTAATTACTTCAGCGCCGTAGTCGCCCAGCGTCATGGTGGCATACGGGCCGGCCAGGACGCGCGAAAGGTCGAGAACTGTGATGTTGGTCAAGGCGTGGAGCATAGGAGATTTGCTGCGCGGCCGGACTGAAAGGTTTGGCAGGTTAGTGGGAAATCAGAATGCGAAAAGCTCGGCGACGGAAAGTGCGAAACCGTTGAGCGGGCCTGTGCCGATGAGCGTGTCGCCAGTTCGCAGGGCGGTGCGCTGCGAAGCCGAACTATAGACGAAGACGGTCTCCTCCTGGGGATCGACGATCCAGAGTGTGCCAACGCCAATCGAGAAGTAGTCATCTAGCTTCTGACGCATCTCTGCCCAGCGGTCGGTGGGGGACAGGATCTCTACAACCAGGTCGGGAGCAACCTCGATAAAGCCGGGAGGAGGGCCATCTGGCAGTTTAGCCATTGACCAGAAGGCAAGATCAGCGCCGCGTATTCGATCCGGATCGCGGCGGATATACACACCGATTTCTCCAACCAGGCACCAGCCTGCTTTCGAGTCTTCGACAAATGTCCCTAAGCGGCGGTCAAGCCTTGATTCGAGCAAACCGTGTACTCCGCCGGTTGGGCTCATTCTAACAATAACTCCGTCAATGAGTTCACAGGGTCCAATGTCACCCATTGCCAGCAGTTCGGAGCCGGTGAAGAGTCTGGTTGCTGTTTCCATCGGTTGCGTTGTCATCGATTTGGCCCGTGTTTCCTCTCTGGGGCGTCTACCCTGACCTGCACGACCATTCGAGAAGATAAAGCCCGTCAGACTTTGACATGCAGTATAGCACATCTGTAACGGATGGGGGGAAGCGTTGGCATACAGCCTGGGGCGTCATTTTCGCGTTTGCCGGTGCGTGCGGCACAGCTGATTTGACTGGATTCCGGGGCGTGGACGGGGAATTCCAGCTGACGCGTCGCATACGCCGATTGGGTTCCATCTCGAAAAGAGCACTATAATGCAGGCAGAGTCCGGCTCGCATCCCCGTGTCGCTGCTGTGGCAGAAGCTCTGTCCACTTTAAAGCGATATTTGCCTCGGAAGGGGAGGAAGAGCCATCTTACTCATTCCAACACCGAAAGGATTTTCTTGTGACGCAGTATACATCTCCTCCGGCCATGCAGATCGATGATTCAAAGACCTATACAGCCACGATTCAGACCAACCGCGGCAATATCGTCGTCGACCTCTATGCCGACAAAGTGCCGAACACGGTAAACAATTTTGTGGCGCTGGCCCGCGACGGCTTCTACGACGGTATCAGCTTTCACCGCGTGATCGCCGATTTCATGGTCCAGAGCGGCGACCCCACAGGCAGCGGACGGGGCGGCCCCGGCTACCGATTCAACGATGAGTTTCATCCTGACCTGGTGCATGACGGCCCCGGTGTACTCAGCATGGCTAACGCCGGGCCCAATACCAACGGCAGCCAGTTCTTCATCACGCATGTGGCCACCAATTGGCTCGACAACAAACATTCCGTCTTCGGCAAAGTGAGCAGCGGCCAGGATGTCGTCGATGCGATTCAGCAAGGAGATGTGATGGAGCGGGTCGAGATAGAGGAGAGTTAGAGGTTAAGAACGAGGAGTGAGGTACCGAGCGTTTCTCACTCCTCGTCCTGGTGTCGTCAGTTCAAAACGTAATTTTTGGCCAACGGGTCGCTTTCCACCGCCCACTGCATCGTGTACAACTTGTGGTAGCGGCCTCTTTGGGCCAGCAGTTCTTCGTGGCTGCCTTCCTCCAGCACGCGTCCCTGATCCAGCACAACAATTTTGTCGGAATTGACTATCGTGTTGAGCCGGTGAGCAATGACAAAGCTGGTGCGCCCCTTGAGCAGTCGTTCGAGCCCGGCCTGAATCTGCCGTTCCGTGTTTGTGTCGATGGAACTGGTGGCCTCGTCCAAAATGAGAATGCGAGGATCGGCCAACAAGGCGCGTGCGAAGGAGACGATCTGGCGCTGGCCAACGCTCAGATTCACGCCATTTTCCCCCACTTCCGTGTCATAGCCGTTCTGCAGCTTGCGGATAAACTCATCGGCGCCGACTGCAACCGTTGCAGCCTCTACCTCGGCGTCGGTCGCATCCAACCGGCCGTAGCGGATATTTTCACGGATGGTACCATCGAAGAGAAAGCTGTCCTGCAGCACAATGCCAATCTGCGCGCGCAGACTGGCCTGCGTGACGTCTCGCACATCGTGGCCGTCGATGAGCACCGCTCCGCCTGTCACATCAAAGAAACGGGCGACAAGGCGAATCACAGTGCTCTTGCCGGCGCCGGTCTCGCCAACCAGGGCGATACGCTCGCCTGGCTCGGCGTTGATTGTTACGCCGCGCAGGACAGGCTCGTCGACCTTATAGTTAAAGTGAACATGCTCCAAGTCCACGCGGCCGGTAATCGGCGGCAGCGGAAAGGCCTGGGGCGCGTCCTGCAGGTCCGGCTCGGTGTCGAGCAGGGCGAAGAGGCGCTCGCTGGCGGCCATTGCGGCTTGAAAGGTATAGTAGCGTCGAGAAAGCTCGCGAATCGGATCGAAGAAACGCTCCACCCAGATCACGAAAGCGGCGAGTACGCCTGCGGTCAGCTGGTCGCCCAGGATCAGCCATCCGCCGAGCCCGACCACCAGCGCGGTCGCGAGCGAGCCGATAAAATCGACGCCGGGGAAGAAGAAGGCAGCCAACTGGGTAGTGCGCACATTGGCGTCAAAATAGGAGCGGTTGAGATCTTCGAAGTGGCTCGAGTTGGCCTGCTCGCGCGAGAAACTTTTCGTTACACGGATGCCGGTGATCGACTCGTTGAGAAAACCATTGATCAGCGACAGGCGCTGCCGCGCGGCGCGATAGGCTTGGCGCACATAGCGACGGAAGTAGCTGGTCAACGCGACCATAAACGGCAGCATCGCAAACGTCACCAGCGCCAGCTGCCAGTTCAGGAACAACATTGCCACGACAATCCCAATCAGAACGAATACCGAGCGGGCCAGCCCTGTGATCGACCAGGTCACAAAATCCTGGAGCACGCTGACATCGCTGATGAGCCGGCTCATGAGGCGGCCCACACTATAGTCGTTGAAGAAGCTCAGCGACAGCGTGTGCAGATGGCCGAAGAGTTGGCTGCGCACGTCGGTCACGATTCGTGTGCCGGCATAGGCCATCACCGTGAGGCGGGCGCGGTTCGTAATCCACTCCAGCGAGATCGCGCCCAGAAAGAGGAAGGCCCAAAAGCGCAGAGTTCCTACATTGCCGGCGCGGATACCGTCGTCAATCGCCCGCTGGATCATCCATGGCGTTGCCACGCTCATTACAGAAGTTACGATAATCAAGAGGAGAGAGATAACGAACTCCCGCTTGTAGACGGCCACATACACCATTAAACGTTTGACCAGGCGGCCGTCATAGGTCTTCTCCTGCGCCTCCTCTTCTTCCGGCAACAGGTCCTGTATCTTACGCTCCCGGCGCAGCCTTTCCTGCTCCCCCGCCGACAGACTACTGTCCGGGCCGGATCGGGGCACCTGGTCGCGGCCGAACGCATCACGCTGGCGGGGAAGTTTCTCAGTCACCATGTCTGTCTCCCTTTGCGGGGAGGAGTACTGCCCATTTCCCGTGTACGAGTGAGCAGCTCCGCCACTGCCATTCGAGTTGCTCATCTTAGTTTTTCCCTTCATCCACGGCGCCGACGATAGAAAGAGGACTGACTGGAGACTCAACAGACTCAACCGCGCTATTCGCCACCGCTTCGGCGGGCTCACGCAGCTGCTCTTCCAACGCTGCGAATTCTTCTTGATCGCGCAGTTGCAGATCGTAGATATGGCGGTAGTGCCCTCTTGCGGCCAACAACTCGTCGTGACGCCCCCTTTCGACGATGCGGCCACCATCCAGCACGAAGATCTGGTCCGCATTCTTAAGGGTGAGCAGACGCTGGGCGATAATAAAAGTTGTGCGTCCTTCCATCAGCACGTTAAGTGCCTGCTGGATCAGATGCTCCGTCTCTGTGTCCACGCTGCTGGTGGAGTCGTCCAGGATCAGGATGCGGGGCGCGTAGAGCAGGGCGCGTGCGATCGCTACCCGCTGCTTCTGTCCGCCGCTCAGGGTTACGCCCCGCTCGCCAACCACGGTCTCGTATCCGGCGGGAAAATCCATAATGAAATCGTGCGCACAAGCCGCTTTGGCCGCTTCGACAATTGCGTCTGGCGTAGCGGCCGGCCTACCATAGGCGATATTCTCGGCGATCGTCACCCCGAACAGGAATGGGTCCTGCAGGACGATTCCGATTTGTTGGCGCAAACTGTCAAACGTCAGGCTGCGCACGTCATGGCCGTCGATGCGAACGATGCCGCTGAATGGGTCATAGAAGCGGGGGATGAGATTGGTGATGGTTGATTTGCCACTTCCTGTCGGGCCGATCAGCGCGACAGTCTGACCCGGCTCCACCGCAAAGTTAATGTCGTCGAGCGCCCGCGGCCCGCCCTCATATCCAAAACTGACTTGCTCAAAGGTGACCGCGCCTTGCGCCTCTTGCAGAACGACGGCGTTTTCCTGTTCCTCCACCTCGGTGGGCGTGTCGATAATCTCAAACACGCGTGTGGCGCTGGCCCCGGAAGTGGCAGCCATGTTGACCAGGAAACCCAGCCGCTGCACCGGGCCATTGAGCATCATCACATAGGCCACCATCGCAAAGAGCGACCCGATCGTGACCGTGCCCTCGATAGCCAGCGGGCCCCCAACCAGCAGGAGGAGAAAGATGCTGATCATGAGGATGAACGTGAACGTGGGCCAGTTGTTCGCCCAGATCTTGATAATGCCGAAACGCTTGGTGAACCAGTCTTCGTTGGCCGCGTTAAACTTTCGCAACTCGTCGGCCTCACGCGCAAACGCCTTCACCACCTGGATGCCGGTCATGCTCTCTTGCATGGTGGAGGAAAGCTGGCCCATCTGCTCCTGAACGCGCTTGAAGCGCGGCCGGATCACCATGCCGAAGCGCAGCGTCAGCGCCAGCAGCA
The DNA here is from genome assembly GCA_002238445.1 of Caldilineaceae bacterium bin5. Lineage (GTDB taxonomy): Bacteria > Chloroflexota > Anaerolineae > Caldilineales > Caldilineaceae > Bin5. The sequence continues at coordinate 34,612 of MPML01000009.1, forward strand.
GGGCCAGCGGAATCAGAGCGAACAGCGAGAGGCTGAAACTCTCCAGCACCAGTGCGACAATCACGCCCCCGAGCAGCAACAACGTCGACAACAGATCCATCAATCCCATGCCGGCGAAGCGCTCGGTCTCGGTGATATCGCTCGTAGCCCGGCTCATCATATCGCCGGTCTGCGAGCGGTCGTGAAAGGCAAAGGGAAGCCGCTGTGTTGCGTTGTAGAAATGGTTGCGCAGGTCATAGGCGACGCGATGGGTCAGCCACTCACCGTAATAGCGCTGACCGTATGCGGCGACGCCGCGCACTACCGCAATGCCGAGAATCCACCCGGCGGCGGCAAAGAGCGCGGAGGCGCGCTGTCCGCCGATGCCCTGGTCGATGGCGTCCTTCAGTATCTGGGGGATGTACAGATTGAGCAGAGAAGCAAAGAGTACCGAGACATAGGCAAAGGCCGCCTGCTTCCAATAGGGACGCAGATAGCCGATAAGCCGCCGGTAAACGTCTTTGCGGGCCTCCGGTTGTTTGGGAGTTTCCATCTTCATTTCTTTCTCCGCTAAACCGCTGACGTGCATATGTTTTCTAAACCGCTACAGTGAAACAGTGAAACAGTAATACAGTTTACCAGATTGGGGTAGTGTTGTAAACCCAGTTAGGTCATTCTGCCAGCACAGAAAGGCTGTTTCGTTACCATCGCGTATGTGCTACGTATGGAGATCGCATGGTTAGCGCTTGGGGCCTGCCTGTGACGTTTGCCGGGTATCTGGAGGGCGGATGCTGAATCAGAATGAATGTGCGGTATACTGTGCAGGACGGGGGAAGAAGGCATGACAGTTTGCCCTTGCTGTATCCTTGACTGCGTTGGGATTTTCTTGATTTGGAGGTTGCCATGACTGACAGATGTACCAGTGGTGGAGTGCGGATGCTCGCGGCTGCGGTGGACGTTCTGATCGATGTGGTGGGCGAGAACGAAAATCACCCCCCGGCCTCCTTGATGGAGGTTATTGGCGTCCTGATCGAGAAATATGAGGACAAATACGTTCCGGAACTGACAGAACTGTAGATGTTGGCTGACGGGAAAATCGATAAGTGAACAAAATTTGGCAAGATAACTTTTAAGCCCAATGTCATACCGAAATGGCATTTCGGAGAGAAGTGGTACGGAACGGCAGCAGTTCTGTTGATGGAAGATAGTCGGGCCTTGATGCAGCGGCTTCAAACTTAGAAGACGATTCTGATTTGGATGAGGTGGTTGGGGGGGACACAGCGTTTCGAGAGCATTTTGAAATTCGTGCGCAACTGCCAGAGGAGGACGGCTCTGAAGGAAGCAAAGGCTTACGCTATGAGGTTGCCTGTAGGGTTTATGTCGCAGGCCATGAAGAAGAAGTACTGAATAGCAAGTTTTATGGGGACTCTCCATGAGCAGTCAGGACATCCGCTGGATTCAAAGAGCCAATCAGTTTGACAAGGCGTTCTCCCAATTGAAGGAAGCTGTCGAACTAGCGGGGCGGCGACGACTGTCGCGGTTGGAAGCCCAAGGGTTGATACAGGGCTTTGAATACACGCATGAATTGGCGTGGAAGACACTGAAGGACTTTCTTGAAGCGCGCGGAGTGCGTGAATTGTACGGATCGAGAGACTCGACCCGTGCAGCATTCAGGGCGAGATTGATCGAGAACGGCGACACTTGGATGGATATGATCCAGAGCAGAAACCTGACGACTCATACCTACAATGAGACGACTGCCGCCCAAATCGTTGCTGCGATTCTCGAATCATACTTTGCGGAATTTCAGGCATTGCAGGTCAGACTGACATCTCTGCGACTGGAGGAGGCGTCATGACCACTTCTCCTCGACCTCGCTCGAAAAGTGGTTTGTCCGAGTCCGTAATAGAGAAGATATGCGGCGTCTTCGTCAAGTATCCAGAGGTGGAAAAAGCGGTGCTGTACGGCTCGCGCGCCAAGGGCAATTATTGGAATGGTTCCGACATTGATCTGACCCTCTGCGGCGGCGGCGATTTGACGCTGAGCGTGCGCAACAGAATCGCTGTTGAACTAGATGACTTGCTCCTGCCATACATGATCGACCTTTCGATATTTCGCGACATCAGTGACCCCGACATGATTGCGCACATTCGGCGTGTTGGAACGCCAGTGTATGTAAGGCCACAACAGTTGAAGGACGAGGGGAGTACGGGATAACGTTGCAGAATCTCAGAGAGACGGAAAGCCTGGAAGCGCGCGGTGGCTTATGCAATCCGCCTCTGTCTATGACACAGCCCCGATGCTGAAGTATTCGAACCAGCAGCATACTTTGACTTTGTTCCTATTTGCCCACAGTCTCATTGCATCCCTAGAGAGCAGGGATGCATGAAACCACTCCAGCGGAGGAACCATGACCTATAGGGTAGCTATTATCGGACATACCGGCCGGGGCAATTACGGGCACTATGTCGACGAGGCATTTGTCGGCGTGGAGGGCGCCTCTATCGTTGCTCTCGCCGACCCGGATGACGCAGGCCGCCAGCAAGCTATCGAACGCACCGGCGCCGCCAAGGGATATGCCGACTACCGGCAGATGTTGGCGGCAGAGCGTCCCGACATAACCGTCATCGCCACGCGAGAGATCGGGGATCACTATGAATTGGCCATGGCGGCGGCGGAGGCTGAAACCCATATCTACATCGAGAAGCCGGTGGCAGCCTCGCCCGCGCAAGTCGATGAGATGGTTGCGGCCTGCGAACGGAACGGGAAGCTGCTCATCGTCGCTTGCCCCTGGCGCGGCCATCCCCCCATCCAGCATGTCGCCATTCCCCTCATCAAGGGCGGTAAGATTGGCGAACCCCGCCTCGCCCGCATCCATGGCATGAACGGCCATGAAGGGGGTAACCAGCTTTTCCTCGACCTCTATCCCCACTTTTTCGACTTTTTGTGGCAGGTCTGGGGCCAGCCGCTCTGGTGTCACGCCCACATATCTCAGGATGGCCGCGACGCCACGCCGCAGGATCTCATGCAGGGCTCTGAAGGGATGGGATTGGTCGCGGGCAACGGGATACGCGCCTATTATGTGTTCAACGATGGTTTCGCGGCCGACTTTGAATCCTACGAAGGCGACCACAAGGAGCGACCATACCGGATTGACATCCATGGTACCAAGGGCACGCTCTCACTGCCTGGGCCGATGAGCAATCAGCCGGACATCTATTACCACCCGCTCGTCAGCCCCGGCCTCTTCAACGATGACCGCTGGCAGGTTATTGCGGCCGAACCGCCGCCGGACGACTATAAGTGGGTAAACGCCCACCATCGAATGGCGCGCTCGATGCTCGACATGCTCGACGGGCGTGAACCGGCGTTCCCGCTACTGGATGGGCGTACGGCCCGCCGCCATCTCGAATGGGCCATGGCCGCGCACGCCTCCCACATCGCCGGCGCGCGCGTGGCGCTGCCGTTGGCCGACCCGCACAACCCGTTTGACTCCTGGCGGTGAAAGGGCAGATCAGCCGCTCAAGAGGGAGAACACAGTTTAGTGCGCCCGGCTCGAACCGGGCACTAAGGGAGAGAACTTCATGCAACCTTTTCTTGATTCGACCGATGTTCTGAACGATGGGGATGAACTGCATCGACGCATGGACCGGGACGGCTATCTGTTCATACGCGGGCTGCTCCCTGGCGCGGTTGTCGATGACCTGCGCATGCAAATTCTGGAGATTGCACGTGCGGCCGGTTGGGTCCAGCCTGACACGTCACTTGCAGACGCAATGGCCGACCTGAACGGTTTTTGCGTCGAACCGGAGCCGGAATACATGCGGAAGTATCACGCCATGTACAAGCTGCCCGAATTCCACGCCATCCAGCATCACCCAAACCTGATCGGCCTGTTTGAACGCATGTTGGGCGAGGCGGTACTGCCCCATCCCCGCATTATTGGGCGCACGATCTTCCCCCAGCGTGAAGCCTTTACTACGCCGCCACACCAGGACTTTATCCCGATTCAGGGTACTGCGGATACGTATACGGCGTGGGTCCCGTTGGGCGAATTGCCCACCGAATTGGGTGGGCTGCAGATAGCGGCCGGGTCACATCAGCGCGGTGTCTACGACTTCCAACCAGCGATGGGGGCAGGGGGGCTGGAGGTGATCGACCCGCTCGACGGCACTTGGGCCTACAGCCCGTTCCAAATGGGGGACGTGCTCATTTTTCATAGCTTGACTGTCCACAAGGGGATGCCCAACAGCTCGGACCGGCTACGGATGTCGATGGATGCCCGCTACCAGAAGGCGAGCGAACCGATTGCGCCCGGCAGCTTGCAACCGCACAGCCAACCCAGCACGTGGGACGAGGTATACGAGGATTGGCCAGACCTGGACCTGAAATACTACTGGCGCAAATGGGACCTCGAGGTAAGCGAATACGATAACAGCTACCACGACAAGCGCGACGAGATGGCGATAGAGATGGCAAAAGAAGGGGATACGCGCGCAATCTCTACGCTCCAGCGTATCATTGCCCGCAACGAGAACGCGGACAAGCGCCGGGAGGCCGAGGCGTTGCTGGCCGAACTGCAACTGCCGGCCGATGCTTAGCGCCGCGGGGGCGTATCAAGCAGAAGCGTTGCGACTGCCAAGGTTGCCAGCTTGTCTATCGAGTTATTCAGAAAGGAAGTGCGCGAAGTAGCACTGCAAACGCTCGGCGTACAACTTGGTCACGCCGATAGGGGGTGGAACTGCGCCCGGCTTTTGCCAAGGATGCCGAGTGCAGGCTTGCTGCCGTCATTGAGGGCTCCAGAAGGAAGCTATCCGAGATAGTCGTGGAAAGACTCAGCCTGACCTGATGATGTGTGCCGTCAAACATATTGTGGATGGCGAAGCTGACCAGACTAGCTTGGTTGCGCTAAGGGGCCAGTGGGAACTGGGCTTCATCTGGTGGCTTGATGAGCATATTTGTGCCGACGGATCCTATGCGTCTTGCATACGCATATGCCGGTAGGTCTTGCCCATTTACAACTATCGATAATTGGATTTGGGCATTCTTTTCAATATGCGTTATACTTTTGTACAATTTCGGGGAGTAGCGCAGCTCGGTAGCGCGCTTCGTTCGGGACGAAGAGGTCGGAGGTTCAAATCCTCTCTCCCCGACCAGAATCCAGATTGGTCGAGCCGTCACAAAACTGCTAAGACACCGGTGGTGTGACTGCCCTGCCGATTAACGTACGCTGTGTAGCGAGCCGTCGGGAACGGAGTCTTTCTACGACGGCGTTTTTTTTCTCGCAGCGATTCCCAAAGAGGGGGAGCGGCAAAGACGCCGATTTGAAGGGCGCAATGATGCCCACAGACAGATATGGATAGCCGGGTCAACAATTGTTCCTCATTGACCGAGCGCGATATTGCGCTACTTTATCGGATTGAAGCAGGACTGGCCGTCACGGCCGATGTTAGTCGGTCCGATGTGATGCTCTGCTGTCTGATGGATCCGTTGGAGAGCCCTACCTCGCCGATTGAGGTTATCGAGTCACCTGCGATACAGCGCTCTTCGGTGGGTCAAATCCTGGTCGCCCGGCACGCAGCCCCCCATTCGCTATCATCGATTTACCGAGACGACATGACCGGACGCACTTACACGCTGATTGCCCAGCCAACGGTTCATCGCGCCCTGATGGAAGACCGCAGAAACAGAATGGCAGAGCAGAGAATTCCGCCCGAACGGACCAGCAGCGGCGCTCCGGTAATCCAGCAGGTATACACCGTCCACAACGCGATCAATCAGGCGATTGCGGCCCTGCTAATCGAGACGAATATGATCGAGTACGAGCGGCTTCGGCGCCGGGATCGGCCATTTCGCCAAGCCGTGCGCTGGCTGCAAAGAATGGCAGTGCAGGGTGAAATCGAAACGGCTGAGATTTCGGAGGGATTTGGCAGTCTTGACGGTATTTACCTGGTGGATGGACAGTTTTGCATCAGCTATATGAGCGGCATTGCCATGAATTTGTTTCGCTCAATTGGTCTCGTGGCGGACATGCGGGGAAGGCCAATCACCGATCTGGAGGATCAGGACGACGAAGTGGTTAGTCAGGCGATGCAGGCGAACTGTTGCGTGCAGTCGCGCTATGAGCACGAAGACGGTCGCGTCTGGGTACGCACGGCGATTCCCCTGCGCGCGCCACGGGGCAGCTTCTATCTGATGCGGCGGCGCATAGGCCGCCAGCTGCCTTGGTCGAAACCGATGCCGACGGAGGCGGAGCCCCAGGTGAATGGGGTATTGGTGATTGTGCACAATGCAACGGAAACGGTGCAGCGCGAGCGCGAACTTAACGTCAAGTCGGCGATGATCCAGGAGGTGCATCACCGGGTCAAGAACAATTTGCAGACCATTGCGGCCATTTTGCGCATACAGGGCCGGCGGAGCGAGAGCGGGGAAACTAAGAGGCAATTGACAGACGCTGTCAACCGCATTCTGAGCATGTCGGTGATTCACGAATATTTGAGTCAGGATGAACACCGGCCGATCAACATCCGCGACATATGTCAGCGCATCCTGGGACAGGCCCAACAGGTTTCGGTAAATCCTGGGCAGCAGATAAAGATCGCAATGGAAGGGCCCAACATCCGGCTGCCTGCCAGCCAGGCAACAGCCTCCGCGCTCGTTGTCAACGAGCTATTGATGAACGCAATGGAACATGGACTGCGTGACCGACATAATGGAGAAATTCGGATCGTGCTGGAAGACATGGGGGATGAAGTGCGCATCACCCTGTTGGACAACGGGTTGGGGCTACCCTCCGACTTTGACCCGGACCAAAGCCACAGCCTCGGACTGCAGATCGTGCATACGCTCGTCACAGATGATCTGAAGGGCGAACTGCAGTTTGAGCGGGTGGCAGGCACCGATAATGGCGCTGCCGAAGGCGCTCACGGCGGCACTCGCGCCATAATTACTTTTCCCAAACGTTCGATCAACGTTGAAACTGTCGCAGGGTAACAGGAGTGGTAGGTGAGAGGCTAACGGCAGTCAGAAACCCCATTGCTGACAACGAACCACCGGGCACTCGCTTCATTTCTGGCTTCGACGCTGGATCCAGGGCATTTTTGCGACAGGGGAAAGGGTTAATCTAGAGTAGAAAGGGTCAGACTGTGGAGCGAACGCGCATAATAATTGCCGATGATGAATCCCTCATTCGCATGGACTTGCGGGAGATGCTCACGAACCTGGGCTACCTGGTGATGGGTGAAGCGGGCGACGGCCAAAGCGCAATCAACCTCACCTGGGAACTTCGTCCAGACATCGTGATCATGGACATCAAGATGCCCGACATGGATGGCATTGAGGCTGCCCGCATCCTGACACAGGAGCGCCTGGCCCCGGTGTTGCTGTTAAGCGCGTACAGCCAGCAGGAATTGGTGCAGCGCGCACAGGAGGCCGGCGTAGCGAGTTATTTGGTCAAACCGTTTCGCGAAAGCGATCTGACCCCCGCGATTGAGGTGGCCCTGGCGCGCTTCACCGAGTTTCGAGCTCTAGAAAAGGAGATCGACGACCTTGAGGAGACGCTGGAAACTCGCAAAGCGGTGGAGCGCGCCAAAGGCATTTTGATGCAAATGCAGAACATGAACGAAGCCGAGGCCTTCCGGCGCATTCAGAAGATGAGTATGAACAACCGCAAGCCAATGAAGGCTGTGGCAGAAGCAATCATACTGGCCCATCAGGCCGGCGAATAGCCAGACATTTCTGCCGAAATTGCTTTCTGGTCTACCGGTCACGAGCCAGTGCCGTACTATGAAATCTTCAAATGACGGGCCGCCTGAAGCGCGACTCTCGATCATCATGCCGGTCTACAACGAAATTGGCACGCTGGAGGAGATCATTCGCCGCGTGCGCGCGGTAGACCTTACAGTTAACTCCGATGGCGTCACGGAATTGATCGGCAGCCCCGCCCAGTTGGAAAAGGAAATCATTATTGTAGATGACGGCTCCACCGACGGCACGCGGGAGATTTTGGCCCGGTTGCAGGCGGAGGAGTCGGAAGATTTGCGTATCATTTATCACGAACGCAATGGCGGGAAGGGCGCGGCCCTACGCACGGGCTTTGAAGCGGCGACCGGCGCGATCTTCGTTGTGCAGGACGCCGACCTGGAATACAATCCCGGAGACTATAACAGGCTTCTCGTCCCCATACTGGAGGGGCGCACCGATGTCGTTTATGGAAGCCGCTTTCTCGGTGGGCCGCGCGCGGCGATGAGCCTCACGCATACTATCGGCAATAAGGGCGTAACCTGGTTTACCAATCTGCTCTACGGTACGGTATTGACCGATATGGAGACCTGCTATAAGTGTTTTCGGCGGGATGTAATCGAAGGGATGACCCTCCACAGCCAGAGATTCGAAATTGAAGCCGAACTGACGGCCAAAATCCTCAAGCGCAGATACTCCATCTTCGAGACGCCCATCAGCTATAACGGGCGCCAATTTCATGAAGGTAAGAAACTCACCTGGCGGGACGGATTCACGGCAATTGCGACGCTCCTCAAGTATCGCTTCAGCGACTGAACTGCGGTGGCTACTCGAGTGCGGTGTTACTAAGCATTAGCCGCTGCTTTCCGATGCGCCGCTTCATACCGCTGCTGTCGGCCGCGACAGTCCTGGCCATTTTCGTCCTGTTGCTCTTCTATCGCCTTCTGTTTACGGATCGAGTACTGGCCAGCGGCGACATCCTCCACTACTTCTATCCCTACCGCGACTTTGCAGCCGCTTCCCTGCGGGCTGGAGACATTCCTCTCTGGAACCCCTACATTTTTATGGGCGCGCCTTTTCTTGCCAATCCGCAAGCCGCGTCGTTGTATCCGTTGCACTGGCCGCTGAGCTGGCTGCCTGTGACGCGGCAGATCTATTGGAGCGGATCCATCCATGCCTGGATTCTGGCGCTGGGCGGTTACGCGCTGATGCGGCGCTGGGGAGTGGGGTGGCTGGCCGCGGTCAGTACCGGACTGGTCTTGGCGGGGAGCGGTTTTTTTGGTGGATTGCTGGGGCATATCAATCAGATGAATGGTGCGGCCTGGTTGCCCTGGCTGCTATGGGCGTTGGAAGGGCGGTGGTCATGTGAGGAAGAAGCAGAAAGTAGCGAGGAACGGGGTGAGACTTCTCGCTCCTCGCTCTACGCGTCGCACGCTTGGAAGTACGCGGCTCTGGTCTTGCCGTTCTCCTTATTCGCGGCGCTGACGCTGCTGGCCGGTCACACACAGACGACCTATATCAATCTCTTTGGTGTGGGCGCATGGTTGCTGGCGACGAGCCTACGGGCCTATTCGTACGGTTTTCGCCTCCTCGCCGGCTCATTCTTCATTTATGTGCTGGGCGTTTTGCTGGGTGTTCTGCTGGCTGCCGCCCAACTGTTTCCCACGCTGGAGCTCAGCCAACTGGGGTTGCGCGGCGGGGGCCTCAGCTACGTGGATGTGACCAGCTTCAGCCTCAGGCCGCTGCTGCTTCACTGGACGCTGTTGCCCTCTTACGGGCTGCGCGATCTGAGCGTTGTCTTTGCCACGCTCGGCTATACCGAATTTGTCGCTCATATTGGCGTACTAGGGCTGCTGCTAGCTCTGATAGCAGTGGTCAGCAGCCAGTGGGCAGCGGTGGGCAACCGGCCATGGAACATTGCTCACTGGCCTCCTGCCACTCTGTGCGGCCTTTTCTTCGCAGGTCTGGGTTTATTTCTGGCTCTAGGACGTTGGAACCCATTTTCGTTTCTCTTCTATCACCTGATCCCCGGCTTTGACCTGTTTCGCACACCGGCTCGCTGGATGATGCTCTACACGTTAGGTATGGCTGTGCTGGCAGGAGGGGGGGCGGAGTGGGTTAGGGGCAGGTTGACAGCGATCAGTGGTGAAAAACCTGTCAGGCGCCTGTTGTTGCGCGCTGCCGGCGTCGTGCTTCTTGCACTGCTGGCGCTCGATCTGCTGGCGGCCGCGCGTGCGCTGCCGCATACACAGCCGACCGCGCCGCAGGCGGTCTACGACGTCAGGAGTGCATCTGCGCATCTGCTGACGGAGCCGCGACGAGCACTCCACCCGGGTGTCGCGGGCCGGCTGCTGAGCATTAGCGAGATTACCTTCGACCCGGGGGACATGCCGGACTGGCGGCGCATCCTGCGCGGCGGGGCGCGCCCACAGCTCAACGAGGCTGCTTTCACCGAGTTCATCATTGCGCTCAAATCGCAGGAGATCCTGGCGCCGAACCTCTCCCTGCTTTGGCGCATCCCGACGGTAGACGGATTCGACGGCGGCGTGCTTCCTCTGCAACGCTACAACGCCTTCCTATCGCTGCTGATTCCGCCGGCGGAGCTGGTGCCGGACGGCCGTGTACGCGAGCAGTTACATACAGTTCCCCCGGCCCAAATCCTCGACATGATGGACGTCCGCTTTGTTATCACCGACAAAGTCCGGGATGTGTGGTTCGACGACATTTACTTCGACCGCCAGATTGGCGCATCTTTGGTTGCAAATGGCTTGAATAGCCCGGCTGATGGCACGGATGGAGCTGGGATTGGCGGCGGGCCGCGGTTGACAGTTGACGCGCCCTACAGTTTCGAGGCTACCGCAGTGGCTGTGGTCGGTTTCGTGACTTCGGACGCTGGCTACGCGGGAACCCCTGACCTGCCATTGGCCGATGTAATCGCACTGATCAATGGCGAGCGGCGCACGGTAGGCCGTTTGCTGACGGGCAGCCAAGCAGGCGCATTCAGAGTGGCCAGCAGCGCGTCGCTGGCAGCCACTGGCACTGATGCCCCTGTGGCCTTCCATGATGGAGAAAGCGGACAGGAGGAGTATCTGGCCGTCTTTGCTTTAGCGGAAGCCGTCCGCCTGGATGCGCTGGAGATTTCACTGGCAGTGGAGTCAGCCTCCGCCGGGCTGGCGGTACAGGCGGTGACGCTGATCGACGAACGCACGAAGACGTTTGTGCCGCTGCTACCCAGTGACCGCGGCCGGTTTCAGCGCGTACACAGCGGAGACGTTAAGATTTACGAGCGGCTTGGAGGCAGTGGACGGGCCCAGTTGGTAGAGGCAGTGGAGCCGGCGTCATCGATGGACGAGGCGGTAGCATTGCTGCACGCCATTAGTGCGCAAGGGAATTCGCAAGCTTCGGCGGTCGTCGAGGCCGGTATGGAAACCATTGCTGGCTGGGGGCTTGCAGACCAGGCCGGCACGCCTGCAGGCGACCGGGAGGCGTCGATCGTCTCATACACGCCCGAGCGGGTCGTCATCCGCGCTCGCTCCGAACTGCCGAGTTTCTTGATGTTAAAGGATGCCTACTATCCGGGTTGGCAGGCCGCGGTCAACGGGGAACCGGTGGAGATAGTGGCGACCAATGTATTGTTTCGCGGCGTGCCGGTGCCGGCCGGCGAAAGCGAGGTCGTGTTTTGGTACGGGCCGCAGTCTTGGCAGACCGGTCTGAGCCTCAGCCTGGCAGGCAGCCTGCTCTGGTTGCTGCTGGCATTGTGGACGGCCCGTTGCGCGAGCACAAGGAAACGCTAATACCTTTGCTTCGCGGCCCTATACGCTCTGATGTATAATCGAAGCACGGAAAAACCTTGCAACGCCGGGAATCAACAGAAGGTTTTCAGGAGCCCGTTCTTTGTTTGTGGGAGAGCGGAAAGCTGGAAGCCAGAGGATGCCATTCAGGTCCGGAACCAGAAGTGATAAACGCATTCAATCGTATTGTCGTCGTTGTGCTCTGGCTGCTTCTGCTGGCTGGAATAGGCTATACGACGATCTTTCCAGATAATACCATGAACGCCCTCCTGGGCATCCTGTCGCTGACCCAGGACTTTCTGCGCGTGCAACAGCAGGCGAACAGCATGAATTTTCTGATCGGCCAGGTGGCGGTGGGCATTGTTGTGGTGCTCATATTCGGCAGCCTGCTGTGGTTGGAGCTATGGCCCCACCGGCCGCGGGGTGTGCGCATGAAAACGGTGAAGGGCAGTTCGGTGGAGTTGGACACCGAAAGCATCGCACGCCGTCTGACCTGGCACCTGGATCAGCTAGCCGATGTAATTACTGTGTTTCCGGACGTGAAATCGCGTGGCAATGCAGTTGACATCCAGTTGGAGGTCGAGACCGCGCCTGATATCGATGTGCCGATGAAGACGGACGAGGTGGTAGAGTCGACACGGGACATCGTCGAAGAGGACATGGGGCTGCGGCTTGGCAAGTTGGATGTGCGCATGCGCCATCTACCTTTTGAGGATGAGTGGGAAGCGTGAGGTTGAGCGCACTGTTGGAGAGCCTGCTGTTCGTTGCAGTGGACCCGGTTACGCCAGGGCAGCTTGCCCAGGCGTCAGGCTGCCCTGAAGTGGAAGTGAACAAAGCGCTAGCTGCCTTGCAGCAGGATTATGAGGAGGAGAATCGCGGGCTGCGCCTACAGCGCCGCGATGGCCGCGTCCTGCTTGTCACCAACCCGGCGGCATCCCAGATGGTGGAGGAGTTTCTCAATCTGGATATGCGGGTGCAGTTCAGCGCGCCGGCCCTGGAGACATTGGCAATCATTGCCTATCTCCATCCGGTGACGCGGGCGCAGGTGGAAGCGGTGCGAGGCGTGGACTGCTCGGGCGTGCTGAGGAAGCTGCTGCAGCAAGGGCTAGTGGAGGAGTTTGACCGCCTGGAAGCGCCCGGCCGCCCAATCCGCTACGCGGTGACCGACCAGTTCATGCAGCATTTCGGGCTGACCAGCCTGGAGGAGCTGCCCCCTCTGGAGACAGATGTGGAGGACACCTCTGCAGAGGTGGCGCAGGGGTAGAGTCGTTAACTGCCAGCCCGTTGACAAGACTTTAGCTGGTTCGGACCGCACTATTGCAGCAGTTTCAAGCGGCTCTTGCTTACGCTTCGCCAGTCTCTTTTCCCGCCAATCGTTGCGCAATCCAGTCCGGCACGCGCGTCATGCGACCATCGTTGTCGACGCAGATGTGGCGCGTGCGGCCATCGGCGTAGATGGCGCCCGACTCCCCGTTGCGGATCTCATATACAAATTCGATCTGACGGCTGCGCAACGACCCCAACCGCGTGATCACCTGCACTGCATCGCCGAAGCGGATGGCGCTGCGATAGCGGCACTGAAGGTCGGTGACGGCAAAGTTGTAGCCGGCGCCGGCAATCTCGGTGTAGGGCATCCCGGCGGCCGCCATCAGAGCGACGCGCCCGGCCTCGAACCAGATGACATATTCACTGTGGTGGACGACGCCCATCTGATCGGTTTCGGCAAAACGGACGGTTATGTCGAGTGGGACGGCGGGGTGTTCAGTCTTGTCCATTTGCGTCTGTCAGGGGATGATCGATCTTGTGTGGGTTGGCTCGGATCCAGCGTTGAAAGGCCGAGCGGATGGACGCCAAGTCTCCCAAATCCTCGACGCATACTCGATAGAGCTCTGCTGGGCTGACCTCGTGGTAGAAGTGGATCAACCGGTTTCGGTAGCCTGCCATTTGTACAAGAATTTTTTCTTCGCCTTCGTCGAGAACTTCTCGCTCCGCCAGTAGTATAGCAACATCTCTGTAGGTGGCTGCAGGAATGCCATATGCCTTGGAAAGAATATGACGTCCGACATCAAATAGCGCTTCCAGTGCGCGGCGGAGACAAGACTCGGCTGTGTGGACGTTGCGGCTGTCGGCAAAGAAGCTTTCCTCATCGTGCAGGGGTAACCGCTGGATCTGGCTGAACATCCCATCCAGCAGGGACAGGCGTTCAACAATGACACGTCGGGAGAGATAGGTCGGGGTCATTTGGGTATGCCAAGGAGCAGGCGCGCTCTCTCGTCCTCCAAGAACGCGAGATCGCCCTCTTGCCGAAGGATGTAGAGGTCGAAGTTATCGGCCGCGTATTCGCTCTTGGCATATAGCCGTTCGCCATGGACGACTTCGGCCGCCAGAAAGGGGTTGACGTTGTCCAGATTGACTAGATCGATGCGCTCCACACCCAATAGATCCTGTAGTGCCTGCTCCAACGCGACCTCTGTCTTCCAGTTGAATTCGGTAGCCGGTAGCGGCTTGATGCCCAGATCCACATCAGAGGGGCCGGGGGCTAGGATAGCCTCCGGATCGTTCAGCCATGCCAGCACCTCCTTGGCGCGGCTGCCGAAACTATAGAGGATAGCGACGCTGTGCTCACGGCAGAGCGCCCCCAACGCGACGCGTCGTCGATTCATGGCAATGCCCTGTGTCCTGTAGCGTTCCTTGCACTGATTCCAAGACCACTACATATGAATTGCCGAGCCTTCTACGCCGTGGGCCGCTTCCATCACCACTTCGGCCAGGGTCGGATGGGCGTGCACGTTGTGGGCGATCTCGGCGGGCGTAAGTTCCATCATCTGTGCCAGGGACAGCTCCGGCAGCAGTTCGGTTGCATTCGGGCCAACGATGTGGGCGCCGAGGATCTCGCCGTATCTCTGATCGGCGACTATCTTGACAAAACCGCTGCGCACGCCCTGCGCCTGGGCGGCGCCGTTGGGCATGAAGGGGAATTTGCCGACGTTGACCGGGTAGCCTGCGTTCTTCGCTTCGGCTTCGGTCATGCCCATACTGGCGACCTGGGGTACGCAGAAGGTGCAGCGGGGCATAAAGATGTAACGTTCGGCCGGAATCGGCATTGACGCCTGGCCGGCGATGCGCTCGGCGGCGACGATCGCCTGTGCGCTGGCCACGTGCGCCAGCGGCATTTTGCCGGTGCAGTCGCCGATGGCGTAGATGTTATCGCGGCTGGTGCCCATGTACTCATTGATCTCGATGAAGCCGTTTTGATCGAGGGCTACGCCGGCGGCGTCGAGGCCGACGTCTTCGGTATTGGGTGAGATACCCATCGCCAGCAGCACCTTCTCGACCTCAACTGTCTGGGCGCTGCCGTCGTCTACGTTTTTGATCGATACTGAGACCGACTGTTCACCGACATCAAAGCCTTCCGTGCGGCTCGAAGTCAACACTTTGATACCCCGTTTCTGGAAGGCACGCACCACTTCCTGCGCTACGTCGGCATCTTCCAGGGGCAGGGCCTGATCCAGCATTTCAACGATCGTCACCTGGGCGCCGTAGGTGGCGTAGATGTGGCTCAGCTCCATGCCGATTGGTCCTGCGCCGACAACCAGCAGTGACTCCGGGATTTCGGTCAGGCGGATGGCATGGCGATACTGAAGAATACGATCGCCGTCGGCTTCGACGCCGGGCAGATCGCGGGCGCGGGCGCCGGTTGCAACCACGAAGTTCTGCGCGGTCACGGAACGCGGCTCGCCGTCCGGGTTGAGCGGGCCGGCGCTGACCTGGACGGTGTGGGCGTCGGTGAAGCGGGCATGCCCTTCAATGACGTCGATGTTGTTCTTCCGCATGAGGAAGCCAACGCCCTTTGTCTGGCGGTTGACGATCTGCAAGGAGCGCCCGACTGCCGCGCCGTAGTCCACCTGCAGATTGTCAAAAGTGAGACCGAACTCCTGGGCGTGCTGGAGGGTGTCCAGCACTTCGGCGCTCTTGATGAGCGCCTTCTTGGGAATGCAGCCCCAATTCAGGCAGACGCCGCCAAGATGTTCGCGTTCGATGAGCGCGGTCTTCAGATTCAACTGTGCGGCGCGAATCGCCGCCACATAACCGCCCGGCCCGGAGCCGATTACGATCAGGTCATAGTCATAGTTGCTTGCCACAAATTCCTCCGCTAACTCCGGTTGCCAGTGGCTGGTGGGCACTGGTAACTACGGTATTTTGAAAGGTTCAGCGTTTTGTCAGGCGCCCCAGGTTTCCAGTTTCTTCACCACACTGCTCAGAAACCTGTCGGCGCCGAGGCCGTCCAGAATCCGATGATCAAAGGCCAGACTCAGGTAGCACATCGGGCGGATGGAGATGGTGTCGTCGGCGCTGGGCAGTAGAGGGTCGGCGGGAGGGGCGTCTGCGCTGCCGGCACTGTTCACGACCGCACGTTTGCTGATCCTGCCTATTCCCAGAATGGCGGCCTGGGGCTGGTTGATGATGGGTGTGCCAAGCAGGCTGCCGCTGGTTCCGTGGTTGGTCACGGTAAAGGTGCCGTCGCGCACTGCATCGGGCGACAGTTCGCCGCGGCGGGCCTGTTCAGCCAAGTCGTTGACGGTACGGGCGAGCCCCTGCAGATTGCGCTCGTCGGCATCACGGATGACGGGGACAACCAGACCATCGGTCACGGCCACGGCGATGCCCACATGGATGCGCTGGCTCAGGGCCAGCCCCGCGTCGGTCCAACGGCTGTTGACCGTGGGGTGGTCTCTCAGCGCGGCGGCGACTGCGGCCACAAAGTAGGGGGTGAAGGTCAGGCTGATTCCTTTTTGCGCTAAGTCCTCTTTGTGGGCCGCCCGATGGCGCACGACGGCTGTCATATCGGCCTCGAAGATGGTCACCACGTGGGGGCTTGTGCGCACGCTGCGGCTCATGTGTTCGGCGATAGCCCGCCGCATGTTGGAGAGCGGTTGCAAGATTTCATCTTCGCCGGGGGCAGCGCCGGCGACAGGAAGCCCTGCGGGCGATTGACTACTGCGCACGTCGATAAAGGCAAGCAGGTCCTTTTTGGTGACGCGCCCCTGGCGCCCGCTGCCCGGCACCTCGTCCAGGTCGATGTTGTGTTCGGCGCTGATACGGGCGACGATAGGGCTGACGAAGGCACGGCCCTCGGGTTTGGCGGCGGAAGCAGCTTTTGCCAGGGCGGGAGGAGTGGAAGAGGAGGGTTGCGGAGAAAGGGCATCGCTACGCGCCCCGCTCTCTTTAACCTCCTCTGCTGCCTCCGGCGGATCCTGAAGGTCGTTCTCTTCGTCCTGTTCGCCGATGTAGGCGATGACGGTGCCGACCTGAACCGTTGTTCCTTCGGCGGCCAGGATCTTAAGAAGAATGCCGGCGGCGGGCGCGGGCACTTCGGTGTCGATTTTGTCGGTTGTGATGTCGAGCAACGGCTCTTGCCGCTGCACTGGATCCCCAGGCTGTTTAAGCCAGCGGGCGACGGTCCCTTCGACCACGGTCTCGCCCAGTTGGGGCATCTTCACTGGAGTTGGCATAGCTAACGCTCCAACTACAGTGTCCAGCGGCCGGTAAGTGGTTGCCAGTACCGGACACTGGACACGGATCGCCGCTTAGACCATAGGTGTTTTGCGCTGGACAAGTTGCACGGTTACCTGCCAAGGATCGCGCAGGAAACAGAGCTTATCTCCGGTTGGGGTGTTGTTGATCTCGCCGTCTGGCGTAGCGCCGGCCTGAATCAGGCGGTCGCGTTCGCTCTCCATGTCGTCTACGCTGAAGGCAAAATGCAGGTTGAAGGGGTTGATCTGGGCAAAGTCCAGATGCTCCATTTCTTCATTGCTGTACAGTTCCACCATGCTGCCGTTGTCGTCGTAGACGAAGTTCATGTATGGAGGAACATCGCCGGCGGAGACTATACTCAGTCCCAGATGTTCTTTCCACCACTGTGCCTGCTCGCGGACGTTCGGTACGTTGATCGCAACGTGTTCAAGATTCATTGTTGTGCTCCGTTGGAAGATGGTTAAACGATAGCTCTATGAAGAAACTCATTATAGACCGACTGTTCAAGACTTCAATTCCGAAGGCGGGCCTGGTATTACGTTTTTGCTCACAGCAACGAGAAGCCTTCGGCACAGGGTAGGGCGCTTACCGAAGCTCGGATGGCGGTCACAGTGAATCTAAAGCGCTGCCGCGGCGTGCGCCGAGGGGACAAACGGGCGCTAGTTCATGCGCCTGCGATTCGGTCAAATCGAGTCGGTTCCCGTTCCATTTCGGCCTGGACAAATCGCTGTAGCAGGATGGATTTGATTTCGGAGTAGGCCGGATCGTCCCAGCGATTGCGGCGCTCATCAGGGTCCATTTGCAGGTCGAACAGTTCGCCGTAGGCGTGTCCCCGATAGATAGTTAGTTTGTAGCGATCGTCGACCAGTGTGCGCAGGTGCAGCGCGGTGGGCTGGTGGCGGTTCTCGACCAGGACGTGGTCACGCGCTGCGTCGGCCGCGCCGGTCCACACGGGAAGCTGGTCGGCGCCCTGCATCTGGCCGGGAGTGTCGATGCCTGCCGCGTGCAGGAAAGAGGGCGCCAGGTCTACAAGCGATTGGAGCGAGTTGTTCACCGCACCGGCGGGAACCTGATCGGGCCACCGGACCAGGAACGGCAGGCGGATCAGATCTTCGTAATGAAAAGCGCCTTTTGCGATCAGCCCGTGCTGGCCGAGAAAGTGGCCATGATCAGTGCTGAAAACGATGAGCGTATTGTCGGCGATGCCCAGTTGATCCAACTTGTCGAGGATTCGCCCGATCTCCCTGTCCATGAGACTGACCATGCCGTAGTAGACGGCCATGTCCTTACGCAGCGCGGCCTGGTCGTGCAGGTGGCTGTTGAAGCCGTGATTGCCGTAGGCGGTTTCCTGCCAGGCGGAGAAGTCCGGTTGGCGCTGTTGCGTCTTGGCAAAGTGAGGCGGCATCGCATCCATTTCGCCCGGCTCCAGCCTACCCGGTTGCATCTCTTCGGGATCGTACATCGACGCCCACGGTTCGGACACGAGGTAGGGGGGATGGGGATCGTGGAAGCTGCTCCAAAGGAAGAAGGGCTTGCCGGCGGCGGCGCTGCGCTCTATGGCCGCGATCGAACGCTCAGCGGTCCAGACGGAGTAGTGGTACTCTTCCGGCAGGTCCCAGGCATGTTCCCGTTTGGCCGCACTGGGGTCGGGCGGCCAGGACTGGAAGAAATCCTGCCAGTTGGGCAGCCCGTTTTCCTCCATCCAGATGCCGTAGTGTTGGCCGGCGTGGGCTTCGTCGGCGTGGTTGCGCGCCACCTCTACATGTTGGAAGCCGTACCACGGACCTTGGAACTCTCGCCAGAAGTCGAGGTCGCGCAGGGTAGGCTGGCATTCGAGAGAGGTCTGTTCCGGGCGCGAGGCCAGCGGCTGAAAATGGGCCTTGCCGATCAGGGTCGTGTCGTAGCCGTGCTGGTGCAGCAGATCGCCGACGGTGGGCACATCTTCGCCCAGCTTGACGCCGATTGTCCAGCAGCCGTGCCAGGCTGGGTACTGGCCGGTGATGATGGTGGAACGCGAGGGCGAGCAGACGGGATTGTTGCAGTAGGCGCGGTCGAAGCGCACGCCTTCGCGGGCAAGCCGGTCCAGCGCGGGTGTCTGGAGTCGGGGATTGGTTACACCGAGGGTTGAGAAATGCTGCTGATCGCTCGTGATGAGCAGGATGTTTGGTTGCTTTACCGCTTCGCTATTTGCGTGCGATTGGGGTGGAGTGGACACGTGCGGTCGCCTTGGAATTGAACTTCCTTATTTGGTGGCAATCGTATCATATGCTGCAAGGGCGCGCTAGTCAGTGGGGCGCTGGTGTGCATCCTAGAGTGAAATTCAGGACATGATAAAATCTGGTTTGCGGCAGCAGAATTGGTGAATGTGGAGAGCGTATTACGCTAGATCGAATTGCATTCCAGGGTCGGACGTCTGTGCTATACTGCTACCTGGTAACCCCGGTGGCTGGTAACCAATGCAGCTGAAAACATGCGGCTGCCGGCCACTGCGGAGTTCTTCATAATACGACAGCTACCAAGCCTAATTCAGTGTTGGAACTCAGACCATAATCCCGGACACCATGTGGCCTTCTGTCGTCGGGTGGCTGGTCGACAGCCGTCGCCTTGCTCGAGCCGCACTGCTGCGATGAAGGCGCACCGTTCGTGAGAAGTGGTTTTGGAGGGGGGCGTTGCGGGGGGGCACCCCCCGCACAAGGGAGGGCCGAAGGCCCGACCGCCCCAAAAGACTGTGGATCATGACCGGAGACGCATTTGGACTCGAAGGGGCGGCTAATATGTGTAGGCGCGGAATGGTGATGGCTGCGTAGTTACTTTACCCGAAGCAATCGACAAAGCAGCGAAGAGCGAGGAGAAGATGACACAGACAGTTTTGCAGAGTGTGCAGACCCACTGGCAGGATCTGCGGGGGCGTACCTATGATTTGATGGATGTTCTGGCCGATGCCGACCTTGACGCCCGGCTGCCATTTGCCGAATCCCAGAATATCCTCTATCAGTTCTACTGTATGTTGGGCACACAGGAGAGTTGGCCGCCGGTCCTGCTGGAAGGGCGGATGACGGGCTGGGATTGCAGCCTGCAACCGGCCCCTGCCGGCGAGGTGCTGCCGGTTGAACGGGTGCGTCAGGGGATGGAGGCGGCGGACGCGGACCTGCGGGCCGCGTTCGAGCAGGTGGACTGGTTGCATGTCTTTGAAGACGGCACGACGCCGTTGGCCGGTTACTATCGACTGGTTGAGCATGAAGCCCACCACCACGGCCAGTTGATCAACCTGATTTACGCCAACAACCTCCCTATTCCCGACAGTTGGGCAGATTCCTGGGCGCTTACGCGCGACGAATAGGGCTGTTCGGAGCACTACTGCTGCGCGCGTTGCGGAGATGAGGTACAAAAGAAGAGCGGCAGTCTCACATGGAAACTGCCGCTCTTTATCTTTTTTGTGTAACTACTAAGCCATATACAGTACCTGGCTTGACCAGCCCATTATCTCTGCCGCCATTCAGGCTATCTGATTGCGTATTCGGTTGGCGGCAGCCACGTTGCTGGAGCGGTACTGCTGGAATGCGCACACACGGTCGGTGAGCGATGGTTTTGTAGGGGGGCGTTGCGGGGGCGCAGCCCCTGCACAAGGGAGGGCCGAAGGCCCGACCGCCCAAATGCAAAGAGAGAGTATAGAGAAGACAGCTCCGCTCGCCTCATTCAGGATCGCAAATTAATTCTGGCTGAGTAGTTTCTTTTTTGTTAGCAACCAGCCGGCCAGCGCAGCGGGCATACGCTCTTTTGCAAAGGGCAATACAGCATCGCTACTGCAACTGCAGGAATGCGACCGAAGCCCAGGTGGCGCCTTCCACATCAGTGCCGACCAGTAGCGCCCATTCGCGATCCTCACTGTAGCCGAGAATATTGTACCTTTCGCCATTTTGGACGTAGCCTACGATCGGCGCCTCCAGGGTCGGTCCGCCGCGCAACCGCAGGCGGCCCCCCTGGCCGGTGGCGATGGTGGCGCGGCCAAATTCCACTCTCAGTTCTATGTCCCGCAACTCGACCAGCGAGGACGAAATCCAGACCGGCTCATCTATGTTGGGGAAAAAGATGGCAATCCACATTTCGTCGGAGCTGAAACCGGCGACAGGATAGGCTTCGCCGACGGAGACGCCTGCGAGGACCTCGGCGATGGCTTCCGGCTTACTGCGCACGCGCAGATTACGGGTCGTGACGATCGCCAGGTGTCTGGTGACTTCGCCTAACTGCAACAGCGGTTCATCGGTCGGCGTTGTCTCCGGCACAGTCTCGACAACCTCTTCCTTTTCCTCGGAAATGGACATTTCGCCGATAGTTACCGTAAAGATCTGGTTGATCGGCTCACCGTCTTGCAGCACCGGCATATCCGAGCCGGGGAATTCGAAGACGTCAAACAC
Organism: Caldilineaceae bacterium bin5; assembly: GCA_002238445.1. Classification (GTDB taxonomy): domain Bacteria; phylum Chloroflexota; class Anaerolineae; order Caldilineales; family Caldilineaceae; genus Bin5. The sequence goes on from MPML01000009.1 coordinate 56,072, forward strand.
GCCACCGTCTATATGGAGCATGGCATAAAGGGTTTCGGTGGCGGCATCGACATCGATCTCCACAGCCAGGTCGGTGGTGACGCCGGCCCTCAGGGGCGACTGTCCGATGATCGGCCCAAATGATCCGGCATCGTCAACGTGGATGACTATCCAGCCATCCAACTGGGCCACAGCTTCCGCGATAATGACCTTGCCTTTGATCACATCTTGCGCGTGGACGGTGATGCTCGGTTGCAGATCATCGAACGACATTGCTGCCTCTTCGGTTTTCTCCTCGTCGGTGGTTTCGGCGGCCATCTCGCCGTCGTCGGCCGGTTCTTCTTCGGCGGCCGGCTCCACGGCTATTGCTTCGCTTTCAAGCACAAGCAGATCGGCGGCGTCACCACTCAGCATAACATCTTCCGCCCAGATCCAGCCGATTCTCTTTACATCCGGCACCTCCACATTCAGCCAGCTGCCATCCTCGGTCCGGCCGAGCACGGTGATGACATCGCCCTTGAGCAGGCCGGCGATTATCGGCGTTTCTGCATTGGCCGCCTGGCGCACTCGCAGGGCGTTGACAGCTACCGTTGCCTCCAAGATCATCGTTTCCGGCACGGCTGGCTCTGAGGCTTCTTCCGCTTCAGGAGGCGCGACGGGAGTCAGGATCATGGTAATATCTCCCTGGAAGGGATAACAGCTGCTTATCAAAAGGGGCAAGATAGCCAGTGCCCCTAACAACGAGATGCGAAAGCGATTAGGCATAGTTCCTCCCAAACTGACGTTCGCCCGCCGCCCAACAGATGGGACGCGGACTCGGGGGCGGGTAATGGGAACAGGTGTATTGTCTACTTTGACAGATGCGTGCGAGCGTTCATTATTCGAGCCGCGCCATTTTCAGGCAACGGCGGATTTAATTATTATGGCACGGTGAAAGAAACGCTGTCAAATGATTTTGGGTTATCTGCTTATGCGGTTACATACCGTTTTAGGGGTGAATGTGCGGCGCGATCTCTACGCTTGGCGGGTTTCGTCTTGCGGATAGAGGTCCAGAGGGAGGTGCAGCAGGCACCATTTCACGGACGTGCCATCAGTTGCGATACTCACTTTGGAACCAGGACGAGTCGTTTGACAGGCAGTGTGCGGCTGCATATACTGGGCGCGTCTACTCTACCAGAGGCTGATCCACTCTGCTCCAACTGGGGCCCACCAGACATTGTTACGCGCTCCCGGCAACCATCACCCAACATAGAGAATACGATATTCGCACACGGGGCCGTTTGACCGCTGACATCGCGTTCATATCGAACCCGGGAACAGTTCACGCTCTAGAGGCAGCCTGTTGGCAGGCTCTGTCGACGGGGTCTTTGACAGTAGTCGCCCCTACCGGGAGGATTCCATGACAACAGTTCGCGATCGGATGTGGCTTTGGGGTCACGAGGCCGGCAGCCATGACACGGAATGGGCTATCGGTCGCCCGTCACGCATAACGCCGGTGGAGGCTGCGTTTTATATGGACGTGCCCAATTTGATTATGGTGCGCTACCATGACAAGCCGGAAATGCCCTTCGACCAATATGCGATCCCTTTCCGGAGGCTGAAGCAGGTCTTCTGGTCGGTGGTTGGCGGCGCGGGACGTTCTTCGGATGAGGAGCGCAGACACGTGCTGGAGTTGGCGGTGCGCAATCCGAACATCATTGGCGTGTTTATGGATGATTTCTTCAGGCGGCCACAGGATGCAGGCGACCTGGGCGTGCTGGGGGTAAAGGAACTGCAGTCGTTGCGAAATCAGTTCACGGTGGCGGGGCGCAGACTGGAGCTGGGTGTCACGCTCTACACGTTCCAACTGGATATGCCCCTGGCGGCCCATCTTGCACTCTGCGATTGGGTTTCACTGTGGACCTGGATAGAGCCGGACCTGAAGGATCTGGAAGAAAACATGGCCAAGTGCGAGCAACTCGCGCCCCGTAGCCGCAAGCTGCTCGGCCTGTACATGTATGACTATGGTCAACGCTGCCCGATGCCGGTAGAGGCGATGCATATGCAGTCCCAAACGGCCTTGGATTGGCTGCGCGCCGGGCGGATCGAGGGCATGATTTTTCTGGCGAGTTGTATCTGTGACCTTGAGCTTGAGGCCGTGGAATGGACGCGGGATTGGATCGCCAAGGTGGGTGACGAGGAACTTGGATGACGGTGGATAGTGGTTAGTCGAGGGTGGTTAGTGTACACTTAGACGAAAGTCGACCTGCGGTGCGGGCTCACGAATAGAGCGGCAAAATGGTCTTGTAGTCAAGGCACACGGAACTACTGTCCAAGCTCGAGAGAATAGTGGGGCTTCGTTCACATCGCATCCCCTGATCACCGTAATTATTGTTCCACCAACCCGCCAGACGCGCCGACTATGATGAATGCGCAACCGCTTCGCTATTTGAGGCGGTCACAAATCGAGTATCTGTTATGGAGGCAGAAGATGACCACAGCGACTGAATTCAGGGAACAGAATGCACTGCTCGATGATCCGCGGGCGCTGCGCCAGCAGATGGCGACCGATGGCTTTCTGTTTTTTCGCGGCCTGGTGCCCGCGGATGAGATCGTGGCGCTGCGGCGCCAGATCCTGCAGATCTGCGACAACTACGGCTGGATAGAACCGGGGACGGAGTTAATGGACGGCATCGCCGACCCCTCGGCGGACGGGATGGAGCCCTTTTGCGGCGTAGGCGTGCCGCCGGCGGCCTATGGTGACGTGCAGCGCCTGGAATCGTTCCATCGTCTGGCGCACAATCCGGTTCTGGTCGACATGATGGGGAAGCTGTTTGATGAAACGGTGCTGGTACACGCCCTCAAGATTGCGCGCGTGATGATCCCGGCGAAGGGCAACCCGCCGACGCCGGCGCACCAGGATTTTATCTTCATCCAGGGCACAAAGACGGTCTATACTTGCTGGATGCCGCTGGGGGACTGCCCGCGGGAACTGGGCGGGCTGAGCGTATTGCGCGGTTCGCACAAGAAGGGTGTCTTTCCGGTGCGGGCGGCAGAAGGCGCGGGCGGCCGCCATGTCATCTTCGATGAGGATACTCCGCAAGACTGGTTCGAGACCGACTTCCAGATCGGCGACGTGCTGGTCTTCCACAGCCTGACCGTTCACAAGTCGATTCCGAACCGGACGGAGAACCAGATCCGGCTGTCGACAGATTTCCGCTATCAACCGCCCTCATTGCCGATTGAAACGAAATCAATCACGCCCCACTGCAATGTGCTCCCCTGGGAAGAGATTTATGAAGACTGGGAGTCGAAGGATTTGCAGTACTACTGGGAGCAGTATGATCTTGACTTCCAGGAGCATGACGCCTCGCTGGTGGAGGTCCAGGAAGGGTGAAGGGCTGATGGCGAGTCGTGAGGAGCGGGAGGAAGAGCATGTCTAAGCCGATCGGGTTGCACCCTGAGAATCCCCGTTATTTTGAGTACAGGGACAGGCCGCTGGTACTGATTACGGCGACCGAGCATTACGGTGCGGTGATCAACCGCAACTTCGATTACGTCGCCTATCTGGATGATGCGGCCGAGAAGCGGCAGACGCTGAGCCGCTGCTTTCTGCTCTTTCGGGAGCTGCAGGTTTTCGACCCTGATACGCAGGTGAAGCCGATCAACCCACATTCGCCGTGCAAACCGTTGCCGGGCGAATATCTGTCTCCCTGGATGCGTAGCGGGCCAGATTTTGCCACAGACGGCTATCCCAAGTTCGATCTGGACCGGTGGAATCCGGAATACTTCGAGAGGCTGCATGGCTTTCTGGCGGCGGCGCAGGCGCGGGGTGTCATCATCGAGCTGACGCTATTCAGCAGCACGTACAGCGACGCGGTGTGGGGGCTGAATCCGCTAAACGCCCAGAACAACATCAACGGGGTGGGCGACATCCCGTGGCAGGACTACATTTCCGGCCGCGATGCTGCGCTGATGGAGAGGCAGATGGCCTACGTCAGCAAGGTGGTGGTGGAGGTGAACGGTCACGATTGCTTCTACTTTGAGGTCTGCAACGAGCCGTTTACGGCCATTGCGGGGATGATGCCGGAGACTGGTTTTGCCACGCAGGCGGAGGTCGATGGGTGGCAGGAAGCGGTGCGCGATCGGATCCGTGCGACGGAGGAGGGGTTGCCCAAGAAGCATCTTGTCTTTCAGGTGCCGGTGGAGAACTGGCGCACGGACACAGCGCTGGAGCAAATCCTGGGGGAGGAGTCGGTGGACGCGGTGAACCTGCATGATTACCAGCAGTTGACCTACAAGGGCTCGATTCTGGCGCCGCTCTCGCGGTTCATGCAACGCGACCTGCGGCTGGCGCGTATTCAGCAGGTGTGGACTGCTGTTCACGAGACGGGCAAGCCGTTCGTGTTCGACGAGGATAACGCGGCGACGAGTTCGCTGGACGAGGAGTCGTGGATCGTGCATCGCAAACGGGCCTGGGCGACGGTCTGCAGCGGCGGCCACTACAACATGATCGACTTTTCGATCCAGGCCGGGGGCCAGGAGGCAGGTACGCCGGCCTCGCAGGCGATGATCCGCAGTTGGATGAAGAATCTGTCGGCGTTCATTCACGGGGTCGATTTCGTGCAGATGGGGCCGGACCCGGACTTTGCCAGCGAGACGCCAGACAATACGATTGCGATCACTCTGGGTCAACCGGGGCGGGCATACGTGGTTTATGTGGCGGATCAACGGGAGGTGGATGATTCCGGGCTGGGACAGCCCTGCCAAGGGCGCCTGGCTTTCACGCTGCCGGTGGGCGATTATTCAGCCCGGCTCTTTTCGCCGGCGGAGGGAAGGTATACGGGACAGAGGCTGGCCCTTGCCGGCGGTGAAACGGGAATCGAACTGGCGCCGTTCAGCCACGACATTGCCGTTCATATTGAGGCAGGCGGTTAGTGGTCGGTAGCCGGTGCAGTTATCTCCAACCGAAGAAGGAGTTGCAAGATGGAACTTAAGCTTTCGTGCGCAGATTTCACCTTTCCGCTGTTGCCGCACGATGACGTACTGAAGCTGATCGCGATGATGGGTTTTCAGGGGGTGGATATCGGCCTGTTTGAGGACCGCTCCCACATTTATCCCAGCCATGTAATGCCTAATATGGCGGCGTCGGCGCGCGATCTGACGAGCCGGGTCCAGGATAAGGGGTTGGAGATTGCCGATGTCTATTTTCAAGCCTCCGGTCCGGGGTTACCGGCGCTGGCGATAAACCATCCCGACGCGGAGGAGCGCCGCCAGGCGCGCGATCTGTTCGCGCGCGTGGTCGAGTTTACGCTGCGTTGCAACGCCACCCATATCTCGATCGAGCCGGGGCTGCCGTGGGAGGGCGAATCCTACGAGACGTCGTTGAAGCGGGCGTGCGAGGAGCTGGCGTGGCGGGTGGAGCTGGTGCAGGCGGCGGGATGTGTGTGCGCGGTGGAGCCCAACGTCGAGTCATTGACGCGCACGCCGGAGCAGACGCATCGCATGCTGGAGATGACACCGGGATTGACGCTGACACTGGACTATTCGCATTTCGCTTACCGGGAGATCAGCGACGACGAGAGCGAAACATTGATCCCGCACACCTCCCATTTTCACGCGCGCGGGGGGCATAAGAACCGTTTGCAGTCGCTGATCCAGGATAACGTGATCGACTATCCGCGCGTGGTGCGGGCGCTGCGGGATTCCGGCTACGGGGGCTACATCTGCGTCGAGTATGTGTGGGTCGATTGGGAGGGTTGCAACGAGGTCGACACGCTGTCAGAGACGATCCAGATGCGGGATCTGCTGCGGTCGGTCGATTTGTGAGGGTAGTGCAGTTGGAGGGCGATAGTGACGGCGCTCCGGTTGTCCTGTGAGCACACCCGACCTGCACCTGCGCACCCTGTTTTTGCTCGATAGAGACGGGCGAATCCGAGGGACGCGCGAGCCGGACCCGGATCCAGGCCCGTTTTTCGCGCTTATTCGCGGCAGGACGAGTTGCGCCTGGGCTGTAAGGGCGGACCTGCCGCAGGATATCGCGGAGAAGCTTGCCGGTCTCGCCCGCGAAGAGCCGCCGGTTGCGCATTTTCGCGACGCTCCGATGCATGCGGAGCGGTACATGGCGCTGGCCGGGGGCGAATTATACTTCGGGCCGGCGTTTGCTTTCCCCGAAACAGTTGAACAGCCTGATGCCACCGTCATTGTAGATGATGTGCGGTTGCTCGCGCGCCACTTTTCGGGGTGGACCGATGCCGAGATTCCGGTACGGTCGCCTGTAGTGGCGGTGGTGGTGGATGGCGATGCGGTGAGCGTTTGCTTCTGTGCACGGCGATCCGATGCTGCGGCGGAGGCCGGGTTGGAGACGGCAGAAGCCTTTCGGGGACGGGGGCTCGGTCCGCAGGCGGCGGCGGGGTGGGCACTGGCGGTGCGGGCGTCGGGGCGGATTCCGCTTTACAGTGCTTCGTGGGCGAACGGGGCTTCGCTGGCGGTGGCGCGTAAGTTGGGGCTGGTGGTGTATGCGTGTGGGTGGAGTTTGGGGTGAGGGGAGCTTGGTCCTTGGTGTGCCTGGCCCCTAAAGAAGTGACCCAGAGTTCAGGTGGGTAGGCGAAGGATCCACCATGCTCTCGGGGTTCGGTTTTGCGGCCACGTATTAGCGACCGATGTGTTCCCATTTGTCCCGACCACGGAAAAGCCAGCCGAGTGGTGCGTGTCGAGATACTCTATCTCTTTAAACGCTCCACCGATCTGAAACTCTCCACGCTTGAATTCGTGACTGCATAACCGCCCAGCAGCCACGCTGGACCTGCTCCATTGAAGATGAAGCGCTACCATCCTATTGCGCCCGACATCCTGCGGAATCAAGATTTGGCTCTGCAAAATCTTGATGGCTGCAATTTTTTGGGACGGGGCGGACATTTAAGCCAGCGCACTGAGGCTTGTCCGCGCAGTTGGCCCAAAACCGGGACCACTTTCCCCCACTTCGCTCTTGAGCGCCGCGCGCGCCTCCGCTATAATCAGGGGGACGGCAAGTAGAACGAGTATACTGGCGGCCAGCCTTTATCCACCAGGCACAGGGAGAATCGGTTGCGCGTTGTATTGATCAGCAAGGCGCTCGTGGTGGGCGCGTATCAGAGGAAGGCGGAGGAGATTGCCCGGCTGGGGGTGGAGCTGACGGTGCTGGTGCCACCGAGTTGGCGGGACCGGCGCGGTACGCAACGGGCGGAACGGCTGCATACTGTGGGCTACGAACTTCGTACGATTCCCCTCCTATTCAACGGCGCGTATCATATGCACTTTTATCCCACTCTGGTAAGGGAGCTGCGGGAGTTGAAACCGGAGGTTGTGCATGTGGATGAGGAGCCATACAATTTGGCTACGCTTCTAGGTGTGCGAGCGGCACGGTCGGTGGGAGCGGAGCCACTCTTCTTTACCTGGCAAAACCTGCTGCGGCGCTATCCGCCGCCTTTTAACTGGTTTGAGCGCATGGTATACCGCTCCTGTGCGGTCGCGATCGCCGGGAATGCCGAGGCCCGCGAGGTTCTTGTGCGCAAGGGCTATGGGGGCGAGATCGTGGTGCTGCCGCAGTTTGGCGTAGACCCGACCATATTCCGGCCGCAGCCGGAGGCGGGCGAGGAAGAGGGGACGCAGCGCAGAGAGAATAACGAGTCGTTGAAGCGCTCCTCAATCCTCACTTCTCAGTCCGACAAGTTTCATATCGGCTACGCCGGCGGGCTGTTGCCTGAAAAGGGGCTGGACCTGCTGCTGCGGGCATGCGTTGGACTCGAGGGCGACTGGCGGTTGACGCTGGTTGGCAGCGGAGAGGAGTTGGAAGCGCTTCGGAGACTTGCTGTTGAGGGCGGCATCGAAGACCGGGTCACGCTAGGCGTGAGACTACCCAGCGCGGAGATGCCGGATTTCTACCGTTCACTCGAACTGTTGGTGCTGCCCAGCCGCACGCGGCCAAACTGGAAGGAGCAGTTCGGACGGGTGCTGATCGAGGCGATGGCCTGCGGGGTACCGGTGCTAGGAAGTGACAGCGGCGAGATCCCCCACGTCATAGGCAGTGCCGGTGTTATCTTCCCGGAGGGGGATGTTGAGGCGCTGCGGTCCCAGCTGCTGCGGCTGATGCAGGATCGAGCGGCGCGAGAGTGCCTGGCAGCTGCGGGGAGGGAGCGGGTGCTGGCCCAATACACAATGGCAGAGATCGCCAGCCAGACGGTTGCGGCTTACACAGCAGTGGCCAATGGCAGCTAACCTCTGAACACTGTCCATTGAATATGAAAGTTGTCGTCAACGCCCAGCTTCTGCATACGGGCAGCAATTACCGGGGCGCCGGGGTCAGCAATTACTGCCGCAACTTGTTGACCGCGCTTGCCGCAGAGGCGGGCGGGCATCAACTGATGGCCTTTGTCAATGACCGCGACTTTAGCTGTCCTCAGGGGCGTCCGGGTGTGGAACTGCGTTATACGCGCTGGCCGGCTGCGGCGCCGTTTCCCCGCATAGTCTGGGAGCAGACGGCATTGCCTGCGGCCCTGTGGACTGACCAAGCGGATCTGGTACATGGTCTGGTCAATACCTTGCCGCTAGTGACGAAGGCGCCTGGCGTGGTGACCGTCCACGACCTCAGTTTTGTACGGCTGCCGGAGCGTTTCCCCCTCCACAAGCGGCTCTACCTGTCCAATCTGTGCCGTGCGAGCGTCAACCGGGCCAAGCGCGTGATTGCGGTCAGTAAACAGACGGCTTCCGACTTACGGACGGAATTCGGGGTGGACAGCCGGCGCGTAGAGGTGGTGTATAATGGGGTCGGCGGGCAGTTCCGGCCTCTGCCTGCTGCGGAGGTAGAGGGTTTTCGAGAGCGCATGAGGCTGCCGGCGAGATTCTTGCTCTATGTTGGCACGTTGGAGCCGCGTAAGAATCTGCCCCATTTGCTGCGATCTTTTGCTGGCTGGCGGGCGGCCAGTGCGACTGGGCGGGATGTAGGGTTGGTGTTGGCTGGAGCAAGAGGCTGGCACTATCAGGAGATTTTCCGTCTGGTCAGCGAGTTGGGCCTGACTTCAGACGAGTCAGGGACACCGTCAGAACAGGAGCCGGTCGTATACTTTCCGGGTTTCCTACCGGAGCAGGAGTTATGTTTGTGGTACAACGCGGCCAGCGGATTCGTCTATCCCAGTCTGTTTGAGGGGTTTGGGCTGCCGGTGTTGGAGGCGATGGCTTCGGGGACACCGGTGATTTGCAGCGACGCGCCGAGCCTGCAGGAGGTTGCGGGCGATGCGGCGCTAATCGTGCCGGCGCGGGATCAGGCGGCTCTGCAAGACGCGTTTGAGCGCCTGTTTTCGGAGCATGGCGTCGCCGATTCGTTGCGGGAGCGCGGACCCCGGCAGGCGGAACAGTTCTCCTGGGAGCGGGCCGCCGCTGAAACGATCGACGTGTACGAAACTGCATTAAACGGAGATTAGTGGGCAGTACAGACCACGATCTATACAACGCCAACCGCGGGCCACTGGCCACTTAATTGACGCCGATGACGACAATACAGATGAAACAGCGCAGAGGCCGCCAGGCATCCCAGCAGACCCGCGACGCGCGGCGGGCGAGCAACGGGGAAACAGGCTCTCTGGACGGCAATAGAGTGATTGCCCTACTTGCGCGGATTCCGGCGAACTGGTGCCCGGCCCTTTTGCGCATCAGTGATTTGCTTCTGATCGTTGTGGCTTTTGTTCTGGCCTACTGGCTGCGCTACCAAGCGCAGTGGTTCCTGACAGTCGATCCGGCAAACCAGACCGAACTGATCACCTATGTGCCGTTCGGGCTGGCGCTGGTCTTTCTCCTGTTCTGTTCGTTTCAGTTTTCCAGAGTCTACGAATACAGGCGCGGCCGCCTTTGGATAGAGGAGGTCTACGCTATTGCCAGCGCGACAACGATTGGCGTTGTCGTTCTGATCGTGCTGAACCTGGCGTTTGGGCAACTCTCCTATAGCCGTCTTATCTTCCTGTACACGGCTGTGCTGGTCACGCTGCTGTTGGGCATGAGCCGTGCGGTGATCTACGCGGTGCGCGGCTATATGCGCAATCAGGGACTCGGTCTGGAACGCGTGGTGCTGGTGGGTGTGGGCGAAGTGGGGCTGATGGTCATGCGCACAATTGCGGCTCGTCCCAGCCTCGGGTACGAGCTGGTCGGCTTTCTGGATGACGATCCGAGCATCAATCAGACGGATATCGGTCGATTTCAGGCGCTGGGACCGCTGACCAACTTTTACGAGATATTGCAGAACCATGACATCGACTCGACTATCATTTGCTTGCCATGGCGGAGTCACCGGACTGTGGCGCGCCTGCTTCATCTTTGTGAAGAGAACGGTGTCGAGGCGCAGATCGTGCCGGACTTTTTCCAGTTGACGAAGAACCAGATGCAGGTGGAGCGGCTCGACGGGATTCCGCTGATCACGACGCGAGCGGTATCGATTGCGGGCTGGAATCTGTTCGTCAAGCGGGCGCTGGATGTGACCGCGGCGACGGTCTTGTTGGCCGTTGGGTTGCCGCTGGGCGCGCTGATTGCGCTTGCGGTCCGCTTCAATTCACCGGGGCCGATTATCTATTCCCAGACGCGCATAGGTCGCAGCGGGCACCCGTTCAAGATTTTCAAATTTCGTTCGATGACCGCTGATGCCGATGCACAACTTGATGAGATGGCCGAACTGAATGAGGCGTCGGGGCCGCTCTTTAAGATGCGGGATGACCCGCGCCGCACGGCGGTAGGGCGTATACTGCGCCGCTTTAGCCTGGACGAGGTGCCGAATCTGATCAATGTTTTGCGGGGGGAGATGAGCCTTGTCGGGCCGCGCCCGAACGTGCCGGATGAGGTTGCCCAGTATAAGGACTGGCACCGCAGGCGGCTGTCGGTCAGCCCGGGGATGACGGGGCTTTGGCAGGTCAGCGGACGCAGCGATCTTACCTTCGACGAGATGGTTTTGCTCGATATTTATTACGCGGAGAATTGGAGCCTGACTTTGGATCTGGGGATTCTGCTGCGCACGATTCCGAAGGTATTGGGCGGGGAGGGAGCGTACTGAGAGTTTCTGGTTCTTAGTTTTTAGTAACCCCACTGGGACGCGGTAGTTCACTACGACTGTCCTGTACTCAAACACTCTCTTGCAAAACCAAATTCATTCGCTCCGGCTGGAAGAGGCGGGGCTCCATTTCGCGCAGGTCGGGCGCTACGGCCAGTGGGAATTCGCATAGGGCGAGAACGTCCTCTTCGAGGGAGGCGCCGGGTGCGATCTCGATGACGGTCCAGCCTTCGGCATCGAGGCGCAGGACACAGCGCTCGGTGACGGCGACGACGTTCTGGCCGGTTTGGCGGGCGCGACGGCCGCTGAAGGTGACGTGCTCCACTTCGTTGACGAACTTGCGCACTCTGCCTTCGCGCTCGATGCGCAGGCGGCCATCGGCAACGTCGAGGCGTGCGCCGGCGGTGTAGGTGCCGCTGATGACGACATTCTTGGCGTTGGCGGTGATGTCTACAAAGCCGCCGACACCGGCGGTCACGTGGGGACGGGCCGCCAGGCGAGAGACGTTGATATTGCCCTCGCGGTCGATCTGCATGAAGGAGAGGAAGCAGCGGTCGAAGCCGCCGCCCTGGAAATAACTGAACTGGTCCGGGGAGGGGATGATGGCCTGGGTGTTGGCGGAGCAGCCGAACTGGAAGCCCTGCAGCGGCATGCCGCCTACGGGGCCCTGCTCGATCACCCAGGTGACGGCACCGTCCAGGCCTTCTTCGAGGAGAACACGCGGCACCAGCGCGGAGATGCCGAAGCCGAGATTGACCGCTTCGCCATCGCGGAGTTCGAGGGCAGCGCGGCGGGCGATCACTTTTTGCAGGCTCCACTCGGCCAGCTCGAAGCTGTCGGGCGGGACGCGCACCTCGCCGCTGATGGCCGGGTCGTAGTCGGTCTGGGTGGTCTGCATGGGGTCGGGTACGACCACGACGGCGTCGACGAGTACGCTGGGCACGCGTACGTCCTGGGCGGACAGGGTGCCGGCGGCGACGCGACGCTCGACTTGGGCGATGACGACTCCGTCATTGTTATGCGCGGCGAGGGCGACATCGTAGGCGCCAAGAAAGGCGCCCTCGCGCTCGAAGGTCAGATTGCCCAACTCGTCGGCCGTCGTTGCACGGATCAGTGCGACGTCCGGGTGCAGGGCGCGCAGGTAGAGCCATTCCTGGCCATCGAATTCCACCAGCTGAACAATTTCTGTTTGCGTGCGCTCGTTCATGCGCCCGCCCTGGCGACGGGGATCAAGGTAGGTGTCCATGCCCAGTTGCGTGAGGACGCCGGGGCGCTTGGCCGCGGCCTCGCGCAGCTGGTGGAAGATGAGGCCGCTGGGAATGTTGTAGGCTTCGACTTCGTTCTCGTAGATCATGCGCCAGATCGCGGGTGATTCCATCGACGACGGGCCCGAGGGGAGTGAGCCGGCGATCACGCGCGTCAGCAGACCGGGGCGGGCGATGTGGTCGATACCGTCGATGCCGTACATGTCGCCGGCGGCGATTGGGTGAATGGTGGTCAGATTTTGTGGATGTCCATCTTGCACAAAACGTTCGCCGACGGCGCGCAGCAGGGCGTCGGGGCAGAGCAGCCCGCTGGACGAGTTGACGGCAACCGTCGCTGCGTCGGGGATGAGGGCTGCGGCTTCGTCCAGAGTGATAAAACGGGTGCGTGGCATCTGTAGATTTCACCTTTACGGGAGAGGCGGACACGCGCATGCGGGTAGAAGGGATCGACGCGCCCGTCGAGTAGCGATGGGTCCATTATAGCGGTACGAGCGTTTTGCACAAGGACCAGCGGATGCGTGTCTGCTTGGGAAGGGCGCGCGCTAAAGACGGTGACGGCTGAAGATGAACGGGTCAGGCGCGCATACGGCGGTAGGCCTGGTCGCCGACGGCAGCGGTGGCGGCGCGGCCGATCTCGTCTGCCTGCAAGAGCGCGGCCCAGGTGTTTTCGGGGGTGACGTCAAAGGGCACGTTATCCATCAGGGGCGTCTCGGCACTGGCGGCCATGGCCGCTTTCAGAGCGGGGCCGTCGGCCGCGGTGTCGAGGGAGAGTTGGGCCAGATGGGTGGGCAGGCCGATCTCAGCACAGAATCGAGCGACCTGGACGCACTCGTCGGTGGACTGCTCCAGCGCCAGTTGGGTGAGAAGGCCCAACGCCACCATTTCGCCGTGCAGGTAGTTTTCGCGTGCGACGGGCAGGCGGGTGAAGCCCATGGCAACGGCGTGGGCGGCGGTGACACCGCCGCTTTCGAAGCCTATGCCGCTCAGCAGCGTATTGGCTTCTATCACGCGCTCGAGCGCGGGGTCGACCTCGCCGCGATAGTTGGCTTCGGCGGCGGCAATGCCATCGTCGAAGACGGTCTGTGCGCACAGTTTGGCGATGGCCTGAGCGGCGATGGTGGGCCGGCTGCCGATGACGGCGCGGCCGGCGGGGTTGCGGTAGCAGGTGCGGGCTTCGTAGCGGGTGGCGAGCGCGTCGCCCATGCCGGCGACGAGATAGCGGACGGGCGCGGCCGCGATCAGCTGCGAATCTACCAGCACCAGCGCGGGGCTGTCCGGGAAAGACTCGCCGCCTTGGACGATGCCTTCGTCGGAATAGACGACCGACAGGGCGGAGCAGGGCGCGTCGGTGGAGGCGATGGTGGGACAGATGACGACGGGTATTTCGAGGCGGTCGGCGACGCATTTGCCAGCGTCGAGGCATTTGCCGCCGCCGACGGCGATCAGGCTGTCGAAAGGTATGTTCTGTGCTTGCAGGCTGGCGGTGGCGCGTTCGATTTCGGAGAAGGAACACTCGCCCTCGAATATCTCGACGACGGCTTCGATCTGCATGGCGCGCAGGCCGTCCAACAGTTGGTCGCCGTGGCGGCGCAGGCCGCCGGGACTGATGTAGACAGCGGGTCGTGTGCTGGGGACTATTGACAGGAAACGGCCGAGATGGTCTAGCAGGTCCGGCCCCTGCACGTAGCGCGCCGGCGAGATCAGGCCGACGGGAGGCATCTGCCGTCCGGTGTCCTCGAGGGAGAAGATCGGCTTGGGAGAGAAGTCGACAGTTCTTGTCATGGTGTTGCTCCTCGGGTCTGTTGCCGGCGGCGATTGCGCCACGGTGCGGGCGGGAGGCGTGCGGGCGCGGACAGCTAAGGTGTTGGCAACATTGTCGACGGCTTCGCCCGTAAGCGCAAGGAGGGGAACGGCAGGGGATAGGGGATAGCTTAGCCCGCTAGTGCGAGGAACGAAGGTCGCTGACGGATAGAACCAAAGCAGTCAGAGCAGCTGTTCGTTGAGGCGGTCGGTGATGACGTCGGCGAGGCGCAGGTCGTAGTCGAGGTGGGGCGCTTCGAGGATTGTGAGGGTTGGGTGACGCCGGCGGGCGGCGGGCAGGGTCTGGGGGGGGGGCTGACGCAGGGGGGGGGCGCGGGGGGGGGAATAAGGGAGAGCGGCGGGTTTGCGGGGGGCCTGGGGGCGGGCGGCGGCCAGGATCTGGGGTAGGTCCTGACGCAGGTGGCGGCCGCGGTGCAGGAAATAGGGCAGAGCGACGATTTTGCGGGCGCCTTGGGCGGCGAGGTCGTCGACGGCGTCGGCGATGCGGGGCTTGTTGCAGTCGAGGTAGGCTGCGGCGGCGAGAGAATAGCGGGCCTTTTCGTGCAGCCAGGCGGTCATTCGTCTGACCGGCTCGTTGGCGTACTCCAATGGCGTGCCGTGGGCCATGACCAGGAGGGCAGCCTGTGTCCCGTTGGACGTGTTCGGCTCCGGATCGACGGCCTGCAGGCGCTCGAGGGCGATGGCGGCCAGCTTTTCATGAAAGCCTAGACAGGCGGCGACGCGAATGGTCAGGTCGGGAAACTGGGCGGCGACTTTGGCGATATCGACGGGCAGGTCCTGCTGGACATAGACGCCGTCGATGAGGAAATAGGGTTGGACGGTGACGGAGGTTGCGCCTGCGGCCACGCATTTTGCGACGGCTTCGGCGATGGTGGGGCGGCTGAAGTTGAGGAAGCCGGCTTCGGCGATTGGCGCAACGCCGCGTTCGCGCAGGCGGGCGGCGAGCCTGATCATGGACGCGCCGCTATCGCTGTGCAGGCTGCCGTGGCCGATGAGGACTACGCCGTTCATATATTATTCAGTTTAGCATTTCCAGTTCTTAGCGGGCAATCGCGGCGGTCGCTAAAAACTGAGAACTGACAAACCAAGAACTGCGGTCAGGCCTGATGGAGGCCACATTCGAGCTTGGACAGCCCGACCCAACGGCCGGCGCGCAGGTCATCGCCGGGCTGGACGGCCTGGGTGCAGGGCCAGCAGCCGATGCTGGGGTAGTTCTGCTCGTGCAGTTCGTTGTAGGGGACGTTGTGGCAACGGATGTATGCCCAGACGTCGGCTTCACTCCAGCGAACCAGGGGAGCAATCTTGACGACATTGTACTTATCGTTCCAGCGCAGAATCGGCGTGCCGGCACGGGTCGGCGACTGGTCGCGGCGCAGGGCCGATACCCAGGCGGTGCTGCCCTGGAGGGCGTTTGCCATCGGTACGACTTTGCGGATGTTGCAGCATTTGTCCGGGTTGCTGCGGTAGAGGTCGGGGCCGTGGGATCGCTCCTGCTGGGCGACGCTCAAGTCCGGCGAAACACGGCGGAAGGGGCGGTTGTAGTGGCGCTGGGCGCGGTCGATCAGGGCCAGGGTTTCGGGGAAGAAGTAGTCGGTGTCGATGTAGAAGATGTCTACATCGGGGTTGATGCGCATGGCGATGTCGATCAAGGCCATGCCGCTGGCGCCGAAGGCTGAGCCGATTGAAAAACCTTCACCGAACTGCTCGATCGCCCATTCGAGAATCTCTTCGGCGGATTTTTCTTCGAGGCGTTTATTGAACTGGTTGATAGAGGCCAGTTGCCAGTTATCAAACGAGAAAGTTTCCTGCGCGAGTGCAATCACGTTCAGTTCCTCTGTATTTGCTCCTATCCAAAGCCACGGTGACGGTGTTTTTGGGTTGCCTGCGCACTGGTTAGGTGGTAGCGCATAAGAAAGATCGGCACGCCACGGCAACGGGGCTACGGATATGGGAATTTTTCTGTTTTGTAGAGAAGAGTTAGCGGGCGCTCATCGCGGTCAAATGCGTCTGAAATTGGGTAGCCCTGTCCACGCAGGGTTGACGCACGTTTATGTTGGATGAGCCTGTCAGGGAATTAACTACAAGTACAGGAGCAACAACAGGAGGAGGTCGTACACAAGCAGCTAGAGGAGGAGGAGGTGACAATCTTGATAGTTTGGGAACGATTGGATTGTCTGCCGGGCGAGGCCGCCCGACTGGGTTGGTCATACGTTAGAATACGCATTTCCTTGTGCTCCTTCTCAGCCTGCTATTTCGGGGCATAGGTCAGGCTTTGACAACTGCTTGCTAACAGATGAAGGGCCGGCGAGGTTATTGGAGATCCTTCCGGGCCGCTTCGCCCCACTTTTGTGAGGTTGGGGCACATTATACACAAGGGTTGGGGGTGTGTCAACATCGAGAAAAGTTGGATCTGGGGTAACGTTGTCTGAACTGTGATTCTAGGGAATTTAGGGATGGCCAGGATTACGTCCAGGCTACTGGTCACGGCTTAGTTTCGTTGCGATGGATACGAAGGCGGGCTGTTTGCGCGGCTCTTTGTTGTCCGGGCGCTGGGCGGTCTCGAGGGGAAGAGCCGCGTGGGCCCCGTTTCAGTCTGAGGCGCTGGTGCGGGGCCCGGAGAGCGGGTCAGTTGTCAGTGGCCAGAGGAGACGGCAGGTGGCCGAAGAAGAAGATGTCGCGCAGGCAGTTTCCGCTGGGCTGGGGGACTGTAGGCTGGTCGTCTCGAGTTGGCCACCCATGCCACCAGGCTGCGATCTCGGGATCCGGCTGTTGTGGTTGGAAGGTGCATGGGTAATAGGCAAATGGCGATTCGTCGTAGGGGCAGGGATAGAGTATGGGTTCTATGCCGACGTAGAGGACGTAGGTGAAGTATTTGCGTCCCGCTATGCCACCGAATGTGAGGCTGAGCAGCACTGTCGCCAGCAGAATGATAGTTCTTGTCATCAGTTTTCTCCTCGCAGTGTTCCCGGGGGCAGGGGGTCATGGTAGAGGAAGTCGAGTACGCAGCTTCTCTGGGGCTGGTAGCGGATATGGGTAGGGTCGATGGAAGGCCAGCTGTAGTAAAGCTGTGCGCCATCGGGTACGGGTGCGTCGGTGTATTCGAGGCAGTTGTCTGCGGTTCCCGACTCCTGGCATGGGTAGACATACGGTTCGTCGGCTCTGAACCAGAAAGCGTTGAGGTAGTAGCTGGCGACGCTGCTGACGCTTGTGCAGCCGATTACGAGGGCCGCGAGCAGGGCAGCGAATTTGACTGTTATCATTCTCACTCCTTGTCGAGTGCAGGGACTGGTCGTGGATGACCTCTGTCCCGCTGAAGATGTTCCTGTCCGCAGGCAACTCCAAGGCGTTCGGTGTGATGGCGATAGTTTGTGTGTAGATCACCCGTTTCTGGCTTGGTGAAGGTGGGTTCTGACCGCGGGCTCGGTTGACCCAGGCAGGCTGCAGACATGCTTAAAGTTTAGCAGCTATTGGTGGGGGATACTTGGTTCAGATGGACCGGTTTTGGGAGGTTTTTCTGCCGGTTTTGGGAGCGAGGGTGTGGTGGGGCGGTTGTCTGAACTGTGATTTTTGGGATTTGGGGATGGACTGTGATTTGCATTGCGGAGAAGATGGACGCGGGCGGTGGGGAGGTTGTCTGAACTGTGATTCTTGGGATCTAGGGGATGGGCTGTGATTTACATTTCGGAGAAGATGGACGCGGGCGGTGGGGAGGTTGTCTGAACTGTGATTTTGGGGGATTTAGGGGATGGGCTGTGATTTGCATTTCGGAGAAGATGGACGCGGGCGGTGGGGAGGTTGTCTGAACTGTGATTTTTGGGATTTGGGGATGGACTGTGATTTGCATTGCGGAGAAGATGGACGCGGGCGGTGGGGAGGTTGTCTGAACTGTGATTTTTGGGATTTGGGGATGGACTGTGATTTGCATTGCGGAGAAGATGGGCGCGGGCGGTGGGGAGGCTGTCTGAACTGTGATTCTTGGGATTTGGGGATGGGCTGTGATTTGCATTTCGGAGAAGATGGACGCGGGCGGTGGGGAGGTTGTCTGAACTGTGATTTTGGGGGATTTAGGGGATGGGCTGTGATTTGCGTGGGGAGGTCTTGTTCAGGGCGTCGGCGGGTTTTGGGTACAGATGATCTTTCGTCAGTCTTTTATTTGCGTGGGCCGGGCCAGAACTTTCGGAATCTGCGGGCGCTTTGCTTGTGCTAAGGCGCTGTGCTATTGTGGGCCAAAATTCACCCACAGAAAGGATGCGATGATGACAACTCTTTTTGGACGCGAGTATAGCCGGCGGGAGCTGTTGGACCGGGTTGGGGATATGTCCCAGCTGGCGGGGACGCGGAAAGCGGAGCTGGTGGAGGGGATTGAGCGGGGATCGGATTTGATTGAGGTGTTTAATGCTTCGGGGCTGTGCTTTTCGGTGTTGCCAGGGCGGGCGCTGGATATCGCGTCGGCGCATTATAAGGGGATGTCGCTGTGTTTTCGCAGCAGTTCGGGCGATGTGGGGCCGGCGTTTTATGAGCCGCAGGGGAACGGGTGGCTGCGGGGCTTTTTTGGCGGCCTTACTGTCAGCTGTGGGATGACTTTTACGGGGCATCCGGAGGTGGACCCGGAGGAGGAGAATGAGGAGCTGGGGCTGCATGGGCGGCTGGCGTTTCTGCCGGCCAAGAATGTGGTCGCGAATGCGGGCTGGGAGGGGGAGCAGTATGTGGTGCGCATTCATGGGAAGATGCGGGAGGCGGTGGTGTTCGGCACGAACCTGGAACTGACACGGGAGATCTCGACGGTGCTGGGGGAGAAGTCGATACATATTTATGACCGGATTGAGAATCTGAGCGTGGACCCGTCGCCGCTGATGTTTGTGTATCACTGTAATCCGGGATTTCCGGTGCTGGACAGCGGCACGCGGCTGCTGATCAACAGCGAGAAGACGACGGAATGGCTGGAGGACAAGGAGGTCGGGCCGGAGGTGTACCAGGTGGCCAAGGGGCCGGGGGATGACGACCATGACGATGTTTTTGTGCACAGGCCGATCGCTGATGCGGATGGGAACGTGCATGTGGGGATGGTCAATGACGGGTTGGGGCTGGGGCTGTATTGGAAGTTCCCGATCGCGGAGATTCCGCTGGTGAATCAGTGGCAGCATTTCCATCGCGGTACCTACGTCACGGGTGTGGAGCCGGGTAATGTGAGTATGTTGGGGCGGGCGTGGAATCGCAGGGAGGGTTATCTCAACTATATTCAGCCGGGCGAGGTGCGGGAGTTTCATATGGAGATTGGGGTGCTGGATGGGGCGGAGGAAATCGGGGAGTTTGAAGGGCAGTTTTGAGTAGTCAGTTCTTAGTTTTTAGTGGGCGGCGTCGGCCTGGGAATGTCTTTTTGGATCCTCGAAGGGGCGGGGAGAACACTTTTGACCCCTTTGATCCACGAAGGGCCGCGAAGGGCCACTAAGGACCACGAAGAACACCTTTGTTGACCAATCCTTCAACGCTCCCGCCATTCAGGCCTATTCGTAATGCAATTGGTTGAGAGCGGCCGCACTGTTGACGAGGCGCTCAGCTGCGAAGAAGGCGTACCGGTCGCGAGGCCTGGTTTTGGAGGGGGGCGTTGCGGGGGCGCAGCCCCTGCACAAGGGAGGCCGCTTGCGGCCGACCGCCAAAAAGCCAGGGGGTAGGGAATAGGGATCAGGGGATGGCGCCGGCTTAAGCTAGTCCTTGGTTATCGTTTCTCGTGGTTCGAGGCGGGCGAGGTAGAGGCAGACGGGGAGGAGTTATATTAATCCCGCAGAACCATCTTCTCTGCCCAAAGGACAACTGCTTCTGCGGTTTTGATTGCTTCCAAGTATTCTTGATTGTCTATTGGAATGGCAAATCCGGGATAGCGTGTATCCACAGCATAAGGAGTAAGTTTTGCAGCGCTGCGAATCGCGTCCGGGACCGTCTCGCCTATCTCCTCCTCAAGCATCGACAATAGAAGCTCTAGGCTGTGTACATAGGGGAAATCGATTCCGCGGTCGATCATGACAGCCTTGATAGCTTTTTCCGCGGCTTGCTGCGCTTCAAAGCACAGGTCTTCCAGATAGACGCCGGCAACTCGACTCTTCGCGATTGCTAGATTGCTTCTGGCACGGTTCAACCACTCTCTGGGGTCGTCGGGCGAAAATCGCTCAACTGGCTTCATATACGACTCTTCCCTCCTTCAAGGCTGGTTTTATGACTAGCGCATGGCTGTTTTTGTAGCGCTCCACATCCGCGGGCGAGACCAGAATCGCGTCAACCGGGACGCGCACGCCATACAATCCCTCATGAATGCGGCCCCTGAGTCTCGCATCGCCCCCTTCCTTGATAATAAGCAGGTCGAGGTCGCTATGACGGGTCATGTCGCCGCGGGCGGCGGAGCCGAAGAGGATGATCTTTTCAGGAGCGACGACTTCGACTATGCGTCGAATGACCTCGTCCAACGTATCTTGGTCATACATGGCTAACTCCTGATTGGCGTACACATTGCTGAACAGACTGGATGCCACCTCAACGTAAGGGTCACCACATAGGCTTAACCCCGCAGTGATTTCAGCCTGGTATGGTATCGCCCCCTCTTTTCGTTTCGACTCAAGAGCGACTTCCGCGAAATCTTACTCCCCCCTTCCCGCTGCGTCAAGTCTTGCGCTTGAACGGGTGTATCCTATGATCATCAGCCACTGTTCACTCTTGCGGCTGCCGGGCGCGTCGTTCGAGGCGGGCGAGGTAGAGGCAGACGACGAGGAGGAGGAAGGCCATGGAGTAGTTGATGCCGAGGGCGGTTTGGAAGCTCCAGATGTCGGAGAAGAGGCCGGTCCAGAGGGGCGGGAGCATGGAGCCGGCGATCATGGCGACGTTGAGGATGCCGGTGACGGCGCCGCTTTCCTGGGGGTAGAGGCGGGAGCCGAAGGCGAGGGCGGTGGGGAAGAGGCCGGAGAGGGTGAGGCCGGTGAGAAAGATGCCGATGACGAGAGGGGCGGCGGTGGTGCTGAAGACGACGAGCGGGTAGGTGAGGGCGAGGCCGATAGCGAGGATGAGGAGGGTGGCGGCGTAGCCCAGGCGCTCGGCATAGGCGGCGCAGAGGAAACGGCCGGCGGTGAGGGCGACGTAGAAGACGGAGATCATGGAGATTGAGGAGAAGATGGAGAAGCCGACGGACTCCTGCATGAAGACGGCGACCCAGCCGAGCAGACTGAAGGCAACGCCGTTGTAGATGAAGGCGATCAGGAAGAGGGACAGAAAGCCGACGTTGCGCAACATGACCCAATTGGAGTAGAGGACGTCGCGTAGCGTGTCCCATGTTGAAGAAAGGAAGGATGTTCTGGCCTCGTTCTGCGGGGTCTTTTTTTGTTCGGAGTCCGGTTCTGGTTCATCGGCCGCGGGTGCGGGGGCGGAAGCCGGCGGTGGGTAGACGGTGCGGTACAGAAGGAAGGCGCCCAGGCCATAGACGAACCAGAGCAGGCCGGTTGCGGCCATGGCCCAGCGCCAGGGCACGCCCTGCTCGAGGATAAGGCCGAAGACGAGCGGCGAGATGGTTGCGCCGACGGCATAGACGCCGTGCAAGACGTTGAGGGCGCGGGCGCGGCTGGCGCGGTTGGCGTCGGCGACCATGGCGTTGATGCCGGTGGTGAGGGAGGACTGGACTATGCTGATAAGGGCAAAGCCGGCGAGGAAAAACAGCCAGGGACGGGCGGCGGCTGTGAGGGCCATGGAGGCCGCCAGCGCGAGG
Source organism: Caldilineaceae bacterium bin5 (assembly GCA_002238445.1). Classification (GTDB taxonomy): domain Bacteria; phylum Chloroflexota; class Anaerolineae; order Caldilineales; family Caldilineaceae; genus Bin5. The sequence goes on from MPML01000009.1 coordinate 77,928, forward strand.
GCGGCTATCCAGACCAGCTTGCTGTAACCGAGACGATCGGAGGTGACACCGGCCAGGAGGTTGCCGAAAATGCCGCCGACGGCGCGGGCGGGGAAGATGAAGCCGATGGCGGCCAGGGTTAAGCCTGTGGCCATATACTCGGATGTGATGAAGGGCATCACCGAGGGGACGAGGACGGCGGCGGTACCGATGAAGAAATAGCCGGTCAGGCCGAGCGCGGTGGCGGGCAGGGCCGGCGCGGTCGCGTCCGGGGCAGCCGTGTCGGCGGTGTTCCGTTTTGTCATGTGGATAGTTCTCCGACGCTTTCGTTGGTTAGCTGGGTCTGGCGAAAGCGGTGGGCGTGGGTCTCGCCGCGGTCGGTGAGGGAGACTTGATCGGCCTCGATTTGGACGAGATTGCGGGCGCGCAACTGGCGCAGGGTGCGCTCCATTTTGGCCGGCGACCAGCGGAAATGGCGGTAGAGCGTCGAGGCGGTCAGTTCGTCGCTCTCGGCGGCGTGCCCCTGGTGACGGTGGATGTGGCCGAGGACGACCTGGTCGTCAAAGCTGCGGCGCTGGTTGCTGCGGCGGAGCATGGTGGATACTAAACCATACTTGGGCGAAAAAATCCAGGCGGCGAGGAAGAAGAGGAAGGTCATGAGCACCATCGAGGCGGAGATGGATGAGTCCCATTGCTCGCTGAGGCCGAGGCCGAAGAGGTTGTTGAGCGCGGCGAGGATGTCGCTGACGTGCACCACGCCGAGTAGATTGCCGCGGGCGAGATCGTAGCCGGTGTAGGCGCCGGCCGCGCCGATCAGCGAACTGTAGACGAGCATGCGGGGCAGGCGATCGGTGAGCAGGTAGGCGGCGGCGGGCGGGATGATGAAGAAGGCGACGACGAGAATCGAGCCGACGGCGTCGAAAGCGCCTACGGCGACGAGGCTGACCATGACCATCAGACCGTAGTGCAGCAGGGTGGGGCGGAAGCCAAGCGCGGCGGCCAGGGTCGGGTCGAAGGTGGAGAGCTTCAACTCTTTGTAGAGCAGAACGACAACGACGATGGTGAGCAGTGTCAGCACGGCCATGACGGTGATCGATTTGGGCCAGAAGACGAGGATTGGCTCCCGCTGGGTGAAGCCGGCCTGCCAGGCCTGGGCCGGGCTGTAGTGGCCGCAGTTGGTGCATATCTCGGTGAACTCGGCCTTATCGTCGCGGGGGCTGATGCCGAGGTCGCGGCAGTTTGTGCACTGGCGGGTCAGTTCGGCGCGGGAGTCGTCGGGCGTGATGGTGACGGTTTCGCAGTCGTTGAGGCAGTGGCTGTTGGTGTTGGCCCAGGCGACGCCGATTTCGCCGACCATGACGGCGTCTTCGTCGAGGTGGACGTCGCTGACGACGCGGGAGACGAGGATGACGGCGATGGCGAAAAGGAGGGGGAAGGCGAGACCAAGGGCGGCATCCTGTTTGACGAGGCCGGAGCGGTAGATGAGTTCGGTGAGGAGGACGGTTGCCACGCCGGCGGCGGCGGCGCCGACGATGAGCCAGACGGATGAGAGATCGGGATGCTTTCCGAAGACGGAACCCATGAGGATGAAGGCGACGACAATGCCGAGGAGTACTGTATGGCTGATGGCGTCGCTGGTGAGGGACATACCGCGCAGGAGCAGGAATGTGCCCAGCAGCGCGCCGGATACGGCGATGAGGCTGCCTACCAGGGTGGCGGTGTACTGTGGATTGCGCAGGAAGGCGTTCAGGTCCTCGCGGGCGACGAAGTTGAGTAGAAAATGGATGATGAGTTCTTCGAGTTGAAACATTAAGGGCAGTTTCTAGTTTTTAGTAGTTAGTTTTTAGTAACTTCATTGGCCGGCAGTTACTCTGATGACGGAGTCGTAGCGGCGTTGCGGATGGTGTCGAGTTTGTATTCAAGTTTGGCGACGGCTGCGGGGGGCAGGGCGTTGGCGATGGGCTGCTGGCGGTCTTCGGCGACAGTGGGCAGGGCGAGGTCGTCGGCGTACTGGCGGTAGACGGCCCAGAGCTGGTGGTTGCGGTCGTCGTGGGCGGCGGCTTCGATGCCGGCGGGGGGAGGTCTCCCAGCGGCGGGGTTGCGGGCTTCGTCGGCGGCGGCGTCGATGCCGGGGGGGGTCAGCATCCAAGCGCCGTTGCTGCGTTGGGCGTGGCCGCGAGCCTGGAGCTGTTGCAGGCCCAGTTTGGCGGTTGCGCCGCGGACGCCGAAGAGAAAGGATTCGGGCGCGGCCAGGTCGACTGAACCATGGTCGGTTGCGTAGTGGTAGAGGTCCTGCAGCATGGTCTGGGCGGCGAAGCGGCTGCGGTCGGCGCGGCGGCGCAGGAGGGTCCAGACGAGGCCGCGGCCGGGTGCGAAACCGAGCGACAGGGCGACGAGCAGGAAGGCGACAACTACGATCAGCGGGCCGGTCGGTATGTCGGCGTCGACGGCGCTGATGATGGCGCCAGCGCCGCCGGCGAATGCGCCGAATACGGCAGAGAGAATGACCATCTGGCCGAGCTGGTTGGTCCACTGGCGGGCGGCGATGCCGGATGCGATCAGCATGCCCACCATGAGGATGACGCCGGCGAGCTGGAGGCCGAGCACGATGGCGACGACGATGAGGGTGGAGAGCGCCATGCTGAGGATATTGACGCGGAAGCCGTTGGCGCCGGCGAATTCGGCGTCGAAGGTGATGAGCTTGAACTCTTTCCAGAAGAGGGCGAGAACGATGAAAGAGAGGGCGCCGACGACGGCGATGAGGCGGACGTCGCGCTCGACGATGGCGGCGGCCTGGCCGAATATGAAGGTGTCGAGGCCGGCCTGGCTGGCGTCGGGGCGGGCCTGGATGTAGACGAGGAGGGCGATGCCGGCGGCGAACCAGGCGGCGAGGACGATGCCCATGGCGGCGTCCTGTTTGATGCGGGTTGTGTTGGTGACAAGGCGGATGAAAAAGACGCCGAGCCAGCTGGTTACGCCGGCACCGACGAGAAGGAGACCGAGATCGCGGCCGAAGAAGAGGAAGGCGAGCGCGACGCCTGGCAAGGCGGCGTGGGAGAGGGCGTCACCGAGCAGGCTTTGGCGGCGGAGTACGGCGAAACAGCCGAGGACACCGCTGACGATGCCGAGCAGAGCGCCGCCGAGGGCGACGGTGCGCAGGGTGTAGTCGTACTCGACGTGGAGGAAGATCTGGCTGAAGGGCACGAACAGGGCTGCGATGAGCGCGGTGGCGCCGATCAGGAGCCAGATGCGTTGATCGGAACTACGGTTATTTGTAGTCTTTTGTTGGTTAATCGCCATGCTTTTTATAGTTTTTAGTAGTCAGTTTTTAGTTTTTAGTGAACTGCCGAGTACGCGGAGAACGCGTCTCTTGAACTACGAAGGGTCACTAAGTAAAACCTCTTTCCACGAAGGGCCGCTTAGAGCCACTAAGAAAACCTTTTTCCACGAAGGGCCGCTAAGGGCCACTAAGAAAACCTTTTCCACGAAGGGCCACGAAGGACCACTAAGAAAACCTTTTTCCACGAAGGGCCGCGAAGAGCCACTTAGAAAACCTCTTTCCACGAAGGGCCACGAAGGGCCGTTAAGAAAAACCTTAACTACTTAGCCACAGTACTTGACCAGCCAGTCATCCTTGGAACCATTCAGGCTCTTGGTGACGCAACTGGTGTACAGCCGCCGCCATGCTCGCCAGCCGACACGTTGCTAAGAATGCACACGGTCGGTGAGGGATGGTTTTGTAGGGGGGCGTTGCGGGGGCGCAGCCCCTGCACAAGGGAGGGCCGAAGGCCCGACCGCCCAAAATACAACAGTGAGGAGATAACGAACACCTCTGCTCGCCTCGATCAGGGTTACGAATCAGTTGCGGCCGAGTGGTTACCGAGAAACCTTTTTTCATTCTTCTTCCAGGCCGGCGATGCGTTGGCCTTCTTGCAGGTAGGCGACGCGGCCGCCGTAGGTCTGGCGCAGGTATTCGGGGGTGAAGGTGGCGTCGATGGGACCGCTGGCGACTATTTCGACGTTGAGAAGGGTGACCCAGTCGAAGTATTCGGGGGCGGTTTGCAGGTCGTGGTGGACGACGACGACGGTCTTGCCGCGGGCGCGCAGCTCGCGCATGATGGTGATGATGGCGCGCTCGGTGACGGCGTCGACGGCGGCGAAGGGCTCGTCCATGAGATAGATGCGGGCGTCCTGGACGAGGGCGCGGGCAAGGAAGGTGCGCTGCTGCTGGCCGCCGGATAGCTGGCTGATCTGACGATCGGCGAAGTCCTGCATGCCGACCTGCTCGAGGGCGTGCATGGCTGCTGTGCGTTCGTTTTGCCCGGGCCGGCGAATCCAGCCGAGGCGGCCGTAGAGGCCCATGGAGACGACGTCGAGCACGGTGGTGGGGAAGTCCCAGTCGACGCTGCCGCGCTGGGGGACGTAGCCGACGAGGCCGCGGACCTGTTCGTAGGGCTGGCCGTAGAACTGAACGGTGCCGGCGGCGCGGGGAATGAGCTTGAGGGCCGCTTTGATGAGCGTGCTCTTGCCGGCGCCGTTGGGGCCGATTATGGCCATGAGGACGCCTTCGGGCACGCGCAGATCGATGTCCCAGATGGCAGGTTTGCTGTTGTAGGCCACGGTCAGATCGTCGATCTCCAAGGCCGTATTCGAGTCGTTTTGCGGGTCACGTCCGCTGTGGACGCTCACGTAAGTTTACTCCTCGCGGGGGCGCGCAGGCTGGGCGCGGCAGTTGTCATTCTGTTCATTCGGTAGTTTGCGTCACGCAGCGGCAGGGCGACGAGCAGTTTCCCCTGGACTGCCGGCGGATAGAGTCCGGTCGCGCTCCCGGGGGAATGAGCGCGACCCTGACGAACAACTGGATTTGCCACTGAACAGCTGTTAGTTTTCTTCAGCTCCACAGTCGACCGAGAGCAACTCCTCTGGTGGTGCGATGTCGATGCTGTCCGGCCAGTCGGGGATGAGGGCCGACGCGCCGGCGCAGCGGTAGGACTGAAGAATGGTATAGACGTTTTCGGCGATCATGCCGATGTAGGCGCCGCTGAATGTGCCTGGTATGCCCATGGCATCGGAATAGAGCTCGCGCACGCCGACGCGGACGGCGCCGCCTTCAGCTTCGATGGCGGCCTGGACCGCTTCGATGGTGTCGGGCGAGATGCTGCTCTCGACGAAGAGGACGGGGATCTGCTGTTCGACGACGAACTGGGCGGTGCGCTGGATGTCGCCGACGCCGGTCTCGTCCTCGGTGCTGATGCCCTGGATGCCGGCCATGCGCCAGCCGAAGGCGGCGCCGAAGTACTGGAAGGCGTCGTGGGAGGTAACGAGGTAGCGCTGGGCTTCGGGCACGGAGCGCATGCCTTCGTTGGCCCAGGTAAAGAGTGTGCGGAGCTGGGCGTTGTAGGCGTCGGCGCGGCCGGTGAAGGTGTCGGCATTGTCCGGGTCGAGTTCGGCCAGTGTTTGCGCGAGGTCTGCGGTGGTGACCTCCCAGTTGCGGGGGTCGAACCAGAAGTGCGGGTCGTCGGTGCCGGCCTGGTTCTGGTCGGCGCCAAAGCCGCCGATTACGAAGCCGCCGTCCTTGACCGGCTTGGAAAGGCTGTAGATCATGGTGCCTTGTTCGCGCAGGGCTTCGAAGACGGCATCGAATTGGCCTTCGAGGTGGAGGCCGCTGTAGATGACCATATCGGCGGCGTTCATGGCGCGTATGTCGGACTCGGTTGGCTGGTAGAGATGGGGGTCGACGCCGGCGCCCATGAGGGGCGTGATCTCGATGCCGGCGACGCCGGCGGTGAGGATCCGGGACAGGTCGCTGGCCTGGGTGGTGGTGGCGACGATACGGAAGGTGCCGTCGGCGCGGACGCCTTTGGTTGCGGGGGCTTCCGGCTGGGTCTGTTGTTCGGCGGCGGCGGGCTCTTGGGCGGCGGCTTCGACGACGGCGGGCTCTCGGTCACGGCCGCAGGCTGTGATAAGGAGTGTGGCGAGTAGGAGCAGGACGACGAAATGGGTCTTTCTGAGGTGTGCTCCGGGTGATTTTAGAGTTGGCCAAGATGTTAGTGTGTTCTGCATGATTCGATTTCGAGTGGGCGTAAATTCAAACGCTCGAAAATATATTTTTATCCATGACTAATTCATAATTAAGGATAGCCTAATATTTGCCCTCTGTCAAGGGGTGAAGGGCAGTTTCTTGTTTTGAGTTTTCAGTTATTAGTGGGGACTGTCTTACGGGGGTTCATGAGGATACGTGAGTGATTGCGAGAGTTCACGAGCGCTGACGTGTTTGGGCGTATTATGTCGCGTTATGTCTACAAATGTCGCGCCAAGTATACGTATGTCGCGCCTAATTCGTTTTTTTTTCGCGGCTTTTGTCGGTGTTCTCTTGCATCTGCTGGGCCGCTTTGGCGGTCGATTTCCGGTTCCGGCAGCCTCTCTACGAACTTAGCCGTGCTTGTTATCGGCCTCCATCTCAGCGAGACGCATGCGCAGGGCCTTCTTGAGCAGCGGCACTGGCAGGTCGACGCCAGGTTTGAGATGGGGGGTAGCGCCTGAAGTCCGGATGCCAGCTGCCTTGAGTTGGTCCTTCAGGGCGGCCGGTATGTCATAGCTGATGGTGTGCAGGGCGCAGTGGCGCTTGGCGGCCGACATGGCAACGAAGTCGGTCTTGAGGCGGAAGATCGGGAACTTGTAGTCGACGCGTTCGGTGCAGTCGGGCGCGACGGCTTTGATGGTGGCGCGCAGCTGCTCGAGCGTTGCCCGGAATTCGGGGGTTTGCGCTGCCAGGTAGTCGTCTATTTCGTGCGGCGCGTGGCGGGTTGGATTGGGTTTACTCACGTGATAACAGTTTCTCCGATTCGGTTAAAGATAACCTGCTCATACTCAGAAGGGCTGCAGGCGGATGTTCCAACGCGGCCGGTTCATCGGAGCAGGACTTGCTGAGATTGGGCGCGTTCTTGCAGGGATCATTATAGCACGGATTTGCTGCTGATTTGGGACGAATTTGTGGCAGTTTTTTGCAGTCGCCTATTCTCCGGCGCGCACGTCGATTACGTAAGATGTCATTGCTTTGATCTTGTTGGCGGATGCTGAGGTGAAGCGGTAGATGTCGAAGAAGGCGATGTTCAGATCTTTAAGCACGAGTTTCTTAAGGGCGTTGCTGCAGTCGGCATGGATTGTGAGTTTGGTCATGCCATTGTGTCGCTGGGCGCGGTCAACAAACGCAGAAGCCGCTCCACGGAGTACTCACGGAAATTTCCGCGCAGGAGACGCGACAGGTCAGGTTGAGTGAGACCCAGTAACGCCGCGGCTTCGACCTGCTTGAGCTTGCGCTGGCGGATGATCTTTTCGATACGGGTGACGAGTTGCGCCTTGAGCAGGTGTTCCCCGGCGTTGGGGCGGCCCAGGTCGGCGAACACGTTACCGCTGCCGCGTTCGATTTTCGCGCTATCTGTCTGCATGGCACTTTCCTGTCTTTCGAGATTTCGGATCTTGCCACAGGGTTCGCTCATTTCCCAAGATCGGGGGCGCGTCTCGGGTTGAACCAGACGAGGGCGGCGCCGATGAAGGGGAGGCCGAGGGCGAGGAGGTTGATGCCGGGCCAGGTTTCGGTGGGGATGCCGCGGAGGGTGAGGATTGAGAGGCCGAAGCAGACGAAAGCGCAACCGAGGAGGAGGCGCCAGGCCGGGGGCGGGGAGGCGCGCTGGGCCTGGCCGATGCGCTCGAAGCGAGTGAAGAAGAAGACAAATGGTATTAGCGCGACGGCTATCGCCGCAATCCAGAGCGGGCGGGTGAGCCACCAGTCGGGTGTGCCGGGGAAGAAGGAGAGTCCGATGCCGGACGCCACGGCCAAGCCGGATACCAGCAGAAGGGCGGTGACGTGCCAGAGGAAGATGGTCATGATCATGCTGTTGATGAGGACGGTGGCGGTCCAGAGGGCGCCGCGTTGGAGCAGGCGGCGCGCTGGTTTTTCGAGCGCCAGCAGGAGGCCGCTCTGGCAGACGCCGAGGGCCAGCAGTGTCACGGTGGGCGGCAGGCTGTTGCTGAGCTCGTCGCCGCGGACGGATACCATGCTGATGGGATAGGGGCCGAGGGAGACGAGCGCTATCAGGGCAGCCAAGCCGGCGGCGGCCCAGAGCAGACAGCGGCTCGGCTCGGCGATGCGGCCTGCTTGCCAGGCGAAACCGAGTTGGTGGATGGCAAGCCAGACGAACAGGTAGTTGAGCCAGCCAAGTATGCTCAAGCCGACGCCGAGGGCGAGCAGGTCGACGAGCATGGCTGCGGCCGCCAGGACCCCGAAGGAGGCGAGGCCGTAGCGCTGCCAGGCGCGATGGGACAGGGGTGTGAGCAGGACGACGAGAATGTAGACCACAAGGAACCAGGCGGGTAGAAGCGCGAACTGGGAGGCGATTTTGAGCAGCGCGCGGTCGGCGTCGAGGGAAACCGCGACCAGGCCGAAGAGGGTCCAGACTGCCAGAACGGGCAGGACCGGCACGATCAGCCGCTGCAGCCGGCGGGTCAGCCAGGAGGCGTAATCCTCTTGCCGCCGCAGGGCGGACTGCCAGCCGAGCCCGTTGACGTAGCCGCCGACGAGGAAGAAGATTGGCATGACCTGGAGGAGCCAGGTCAGCCACTGGGTCCAGCGGATGAGGGAGAGCGCGTCTGAGGCATGCAGTTGGCCGTTCCTGGTAAAGAGGGCGACGACGAGCCAGTGGCCAAGGATTACGACGCAGATGGAGGCGGCGCGCAGGAAGTCGACGTAGCGGTTGCGTTCGGGTGGGGTCTGGGCGGCGAGGTGGGTGGCTTGGGTCCAGATGGGAAGCTTCATGGCGGCCTCTAAGGATGGCTGCGGGGGGGGCCTTTTCATCCACTAATATACACGATGGGTCAAGGAGAACTTCAACTGCAACACCTTTTGTCCACGGAGGGCCGCGGAGAACTGCTACTGCTACACCTTTTATCCACGAAGGGCCGCGAAGAACTGCTACTGCTACACCTTTTATCCACGAAGGGCCGCGAAGGACCGCGAAGAACTGCTACTGCTACACCTTTTGTCCACGAAGGGCCGCGAAGGACCGCGAAGAACTGCAACTGCAACACCTTTTTCCACGAAGGGCCGCGAAGGACCGCGAAGAACTGCAACTGCAACACCTTTGTCCACGAAGGGCCGCGAAGGACCACGAAGGGCCGCGAAGAACTGCTACTGCAGAACTGCTACTGCAACCCCTTTTTCCACGAAGGGCCGCGAAGAAGACTTTTGGGTCGTTGGCGGCGACGGGGGGCGCGGATGGGGCGGCGGCGGTTTTGGGTCGCTAGCCGGTGGATTCGATCCAGCGCAGGCGCTGCACGATTTGGCTCAGTAGCGGTTCGAGCTGCGCGAATTGGTCGGCGTGGACGCTGAAGGTGAGCGCGAGGAGGGTGGCGCCGTCGGGGGAGAGGAGCCAGACTTGCCAGACTTCGCTATTGGTTTCGTTCTCTAGGTAACGGATGGATACGACTTGCTCGTCTGCGGGCCTGAGCCCTTGCGTTAGTTCAACGGTGGCGGGCGAAAGGCTGTAGGTGTTCTCGGCGGCCATCTGGGCGTAGTGTTCCAAGGTCAGGCCGCCGGCTGGGAAGGAAAAGAGGAGCATGAAGTTGCTGGCGGGGCTGTCGGGCTGGTCGGCCTGGAGACCGAGGCCGATGACGGCATCGTCGCGGCGGAAGCTCATTTCCGATACCAGCTGCCCCATGGCGGCGACGTCGAGCTGCTCGGTGTCGACCTTTTGGGCTGCGGAGAGGAAGGCGAGGTCGGCCTGGGTGGGCCGCGCGGGATCAAGGTAGTGCCATCCGGGCGGATAGGAGATTGCCAGCCCGCGAGCATTGTCGTCATAGGTCAACCAGCCGGCGGGATCGGCCTGGGGCGCGTTTTCGGCGTCAGCGGACAGGGTCAAATAGGCGCCGTGCAGCCAAGCCAGTCGACCGTTGAATTCGACCTGCCACCAGTCGCCGGCTGGGCTGCTGCTGATGGCGGCCAGCTGCTGCCCGGCTGCGGCCTTGGCGATGATTGGATGGTCGGTACTTGGCCCTGCGCGCACGTTCATGTTGTCATTGAGCGTCACGGTCGGCCCGGGCTGTGGTGTGTAGGCAGGATCGTCCGTCCACTGAACTCGCCGCACGACCTCAAGCATCAGCCGCTCCAACCATTGGGGATACTCGCCCCATACGTCGAAGGTGACGGTAAGAAAAGTGCCGCCGTCGAGAGAGAGGAGGACGACCTGGCGGCCGAGCGCATTTGCGTCGGGGATGGCACCGGCTCGCTCGCCGAATGCGAGCGCGGCGTCGATCCGGTAGGTGACGGTTGCGGTCTCCTCGCCCCAAGGACGCAGACCGGGTCCGACTTCGATGCTCTCCACTGCGGCGGACCCGGACGCTGTCAGCTGGTCGGCCAGCTGTTGCGCAAACAGTTCCAAGGTGCGGCCTTCGCTGGGAACGGTGAGGAGTTGGAAGCCGTTGGTGTCCGACGGGGGGATGTCGGCATCGAAGGGAAAACCGGTGCCGACAACGCGGGGCTCTTGGCCCGGGGGCCTCAGAGAATCGAGATAGCTGGCCCTATCCTTGAGGTATGCATCGGCCAGCTGCGGGAGGAACGAGAGGAGTTCCTCTTGTGAGGAGGCGAAGAGCCAGCCGTTTGGATAGAAAATCGTCAGGCCGTGCTGCTCGTTCTCGAACCCCTGCCAACCGTAGAACGGGCCTCCTGCGGATGCGGGTGTATCTCCGATTGGGATTACAAGCGGATTATGGATTGACAACAGGGGGGCTGGGCGCGCAGGGGCAGAGACAGGCAGTTCTGCTTCAGGCGATAGAGGATTGCAGGCGGTGAGCAGGAGGGCGGCGATCATGACTGTCGCCCAGGTAGAGATTCGATGATTTGCAGACATAGTTGCTCCGTCCATCACTCCATAGGGGGCTTGACGGGCGAGATGGACCCTTGCCTGGACACGCAGAAGGGTCGCTTGGCACGCGAGTCGGCGTCTCCGCCCGGAGTCTTACCTCTCACCCGATCCCGGCATTGTGCAGTTGTGCAAGTTGTTCCGCAGAGCTACGCTGTGCGAGCCTTTTTGCGGACCATGATATCCACGCCCCAGGCGACAAACGCCGCAACTATAATGGGAAGGAAGTTCAGACGAGAGGCGGCGTCGAAAAGGGTAAAGGAAAAGAATACGCCCAGAGCGAGAATTGGAAATGTAATTCCCAGCGTGATCAGTGCGTCAGCCAGACTTTTTCGTCTGTAGATCAGTTCATGCATAAATGAAACTGCGGGATAGATAATACACATAATCGTGAGACGCAACAAAATGTAGGATTGGATATAGGGAGCGCCAATCCCTTCGCCGATAAGAAGCAACCCGGCCAACCAGATGACGAGCGAGAAGGTGTAGGGCACTTTTCTCCATGTCGCGAGAAAATTCTGCATTTTCTGAGGCGCCTCTCTTTTTCCTGTTGTACGGGGCGATGCGTCTGTAGGGATACGTGTAAGTTTCTCGCTCTCTACCTTTTTCTCCAGATCGCGGTGCGCGCTTTTGGGGGCTCGCCTAAGGCGATAAGTATTCTGTACGAATCGTGAAAACTCCTGCGGAGCTGAGGGTACACTCCTTCTTCAGGGAATGCCCCGATTGTAGCGGTAAAAGCAGTAAAGGGAAAGGGGGGAACTGCGGGGGGACTGCGGGGACTGCGGGAACTGCGGGGAAGTGCGGGGAAGTGCAGGGGGTAGGGGGTTGAGACAGCGGGAGGGGGAGGAGATTCTGTTGGCTGGACATTTTGGTGGGGAGATTGAGTACGGTCGCTGGCTAGGGCAGGGCGCGGGTGAAGGGGAACGCTGGTCTGCGGTTGGGGGGCTGGCAAGCTGGTCTAGTTTTGGCGGCCGCGGAGGCGGGGATCGAGGATGTCGCGGAGCCAGTCGCCGAGGAGGTTGGCGCCGAGGACGACGAGCATGATGGCAAGGGCGGGGAAGACGCTGGGATACCAGGCGGTGGTGATGTAGTCGCGGGCGTCGGCGACCATTTTGCCCCAGGTGGGGATGAGGGTGGATACGCCGAAGCCGAGGAAGCTGAGGGCGGACTCGGTGAGGATCATGGAGCCGAAGGAGAGGGTGGAGGTGACGATGACGGGCGCGACGGCGTTGGGCAGGATGTGGCGGAACATGATGCGCATGTCACCGGCGCCGATGGCGCGGGCGGCGTCGACGAAGTCGCGCTCGCGGAGGCTGAGCACTTCGCCGCGGATGAGACGGGCATAGCCGACCCAGGCGCCGATGCCGAGGAAGAGGATGATGTTGAGCATCCCGCCGCCGATGAAGGCGACGGCGGCGATGAGGAGGACGAGAAAGGGGATGGCGGTCTGGGTGTCGGCGACGCGCATGATGATGTCGCCGGCGAGGCCGCCGCGGTAGCCTGCGATGAGGCCCATAGCGATGCCGATGGCCAGCCCTACGATGGTGGCGGTTGTGCCGATCAGGAGTGAGATGCGCGAGCCGACGAGGACGCGGCTGAAGACGTCGCGGCCGAGGTTGTCGGTGCCCATGACACCGGTGCCGTTTTCGAGGTCGAGCCAGGCGGGTTCGGCGAAGGGGTTGCCGAGGTCGATGGCGATGGGGTCGTGGGGAGCGAGGAGGGGGCCGAAGATGGCCATGAAGGCGAAAGCGAACAGGAGGAAGCTGCCGACGATTCCTTGGCGGTGCGTCCAGGCTTCGCCCCATAGGCTGCGGTGGGGGTTGCGGGCGAGTATGGATCGTTGTTCGAGGATGGTGGACATGCTTGTTTTTGGCTTCTTTTTCTTAGGCTTCGTTAACGATTGTTTGAACTGAGAAATGCAAGGGCAACACCTTTTTTCCACAATGGGCCACGGAGAACTGCTACTGCAAAACCTTTTTCCACGAAGGGCCACGAAGGACCGCGAAGAACTGCTACTGCAACTACCACTGCTACACCTTTTTCCACGGAGGGCCACTAAGGGCCACGGAGAACTGCTACTGCAGAACTGCTACTGCTACACCTTTTGTCCGCGAAGGACCGCGAAGGGCCGCGAAGAACTGCTACTGCAACTACCACTGCTACACCTTTTGTCCACGGAGGGCCACGAAGGGCCACGGAGAACTGCTACTGCAACTACCACTGCTACACCTTTTTCCACGGAAGGCCACGAAGGGCCACGGAGAACTGCTACTGCAGAACTGCTACTGCTACACCTTTTGTCCGCGAAGGACCGCGAAGGGCCGCGAAGAACTGCTACTGCAACTACCACTGCTACACCTTTTGTCCGCGAAGGACCGCGAAGAACTGCTACTGCAACTGCCACTGCTACACCTTTTTCCACGGAGGGCCACTAAGGGCCACGGAGAACTGCTACTGCAGAACTGCTACTGCTACACCTTTTGTCCGCGAAGGACCGCGAAGGGCCGCGAAGAAAACCTTTTCCAGGGCTTATTCGGTTTGCTTGCTGTCTGATGGAGGATTTTCGGGATTGCTGTTGCAGGTTCTTGTTGGCATAGGCGTTGCTTGTTGGACTTTCGCTGGCTGGCTGTCGAACGTTGGCAGGATTCGGGATTTGGTGGGACGCGTACGGTCGCTGGCACACAAGCTGGTTTGGGGGCACCAGGGCGGTCAGGCATGTTTTTGTAGGGGGGCGTTGCGGGGGCGCAGCCCCTGCACAAGGGAGGGCCGAAGGCCCGACCGCCAAACTGCAGTGGATAGTGAAGAGTGGCTAGAGGATAGCGAGAACCCCCTACTCTTGCCTGGCTCAGGGTCACGAAATTGGTCATGGCGGAAATGCTGTTTGCTCCGGCGTTGACGATGGACGGGTCGAGGGCGTCAGTGGTGGCGGACCCTGGGATCGACCATGACGTAGACGATGTCCATGATCAGGAATGTGACGACTGTCAGGACGGAGAACAGGATGACGTCGAGAAAGACGACGGGATAGTCGCGGGCCATGACGGACTGGGCCATGAGGTTGCCGACGCCGGGCCAGGAGAAGACGACTTCGACGACGACGACGGTGCCGATGAGATGCGGCAGGGATGAGAGCGTGACGGTGATGACGGACAGGCTGCCGTTGCGGAGGGCGTGGCCGAAGACGACGGCGCGCTCGCCGAGGCCTTTGGCGCGGGCGGTGCGGACGTAGTCCTGGCCAAGGGCTTCGAGCATGCCGGAACGGGCGATGCGGGCGACGGTGGCGATGAGGCCGGTGGAGAGGGTGACGGCGGGCAGGATCAGGTGCTTCCAGGTGCCGACGCCGGAGGTTGGCAGGAGCCTGAGCTGGACGGAAAAGATGAGGATGAGAACGATTGCGAGAAAGAATTGCGGCGTGACGATGCCGAGGACGGCGCCCATGGTGGCGGCGGTGTCGATTATGGTGCCGCGGCGCAGGGCGGCGAGTATGCCGAGGGGCAGGCCGAGGGCGATGCCGAGGACGACGGCCGCACCTCCGAGGCGGAGGCTGTTGGGCAGGCGCTCGAAGATGACGCGGGTGGTGGGCACGCCGTAGCGGAAGGAGTAGCCGAAGTCGAGCTGCAGCGTCTTTTGCCAGAAGACGGCGTACTGGACGATGAGTGGTTTGTCCAGCCCCATTTTGCGGCGGACTTCCTGGTACTCTTCCTGGATTTCCTCGGGGTCGCGGTTGGGGTCGAGGTTGACGCCGAGGCTGGCGGGGTCGCCGGACACGCGGATCAGGAAGAAGACCAGCGTGACGACCAGGAGTATGACTAGGACCGCCTGGAGCAGGCGGCGGATGACGAAGGCGCGCATAGGTAGGGGCGAGGAGTGCGTGAAGAGGGGTGAGGAGAGAGTGTTCCCCTCGCCCCTCTTTATTTTATATCTCGGTGTTCCTTATTCGGTCGGGATTAAGATCTCGAACGATTTGCTGAAGGACAGTTCCGGCAGGCCCGGGCTGAGGGCGTAGAGGGCCGGAATGGTGTAGGCGTGCAGGGCCTGTGCGTTGTCGCAGATGTAGGCGGCGATGTCTCTGACGACGGCTTCGCGCTCGACGGGGTCGCCGATGACGCGCTTGGCGGCGCCCATTTCAAGGAAGGCGGGGTCGGGCGAGGTGTCGCCGACAGGGCCCCACATGGAGGTTGTGTTGTCGGCGAGGTACCAGTTGAGGCCGATGTTCATGATGGGCGGCAGGGTCTGGTCGATCAGTTCCTGCAGCCAGACGGAGGACTCGGGGTATTCCATCTCGACGATGATGCCGACCTGGGCCCACTGGGCGGCGAGAGCTTCCATGAAGGTGCGGTCGCGGAAGTAGCGGCCGGTGGTGGCGGAGCCTGCGATGGTGAAGCCGTCAGGGTAGCCGGCCTCTGTCAGGAGCTCTTTGGCCTTTTCAGGATCGTAGGGATAGGTCTGGACGTCGGGGTTGTAGCCGAAGCCGCCGGGGGCGACGATCTGGCAGTCGAGCTTGGTGCCGAAGCCGCCGGCGATGGTGTTATACATGCCTTCGAGGTCGACGGAGTAGAGCATGGCCTGGCGGACGCGCACGTCATTCAGGATTTCGTTGCGGCCGTAGATGTTGATGCCGACGTACATGCTCTGCATGCTGTCGCCGGCGTAGAGCTCGAATCCGTCGGCGGTGAGGCTTTCGATCTGGTCGGGGGGCACGTGGGCGGCGATGTGGATCTCACCGCTTTGGAGGGCGGCGACGCGCACGGCTGCTTCGGGCATGTGGCGGAAGGTCACTTTTTCGATGACGGCCGGGCCGTCGGGGTGGGCTTCCCAGCGCTCGAGGGTGATGTAACTATCGCGCTGCCAGGATGAGAACTTGTAGGGGCCGGTGCCGACGGGCTCTTCGATGTAGCCGTCAAGGCCGACTGCTTCGAGGTGGTCGGGCGCGAGCGGCATGTGGTTGGCGAAGAGGTTGGCCCAGCGATCGATGGGTTCGATGAGCGTGAACTCCATGGTGTAGTCGTCGATCACTTCGTAGGACTCGTAGTCGTTGAGCTGGCGGAAGGACCAGGTGAATTTCTGCGGGTCGGCGTCGCGGAGGAGCTCGAAGCTCTTGGCGAGGCCGGGCGCGGTGAGGATTTCACCGTTGTGGAATTCGATGCCTTCCTTGATGACGATACGGACGGTGACGTCGTCGACGAGCTCCATGGAGTCGAGCAGGACGGGGTCGATTGCACCGGTTTCTTCATTGAGTTCGGCGAGGGTCTCGTAGAGCAGTTTGGAGAAGATGCGGGACTGGAGGGATGGGACGGTGTTGCCCACGAGTGTGACAGGCAGGGCGCCCATACCGATGATCATCTCTTCGGGATAGCCTTCGTCGGCCATTTCGTCGGCGGCCATGTCGCCGGAGTCGGCGGCGCCGGTGTCGGCGGGGACACAGCCGACCATGACGAAGAGGGCGATGAGGGCGGCAAGAATTGAGAAGGTGCGGATACGTCGTGCAAGCATTCTTTACTCCTGTGCGGGTGTGAGGGTGATAAGTTTTTTTTTATGGGACAGTTCAGGTGAACTGTTGGACGCTGGTAGGAGGGGCCGTGCAAGGTGTACACGGCAAGTGCGGATTATACCCGATTGTTGTGTTTGTGGGTAACTGGGGGAGGTGCGTTGGGGTTTGGGGGGTGGGACAGCAGGTTTTGGGCAGGGGGGATGGCAGCGCGTTCGTGAGTGGGAATAAGTTGGACAGACGGGGGTATTTTTCTGAATTTTTTCATAAATATGTCCGCTTTGTCCGCTCAAAGGCATGTTTCTGGGGCGTTTGGGAGGGACTGCAGGGGATAGGGGGTTAGAAACCTTCCTGTAAGCGGCGATTGTCTGAATTGTGATTTCCGAGATTTTGGGGGATGGACTGTGATTCGCGTTGTGCCTGCGTTTGCGCCGGGAAATGTGGGCGGCATTCTCCGTTCCCTTCCTTGCGTGCTTGATTCGGATACCCTCTGCGCCGGGCCCTCGCGAGCAATCGCCAAACACGTACAACCTGTGCGCACGCGAACGGCCCGGGCCGCCATCCTGTCCCCCTACTAATCCTATGAAATCACCGTTCAGGCAATCGAGCCCAGGTGCAATCGACGCCCAATCTTTTGATGCCGGGGCAGAGATTCGGGCCGTGGTTTGACGAGACAAGGCGCCAGGGTAAATTCAAGAAGGGAAGGGGGGACGCTTGTTCTTGCACGTCAGACGCTCGTACGAGAGATGTACGAGAGTTCCACGAGAGTTTACGAGAGATTGGGGCAAAAAAAACTTGTGCAGGACTGCGGGCGGGCGGCTCCCCACGTCTGCTGGAAGAGACGGCAATGGTAGCCAAGGAAAGGGCAAGTTGGCGTCCAGGCGTCCGATAGATACAGCTTGGCGAAGACAGTTTGGCTCCATCCCCTGGGGTGCGGCAGGAATTGGGGGGTTGCGTACGGCCAGTTCTGCCGAGGCGTTTCCACTCTGACACACACACGGGACTTTTGCCGCGTATCGCATGGCACGCCGGGACCGGTACGCCATGCGACGGCGGCTGGGCGCGTGCAGATGGGCACTGCGTGGCGGGAAAGGTACAACTGTTGGTAAGTACATTCTTGATTAACTTTATATATTATTTATTTGATAATGCACACCAGGGTTTATGATGGGTGTGTTTCACCGTTAAGCGCTCGAAGGGCGGCAAGGATGTCAGGCAATGCGGTAGGTTCTTTCGGTCCGAACAGTTCTTCCTCGCGTATCTCGTCGAAGTAAGTTTCCTCGAGTTCCCGTGTCAGGTCGATTACTTGCCGGATTTGATTTTGCAGGACTTTCGAAACATCTTCGTCTTCGCCGGCGTCGGCGTCCGGCAGGCTTCCAATATTGACGCCGGCCGGCGGTTCGCTGAGGACCTGTCCGGTCAAGGGGTCGCTCACCGGTCCCGGGTCGTGCAGGAGGTCGCGCCCGGCTTCTTCCATAGCGTCACGCATTCGGGCCAAATGGCCGCGCACAGCACGCAACTCATCTGCTCTGTAACTGGAATTAAAGATCCGATCTTTCAGATCGTCGAAATCCTTCTGTGTGTAGCTGGTAAGGCGCTGGAAGCCGAAACGCCTTCTGCCCGCGTCGGTCAGGACGGGTTGGGCGGGCAAGGCATCGGCCCCTTTCTGAGGACTTTCTATGGTTACAAGACCCTGTACGACCAGCGACTCGATCCTGTACTGGTTCTGCCAGGCGGCGATGGCGTCGGCCTTTTCGAGGAGGTCGGGGTCGCCAACGCCTCCAGCGACCTGGGCGACGGCGGCGGCGGTTTCCTCTTCTCGAATCAGATCCATTTCGGTATCGGCGAGGTGGTAGAGATTGACCAACTCCCTTGCGGCGCGGCTCATTGCGGAGAGGGCGGCGGGCTCGGTCTCTCCTGCAGCCAGATCGTCCATGCCCTTAGTCAGCTTTTCGATGGCGACGCGCAGTCGTTCGGGCATACGTTTGTCGGCGCGGGCGGCGGTCGACGAGGCCTGGCCGCCGCGTGAGCGCCAGGCCCACACTTTATCGGCGGGGGCATGGGCGATGCAGTAGCCGTCATATTGCTCCTGGCCGAGACCCTGACAGGGCTGTCCATCTTTTCTGAGGGCTTTACAGAGTGTCTTGGGCACTGTCTCCTCCACTGGTTTGGCCGGCAGGCTTGTCCAGCCACGGCGCAAAGATTGGCGGCGGCGGCGGCATGCTGTAACGCGACCTGCCGTGCTCCGAACGAACTGCCGGTTTTGCCAGCGACCGACAGGCCATTCAGTTGCCGTCTAGGTGCTCTGCCTGCATGCGGGGCTTCGGGGGCTCGCCTGCGGAGATGCCGGGGGGCCTTGTGGTAAGCCTGCGAATGGACAGAGAAAGCAATGGAACGATTGTGCTACAGATTGGCCTGACTGTCAAGTTCCATCGATGCGTTGACG
Source organism: Caldilineaceae bacterium bin5 (assembly GCA_002238445.1). Taxonomy (GTDB): domain Bacteria; phylum Chloroflexota; class Anaerolineae; order Caldilineales; family Caldilineaceae; genus Bin5. Next base: position 96,757 of record MPML01000009.1, read on the forward strand.
GCCAGATAGCGCATTATCCTGCGTGAATTCGCCGCCTGAGCGATTTCGCAGGCTTTTCGTAGGCATTGCGTATGCGGAACGTAGGCTTGCAAAGACTATATGTAGTAGGAGACTCTCTATTTCATACTATATGAAGGCAATCGGGGGTAGAGGTTGTGGTCGTTGCCCGCGGCAGCCTTTTTCAACTGGAAATGGGTTGTCTGGGCTGTGTTCCAAGGACTGAAATAGGAGGCTTGGCGCGAAGGGGTCAGATCTATAGCATTTGGGATCTACGTTCGTTGGCGCATCTACGCTTTGTTTTCTGTTAGCCAAATGCCAAGTGGGCATGGCGTTCTGCCCGCGACAAGAGTAGCTCTTGACTGGCTGTCCCGTGACTTGCGGGCTTTGGGCTGGCAAAAAAACGATTGATCGACCATTCGTCTGTTAGTTTCCCACAGACGCCCTGTTTGTTTCCTTACTCTTGCTTTCTACAAGTCGTTCCCCTTCGGCGGGTCGTTCTGACAGTGTATACATGTCAGCACATTCAGGGCTTGGGTTACAGACACTTTACCCAAGAGCGGCTAGTCTTCGCCAACCGGAGACCGGGATTCAAGCAGTCCGGCCTTCGTCTCAGGATACAGGTTTTAGCGGGCTGATGTTCATCGCGGCTATCCAATCCTCCGCCTCTGCCATTATGCTGTTTTCCCTTCATCCTTTCGGAATCCGGCAGGGTGGTTGACCTACGGGGTGATCATCTCCCCGTATCCACTTTGTGGGCAGGGTAATTGCTCGTAAACCTTCGCACTGACATGTTAGCTCGCGCTACAGCTTTTGAGGCCAAGCTCACTCCTGAGATTGTATGGGTCCAGGTAGCTCTTCATTTGCAAGTACCCCATAACTTCCCACTACCAATCAAAAAAAGGCGACATCTATAGTAATGAATGCCGCCTAGTTTTGGCTTTACCCGGGTCCAGGTTGTTATCGGACTGATTTCACGTCCGTGCTGAGCATCGTCCCATCTGGTCATTAATTCCTGCCTCTGTTCTTCAGCCCATTTGAACAGAATTCTTTCCTTAGATTTGGGAAGACCCCCTGCCAGCACACGAGAATCACGAATAGATACTGAAATATCGTATTCCCTGTAACGAGCATGAAAATGAGGAGGATTGTGCCCCATGTAGTCCATCCAGATGGTGATTCCTTCGAGATGACATAATCTAGGCATGCTCCTCCATCAGCCCCTGCAACCTGGGGAAAAGCTCTTCAACCGTTGTATCTGTCAGCATCATGTATATTGTGTCGGCACACACGTCCAGGTCTTCATTATTGCCCCATGCGATGGCCTTTCTGTCGTCTACATGAACTGACTCAAAGAATTCGCGTTCTTTCCACCTCCTAAATGCTTCCTTGTTCGACCACTCAGACAGGTCAACTTCGCCGTTTTGACCATCAGAAAACTCAACGAAGATAGTGTAACCGGAACAGGCCTTTACATCGACAGGCACAGGGTGTTCCAGTCTTTCGTCCACAAGTCGCCTCCCTTCTTTTCAGTTCATTATTGACTAAAGTACTCATAGTGATTGACGACGAGAAAATAATAGGGGCCAATAGCAACGAGGGAACCAGCAATAGCATTCAATCGTGCAACCAGGCAAGACTACTGGCGCGATTGTAAAGGGACTTTTGTTCAATTGTCAAACATGACATATTAGGCATTCGTTGTATTGTGGTTGGCCCCAATGACTAGACCACGAAACGGGAAAGATAAGGTGCATCCAGATGGGGGCGGCTGCCTCTGATCGGCAACGGGCGGTCTGCCGCCATCAGAGCACGAAGTACTCGTCAACTGGCGTGCAGGCGTCGAGACGTTGAAGCGGTCTTTTTGGCGTGGAGGATTTGAAGTAGGCGGTCAAACCTTGAACGCCTACAGCCCAGCCCGGAACTGGCAGACCGCGGTGCGTCGCCGCCGTCTCTTGACCATCGTGCTGCCGGTCCACAGGCTTGGTGAATGGTTCCATTATACACCTTAGCTCGCGGGCCAGTTATTGGGGCCTATTTCACTTTGCGGTAGAGTGCACCGTGCCGACACCGATGCGGTCGCACTGAGAATGGAGGACGAAATGTTTACCAACTTCATTTCCATGCCTAAAACGTGGGCGAATGTCTTGACCAAACCCAGCGAACAGACCCTTGCCGCCGAACGAAGCAGATCTTCGGTCACTTTATCAGCCGCGCTGACGTGGGTCGCACTGGTCAGCGCAGTGGCTATACTGCTCGGAATACAGAGGACGACGTTAACTGAAGAGTGGATCCTGTATGGGTATGTGCAGGACTGGTATCCGCCTGTTTTCATTGCCAGGATTCTTCAAACTCTTGGAGAGATCAGAATTTTCCTCACGCTTCTACATTTAGAGATCATGAAGTTGTACGGCTGGTTGTGGTTTCGTTCCGGTCTTTTTGAACTCATTGGTGAGCCGGTCTCTATCGCAGGGCATTACTTTCTGTTTGACATTCCCGACTGGCTACAGGTCACGGTCAAAGTTATTCTGAGTCCAGTGTTTTTCTTGATCAAAGCGGGCGCTTACTACTGCATCGCCACCCTATTTGGCGGACGAGGACAGTTCGGTCGTTACGCCTACCTAATCGCCGCATTTGGTGTGCCGATTGCCATTCTGAGAATTCCGATCGGTTTCTTGCCTCTGGCCGGAGGCAGGCTTGTTGCCGTCTTGTCGGATTCTTCCCTTATGGTTGACCAGGACTGGTATTACGCGCTACTGTCACCCACTGCGATCATCGCTACTTTTGTGACAGTGTACTGGCTCGTCTTGTTTTACTGCACGACGAAAGTCGAGCATGAGATGCCGCGGGGACGAGCAATCATCGTCACAGTGGTTTCGTACCTGATTGGCTTCATGCTAAGTACCATCCCTACCTATACGCTCTTGGGCTTAATGGAAGCCGGGAGATTATCTCAAGGGTGAACCACCTGTTGGTAAGGAGTAGGCAATGAGCAGATCTACTAACCGGTTGATCGCACGTGCTGTTGGCGCAGTGTTAATCGCAGTCTTAATCGGTTTTCTAATTCGATTGACCTATCAGTTCAATAGCCTTAGAAGCTCTGATCGGCACCCTTGCGGTCCGGAGAGACAGGTGGTTTTCAACTATACCGAACGCGAATTACTCGTAAATGGTTTGGCACTTCAGGAGGACGGGTCAATTCAGAACGTGGAACTCGCTCTTGCCCCAAATCAGTCGTCGGAAGAAGCTGGACTTTGTCATGTCGAAGAAATGACGACGCTCGGGGCGAAGGCTTGGTCCTACAAGGGAATAGAAATGCGACCAACGGTGTGGATGGTAATTTCGACCCAATACACCTACTGCATGAGTGGCGAGGAATCCAGTTCAGGGGTCTGGTATGATGTTCTGTGCATTTAGGAGCATGCCGACAGAGAATAGCTGGTAAACTCACCAGGTCTCACCGCGTTCCTTAAACCGATTCTTGCGCGTCTTGAATCTCTAGTTCGGCCGTGGACGGTACAGGGTCAGGTTGCGTTGCCAGATTCCACTGTCCGCTTCCCCCATAGGCAGGTCCGAATCTTGGATCGCTACTCAGAATCACACTCAATCCCGATAATTATGGTTGGCCCCAATGTCTAGACCACGAAACGGGAAAAATAAGGTGCATCCAAAGGGATGCGTTAGGTTCTGATCAGATCACGAAGTGCTCTTCAGCGGGTGTGCGATATTTGAGACTTTGATGTGGTCGCTCATGGTTGTAGAAGTCGAAGTAGGCGCGTAAGCCGGTGTGCAGTTGATGCACCGAGTCATACTGGTTGAGATAGATGTTCTCATATTTGACGCTGCGCCATAGGTGTTCGCAGAAGACGTTGTCGAGGGCGCAGCCGCCAAATGGCGTACCCTTCATCTAGGGGGTTGGCAAAGTCTCTACACATTGGGCGTACGCTGCCTCCAGCATGGTGTGCATTGACGGAGCATCGCCGGCAAGTATGGCCTCTGGGGTGGTTTCAAGGTCAGTGGCATTTGCCATCGAGAACAGAACAAGCATCCACAGTCCGGCCACAAATTGGTCTGGATGCTCCACCATTTCATATATAAGCCCTTTGGCGTCCTCGACGCACCAGACGACTTCCATTATGGCGTGCATGTAGGTCACGGGCTCGTTTTCGTAGTTGTCGAGACTTGCGAAAAGATTGGCGAAGTCCTGGAGATCAGCCTCCATGAATTGACTGCTTGGTTCGTCATGTGGCGTTGGAGCGGGCGTTGGGGGGGGTGTGAGCGGTATAGGATTGCAGGCGGAAAGCAACACAATTGTGGCGATGAATGCCGCACCAGACAGAACCAGTTTCTTGATAACCATGTTGCATCCTCTTGTTGTGGCGTATTGCCGGATGGGCACCCTACTGCTCCGTAGCACAAGCCCGGACACAGCTTCGTGTTCGGGCTTTTTCATATCTCCCAACCTATACCATTAAAAATCACGTAGAACCAGAACAGAAAGAAGAGAATGCCAATAACACAAATGACGATAGAGCCAAAGGTTAACTTCACCTTCCTGGGTTCATCATCTATTTTTCTACCCTCCACTGCACAGACCCCATCAGTGCTCCCACCATACCACATTTGACGTAACCAACACACAGCACGAAACTTGAAGCCCGCCGTATGCCGCCGCCGTTTCTTGACCATCGCGCTGCCCCTCCACAGGCTGGGTGAATTACTCCATTTAACACTTTGGCTCGTGGTCCAGTATTCGGGGCCACTTCGCTTCACGCCCTCACAACTCCTTCAATTGGGAAAGAACCTTTACAATCCGACCCGCCAATAGTTCGGTATGGTTGGAGGCATCGCTATATCGAACCGCCCAGGCTTTGGTTCCTTTGCCGGAGATATCATCAGCGAAGTCGTCTCCGCTGAACTCAGCCACCCACGTCTCAAGACAGTTACGCAACCCAGACGGCAGGCTGTAATCGAATGCGGCTGCGCCGAATGTAATGTCCCTGAATCCCATCCAAAATGGAACCCCAGGTTTAGAATGCAACCAGGCAACGGTTACCGGTTGTTTGTAAATCTTGCATGGCATACGAATGCTCACACTGCTCGACCCCCACCAAAGAGTGGCGCCGGCCGCGGTTGCCGTGTCCATGAGCTTCCTGGCTACGCCGCGCGCCTCCTCGTTGGGAAGCTCTTCCAGGAACGACGCGCGGGTCAGCTTTCGGCGCGGCACGGGCCCACTTCTTGACGAGGCTTCCAGTGCCGCCATTCTTCCGATCACCCGTGGCACGAGAGTCTGAAATGACCTCCCGCTGAACTGCTTGATCTCTACCGCCAGCACTTCAATACGGGGCATCTGCTCGTTCAGAAACGTAACCACCCGCTCTAAAGAATCAGGGATCTCATCGGCCACGAACAGGAGACGCAGACGCCGGGCAGCAAGGTTTGTCGCTACCGCCTCCCAGAAAGCATCGACATCGGGTTCGCTGTCCGTCTGTAGCAGCTTCGAAATCTCCTCGCCGGGTATGAATCCCTTCGCATCACCTTCGCTCTCAAACGTTTGGCGCAAGTCGGCCGCGGTCCACGTGACTGCCGCGTGCGCCGCGTACACCAGCAGTTGCCCGATGACATTGCGGTGGAGTTCAGGATTCGAGCCTCGTTTCACTTCTACCAACGTCGGCACAGCATCCTGGTCGATGAGCAGATGATCAAGCGACCAGCGTTCACTCGCGTCCGAACTCTCCGCAATCCCTTTTTCACGGGTGATCAGAATCCACCGCCTCGGGTTGTCCGGCCGCATCTGCCTGCCGTCCAATAACTCCGGATATTCGGCAATCAGTGCTTGCAGGGCGTTCTCGCTGCGGAAAGGCTCTTCTTCAAGGGGTTCTAACCCTTTGCCTCGGTCCCGCGTGTAAATTCGCTCGGCCATACCGCGTTTTCTCCTTTAACAGCACTCTTTGGGCTCAGATTCGGCGAGTCTGGTTCGAATCTACCACGCCGATTTCAAGAATAGCTAAACCGAGCTCGGAGTTAAGTCAGAGTCGGCAAGGAAGCCAAATCCTTGTTGGAGAGATTGAGAGAAAGCTTCTCCGTCTACCTAGTGAAAGCAAGCAGACCTGCGATGAGATTGCCGATATAATTTATCGCGTTTCGGTGACGGGGTTTATTCAATCTGCGCCTTATATTCGAGTTGGTCGAAGATGGTCTCCATGGCGGACCGCTCTGTCTGCGCCGGAACGTTAGCTAGTTCCCGGCTGTTTCGAAATTGGCATAGAACTGATACAGATTTCTAAGCAAATGGCACATGAAAGTCATATCAATAGTGTATACTATCTGATGATACTTGGGTTCAGAGTTCGTTGATGGCTGGCAAGAGAGCTATATCTTTGCCAGAGAGACTAAGGGAACGCTTCTTGTCTTACCAAATGCAGGCAACCAGACCAGCAGTGGAATTGACGGCAGCACTGCTCTTACCCTTGATAAGACGCTTCCTTATTCCGAATTCAGGTACCTTAGCTTGTGGTCCAATTCTTGGGGCCCACTTCACATAATCCCCTTTCATAGGCAGTGAGGGGGTTATGAGGGGCTTACTTTCCGTGGTGTAGATGAACAGAGTTAGCGGGTCAAAAAGATGCAGAGCATTTTCTTCAGACACTATCTGACACAAGGGGACCAAGTCATGAAAGCCACGTTAACGACCGCAAAAGGATTTCCAATACACATAAGCATATATGGGGCGTTATGCATTGTGGTAGCCCTCTTATTGCGCGGCGGAATAGTTGCCCTGCAACCATACTATCGCACCTACATCTATTTCTTAGATGTTGGCGTTATCGTGTACTTCGGATTGCCCTTGCTGGAACTAGTAACCCTGATTGCCGCATCTTGGCACGTGTCACCGCGCACCGAACGAATCGTCCGCTTTGGGCAATTTCTTTTGCCTGTCTTGATTATCAATGCAGCATGGCGAGTCATTGAATACTTCCAGACTGAAACCGCCTGCGAAATAACAAGCGGCGGTTATCACGAAGCGTTTTGCGAATCCTTAGGGATGCAGGTATTTGTCCATGTCCCATTTCTGATTTTAGCCACAATTGCGCTATTTCTCTTTCACCGCGAAATAGACATCAGTCATCTGTACAAGAAATGGGCGTTCGTCATCGGGGCAGCTCTTCTGTTGCGTGTGATATTTTTCTTGCCAGGGTACTTTGCTGCCAACAACCCTTTCTTCCCTTTATTCGTTTTCAACGCTCTCATGGTATTCGGCTTTCCCGTGTTGGCGACCGTGACCTTGATTGCCGCATCTTTGCGCGTGTCGTATCGTACAGAAAGAATCGTTCGCGTCGGGCAATTCCTCCTACCTGTCCTGATGATCCATGCAGCGTGGCGAATCTTTGAATATGTTCCACTCTATTTCTCTAGTGAAATATTGAGAGGGGGAGATCTTGCAGGGCGTCAGTTAATTGCCAATGTCCCATTTCTGATCTTAGCCACAATTGCGTTAGTTCGCTTTCACCGCAAAGTTGGATGAGGAGAAAGCGCCTATTGACAGTATGGTTGGCCCCAATGACTAGACCACGAAACGGGAAAAACTAAGGTGCAGATTCGACTCGCTGCATGGGAAGTAGAATATAGGGGCTTATCGACCGGGGCGACGCCTGGCAAGCTCTTGGTCCGTAAGTTCGTAGTGGCCGCGTGCGGGTTTCCAGACCCTGTTTTCATCAATCAGGGCTTGCAAAAAGCCGAACGCCACCCAATCTTGATGCTGGCCGCCGCCGCCGTCTCTTGACCATCGTGCTGCCCCTCCACAGGCTTGGTGGATTACTCCATGGATGCACCTTAGCTCGTGGTCCAGTTCTTGGGGCCCACTTCACTCTGAACGATGGTACGCTTCAAAGCGTCGTCTGCGGTCATATAGAGTTTCGTCACCGAACCTCCAGTAGTATGAACTGCCGTTATAGAAGGAAGTGCCGATTACGATACAGGTCGTCTCGTACAAGCTGCGATTCTCTCCTTCATACACGACTTCTGGGGGAGACAGTTTCGTTACGACACAGGTAATGCTCTCATTGTCGTTAAAGGTGAGGATGGCGCCGAGCGGCACGCCGATCATTTCGAGGTTAAGGCTTGGCTTTGACATAGTGCTACTAATCCCCTAATGTTTTCCCGACGTCCGAGGCGTCTGTGGTGAACCCCAATCCTTGAACCTCAAGTTGGGGGAAGACTAGAAGTGTCCGGACGGACGCAGCCAACTCCAATCATAGCACGGGGAGCACTTCAGCAGAAGTAGGATGTTCGGGACCTTGAATTGATCTCTCGTCGTTGCGAAAGTCGAAGTAGCCGGTCAATCCGGATCTGTCCCACTGTTGCTTTCCAAACATTTGATTACAAGCTGAGCAGCCTTTTCTATCTCAGCGTCGGTGGTGAAACGACCGAAGCTGAATCGGATGGAGGCGTCGGACTGGGCTGGGGTGAGGCCTAGGGCGCGGAGGACGTGCGAGGGTTCGGGGATGCCGGAGGTGCAGGCGGAGCCGGTGGAGGCGGCGAGGTGGGGCTGGAGGGCACCCAAAATATCCTGCGCGACAAAGCCTTCAAATTGCAAGTTGGCATTCCCGGGGTGACGCCAGTCGCCGGTCGGCCCGTTGAGTGATACGGGATAGGGGCTGGCTTGTAAGAGACTAACGAAAGTGTCTCTCTGACTAGCCACTCGTTTGCGCTCGGTCACTCCTTCATCCGCCAGCAATATCTCCGCCGCGGCCGCCATCCCGACACATAAGGGAACGGGAACGGTGCCGGAGCGCAGGTCGCTTTGCTGCCCGCCGCCGTAGATAATGGGCTCAACTTGCGACTGGATGTCCCTCCGGATGTAAAGCGCGCCAATGCCCTGTGGGCCGTACATCTTATGACCGGACAGGCTTATCAGGTCGGCATGGTAGGCTAGACGGCTTAAATCCAGGGCGCATGGGCCCTGGGCTGCGTCGCAGTGGAGAAGGACGCCGTGGCTGGCGACGATTTCAGCGATACGGGGAATGTCCTGAATGGTGCCCACTTCGTTGTTAACTGCCATAATCGACACAACGAGTGTTGTGTCGTCGAGCAGGTCGGTCAGGGCGTCAAGGTCGATGAATCCCTCTGGGCTAACAGGGATCTGCTCCACTGTGAAGCCATTTTGAGCCTCTAACGCCCGCGCTGCTGCCAGTACGCACTTGTGCTCGGTTGCTCCCACCATGATGCGTCTTCGGCTTGGTGGGGCTCTCCTGGCCAATCCGAACAGGGCTAGATTGTTGGATTCGGTCGCGCCGGAAGTGAAGATGACTTCGTCAGGGTCCGCGCCGATCAAACCGGCGATGGTAGTCTTGGACTGATTAACCGCTCTGGCAGCCTGCCAGCCTATAATGTGATCGCTCGAATGCGGGTTGCCGAATGACACTTGCCAGTATGGCGCCATTCTCTCCACCACACTAGGATCGACAGGTGTGGAAGCTTGGTAATCGGCGTAGATCGTACTGCTGTTGTGCATCATTCGTGGGACGCTTGGCGGGCAAAATGTGGCAAAATGTGGTAAGATAGGTAGTAGGATTATACCAAATGTTCGCTAACGTCTGCCAGACCCCCAACAGATAAGGCGGAGAAAAGATGCTTCGAGGGCCTCTTTACCGCGACGACTACAGTCCGCAGCTATCGGGCCATGAAACCTTTCCGCTGCGCTATGGATGGCTGAAGAAAGCCTTCGATGCAGTGCAGAACTCCTTAGACATAGACGACAATAGAGCAGTGTTCTCCGGTCCCGATGCCATCGCGCGTTTCGGCGTGGGAAAAAATATGGTCGCGTCGATGCGACATTGGGCGAATGTATCAGGGATCATTGACGAGCCGCCAGGCCAAAAGCGAATTGAAACGACCTCATTGGGTCAGGCAATCTTTGGCGAAAATGGGCTAGACCCCTACATGGAAAACCCGGCTACGTCATGGCTTATCCACTGGCATCTGTGTGGCCGGCCGACGAAGACGACCTGGTTCTGGGCTTTCCATCACTACCCGTCCATTTCATTTGAACGCCAAACGTTGATCACAGGCATCAAGAAACTCGCCGAGGATTGCAAGTGGGCCAGGGCGGCTGTGAACACTATCCGGAGGGATGTGGGTTGCTTTATTCGCACGTACGTGGCTCAGTCCGCGCCCGGGAACGCAGGTTATGAAGACAGTCTCGACTCACCGCTGACCGAGCTTGGGCTCATCAGGCCGAGCGGACGACGTGACGAGTACAGATTTGTACGCGGGCCGAAAACTTCCCTTGGCTCCGGCGTATTCTGCTACGCAGTCACTGACTTCTGGAACCGCTCATTCGGCAACGCCAATACTTTATCCTTTGAGGCGCTGAACCATGAACCCGGCTGCCCTGCCCGTGTCTTTCTGCTTGAAGAGAATGACATGGTCGACATGTTAGTCACTTTAGAGGAAACGAGCAACGGTATTTATCGATGGTCGGAAACGGCAGGACTGAAGCAGCTCATTCGTAGCCGGCGATTGGGTTCCGACGAGGAATTAGAGTACGTGAAACAGGACTATTCCGCTGTCCGCCATCAGGAACTGACCTATGCCGTTGGCTGACCGCGTAAGAGTGTCTCGCCGCTTTCAGCGGGCTATACGCATTGACACTGACTTAGGCGAACCTTCAGCGTTGGAGGGTTTTGTCTGCCCCCGCTCTTTTGGCGAGCTACTAGAAAACATGGCGCGCCATATTTCAGAGAGTGGTCAAGGTGCATTTACATGGACCGGACCCTATGGCAGCGGTAAGTCAAGCCTGGCCGTGGCGCTTTCCGCTTTGCTGAACGGTGACGCGGAAACAAGGTGGCGTGCGGCATCCCTGATTGGTGATGATATAGCCGCGTCGATTTGGGAAGCCATACCAACAGGCACCGACGGCTGGCAAATCCTTCCAATTGTGGGGCGTCGCGACCGACCCGAGCAGGTTGTCGGAGAGGCATTGGAGTCACGAGGTTTGGTCGAGGGTCGTGCCCATCTGCTCTGGGAAGAGAGACAGGTACTAAATGAGCTTTCAGATATCGCGGCCCGCAACCCAGATTCTTCCGGTGGCTTGCTGGTGCTCGTCGATGAGATGGGCAAATTCCTTGAGGGGGCGGCGCGCGACATCTCTGACGTCTATTTTTTCCAACAGCTCGCTGAGATTGCTTCACGTAGCGCCAGCCGTCTAATCGTTGTCGGGATTCTTCATCAGGCATTCGATGAGTACTCCCACCGTCTTTCCCGCGAAATGCGGGAGGAGTGGGCAAAGATTCAGGGCCGCTTCATCGACCTTCCCGTGAATGCCGGTGTTGACGAGCAGATCGCCCTCCTCGGCAAGGCCATTGAGAGCAACCACGAGTCAGAGGCACCCAGCCCACTGTCGAAAAACATTGCGGCCTTGACGAACCGGGCAGAGTCGGGGGATGTGTCCCAATTGTTGGAGAATTGCTGGCCCTTGCATCCCATCGTCGCCTGTCTGCTGGGACCTATCTCTCGTCGAAGGTTTGGCCAGAATCAACGTAGTATCTTTGGTTTCCTGAACTCTACTGAACCGCGGGGGTTCCAGGATTTCCTACGCAACGCCCAAGATGGGGAACTCTATCTCCCAGACCAGCTGTGGGATTATCTACGCTTTAACCTAGAGCCGTCCATCATGGCTTCGCCAGATGGGCATCGCTGGGCTTTGGCCGTGGACGCACTAGAGCGATGCGAGTCGATGGGCGGTGGGCAGCTACATCTGGACCTCTTGAAATCCATTGCGCTAATCGATTTGTTCAAAGAACGGTCAGGGCTAGTGGCGAATGTCACTGCGCTCCTTTCGGCACTTCCCAGACTCAGTGATGGAGATGTCAGGGTTGCACTAGAAGAGTTGCAAGAGTGGTCATTGATCATTTTCCGAAAGTTCAACGGTTCCTATAGTGTCTTCGAAGGCAGTGACTTCGATATCGATGAGGAGGTAGGGCGAATTCTCACGACGATGCCGGACGTAGATTTTGCTAGACTCAATGAATTTGCCGACCTTCAGCCAATTGTCGCCAAACGCCATTACCATGAGACCGGTGCGCTGCGGTGGTTTGACGTGGTCATCGCGCCTCTTGCAGATGTTCAAGTGAATACGTTTGAATTCCGGCCCAGAAATGGCGCGGTTGGGACCTTTCTCCTTGCCGTACGTACCCAAGGGGAGTCCGAAAACGTGGCCAGCCACATCGCGCAAAGCGGTGTCCACGAAATTCAAGACTGGGATCTCGTAATCGGTCTGCCGCAAGGTACGTGGAATTTCTCCTCACTAGCGCAGGAACTGCTGGCTGTCGAACAGGTAAGAAAAGAGTCACCACAGCTTCAGGGAGACCGAATCGCACGCAGAGAAGTCGAGGCCCGCATTTCGACCCTGCGGGGCTATATGGCAAGCGAATTGGATCGCGCTTTAGATTCTGCATACTGGTATTCAAAGAAGCAGATGGGGGAGCAATGCAATCAAGCTCAACGCAATACTCTGGCATCTGATCTGGCAGGGGACCGCTACTGCCAATCACCCCGTTTGCGCAATGAGCTTCTCAACCGCGTTAAACCGTCGGGCAGCGCGGTTGCGGCCCGTAATGCGCTGCTCCGTCGCATGGTCCAGGATGAGGGCAAGGATCGATTGGGTATTGATGGGTACCCGGCTGAAGGTGGACTGTTTACTTCGCTTTTGGGGACCAGCGGCTTATACCGGAAAAGTGATCAAGAGTGGCGTTTCGTCGCCCCTAATTCCGATGGTGGCGACCCTAGCAACCTTGACCCGGCCTGGCAAGCCGCTGAAGAGTTCCTAGAGTCCAATCAGAAACGGGTTGTCCCGCTTTCAGAGATTTATGATGTCTGGCGTGAACCGCCATTCGGCATCAAGGATGGCCTGTTTCCGGTCCTGGCGGCGGCCTTTATTCTCTCCAGGCACCGCGAACTTGCATTCTATCGCCAGGGTATATTTCAGAGTCTGATAACGGACTTGGACATGGAGTACCTTGCCAGGGACCCGCTCTCTGTCCAACTGCGCTGGATGGATTTGTCCGACGAGGACCGCGCGCATTTGTCAGAGATGGCAAGCATTGTCCGCGATCTCGATCCAGCCAATACGCTCCCTGATTTGGAACCGCTTGACGTGGCCAGAGGGTTGGTTTCCATTTACGACCGTTTGCCGCCCTGGGTAGGACGCACGCAAGGGCTTTCGGCCAACGCCAAACAGGTGCGCCAGTTGTTCAAACAGGCCAATGACCCCAACAGCCTGATTTTCGATGACATTCCTCAGCGCTTTGCAGATGGCCTTGAACTGGACACAAGCTGTACTCTAGGGCATATTTCGAGCCAAGTGCGCTCAGGCCTGATAGAGTTGCAGGGTGCTTATCCCGCCATGCTGCACCGCTTGCGCGAGACACTGCTGGCGGAGTTGCAGGTGCCGTACGCTTCTGCCTCCTTGCTAGGAGAACTGAGGGCCCGCGCCGAAAATGTCCGCCAACTAAGTGGGGATCACCGTCTGGAAGCTTTCATTGTCCGGCTTTCTCATTTCTACGGAAGCAATCAGGATATGGAGAGCCTTGCCAGCATGGCGACCAACAAACCACCGCCCACTTGGGTGGATGCTGATATCGACCGGGCTGCTGTTGCGTTGGCTGAGATGGCGCGGAACTTTGTTCACCTAGAGTCCTTTGCCCATGTAAAGGGGCGTTCAGACAGGCGCCACGCTATGGCTGTCACTGTCGGCATGAATGGTTCACGGGCAACGCATCAGGATGTGTTCGATGTGACTGACACGGAACGGCAAGAGGTTGGGCTACTGATCAAACGGATGGAGAAGACCTTGGAGAGTAGCGGCAAGCCAAAGCGTCATGTTATTCTCGCCGCATTAGCGGAGTTGAGCGCTCGTCATCTCAACACTCCCGCAGAGAAGGAGAACAGCGCAGTGGAAGAACAGGCGGTGTCATAGATATGGCAGGGCAAGAACGGCACGTTTTGGGACTGTCCGGTGGGCGAGACAGCGCAGCTCTCGCGATTTTCATGAGGCAGAACCATCCTGAACTGGATATTGATTATTTTTTCACCGATACTGGCAAAGAGTTGCCCGAGGTGTACGAGTTTCTCGTTAAACTAGAAGGTTTCCTTGGCAAGCCGATTCTCCGTTTGAATCCGGATAGAGACTTCGACTTTTGGCTTAGGCAGTACAATAACTTCCTGCCATCGCCGCAGGCGCGCTGGTGCACGCGGCAGCTGAAGCTGCGTCCTTTTGAGCAGTGGATTCGCCCGTTGCTCGACGATGGCGATATCGTCTACAGCTACGTCGCGATCCGGGCTGATGAGGAGTACCGGGAAGGGTATTCCTCGAAACATGACAATCTGATCGTGCGGTTGCCACTGAAAGAGGCGGGTGTCGACAAAGCCAGTGTCTTGGAAATCCTGGAGGGGACAGGATTGGGGTTGCCACAGTACTACGAATGGCGCACCCGTAGCGGTTGCACCTTCTGCTTCTTTCAGCAGAAGATCGAATGGGTGCGGCTGATGGAACGCCATCCCGACTTTTTTGATGAAGCAAAAAGCTACGAGAAGAATGCGATTGACCACGGGTCGCCGTTCACCTGGAGTGAGGGCGAGTCATTGGATGAACTAGCTAAGCCCGAGAGGGTGGCGCAAATACGGGCAGAACATCAGAGGCGGTTAGAGCGGGTGCGTGCTAGGCTACAAGTGAATCCTCTACGTCCAGATGCGGAGCCGATTGATATTGACGATCTGTATGGGCAGACTAAAGTATGTCTAGCATGTCACAAGTAGTAGGCTATGAGGCCAAACACCAATGAATCGGGGATGGTCAATCGATCAGGGCGACTGGAACGGACTTGGAGAGGCTCTGAAAGGAACTGAAAGCTGGAGATTTGTCCTCCTTACGCCTAACGACCGCGAAATGGTGCCGGCGAAGCCAGGCGTCTATGCGATTTGTGCGCCACCCCCGATTGCCGTTGGAAAAGGCCGAAGCTCGATTTTCCATAGTTTGGGGACCCCGCTCTACGTCGGCAAATCAGAGTCGAGTATTCAGTCGAGATTCCTTGCTCACTGCCGTGCCAGTGATCCGCAACTGTTACGCGCCAAACGCTGTTACTACAGAGTGCAATTGAGGTTTTGGTTTGTTGAGTTGCATGTCAGTGTAATCAGGCAGGCCGAGGCGTGGCTAATAAGGTGCTTTGGTCCACCGGTAAACAAGCGTGCTGAGACGATTACAGGAACTATAGGACCACCGATAAAAGCTTAACGGAGGAACAACCAATATGCAGTTGTACCCTGCCCTCAGAGCGTCCATGGGAACTTGGAATTATTACATCGTCAAAATGCGGATGCGAGAAGTGGCCGCTGAAGTGAAGTTCGGTTCACAAGTGCACGAAGACTTTACCCTTGACGAGGCTATCCAACGATCAATAAAGGAAAGCCGCGTGAAAAAGGAAATTGTCACATATTTGATAGGTCGGACTGATCGTTTCTTTGCCTCTCTAGTCGTAGCTGCGATTGGCGGGTCGCCGAAGTTCTATCCAGTAAGCGTATCTGACGATCCCCAATTCGAGATTTTCGCCGACGAAGAGAGCATCGAACAGTCATTCGGGGTGCTACGTTTCTCGGGGAACCAAGATTACTACGCCTTGGATGGCCAACACAGATTGAAAGCGATAAAAACCTTGCTACAACCCGATGATGAGGCGGAACGAGTTGAACCCCCGCAAGGTTTCGCCAACGAGGAAGTTTCGGTCTTAATGGTTATCCCCCCTCCTGAGTTGACTGAAGAGAATTGGCTTGCCTCTTACCGCCGTCTCTTTTCCAGTCTCAACAGATATGCCAGACCAACCGACACAGATACAAACATAATAATGGACGAAGACGACATTTTCGCGATCATCACTCGGCGTCTCATCGCGAGTCATGATTTTTTTAAGGCACCCGGTCGGCACGTTGAGTCGTTGAGGGTTTCGACAAGAGGGAAAGCCCTAAAAGAAGGGACTTCGCATTTCACTAGCCTTCAGCAACTCTATGACCTCAACATGACGCTTCTCACGACACCCCTCCGAACGAACTTGGGTTGGGGACCCGGCCCTGAGGCAGAACGAACGAACAAGATAAAAGACTTTGTTCGATTCAGACCACCGGAGGAATACATTGAAGAGCTGTTCGAAGAGCTGGTCCTTTATTGGGATGCCCTCACTATAGCGATTCCAGACTTGGACGTAAACCCGAGTGAAGCCAGGAATCACCAAGCTGATGGGTCAAAAGGAGAAGTAGCGGACAACCTTCTTTTCTGGCCTATAGGTCAAGATGTGATGATTAGTGTGGCGCGTGCACTGTTGGACGTACGGCTAGATTCCCCTGAGAATCCTACGCTGGAGCAAGCCACAGAAGCATTAGAACCTTTGGGAAGGGTAAATTGGGGTCTTCACAGCATCCCCTGGAGGGGGCTTCTTCTCGTGTCAGCTCTTGACGCCCGGAGTAATAGCAGAAAGTGGGCGATGAGAAACGAGGGTCGAAAGCAAGCAATTGATACCGCCAAAAGAGTGCTGCGTTGGATAACCGGCATCTATCAATCGAACCTCCGTGAAGAATCACAACTAGAGAATGAGTGGCAAGACCAACTGCTCCTCCCGCCAGATGAGAGCTCAGAGGGGTTGTGGGAGAATGTCAGAACAATCCGTGACAATGTGTGTTCATAGTCAGTCAGTAAATTGTGGTGACGACCAAGTTGTGTACCACCGGTGGCAAGGCCGGTCAATTGGCATTAGGCTAGTAAAAGAAAGTGAGTCGCCGACACTTGAAATCCGCACCCTGAACGGAGACCAGCCGCAGAATTGCTCCTTGACCGAACCCCAAACCGCACTTCTCCGCAGTGCAGTTGACGTGGCACTCGACCTAGACACAACGCTTTCAAGATCATTGCTGCAAGGGAATGCCGCGAGACTAGAGTTAAGACCTCCTCGACATAGGCCTTCACCCAGACTAAGAAAGGCGGATGAGGCTTCAGAATTGCGTCCTCGTGTAGAGGAGTTAGTCGCCCCACTGCTTTTTCATACGAATACTAATAAACACTCCTTAAGGCCATTTCAAGAATTCGGAGTAAAGTGGCTGACAGAGCGTCGGACAGGGGTTCTTGCCGATGATATGGGCCTTGGCAAGACTGCTCAAGCACTGCGAGCTATAGAGAGACTCGTAGTGAATGGCACCATTAGAAGTGCATTGATTGTTTGTCCGAAATCTCTCCTTGCTAACTGGGAGGCCGAGAGTGAGACTTGGGTACCAGGGCTAACAGTTGTCCGTTCTGTTCCGTCAAGACAGGATTCGGACGAAGTCTGGTCCGCGATACTGGGCAGATCTCACATAATCGTTACCAATTATGAGCAGTTACGACCTCTGCCGACACCTTTCGAAACAGTTCAGGTTGACCTGGTGGTAGCCGACGAAGCCCATAGGCTTAGGAGATCGCAAGCCAAGCTTGTAAAGGCGTTCAGGCTCATGAATTTCGAAAGATTCTGGGCGTTGACTGGAACACCGATTGAACGCCACCCAATTGATTTGGCTACTCTGTTGTCGTTGCTAGAGCCAACTAGATTCTCAGAAAACTCATTCACAATTGGGTCGGAACTGCGAGCTCAGGCACGCCCATACCTGCTCAGACGTATGAAAAAGGATGTGCTAGACGAGTTACCGGATGTGATCGACACAAAGGAGACAATTGAACTCACTCCTCAACAACAGCGAGCGTACAATGCAGCTCGCTCTCAACCGCTTCCCAAGGAATTAGGTGAGGTTCTGCAACGACTAACGATGCTTCGATCCATCTGCGACTCTGAGCCAGCCAGTGGAGTTAGTGCCAAGCTCAATCGTGTCATGGAGATCCTGCAAAAAGTGCAGGAGGCTGGGGAGAAGGCGATCGTGTTTTCTTATTTGCTACGTCCATTGGAACTATTGGCACAGCGCATGTCTCTTGAAAAACCTCCTCTCAATTCGGTCTCTTTGACAGGCAAACTGACGATGGATGAGAGGGCACATGTCCTCCGAAAATTCAAGACTGATGACGGAGTTGTGGCATTCCTCTGCTCTAGTCGCGTTGGGGGAGAAGGGCTGACGTTGACTGAAGCAAACCATGTCATTTTCATCAACGAGTGGTGGAATCCGTCAACAAATGCTCAGGCAAGAGACAGAGTCGTCCGATTTGGTCAAGAACGAATCGTCCATGTGCATCGATTCAGGTGTAAAGATACAGTCGAGGAAGTGTTAGACCATATTCTGGAGAAGAAAAATGAGGCATACTCTAGTGTAGTGGACGCGCTAGCAATGCAAGTGCAAATGACTGAGACCAATTCCAGAGAATTGTTAAATGAAGCACTGGAAAGTTTGGTTTCAATCGACTAGCTCGCTTTGGATTCCACTAGGCCGTATGGCATTGCTATATGGTTGGCCCCAAGAACTGGGAATACATGATAAGGTATATATTGGAGCACTTCAGCCAGCCTGTAGAGGGGCAGCAAGATGGTCAAGAATCAGTGGCCTTCAAGTTTCGAGTTTAGCTCGCAGGCACTAAGACGATTAACTAAGTATCGAATGAATTTGAGATTTATGCCAACCTAATACGGGTCTGGAAACGGCAACTGCTGGATGACGGGCCTAGCGCCCTCATCAGATTTGTCATCCAACTTCTTTAGAGTAGGTACTGACAAACTCGCCAATTATCTTTGCTGCGATAGAGCGGATCGACTTCAAAGAGCATGTATCGCTATAGCTAACATTCGAAACAATTTTCAGGAATGGTTCGAGGTCCCCACTCACGTCCCGGAGGCTAGTTTGAGTGAGGTATTCAATACCGCGGCGGTGCACCCTTTCTACACCGATGTATTCGGGTCTAGCTGGCAAAGTATAGCTAAAAACAGTTAAGTCGTTAACGTGATCCAAATCGACACCTTGTTTTTCGAAGAGATGCTGCCTGAGAGAACCAGAGACATCGACATGTTGATTTAGTCTTCCTATGATACCATTCCTACTATTGGTTTCTCCGACATAGGCGAATTGCCATGAACGGGAGTAGATTATGTAGATATAGGCGCGATTGTTGCCAATGAAACGATCCTTAATACCAATGACTACTGCCCCCACAGTTCATTCACCCTATGAGTCGCTGGGAAGTAGTTGGGAATACTCTCTACATAAGTGGGCAAGATAATCAGTGACAACTCGTCGATACTCGGCTAGGATACTCTCTATTTGCTCTTGTTTGAATCGAGAGTTACTTTGTATCACATAGAATTCGGCTGCAGACATATGAAGCAAGAGCAAGTTAAGGAACACTGTCAAAGTGCCATTATCTTTGTTGTCTTCGTAAATCAGACGCGAGAACCGATGAAATTTGTTTATTCTCACACAATCCTGATTTGAATAGTAGAACGGTTCCCAAAGAACATTGTCTTCTGTAATTGAAACCATGAAAATTCGGTCATTGATCGTAGCTCCTTCAGCAGTGACAACAGTCTGAAGCTGCTCTTCAGTAAACTCCCCGTTAGATTCAGTCTCGATTTCAGGAAATTCTGGAATCTCCTCAGCCATCTCTTTGGCTAAATCTTTGAGTCTTGTCTTCTGCTTCTCAGATACGCTTTTTCGTCTTCTATCAATCTCTTCATATTTATCGGGATCAGGTAATTCTCCTGGTAACTCTTCAGGTAACTCGATCTCACTCGCAATATCGTTTGCCTGACCAAGTGAGTCTTCGTTTAACCTTCTCAGTCGTTCCTCACTAGCACTTTTCCAAGCCTTCTTGCTTTTCCTCTTGAAATGATCTGAGCCGTCACTGAGTGCCCGATGTGCTTCTTCTGAGAGATGCAGTTGAGACTTCTTGACGTCGATATTGAAAACCTCATCTGCAGAACTATCAATTAGAATACGTCCTCGAAAAGCATAGAAGTCCTGATCCTGAGTAATGATTTCAAAAGATTCTGCCCAGGATAGAAGACGCTTATTTCGATAAACATAAAAGCCATAGTTTCCTGCACTTATGTTGTACTTTTTGCGGATTTCCGCTGGATTCTCGAATATCGGAGGGTATGGCAATTGTGTTACCTCTATCCTAGCCTTAACGTTGTCTGCGGGATCTAGTGTGATTTCTCGTTGTCTTTGGATCCACCTAGTAGTCTGTCCATCCCACTCAAACTCGTTCAAGTCGCCATTCCGGTCTGCTTCTTCGGCAAATAACACATCATATGGTTCACACTGAGTTTTTCCCCCTTCCTTATCAACTAGGTATATCCGAAGGGCTGGCATCATGTAGTAGTAAATGATGCCTAGCTTCTGTTGAAGTTCCCTGAAAGTGGCACGGATACTAGGATGGTTCTTTGTACGGACTTCTGTAATCCTTATAATCGTTCCACGTCTTTCAGGCAAATAGTTTCTTATTAGTTCACAATCATTAGGGGAGAGCTCTTCCTGAACTGCTCCGTATTCTCGCCGTTCCCTAATCTCAGGCAACGAGACTACGTATTTTGCAAATGGGTCGTTCCCTTCTGACGAAACTACCTCAAGCTGCTCTCCTTGGGAAAATGCTGCCGACTTTAGACCAAGCCCAAATTTTGACAAGCTATCTGGAGGATAATTGGTGTCCGATGCCCCTAACTGAAGTGCATCCTTAATCCCGGACCGATTCATTCCACATGACCTGCCCCCGACGTTTGTACCACTTGTTATGTTAGTCCTTCAAGCAAGGGGACAGGGTCGGCAGGCAAGAGGGCCTCAGGCGCCGGCGGCCGGTAGCCCAGAGAGCTGTGCGGTCTGATCCGGTTGTAAGTCCGTCTGTAGCGCTCCGTCAGCACACGCACCTCCAGCAACGTATAGAAGACCTCTCTGTCCAGCAGTTCGTCCCTCAACTTCCCGTTGAAACTCTCGATGTAGCCGTTCTCCCACGGCGATCCAGGTTCGATATAGAGCGTCCTGGCTCCCACCCGCCCAAGCCACTCACGCACAGCCCGGGCCGTAAACTCCGGCCCGTTGTCCGAGCGAATATGGTCGGGCACGCCTCTGAGCACCATCAACTCGGCCAGCACCTCTATCACATCGGCAGACCGTATGCTGCGCGCAGCCCGGATCGCCAGACACTCCCTGCTGTATTCGTCAATGACGGTCAGCAACCGCACTCCTTTGCCGTCATGGAGCCTCAGGTGCACGAAGTCGTAGGCCCACACATGGTCTTTCCACGCAGGCTGCAGACGCACACACGAGCCGTCATTGAACCACAGACGCCCTCTCTTCGGCTGCTTCGCCGGTACCCTAAGCCCTTCACGTCGCCATATCCTCTCCACACGCTTGTGGTTCACTTGCCAGCCGCGATGCCTCAGAAGGGCGGTGATCCTGCGGTAGCCGTACCTGCCGAACTGACTGGCCAGCGCCACGATCTCCTCGGTCAGCGCCTTCTCATCCTCCACCGGTATCGGCTTGTATCGCTGGGTGGAGCGAGGATGACCCAGCACTCTGCAGGCGCGTCGCTCCGAAACCCCACAGCGCGCCTTCACGTGGTCGACACACTCGCGACGACGTGAAGGGCTCAGAAGTTTCCC
>MPML01000001.1 GCA_002238445.1 Caldilineaceae bacterium bin5
GCCCTTCCCCGCCTCTCCCCGCCCTTCCCCGCCTCTCCCCCCCCCTCCCCGCCTCTCCCCGCCTCTCCCCGCCCTTCCTTGCCAACCACTTTGAGGCCATGTATACTACAAACCCACGCAGGTTTAGTCCTCCAATTCCAGATGCCCAGGAAAATCTCGACCCATGATGGCCAAGCATGTTCGTCCACTGCTCATGTCCAGCGTCACCGCCTTTGCGCGTTGGCTGCAGAGCATCGGCGTCACTCCGAACATGATTTCGTTCACCGGCTTCGCCTTGACCATCGGGTCTGCCGCCCTACTGGCGACCGGCTACCTCCTCATCGGCGGCTTCATCCTCTGGGCAGCCGCGATGCTGGACATGGTCGACGGCACCCTGGCCCGCATCAGCGAGTCCGAAAGTAAATTTGGCGCCTTCTTGGATAGCACCCTCGATCGCTACTCGGAGAGCATCACCTTTCTGGGCCTGGCCGTCTACTACGCCAACCAGAACAACGCCCAAACACCGCTCCTGCTGATCTTCTTTACCTTGGTAGGATCTTGGGCCGTCAGCTATACACGCGCCCGAGCCGAAGGCCTCGATATCGAATGCAATGTAGGATTTCTCCAGCGGCCCGAACGCCTTGTCCTGCTGATAGCCTCCCTGATCCTGGGCCTGGTGCTGCCTGTCCTCTGGCTTCTGGCCATAATGACCAACGTCACTGCCATCCAGCGCATCCACGAAGTATACGTTCGTACCTCGAAATCCCAGGAGCAGGAGAACCAGCCCGTCGCCGACTAGAAAGAATGGTCGCCGCACTCGCGCGCCCCTCCCCCCCAATCTTTCACCGACCCCGCTTTCGCCTCTACTTTGCCCATATCACTATTAGCAGAATTACCCATTTGAGTATAGACTTTGTGGGTACGGACGCGCCTCAATAAACCGTGGCTGCCGTCAGCAACCCGTAATTTTGCTGACACACCCGTTCTAACCTATAATACGATTTCGGTATAATAGAAGTACAGTTGCCGCCAGAAGCAAGCAGGGTAGATTCCGTGTTCGAAAGTTTGTCCGACAAGCTGCAAGGCGTATTTGAAAACTTGGCCACCCGCGGCAAGCTCTCAGAGCGCGACGTCAACGCGGCCCTGCGTGAAGTCCGCTTGGCTCTGCTCGAGGCAGATGTCAACTATAAGGTTGTCAGAGAGTTCGTCGGGCGCGTCAAAGAGCGCGCCATCGGCATCGAGGTGATGGAAAGCCTCACCCCGGCACAGCAAGTCGTCAAAATCGTCAACGAGGAGCTCGTCAAGCTCCTGGGAGAACCGGCTCCCCTTAACCTTTCCGGCCCGCCGCCTAATGTGCTCATGCTCGTGGGCCTGCAGGGCGCCGGCAAGACGACCATGGCCGCCAAACTCGCTCTGCGCCTCCGCAAGCAGGGCCAGCGCCCCCTGTTGGTTGCAGCCGACATTTACCGCCCCGCCGCTATCGCCCAACTGGAAACGCTTGGCCGCCAGATCGACATTCCGGTGCATAGCGAAGGCACCGACGTCGCTCCCAGCAGCATCGTCAAGAACGCCCTCCGAACTGCCAGAGAAAAAGCCTATACGGCCCTCATCCTCGACACCGCCGGCCGTCTGCAGATCGATGAATCGATGATGCAGGAATTGGAGCAGATTCGCCTGATCGCCCGTCCTGCCGACGTCCTCCTCGTGGTCGACGCCATGACCGGACAGGAAGCAGTCACGGTTGCCGAGGGCTTCCACGAACGTGTGCCTGTCACCGGGCTGGTTATGACAAAAATCGACGGCGACGCCCGCGGCGGTGCCGCGCTCAGCATCCGCCACGTAACCGGCGTCCCGATTAAATTCCTCGGCACCAGCGAAAAAATGGACGGCCTCGAACCCTTCCATTCGGACCGCCTCGCCGGGCGCATCCTCGGCATGGGCGATATGCTCACACTCATCGAACGCGCCTCCGATGGCATCAGCGAAGAAGATGCCGTCGCCATGGAAGCAAGGCTCGCCGAGGGCCAGTTCGACTTTGAAGATTTCCGCGACCAGCTGCAAAAGCTTCAACGCCTCGGCTCCATTCAGGATCTCCTGAAAATGGTGCCGGGCATGGGCCAAATGGCTAAGCAGCTCGACGCCCAGGAAGTCAACTCCGACCTCAAGCAGATCGAAGCCATCATCAACAGCATGACGTCGCAGGAACGGCGCCTGCCCAACCTGCTCAACGCAAGTCGGCGTCGCCGCATCGCCGGCGGCAGCGGCACAACCGTCGAGGACGTCAACCAGCTCATCAAACGTTTTCGCGAAATGCAGAAAATGATGAAGCAGGCCGGAATGCTCGGCGATCAGGGCGGAAAAAAGAAGAAGCGGCGCAGGCGTCGCCATCGCGAACCAAGTTCCGAAGGGCTTCTCGCTTCGTTGCGCCAAGGCCGCATGTCATGAGCGCATCGACACCGCCGCCGCACATCGTAAACGCTCGCCGGATTCGTTACCGGCGTCACTTTCATCGGATTGATATTCTGTCAGAAACCAAGGAGCCGTAATCAGTGGTCCGCATCCGTCTGCGCCGCATGGGCGCAAAAAAGAAACCGTTCTACCGCATCGTCATCGCCGACCAGCGCAGCCCGCGCGACGGCCGCTTCATCGAAAACATTGGTACCTATGACCCAATGACCGATCCCCCCACCGTCAACATCAAGAGCGAACGCGCCAGCCACTGGTTGGCTGTCGGCGCCCAACCCAGCGAAGCCGTAGCCCGCCTGTTGAAGAAAAACGGGATCACCGATGAAAACGGCAAGTTGAAGGCTGTTGATTCCGACGAAACTGAGTCGGCTCCGACCGAGATGGAAGCCGCCTGATAAAGAGAGCATCCTATGAAAGAACTTGTTGAATTCATGGCGAAAGCTCTTGTGGAGGCGCCCGACGAAGTGCACGTCTCCGAGCGCGCCTACCGGGAACGGGTGGTTCTGCGGCTTCAGGTTGCGCCGGAGGATGCCGGGCGAGTGATCGGCAAAAATGGCAGAGTGGCCAACGCCATGCGTTCCGTCCTGAAAGTGGCGTCGGTCCGCCAGTCGCGTGATGTAATCCTGAAGATTATGTAACCGCCCCGACAGGCCACTTCCTCCACAGATGGCAGACCCCTTGCGCCTGCCCCTTTTTGTGACCGCATAAAGGTCCGCCGTTTCCCCGTTTTCGCAGGATGCGGCGGACCCATGATAGGGTAGTGATGGGCGGGGGCAGCTCTCCGACTATTCGATTTGCGTCCCATTCCCGTACCTGTTGTATTCGCAGGTACCGGCCATTGGGCAG
Source organism: Caldilineaceae bacterium bin5 (assembly GCA_002238445.1). GTDB lineage: Bacteria > Chloroflexota > Anaerolineae > Caldilineales > Caldilineaceae > Bin5. The sequence goes on from MPML01000001.1 coordinate 3,292, forward strand.
TGTGAGGACCCTGCAGATGCAGGATCAGTCAGGATGAAAACACGATCCCAGCGCAAACAACGTCGATCCGGCAAGGCTGGCTCTTCACGCGCCAACCGCTTTCACCGGCGCTCAGCCTTTATTCCTGACGGCTACCTCGCTGTCGGTCGCATCATCGGCGCGCACGGCCTGCAGGGAGAGGTGAAAGTCGAGTCCCACACCGACTTTGACACACGCTTCACCCCCGGCCAGCAACTCTTCATTGGAGAAAAGTTGGCCCAGGCCGAGATCGAAACGTCGCGGCCTCATAAGGGCATCTTTTTGATCCGCTTCTCTGACATCTCGGACAGATTTGAGGCCGAAGACCTGTATAGCGAGTGGCTGTACATTCCCGAAGAACAAGCTATGGAGCTGGATGAAGACGCATTCTGGGTCCATGACATTGTCGGTCTCACCGTGCAGACTGAAACCCAAAAGCGCCTGGGCAAAGTGGCGGACGTACTGTTTACCGGCGCCAACGAAGTGTACATCATCCGTCCCGAACCGGGCGTGAATCGCGACCGCGATCTGCTGATTCCTGCCCTCGCAGATGTGGTCCGATCCGTCGACGTCGAGGCCGGAATCCTGACCGTCCGCCTTCAGCCAGGGCTGCTCGAAGATGAAATGCCATAACCCGTATCCTCTTGCCGCTTGCACCCGCAGCATCATTTTGAGCGCTGTCACTTGACCATGGACGACCGAGCCTACTGGATTGCCTTCAACCGCGTGCCTGGCATCGGCCCTGCACGGCTGACCGCCCTCTTGGAAACTTGCGGCAACATCGCCGCGGCTTGGAATGCGCCAACCAAAACGTTGCAAGCAGCAGGACTCGACCGTCGCAGCATTGGGAATCTGGTGACTGCCCGGCAGCACTTGGACCCGTCGGCGGAGCTGGAAAAGGTCCTCCGCCGCGGATACAAGGTTTTCAGCCGGGAGGATGACGGTTATCCCGCCAATCTGCTTCAGATTCCTCAGCCCCCTCCGCTCCTGTACATGCGCGGCCAGCTTGAACAAAATGACCAACTTGCAGTCGCCGTGGTCGGCACGCGGCGCGTCTCACCCTATGGACGCGAAGTGGCCGCCGAGTTGGGGGCCAACCTCGCCCGCAACGGCGTGACCGTCGTCAGCGGGCTGGCGCTCGGCGTAGACGCGATCGCCCATCAGTCCGCCCTTGACGCCGGCGGCCGCACACTCGCTGTCCTCGGCAGCAGCGTCGACCAGATCTATCCCGCCCGCAATCGAAGGCTGGCCATGCAGATCATCGAACAGGGCGCGCTGATCAGTGAATACGCCCTCGGCACTCGCCCCGAAGCCAGCAATTTTCCGCCCCGCAACCGCATCATCAGCGGGTTGAGCTTGGCGGTGATCGTCGTCGAAGCGGCAAAGCGCAGCGGCGCGCTCATCACTGCCGACTTTGCCGCCGAACAGTCCCGCGATGTATTTGCCGTGCCCGGCTCGATCCTGAGCCCCGGCAGCGATGGCTGCAACCGGCTGATTCAGGACGGCGCCATTCCTATCACCTCGGTTGACGATCTGCTGGAGCGTCTCCAACTGCCCACGGCAGTCGCCCATCAGGAGGCCCGCGGCACGGTGCCGGCTTCGCCGGACGAAGCGTTGATTCTGCAACATATCTCTACCGAACCGCAGCACATGAACGATATCGTGCGGGCAGCCCCACTGGGCACCTCACAGGTCAGCAGTCTGCTGGCCATGATGGAGCTCAAGGGCCTTGTGCGTCAGGTTGGCCTGATGCAGTATGTCCGCGCCAACTGAAGCCTAAAGACAATGTACGCAGTTATCCTTGCCGGTGGTGTTGGCACACGCCTGTGGCCCCGCAGCCGGAAACACGCACCCAAACAGTTCACCGACATCACCGGCTGCGGCCAGACTATGATCCAGTCTACCGTCGCCAGGTTGGAAGGGTTGGTGGCCACCGGTGACACATATGTCATTACCGGCAGCCGCTACGCCGGCCTGTGTACCGACCAGTTGGACGGCTTGCCCCCCGAAAATATTCTGGTCGAGCCCGATGGACGCAATACCGCTCCGGCAATTGCCCTCGCCTGTGCCCACTTGCAGCTGCGCGACCCGGACGAAGTCGTCGCCGTTCTCCCCGCCGATCATCTCATCCAGGACGCCGTCGGCTTTCAGAACGCCCTGCGGCAGGCGGAGCTTTGCGCCCGCCGCGGCTACCTGTCCGTGCTGGGCATCGAGCCAACCAAAGCGCACACCGGCTATGGCTACATCCAGCGCGAAGGACGGCCCCTTCCCGTGGCTGGGGATCTCCCCGCCTTCCCCGTGAAACGCTTCCTGGAAAAGCCCGATGAAGCCACCGCAGAACAGTTCCTGGCCGACGGTGCCTACTATTGGAATGGCGGCATCTTCGTCAGCCGCGTAAAGCGATTGCTGGCCGAATATGAAAGACAGATGCCCGCACTGTTCGCCGCCATCGACCGCATTGCCTCTGCCCTCGCCTCCAACGAGCACGACAGCGTGCTGGCTGAAGTCTGGCCGACCATGCCCGACATTTCAATCGACTATGGCCTGATGGAGGGTGCGCAAGAGGTGGCAGTAGTGCCCATGCAGGTCGGCTGGAACGACATGGGAAGTTGGGATGCACTTGAAACCGTCATTCCCCGCGACGAGGATGGCAACATTCCTGTCGAAGGGGAAATCCTTCAGCTGAATAGCCGTGGCAACATCATCGCTGCGCATAAGCAGCTTGTAGCCCTGATTGATGTCGACGACCTTATTGTGATCGATTCCGGCGACGCCCTGTTAATTGCGAAGAAGGACAGTATTCAGCAGGTCAAACAGGTCGTAGCCAAACTGCAGGCCGCCAAACGCAGCGAACTCCTGTAACTGCGCGTTGGATGCGCCAATAGACTTAGGCTGGAAAATGATCGACCGTCACAAGTCACTTGTCCACATCCTGATGTCTGGGCTGGTAGGGCTGACCCTGGGCCTGTTTATCGGTTGGTGGGTCTGGCCTGTGCAGTGGACCGAGCCGCCCGCGGCGCAGCCCGCCGCGTCCGCCCCAGCCCAGTCTGTCGAAACACCCGCCGGCGCTGGCGCGGCAACAGACTCGAGCTATTCCGCCGTCCTGGATTGGCTGAATCAAGGGCTGCTGTACGTGGCCGCCGCGCTCCTGCTGGCCGGCGCCGTCGTCATCGGTTACCAGCTGTTACGCCAGTCGCAAGGAAACGATCCCTCGCAGCAACCGTTTCCCCTGCCGTTCAGCAGAAGGCGCTCCAAACAAGCCGCTGCGCCGAAAGAGGCGCGCGCCAAGCCGCCCCCTCTCGCCGGGAGACTAGTCAGAAAGCGCCCCACCCTGAGTTGGCTGCATAGAGAGCGAGAAACCGAAGATCCCGCCAGCCCTGATGAGCCAGTCTTCCGGGAGCAGGCGGTCGCCGCGCCCCGCTCTTTCGATCCGCCGCCGCCCTCCCCCCACTTCCAACCCGACACCGAACCCCATGTCGAAACTGGCGAGGAATATGACCAGGCGACGAATCCATACGATGAGTTTCCGGAACCAGAGGAGTGGGGCAGCCAGGTGTCGGTTAGCGAGGAATCGCCAGACCAGTCGGTCGAAGAAGAGCCCGATCCAATCGGTAGGTCGCAATATGCACCCCCGGAAACCGCCGCTCCTGCGCTCCAGGAAGACGAAACTGAGCAGATTGGCGAATTCCGTGATGCCTTGCAGGATGAGTGGCCCGCGGACGAGTCGGCTGAAGACAAGAATGCCGCCGCGTGGGAAGACGAGCTTCAAACCGATGTCGCGCCTCTAACCGCAGAGAGCGCAGAATCCATCGAAGATCTGGCGAGCGGAGACACGGGTCTCCGCGTAGACGACTGGCCAACGGTTTCAGCCGAGCCACCATTTCCCGAACGCGTCGACACGCCGGAAGCTGATCCAGGCGGCCCGCTCGAAGGAATTACAATCGAGGAGCCTAACGCCGCGCCCGTAAGTCCCGCAGAACAGCAGGAAACGAGTCTGGAAGCTGTCCAGGCCCCAAGGTTGGACCCCGCTATCGCAGACACGGGCCGCAGCCATACCGACCAAGAGCCAGCAGACCAGACCTCACGCCAGATAGTAGGCCAATTTGAGGCGAACTACGCCTTCGGCGTCCAGTCCTACGATGAGAGCTTCACCATCAACACGGCCGACGGTGAGCTTCTGGGCGCCTGTGGCATGGGAATCAACGAATCTGTCGATCGCGCCGCCGCTGAAATGGACCAGGTGCGGCTGCTCGATATCTGGCTGTATGACCGCTCCGCCGTACAGAGCTTCAGCCAGCCCCTCGTCTCGCCCGGTGTAGACTTTACCGGCTTGGACGGCCTCGCCGAAGTCGGCGGCGCTGTCACATCCACGCCACTTGAAGTCGTTCCAGGCCTGAAATGTACTGTCCGCTCTGACAGCATCCTGCTGGAATGCTCAATCAAGAGTGTAACCTTCCTCGAAAGCGAACAGACACCGCAGCCTTTCCGCTCGCTGAGCGCCACTCTCGTTGTATATGTTCTTGACTGAGTTGGGGACAAACAGAGCGCTGAGAGGCGGTCAGACCCCTTCTTCCGGGTCAAAGAGGCGTCGGTATTCTGCGATAGCATAGCGGTCCGTCATCCCCGCAATGTAATCACAAACCACACGATGCAGATCGCCGCCATTTGCCGTTTCAGATTCCTGCGCTTCCGGAGGAAGCTGAGCCGGCTCTTCGACAAATGTTGAAAAGAGCGCGCGAATTGTGCGGTCCGCTTTTGCCGCCATCCGCGCCACCCGGAAATGACGATAGAAGCGATCAAAGAGAAACCGCTTCAGTTCCCGGTTTTCTTCCGCAATTTCCGCGGAGTAGGCCGCCATATTCTTGCCGCGCGCCCGCAGATCAGCCAGACTCTGCACGCCAGCGGCCTGCAAGTTAGCGGCCGTCGCCTGGATCGCGTCACTTACTTCGATTCCCACCAGCCGCCGGACAAACCGGTAGCGGTCCAGCGGCTGCGTCAAGTCGATCGATGTCGCCGATTCACCCAGCGAATCGAGCACGCGCCGGCTGATCGCCAGATCAAGGAAGGCACTGGGGCTCAGTATTCCGGCCCGCAGACCGTCATCCGAATCGCTGGTGTTATAGGCAATCTCGTCAGCCAGATTGCTTAGCTGACATTCCAGCGTGCCCATCTCATCCGGGTTGTAATCCCGAGCATCAACAATGTCATAGTCGGTGTCGTGCTTGACCACGCCTTCCCGCACCTCGTACGTCAGATTCAACCCCGGATGGTCCGGGTAACGCAACGCCAATTTGGTGATGACGCGATAGGTCTGCTTCTGATGATCATAGCCACCGTGGCCTTCCATCAGTTCATTTAGCGTAGTTTCACCAGTATGGCCGAACGGCGGATGACCCAGATCGTGGGCCAGGCAGATCGCTTCGACCAAATCTTCATTACACGAAAGCGCCCGCGCCAGCGTGCGGCCAATCTGGGCCACCTCAATCGTGTGCGTAAGCCGGTTGCGGTAATGGTCGCCTTCACTGTAAACGAATACCTGGGTCTTGAACTGAAGCCGGCGGAACGCGGTCGTGTGGATGATACGGTCGCGGTCCCTCTGGTAAGCAGTGCGATACGGATGCTCGGCCGCCGGATAAACCCGCCCGCGGCTCTGGCAGCTGCGCATCGCATAAACAGCCAGTTCCCGTTCTTCTCTCTGCTCCAACTCTTCTCTCGACACCAGCATTTTCGACCTTTCTGAAAGGAATCGAGGCTTGACACGGCCTCCAATCTGGCCGTCATCTCCGAGGGTCCTTGTCCCTCGGTTTCAGTATACAGTCAGACAACAAGAACAAGCCAACACGCCTTTCCAGACCATAGATCAATCATAGCCCAGTTCGTAACTTAAGAGGCACACACCGTATGCCCCCGGGGGCATGGCAAGCAGATGTGTTCTCCCACTGCTGCTCGACAGGTCTAAGAGTAGACAACCAACTCTTGTTGCTTATCTGTCAGCACTAAACAGGTGTCATCGAGCACTAATGCAAATCTCATATGACATCACAACTCCCCCGCCTGCTACCCAATAGAATCGTGGCAGTCAATATTGCCACAAAGCAACATACAATACGCAGAGCAGCCTCGTCTTAATATTGAACGTAACTACTTAGCCACAGTACCTGACCTCCCAGTCTTCCTCGGAACCATTCAGGCTCTTGGTGACGCGACTGGTGTAAAGCCGCCGCCAGGCTCGCCAGCTGATACGTTGCGAAGAAGGCACACGGTCGGTGAGGCATGTTTTTGTAGGGGGGCGTTGCGGGGGCGCAGCCCCTGCACAAGGGAGGCCGCTTGCGGCCGACCGCCCAAAATGCAACAGTGAGGAAAGAACGAACGCCTCTGCTCACCTCGATCAGGGTTGCGAATCAGTTGCGGCTGAGTAGTTACAATTGAACACAATTTAGCACCGACGCGAGAGGCGCGCCCTGTTCTCTCTTTGGTTCTGCCGCGTGCTATAATTGCCGATAACCGCGCAACAAGCTCATACACGGAGAGAATACGTGCTCAGGCGCTTGTTTGGCCGCCAGGAAGATAAATCGGCCGACGACGAAAAAATAGAAGAAAGCCTGCAAAAAACACGTTCAGGCATATTCAGTCAGATCGGATCGCTCTTTCAGGAGAACGAAGTCAGCGATGAACTGTGGGAAGAGTTGGAAGAGGCGCTGATCGTTGCTGATGTCGGCATGGACACCACCGTCGAGCTCGTCGAATCCACCCGCGACCGTGTTCAACAGGAAGGCGTCAAACGCAGCCAGGATGCATACCTTATCCTCAAGCAGGAGATGGTCAAGCTCCTGCAAGCTGACGAACCGCTGCAGATTGAAGAACCGCGCATCCTCACCGTTGTTCTTGTCGTTGGTGTTAACGGCTCAGGCAAAACCACGACCATAGGCAAGCTGGCGTTGCGCTACAAAGAGCGAGGCAAAAGAGTTGTTCTGGCCGCCGGAGACACTTTCCGGGCTGCTGCCATCGATCAGCTCCAGATTTGGGGCGAACGGGCCGGCGTGGAAGTCATCGCCCAAGCCCCCGGTTCCGACCCGGCCGCCGTGCTCTTCGACGCCATGCGAGCCAGCCAGGAGAGCCGCAAGGCCGATCTCCTCATCACCGATACCGCAGGCCGCTTGCAGAACAAATTCAATCTCATGCAGGAATTGGAAAAGATGCGCAGGGTGGCTGCAAAACAAGTGCACCGGGCCCCGCACGAAATATTGCTGGTGCTGGACGCATCCACCGGCCAAAACGCCATCCTGCAGGCAAAAGGTTTTAAAGAAGCCTCCGGCGTAACCGGTATCATTTTGACCAAACTTGACAGCACTGCCAAGGGCGGCGCCGTCCTCAATATTAAGAAGCAATTGGGTATCCCTGTGCGCTTCGTCGGTACAGGGGAAAAACTACATGATCTGGCAGAGTTCGATCCGGTGGCATTCGTAGAAGGTCTGTTGGGTGAGTAACCGGACCGACCCTCATATGGGGGCCGCCTGCAACGGTCCAACCTCTAGGATCCGGCGGCTCCGGAATGTTAACCATCATTCATCAAAGGAGATAATGACAAATGGGCGAATTAACTGACCGTCTGCATCTGCTCGCCGAGCGAGTCAACACGATCCGGAGGCGGCTTTGACCTGCCCAACAAAGTTGCGCAGACACAAGCACTGGAAGAAGAGTCGATAGCCCCCGACTTCTGGGACAATCAAAGGGCCGCACAGAAGAAGATGCAGGAGTTGAACGCCCTGCAGGAACAAATAAGAGTCTGGGATGGATTGGAACAACGTACCCAAGACGCCCTCGATCTTGCCGAAATGGCCGCAGATGACGCAGAAATGTTGGCAGAATTGGAGGCAGAGGCCAATACGCTCGATGCAGAGTTGGAAAAACGGGAGTTCACACTGGCTCTCAATGGCAAATACGACTCAGGCAGCGCCATCATCAGCATCCATGCAGGTGCAGGCGGCACCGAGGCGCAGGACTGGGCGGCAATGCTACAGCGCATGTACTTGCGCTGGGCCGAAAAGAAAGGCTACGCCACCGAAATCACCGACATGACCCAAGGTGAAGAGGCCGGAATCAAGAGTGTCACCATCACCGTCGATGGGTCATACGCCTACGGCTATCTTCAGGCGGAACACGGTACGCACCGCCTCGTACGGCTCAGCCCCTACGACGCCGGTAACCGCCGCCATACTTCCTTCGCCAAACTGGAAGTCCTGCCCAATATCGACGAAGACATCGAAATCGAAATCGCCCCAAATGACCTTAAGATGGATGTCTTCCTGTCCAGTGGGGCCGGGGGCCAGAGCGTGCAGAAAAACGCTACCGCAGTCCGCCTCCATCACCTGCCGACCGGTATTGTCGTATCCTGCCAGAACGAACGCAGCCAAACGCAGAACCGCGAAATTGCATTAAGAATTCTACGAGGAAAGCTCTACGCAATCGAGCAGGAAAAAATAGCCGCCGAAAAGGCCCGCTTAAAGGGAGAAAATGTCCAGGCCGACTTCGGTAGTCAGATCCGTTCCTATGTCCTGCACCCCTATCAAATGGTGAAGGACTTGCGCACGAATGTAGAGACCGCCTCGCCTCAGCCCGTCTTGGACGGTGAACTGGACCCGTTTATCGAGGCATGGTTGAAAACACAGGTTGGCACATAAACGAATCTTAGCCAGGGAGGTCCCAATGATTCAACTCGCGCCAGTGCGGCAGTCCGTCTCCGAACAGCAAGTTGACAATGTATCGGCCGCAGTATGGAACGGCCTCAACGCAGTTGCACTGTCCGAACGCGTTCGGCCGGGGATGCGGGTGGCTGTGGCCGTAGGCAGCCGCGGAATCTCCTGCTACAGGGAAGTGGTACAGGCGGTCGTCGAGTCCTTGCAGGCAATTGGCGCCGACCCCTTCCTCGTCCCGGCAATGGGTAGTCACGGCGGCGGCACTGCCGAAGGCCAGCATGCCGTCCTCGTCGGCTACGGGATGGCCGATCTTGGCGTTCCTATTCACAGCAGCCTGGAAGTCAAGCAGATCGGCGAAACTGACGGCATGCCGGTCTACTGGGATCGGCACGCAGCCGAGGCCGATGCCGTCATCCCCGTAAATCGCGTCAAGGCCCACACCGCATTTCGCGCCGACCACGAGAGCGGCCTCTGCAAGATCATGACCATCGGCCTGGGCAAAAGGCGAGGCGCGGCCACGCTCCACGCTCACGATGCCGTCACTGCAATTCCACAGGCCGCGCAGGTCATTCTGAATACAATGCCCATCGTAGCCGGTGTCGCCATCGTCGAGAACGGCCGCCACGCGCCGGCCGAAATTACAGTCTTGCCCGGCGAAAAAATCTTCCAGGAGGAGCCGCCGCTGCTACGGCAGGCCAAGGCACTCCAGCCTTCCATCCCTTTCGACGACCTTGATATGCTGGTCGTGCAGGAGATGGGCAAAAACATCAGCGGCACCGGCATGGATACAAACATCATCGGGATGTGGCGACGCAACGGCGGCCCCAGGGAACCCAACTTTCGCGTCCTGGCTGTCCTTGATCTGACGCCTGGCAGCCACGGCAATGCCTCCGGCGTAGGGCTGGCCGATCTCATCCCCGAACGGCTGCGGGCCAAGATCGACTGGCACGCCACCTATACGAACTGTCTCACTGCCGGTAACTTCGCCGCCGCCAAACAGCCCGTCACTCTTCCGACCGACCGGGAAATCATCGAGACCGGCCTGATGGGCAAAGATGCTGCCGCTGCCCGCGTTGTCTGGATCCAAAACACGCTCGAGCTGGAGACACTCTGGCTTTCGCCCGCGCTCCTGGAAGAGGCCGCCGAAAAGCCGTCTCTCACCAGAGTTGGCCCGGCCCAGGACGTTCAGTTCAATTCCGACGGCGCCCTGCTCCCTCCAATAGCCGAAACTCTGACCTCTTGAGACGCCAAGGGAAAACGCATGGCCCCGACTGACACTGCCCAAGCCCTCACATTCGATCTCTTCGGCACTATCCTGGACTTGGGAGGCAGCCTCAAACCCGCGATAACCGAGCTCCTCAATAGAGAGGCGCCGGCCACATCGCCAGAAACATTCTGGGACCAGTGGCGCACGCGTCAGCGGCTGGAGCAGTACCAGGACACGATCATGATGGTGGGCCACGCCGGCTATCTCGAAACAGTTAGGCGGGCCCTTCACTACGTGTTCCGACTGAACGAGATTTCGCCAACAGAGAATCGCGTGCAGGAGCTGATGGCCGCCTGGCAGGGTCTCACCCCCTTCCCGGAAGTAGTACCCGCGCTGGAACGGCTCCACAACCAGTATCGTCTGGTCGTGCTCTCCAACGGAGACCCCCACTATTTGGATCATCTGGTCCAAAATCGCGTGCATTTCCCGTTTGACGACGTCATCTCCGCCACGGGCAACGGCGCCTTCAAGCCCCATCCCGGTGTCTACCGCCGGGCGGCCCATCTGCTCACTCTGGAAGTCCAGGAATGCATGATGGTTTCAGCCAACGCTTTCGACTGCGTCGGTGCCCGCGCCTGCGGATTCCAAGCGGCCTATGTGAACCGTTACCAACTGCCGGTCGAGGACTCGCCCTTCCTGCCCGCGCTTACCGTAACCAACTTCACTGAATTGGCCGAAGCCTTGCTGTAAGAAATGGCCGGTCGTCCTGGTGCAGGATCGCGAAAAACTCGCTGCCGGCGTCCAGCCCGGCCGCGCCACTATTGAAGATGCATTCCAACAATTCGTCGAAGAATTGTACAGTGATTACTGTGTGTGCTAGTATCTCTCGTGCCGGGCCGGCTCGGCACGAACACTTTCTGGAGAGGTCGCATAGTCTGGCCGAGTGCGCGCGTCTCGAAAACGCGTAGGGTTTACGCCCTCGAGGGTTCGAATCCCTCCCTCTCCGCCTTAGTTCCCGGGCATAGTGTGTCCGGGAATTTTCTTTGATCAGATATTCTGTTAAGTCATTCAGTGATGCATGCCATGCTATCTCGTTAGCAGTCGGCATGGCATGCAAGGCAAAGACAGGAGGGGGACGCAGGTATGTTGTGGGGTCGGACCGCGCGGCTACCACTCAGAAGCGGCGGATTAGCCCTTCCGCCAGCCCCGCCCTACAGCGCCGCCAGCAACGTACGCATTTCGGCAGCGATTCTTGGGCTTTTGGGGTTGGCATGGCTGCTGGCCGAACTACCGTTGCTCGTGTCGGCCGCGGCAATTGCCGCTGTCAGCGCGACCCTGCTCCTATTGCGTTTCCCGCATCTGATCTGGCTGGGGCTTGCTGTCGTTCTGCCATTCGCCAGCGGATTCAAGATCGGTCCAATAAGCATTGCAGACTGCATCTTGGGGGCTGCCGTCCTTCTGTGGTTCGCAAATGGCGTGCGAACGAACCGGCTGCGACTGAACACAGGTCTTCTGCCTTTGCTCTTTGTCATCTATCTCTTGGCGCTCCTGCTTTCATTCCGCAATGCGATTGATGTACGAGAAGCGTCTGAAGGTGTAATCAAGTGGCTGCAGATGCTGATAGCGATTCTATTAGTTCAGGAGGCACTCACGCCGCGTCAAGTGCGTTGGCTGGTCTGGGGCCTCTTGACCGGCGCCATGCTGCAGGCCGCACTCGGCATGTACCAGTTTGTCTTCCGGATCGGGCCGCCCAATTTCCTGCTGCTGGGCCGCTTTATGCGGGCGGCCGGCACCTTCGGCCAGCCCAATCCTTTCGCCGGCTATCTGGGGCTTACACTGCCTGTCGCGGTTGCGCTTTTCATGTTAAATCTCACTTCATTCGTGAAGGTTTCGGGCACCGCCCTCAAACAAAGCCTCACAGGTACCGTCCTCTACGGCGGGGCGGCAGCTATCATCGGCATGGGACTGCTGGCCAGTTGGAGCAGAGGGGCTTGGCTGGGTACCGCCGTTAGCATGACAGTTGTCCTACTCATCTATGGCGGACGGTTGATAAAAGTTGCCGCCCTCGCTGGGACCGCCGTCCTGCTTCTGCTTGGCCCCGCCCTGACCCGCTACATTCCAGGTTCTCTGACCGATCGTCTGTCCGACCTGCCTGCCTACCTGGGCATGGACATGTGGGAAGTAGTCCAGCAACCGGTCACTGATGAAAACTTCTCCGTGATCGAACGGCTGGCCCACTGGATTGCCGCCCTGCGCATGTGGGAGCTGTCACCGTGGCTGGGCGTGGGCCCTGGCAACTACGCAGCCGTCTATCCGCAGGTACGTTTGCCCCGCTGGGAAGAGCCCTTGGGCCACGCCCACAACATCTATCTCAACGTACTGGCAGAGAATGGACTGCTTGGGATGTTTGCCTATTTGGCGCTCTGGACAGGTGTGGTCTTTTGGCTGATCAGCACGCGCCGCCGCATCCTCCGCACAGAGAACGAGAATTTCGGCCGCCTGGGCAATGTACAGTCACCGCCTTGGACTGCCATCCCGTCCTCAGCGTGGACGGCAGCCCTATTCCTCGGTGTCTTAGGCGTAATCGCCCATCTCTCGGTCCATCATCTGTTCGATAACTTGTACGTGCAAGGAATGTATCTGCACGTTGCCCTGTGGCTTGGGGCAGCAGTTGCCCTGGCAAAAGACAAACTTACAGTTACCGGCTCTGCCTCCGCTTCTGAACCTCTTCCAGGGACAAGCCAGGCGGCTGCAGCACATCCATCATTTCGAGTACAATGATCGTTGTAGACTTGAGACTGGTTCAGAATTACAGTGCTGACACAACAGTAGAATGGACTACCAATTGAGAGGGGCCAAACTTCTGCCTCCGGGAAGCAGAAGACGCAAAGAGACGAAACGGTTCGTCAAGTTCGCATTCGTCGGCGCGCTTGGAGCGGTAACCGACGTTACCATCTTGAATCTGTTGATCGTTTTCGCCGGCTTCCCCTCCAATCTCGCCAACGGCACCGGATTCTGTGCGGCAGTCCTCCAAAACTTCCTTCTCAACCGGTGGTGGACTTACCCTGAGAGTCGAATCCGCAATAGCCGCTTGCAAATGGCGAAATTCGCCCTGGTAAGCGTCGTGGGTCTGGGAATCAATCAGCTGGTCTTTGGCTTTTCTGATGAACTCCTGCGCCCCTATTGGATTGACTGGCTGTCAAGTGCCGAACTGGGCTTCACGATGAGTTACAATTCCGCCAAACTCTTCGCCATCGGCGTTGTTATGTTCTGGAACTTCGCTGCAAACAGGCTTTGGACGTTCAAAGGGCTGTGAAGCTTGTAATCGATTACACACCAGCCGTGCGCCAGTCCGCCGGCATAGGCCGCATCATTCGCGGGCAGGTTGACGCACTGGTTCAGCATAATCCTGGCTACGACCTCTCCCTTTTCGTTGCCGGGACCGTTGCTGCTAGTCAGCGCACAACTGCCCCGCTCCCTCTGCACACCTTTCCCTCCATTTCGGAGCGAAACCTCACCCGCATCTGGCACCGCCTGAAAATCCCCTTTCCCCGCGTCGAATGGCTTACCGGCGGCGCCATCGATCTGTTTCACGCTACCGACTTTGTCTTGGCGCCGGTCAGCGCCAGAACAAGGATGCTAACCGTGCACGACCTTGCCTTCATGCGTTATCCCGAAGCGGCAATGCCCTCCTTGCACCACTACCTGAACATAGTCGTTCCCCGGAGCATCGGCCGCGCCGACCACGTCATTGCCGACAGCGGCCACACTGCCCGTGATTTGGAAGAGCTGTGGCCGCAACTCGCTGGACGAATCAGCGTCGTACAGGGTGCCGTCGACCACAGTTTCTTTAGCCGCGTGACAGACCAGAACGCGTTGCAGGCGACACGGCGAAAGTATGGCTTCGACGATCGCCCCTTCATTCTCGGTTTGAGCACGCTCCAACCCCGCAAAAACTTTGCCCGCCTGATTCGCGCCTTTCACGCGGCCCGGCAGGAAGCGGCGCTCCCGCACCAGCTAATCATCGGCGGCAAAAAGGGTTGGCTCTTCGACGAAATCTTCAGCACAGTGCGGGAGTTGAAACTGGAAGAAGATGTTCACTTCCCCGGATTCATTGCCGACTCTGACCTGCCGGCCCTCTATTCCGCCGCCGAATTCTTTGCCTACCCTTCTCTATACGAAGGTTTCGGGCTTCCTGTCATCGAAGCTCTGGCCTGCGGGACGCCGGTGCTCACCGCCGACAACTCCTGCTTACCCGAAGCTGGCGGCGATGGCGCACTCTATGTCGATGCCGAGTCTGTAGATAGTATTGCCGGCGGCATCACCCGCCTTGCTACCCAACCAGAGCTGCGCGCCCGGTTGGCTGCTGCTGGCCAGGACCATGCACGCGCCTTTACCTGGCAGCGAAGTCTGCGCCATCTTCTCGATGCCTACGAACGGGCCCTGGCCTGACAATATGGTACAATTCACTGCAAGCAACCTGGAACTACGAGCGCATGAATTCTAACCGCAGAACTGTCGCCGATTCGGCAACCCGTATTAGCCAGATAATGAATCCCGAACACGCCAACTTGCTGGGCAACGTTCACGGTGGCGTGATTCTGAAACTGTGCGATGAATGCGGCGGCATCACAGCCGCGCGCCATGCCCGGCGCCTTGCCGTGACCGTCGCCGTCGACAGCATGGCTTTTCACGAGCCGGTGCGGGTGGGACAGCTGTTAAGGCTGCGGGGGCGCATCACCTATATAGGCCGCAGTTCGATGGAAGTCGAGGTAATTGTCGAAGCCGAAGACCTGCTCACCGGTGGAATCACGCATACAAACAGCGCCTATTACATATTTGTGGCCTTGGACGACAACGGCCTGCCAACCGAGGTCCCGCGTCTCGAGTTGACGAACGAACAGGAACGACGCCGTTTTGATGAGGGCCGGGACCGGCAACGCCAGAGGCTTGAACGCGCCGGAAGACAGAAGGAGGAAGCGCAGTAACTCCTGCTGTGCTCATTGGATGCGCCTCTATCAACGCCTCTCCGGCCGACCGTTGAAGCTCCTCAATAAATGGCTGCTGCCTGCCGGCGCCTTGCTTACGATGGCAGGCTACTTTCGACCATGGATCTCGCATAAAGCGGCAGGGTTGGCAGTCTTAGGGCTGGATTTGGGGGAAATCGTAAAGTTTCTGCACCCCGTACAACAAGGCGATATCCGTCTCTGGCGCGAAGGTTTCTACTTGCCGCTCGTCGCGGTCAGTGTCAGCATCAGCCTGAACGCATTTCGCCGCGATTTGGCGGACCCCCCGGCAGATTCCGAGCCGAACCATAGTGCAGGCATCAGAGGAAGCCAACCTACCTACGGTTGGCCAGTGCGCATCGGCCTCCTCCTGCTCTCGTTGGTCGCCGCGCTGAATCTGTTGCCGCCTGCCTGGACACCGCACCTACTGCTCGCGCCTGAGTACCGCTTGCAGACCGCGGCCTTGCTGGCTTGTCTGGCTCTTGTCGCGCTCAGCCCTTTGGCCGCGCTCCTGCTGACGCCGGGTGCGCTCCTGGCTTCCATAGGCAACAGCCCAGAAAACGCGAATCGGCGCGGCTGCCTTGGTCGAATCGTTTGGTCAATCGTCATTGGGCGCGGCCTTCTCGCCGTAGGACTCACCGGCGCCGCAATCTATTTTCCATTAGCCCAGTTTCGGTGGATCCTGCCGACACTGGCCGACCTGTACGGAAAAATGCCCGACATCGGATACGGACCGGTACTGATGACTTTGGGACTTGCAGGTCTGCTTTTGCACGGCCTAAGCGATATTTCCATTATATTGAGAAAATGATGGCAGAGTTTCAGGCAAACGTCAGAACCTACCAAATACCATTCCGGACCCTCTGGTTGCGCCGTAAGGATGTGATCGACCTGCGAATCTCCGGGCGCACGCCGGAAGTGGACAACTGGACGACCGCAGATCTTGTAGCCCATATCGCCGCCTATCGTTTGGTTGGCGTTAGCATGCAGGATCACAAAAGGCTGGGTCTTGGTCGTTGGCTGCGCGCGACCGGAATCGAAGTCCCTTTTGAGGAAGGTGAGCCGCTGCCCGCAGGCACGGTTTGCTACGACGAAGCTGGCCAGATCGCGTACTTCTCGATCTGGCCCTTGCTCTCAGACGATGTGGACCAACACAACTATGAGCGCAAAGGCAAAGTGTTTCTGCTGCAGGACGGAGGCGTAGCTCGTATCCGCTTCCCCGTACTGAACAAACGCGGTCGCGCCGGAGTCCTCGGCACAGCCGCGGGACTGTTGGCAACCCGGTGAGCGTTAGCCGCTGTCATTCCACTCTTGGAGTATCTACGCAGCCGCAACTGATTCGCAACCCTGAACGAGGGGAGCAAAGGCGTTCTTTCTCCCCTCAATGTTGTCATTTTGGCGGTCGGGCGCAAGCGCCCTCCCTTGTGCAGGGGCTGCGCCCCCGCAACGCCCCCCTACAAAACCATGCCTCACCGACCGTGTGCCTTCTTAGCAACGTGTCGGCTGGCGAGCATGGCGGCGACTGCAGACCAGTTGCGTCACCAAGAGCCTGAATGGTTCCAAGAATAACTGGCTGGTCAAGTACTGTGGCTTAGTAGTTACCTTTTGGAAAGAAATAAACAGTGCCAGTGCTGGAGTCCTAAGTCTCTACAATGGCAGGCACAAGCTCATTTTTCATCTTTCAACGGAGTTCAATTCATGCCAGAACCAATTCGCTTCGGCGTTATCGGCGGTAGCGGCGTCTACCAAATGGAGTCGTTGTCAGACGTCGAAGAAATCGAACTCGATACCCCATTTGGCAAACCGTCCGACGCTTACATTGTTGGCACTCTGCACGGCCAACGCGTCGCCTTCCTCGCCCGTCACGGACGGGGACATCGCATCAGCCCTACGCGGCTAAACCAGCGCGCCAACATCTATGGTTTCAAAATGCTGGGCGTCGAGTATCTTATCGCCGTCAGTGCCTGTGGAAGCCTGCAGGAAAGGCTCCGACCCGGCGATATCGTCATCCCTGATCAGATTTTCGACCGAACAAGACTGCGGGCGCTCAGCTTTTTCGATGACCCGGATGTTGGCACCGGCGGCCTGGTGGTACACGTGAACGTCGCCAACCCTTTCTGCGACTACCTCAGCGCCATCTGCTCCCAGGCAGTGGAGCAGGCCGGCGCAACAGTTCACATGGGTGGCAATTTCGTCACTATAGAAGGGCCCCGTTTCAGCACACGCGCCGAGAGTTTAGCATTCCGACAGCTGGGGATGGATATTATCGGCATGACCACGACCCCAGAGGCCTTCCTTGCCAGAGAGGCCGAAATGAGCTATGCCTGCATGGCCCACGTGACCGACTACGATGTCTGGCACGAAACCGAAGAGGTCGTTACAGTCGAAGCAGTAATCAGGATCCTTTTGCGCAACGCAGAGGTGGCTGTCGATGCGGTTGCCAACGCTATCAAATTGCTGGCCGGCAGCGGGCCTTCCCCCCATGCCAGTGCACTGCAGGACGCCCTGATCACCAACAAGTCGGCTGTTCCGCCTGAAGTCATAGACCGCTTGGAACTCCTCGTCGGCAAATACTTTGATCGCTAGATAAGGACACGCTCCTCCCCATGGCCACTGTCGCCGCAACAATCGCCCAGTCTCTCTATGATGCCGGCGTCCGCCTCGTCTTCGGCATGCCCGGCGGCGAAGTCGTGTCAGTCCTGGAGGCATTGCAAAGACTCGGCATCCGCTTTGAACTGATGCACCATGAAGAAAGCGCAGTCTTTGCCGCCGATGCCCACGCGCGTGCCACGGGTACACCAGGCTGCGTCCTCACAACACTGGGCCCGGGCGCGCTGAACGCAGTGCCCGGCATTGGCCACGCTTGGCTGGACCGCGCGCCCATCGTCCTGATAACCGCGCAAAAGCCGGACGCGCTGCTGCCCGCCTATACGCACCAGGTGGTGGATCTGCAAGCCATCTTTGGCCCTATTACCAAGCGCACGCTCAAGGTTACCCCGCAGAATGCCGCTGCCGAAGTGCCGCCAGCAGTTGCCCTGACCATGCAAGGCCGGCCCGGACCAGTGCATCTGCAAGTGAGCAATGAGGAGGCTGAAATGCCGGCACAAGCCGCGCCGGCAGGCGTGTCGTCGCACGGCAGGGAAGATTCAAATGTCGCGATTGCCCTGCCTGAGCCGAAAGAGGTTGCCCGTGCTCGCGATCTTCTTTCGAGCGCCTCCCGTCCACTAATCTTGGCCGGGCTGGGCCTGGAACCGGAGGGCCCCTACAACGCGCTGAGAATTCTGGCCGAGGCGGTCAACGCGCCGGTCATAGTCTCTCCCAAAGGCAAAGGCGCGCTGCCCGATGATCACCCCCTCAGCGCGGGCACAATCGGCCTGACCCGCAGCGACCCCGTTTACCAACTGCTCGACGAAGCGGACTGTGTCCTCGCAGTAGGTTTCGACGTCGTAGAGTTGGTCAAGCCATTCTCCCTCCCGCAGTCAGGTGCAGCTGGAATCGAAGGAGAAGCAGAAAACGCGCCGCTGATATGGATGGCCAATTGGCCCAATCAGGATCCAACGCTGCCCGCGGCCGCGGAGATTGTTGGACCGATGGCCGCGGCCCTGTTGCAACTGGCTGACAGCGGCTTCTCCACCGACCCCCAATGGGGTCGGCAGAGAGTGAGTGCATTCCGCACGCAACTCGCGGCCGTAGCCGTGCCCGATCCTCGGCCCGGACTGCTGCTTCCTCAGCAGCTATTGGCGGCTATGCGCCGTCACCTGCCGGTAGACGCCTTACTGGCCGTGGACGTAGGAAGCCACAAGATTTTTGGCAGCTTGGAGTGGCCGACCCTGAGCCCCAACAGCTTTGCGCTATCCAACGGCCTGTCCTGTATGGGCTTCGGTTTGCCGGCCGCAATCGGTACAGCATTGGCCCAACCGGACCGGCCGGCCGCCTGCCTGATCGGGGACGGCGGGCTGCTGATGTGTCTGGGAGAACTGAGTGTTCTAGCCAGGCTGGACCTGCCGGTGACCGTAGTCGTGGCGGTTGACAACGCCATAGATCTGATCCGCTCGCACCAGCTGCGCCAAGGCAAGCAGCCCTATGGTACCGAGTTTCCCGCCCCCGATTTCTGTACTATCGCTGACGGTTACGGCATCGCCTCCGCCCGTGTCTCTTCCCCGGACGAATGCGACGCGGCCATGGCAAGTGCCATAGCCGCGCAAAAACCTTTCCTGATTGAAGCCCACATCGACCCCGTGGGCTATCCCACCACCCCGCGCTAACCGCTACGCCCAGAGTCAGAACGTAACTACCTCGCGTTGCGAAATCTTGGAATCATCCAGGTCCATGCCAATGCCCGGCGCGCTAGGTACGCTTACACTGCCATTGACCGGCTTAAGCGGATTCTTTAGAAAAAACTGGTGGACTTCGTTCCACTTGATCAGGTATTCCAGCATTGGCGTAGTCGGCTCGGGCCAGGCCGCGATGACGTGTATACTGGCCGGCGTTGAGTGTCCATGAGGGATTACCGGCACATCGTAGGCGGATGCCAGGGCCAGAATCTTCTGTATCTCCGAAATTCCGCCGCACCAGTAGATGTCAGGCTGGTAGACGTCGCACGCACCCGCGTCCATCAATTGTTTCAGTCCCCAACGTGTGTATTCGTGCTCGCCTCCGCTTATGGGAATATTCACCGCAGCGCGGATCTGTGCGTACTGGTCGATCTTATCGGGCAGTACCGGCTCCTCGATCCAACGAGGGGCGTACTCTTCCAGGCGACGGGCCATCTGCACCGTATAGGGCACATCCCAACTCATCCAGCAATCCAACATAATGTCTACGTCCGGTCCAACACTTTCGCGCAGCGTCCGCGCCAGCCGCAAATTGCGCTCCATGCCCATCTTCCCGTCAGTGGGGCCGTCGCGGAAGAACCACTTCGTCGCCCTGAAGCCTTCCTCCACGAACTGCTTGGCCCGCTCCTGCACCAGTTCCGGATCCAGCGAATAGCCCAGGGCGCTGGCGTAGGCCGGTACTTCAGTCCTGGTCGGTCCCCCCAGCAGCTGACAGACCGGGGCGTCGAACCACTTGCCCTTCAAATCCCAAAGCGCGCAGTCTACCGAGCTGAGCGCCATCATCTCAGTACCCTTGCGGCCATGCACCTGTGCCCGGTACATTCGGTCCCACAGTCGTTCAGTCGCCAGCGCATCGTGACCGATCAGAAGCGGCGCCAGTTGCGTCTGAATGACGAAAGCCTGGTCGAAGGGCAGGGGCCCGCCGATACCGGACACACCTTCGTCGGTCTCGACTTCGACAAAATACGCAGTGATATTATAGCGGCCTTCGCCGACGGCAAACATTTCGTGCGGGCCTTCAGCCTTATGTTCAGGGTAAATGTCGAGCGGGCGCACCAGCCGCTCCTCCCAGAACTCCCCGTCATAGTCCAGAACGCCTTGCAGCCGGGATACCGTAACAGCAGTGATTTTCATGGTCTTTTCGCTCGCTTATTAATTGAGTGGTTACCCACATGTAGTATACTAAGCAGGAGTGTCAGGGCAATATCCTGGTGCTTTTGTTGATCCGGAACGCTCTGCCGATTTTGGTCAACTGAATGCTCAGGTAGATTGTCGCCAAACCCCGGAGGGTCCGCAAATCGCGCATGCGCTTATGGCAGCATCGGTGAAATTTAGTTCAACTGTGGCGAAATAGACCGGTCAAAAACACCTACAGAACCGGAGCATATCAGATGAGCAAGACTTGGCGCGGCATCTATGCAATAGTCGTCACCCCGTTTACCGATAACCTGGAATTGGATGAAGCCGCACTGCGCCGGCAGGTCGATTTCTGCATTCAGGCCGGCGCCGCTGGTCTCGTCGGCCCTGCCAACGCCGGCGAGTTCGCCGCTATGTCCGACGAAGAGCGCCAACGCTGGATCCGAATAGTCGTAGAAGAAGCCGGCGGACAAGTGCCGGTCGTCGCCGCCACAACTCATGGCCACACGGTTCCGGCCGTTGCCCTCGGCCGTTACGCCCAGGATGTAGGCGCTGACGGCATCATGGCCATGCCGCCCCACATTTTGCATCCGGATGCAAATGGCTGCTACGACTATTATCAGGCTCTCGACGAAGCCCTGAGCATCCCGATCTGTATTCAGAACTTTATGGGTCCAATCGGCACCCCAATGTCATCAGAACTGTTGGCACGCATGTGTCGTGAGTTGGAGTGGGTTCAGTATCTGAAGGAAGAGACGTTACCGGAGCCGCGCGCCATTTCGCGCACGCTGGCCGCGGCCGGCGACGCATGCAATGGGGTCTTTGGCGGGCAGGGCGGTATCTACATGATCGATGAATGGCGGCGAGGGGCGTGCGGCAACATGCCGGCCAGCCAGTCTGTGGACATTCACACCAGGATCTGGCAACTGTTGGAGGCAAATGACGAGCCCGCCGCCCGGGCCCTGTTCAACCGACTACTGCCTCTCCTGAACTTCGAGCGCATGCACGGCGTCGCCGTGTACAAACAGGTTTTCAAACGCCGAGGCATCTTCACTTCCACTGCCAGCCGCATTCCCGGCGCCTACCTGGACCAGCAGGACTTGCAAGAATTTGACGCGATTTGGCGGGACATAAAGCCGCTCTTGTCCTCCTGACCGAAGCCGGTAAGAATAGTCTCACCAAGTCGAGGGCGGTAGGTCGAAGTCGCAGACAATTAGACTCCCCGATTCTATGAATACAACAGTAACTTCAGTCGAACTGTATCCTCTTCGTATTCCGCGCGATGTACCCTATCTGGGCCCGCTGGGGGAGGACATCCAGCCCAATCCAAGAGGCTACATAGTCCGACCGGGCAACCGAACCGTCTACCCAATCCACGACCAGACTCTTCTCGTGAAGGCAGTTGCCAGCGACGGTACAGTCGGTTGGGGCGAATGTTTCGGGGTTGTGGCGCCGCAGGTGGCGCACACCATTCTTGAGGAGCTGCTGATCCCCTTCGTCATTGGCCGCTGCCCTCACGACGTGGAACGCATCTACGAGGACCTGTACGACTTGCAGCGCGTACGTGGCCATTTTGGAGGCTACGCCCTCGACGCCATCGCCGGACTCGACATCGCCCTTTGGGACCTGCGGGCCAAACTGTTGGGGCAGCCGGTGTGGCAGCTATTGGGCGGCCTGCGCCATGAGCAGCTGCCTGTATACGTCTCCGGACTGCCCGGCGCGACGAAGGCGGAGCGGGCGGCACTGGGCAGGGAATGGATCGACCGCGGCTTCTCCGCATTGAAATACGCCGCTGTCGTCGCTGACGAAGGCGAGGTCGCCGAGATAGAAGCCATCCGCCAAGAGGTCGGCCCCGCGCCGAAGATTTTAGTCGATCTCCACTGGCGCTACACCGCGCTGGAAGCAATCCATTTGATCGACAGGCTATGCGAATTTGACCTGTATTTGGCCGAAGCGCCGGTCGCGCCCGAAGATCAAGCCGGGCAGGCCCGCGTAGCCCGCGCAGCACGCACCCGGATCGGGCTGGGAGAGGAGTGGCGCACAGTCCATGAATACCTTCCGCGCCTGCAAGCCGGCTGCATGGACGTCATTCAGCCGGAAATGGCCCATACCGGGATTACCGGTTACCGGCGCATCTGCGAACTGGCGCAGCCATTCAACTGCCAGGTAATGCCCCACGCCACTATCAACATTGGTATTGCCCAGGCCGCCAGCCTTCACGTAGCAGCTACGCTAGCCAACTTTGCCATGCATGAGTATCAACACTCGATTTTCGACCGCAACAAACGCTTCATTCGCAGCGCCATGGACTGCAAGGCCGGCTACTTCACGCTTCCCCAAGGGCCGGGACTGGGCACGGAACCCACCGAAGAAGCGCTCAGTTTTGCAGTCAACCGAAACTAGAGCGAAAAGGAGTCCTCGGAATGACAGACAGAGAGTTTGACATCGTCGATACGCACTGTCATATCGGCCTGCATAAGTACGAGCCGGTCGAAGTCCTTCTCTATCATATGGAAAGAGCAGGCGTCGATCAGGCCGTTTTGATCCAATACATGGGAAACAGCGACAATCTTTACCTCGTCAATGCTATCGAAGCAAACCCGAACCGCTTTGCCGCAGCCATGATCGTTGCCGAAGACGACGATGGCAGCGCCGTTCGCGCCTGGGCGGAACAGGGGATCGCCGGCATCCGCTTGCTGGCAGACTTTCGCGGGCGCGGCAGCGATCCGCTTGCCCATTGGCGGGCTGCAGCCGAGTTGGACCTGGTGGTAAGTGTATTCAGCCGGCCTGACATTTTGCAGAGCAGTGAGTTTACCGAAGTTCTGCGCCTGTTCCCCGATCTCTCGCTGGTTATAGAGCATCTTGGCGGAGTCAAACCTGGTGTTGACTTGGACGAATTCGCTGCCATAACCGCCCTTGCCCAGCACGAGAATCTGACGATCAAGTTGCCTGGCTTTGGAGAATTCTGCGATCTCCCTTGTCCCTTTGCGAACGTCCCGCCCCTGGCCGAATTGACGTTGGAGGCATTCGGCGCCCAGAGAATCATGTGGGGCAGTGATTGGCCGCCTGTAAGCACCCGTGAGGGTTTCGACAACTCGCTGGAATTTCCACTCACGTACCTTGACAACATAAGCGCCGAAGAGCGCGCCTGGATCTTCGGAAAAACAGCTCAGCAGGTTTGGAAGCTTGAAGGCTGAGCCACAATAATTCGCGGCCCGCTGATTACGCCTGGGCCAAATGCTGGCTGCTGAACATTTCACCGCCTACCAAGGAACGCACTAATGCCCAAAGTCATCTTATTCACCAGTCTTGTAGCCGAACTAGCCCAACAGATAGTTGCACCGGCCCCCGCAGACTGGGATGTTGCCGTCCTGCCCCACGATCTGCCAGAAGCAGAAAAGGCTCGCCAGGCCGCCGACGCCGATTTCCTGATCCTCTTTCCCAGTACCCTGGAAGAATCGGTATTGCGAGCAGCGCAAGGACTGAAACTGGTTCAGCTTGTCAGCGCTGGTTTCGAGCACATGCCCCTGAAACTGCTTTCTGAGCTGGGGATACCGCTTGCCAACAACGGCGGCACAAATTCAATTGACGTGGCCGAGCACACCTTCGCCCTGATCTTGAGCGTCTACCGCCGCCTGACCGAAATGGACCACAATGTGCGCAACCAGGGTTGGAAGGATATCGACAGCGGCATGACGACTTTCACGATTCACGGCAAGACCATAGGCATCGTCGGCCTCGGCCACATTGGTAAGGAAGTGGCCAAGCGGCTGGTCCCCTTCCAGGCCGAAGTCCTCTATTTTGACCCATTCCCAGTGACCGCTGAGGAGGAACGCCATCTGCAGGTTGAGCGCGTATCTTTAGAAGAGTTGCTGGAGCGTTCGGACATCGTCACTCTCCACGTACCCTTGAATGAGCATACCCGAAATCTCATCGGGCCGGCTGAACTGGCGCGCATGAAGTCTAGCGCAATTCTCGTCAATACTTGCCGCGGCCCGGTAGTAGACGAGGGCGCACTCACCGAAGCCTTGAACAACGGCACTATTCGCGCCGCAGGGCTGGATGTCTTGCATGACGAACCGACGGCCCCCGATAACCCTATTCTAAGACTTGATAATGTCATCTTTTCTCCGCATATCGCCGGCGTCACCTACGACACCTGGCAGCGAAGAGGCAAGTTCATTTTCGAAAACCTGCAAGGCGTGTGGGCAGGGGAAGAACCGCTTTCAAGAATTCGCCAATAGTCGGCCCGTTCCTCTGGATGAACAGGTGTTGAACGTGCCCAACTCGGTGCCCAGAGAGCCCAATTCTGAACACCGCTCTCCTTTGCCGTTCGGTCTGCGCGCTGTTATACTCCCTCCAAAGCATGCTCATCTGACCGCTCCCAAAAATCACTGCGGGGCCCACCGTAACTAGCGTGCTTCAGCGGCCATTCTGGCCGAATTTTGTGTTGTTGGTCCGGCGGCAGAATCGCATCTGTCTTTCCCCTGACTGCACCGGGACAGGCTAAAGTTGACGTGGTGCAGTCAGTTCAGGAGCAGTCATGTCAGACATCGCATTTGTACAGGACCTGGCCCGACGGCTGCGCGAAAACGTCGCCCAGGTCATAGTAGGTAAAGACGAGACAGTCGATCAACTGTTGGTCGCCCTTTTTTGCGAAGGTCATGTACTGTTGGAAGATGTCCCCGGCATTGGTAAGACGATGATGGCCAGGACCCTCGCCGCCTCTCTGGGAATCAGCTTTCAACGCATCCAGTTCACCCCCGATCTCCTCCCGTCGGATATCGTCGGCGTCAGCGTCTATAACCGCAAGACCGACGATTTTGAATACCGCCCCGGTCCCATTCTGGCCGGTGTAGTCCTGGCCGACGAGATTAACCGCGCCGGCCCGCGTACCCAGAGCGCGATGCTGGAAGCCATGGAAGAACGCAACGTCACCGTCGACGGTGTCAGCCATGCGCTCCCTTACCCCTTCTTTCTTATGGCGACCCAGAACCCGGTCGAGTTGGCGGGTACATTCCCTCTACCTGAAGCGCAGATGGACCGCTTCCAGATCCAGGTGGCGATGGGCTATCCCCAACGCGAGGAAGAGCGCCAGATTCTGCACCGCTTTCGCGCCGACAACCCGCTGGACCGTATCCAGCCCATGGTCAACGCCGAAGACATCCGCCGAACCGTAACCATCTGCCGCGACGTATACGTCCATCCGGTCTTGGAAGATTATCTTCTCGATCTCGTTCAGGCCACCCGCGACGAAAGCGCTCTGGACCTGGGTGTAAGCCCGCGCGGCAGTCTCGCATTTTACCGCACCACGCAGGCCTTCGCCGCCATTCAGGGAAGGACGTATGTCACGCCGGACGACATCCAACAGCTTGCCTTTCCTGTCCTGCGCCACAGGCTGATTCCCGGTCCGGATACCCGTTTGCATGGCACCTCAGTCGCCAGCGTGTTGGAAGGCATTGTTTCCAATGTGCCCGTCCCAGTAGAGGAAAATTGGCAGGATAGCCCGACCGAGTCAGATTCGCCGCCCTTGAATGAGCCGCTCGACCCAAGCCAGGACGAGGGGCTGAACATGGACATCTCCTCCGAACCTGCAGACGCAGTAACCGCTGTCGACGGGCGCTCGACCGTCTCAGGCTAATGGGTCGCACCGGCTGGGCGGCTGCAGTTGTCATATTGGTGCTGGCGCTCTTTACGCGCAACAGCCTGATCTTTACAATGGCCCTAATTCTCGGTCTGCTGGGGCTGGTGGTTTGGCTTTGGAGTCGCTACAGCCTTTCCGAGGTGACCTACCATCGAAGGTTCGGCGTAGAACGCCTCTTTTTCGGCGAAGAAACGGACTTGCGGCTGGAAGTGACCAACGCAAAACCGTTGCCCCTCGCTTGGCTGCGCTGCGAGGACGATATCCCCACTGCGCTCGACTTGAAACCAGATGAACGAGCCCGGCACTTCCTTCCCAGTCGGCGCGTCCTGGTTAACCTGTTCTCCCTCGGTCTCTACCAACGGGTCATCCGCCGGTATACCGTCACCGGCACCCAGCGCGGCGCCTGGAGATTCGGGCCAGTCCAACTCGTCTGTGGCGACATCTTTGGATTCCGCAGCCAATTCAGAGACTTTTCGGATACTACACTTCTTCTGGTCTATCCCCGTGTGTATGCCCTGCCTGAACTGGGGTTGGACGCCCGCCACCCTTTTGGAGACTACCAGAGCCGCAACCGGCTGATCGACGACCCTCTGCGCGTGAGCGGCGTTCGCGAGTATCTTCCCGGCGATAACTTTCGCCACATTCACTGGAAGGCCACAGCTCGCCGCCAGGAACTGCAGACCAAGCAGTTCGAGCCGTCCGCCTCACGCCCACTGGCCATCTTCATCAACATTCGCACATTCAATCACCGATTTGAAGGGATCGACCCCGCGTTGCGCGAGTTCGCCATCAGCGCCGGCGCTTCCCTTGCCCGCTGGGCGCAGTTGCGCGGCGATGCCTTCGGTGTGTTCGCCAACAGCATGATGTACGCGGGCCAACGCGTACGCATTCTGCCCGGCGCGCACCCTAAGCAGCTCACCCGCGTACTGGAAGCGCTTGCCTACTGCGTGGGCGTGCCCCATACGACAATAGAGAGAGTTCTGCTACAGGAGGCTGACCACCTCCGCAATGGCACATCGATCGTTCTGATCAGCGCGACCCTCTCCGACAGTCTGCGCCGGGTTTTGGCTGACCTGCAACGCCGGGGATTTGCGGTCACTCTGTTGGGCATCGGAGGGTTGACCCTTGAGAGAGCTATCCCAGGTGTAGCCTTCCAGCAGCTGTCCGAGCAGGCCCTGTCAGACCTGTCCTCCGTA
The DNA here is from genome assembly GCA_002238445.1 of Caldilineaceae bacterium bin5. GTDB lineage: Bacteria > Chloroflexota > Anaerolineae > Caldilineales > Caldilineaceae > Bin5. The sequence continues at coordinate 30,530 of MPML01000001.1, forward strand.
GCGGAGCAGGAGATGCCCGAAGTGGAGGCGCCTGTCCCGGCCGGAAAAATGCCAGGCGTCAGCTAGCCGCGCCTCCAGGGGTTGCACTACAGGGATTGCACTACAGGGGCTGCCTACTTCACGCCTCCTTTTTTTGATAGAACTTTACATTATTCTGAGAGATGACTTCATCAGTTGCAGTACCGTGGAAGCACGTAGAGTGGAATAACGTTGAGGGCCTGCTTTTGCCAGTCCTGGTGGGTTTCATGCGCCTGTGTTGGCTCTGGCCCTGGATGCTACTCCTGCAGGGCTTCTTGTCCCCCTCCGTCACCGGCCCTTTGATGTCACCGTGGATGATTGTCGTCCTGCAGGTGTTCAGCTTTTCACTTGCCCGCTGGACAATGCCGACTATGGCTGAACGCAGGAACTTTCGTCGGGCCAACCAGGTGCGGCGGCACATTGCCACCTTTGGATTTGCGGCACTACTGATTCTGTTGTGGCTGCGCTTCCTTCAACCCGAATTTGGAGTCTGGGATCTTCGCTGGCTACTTGCCGCGGGCTACGACCTGATCTACTGGCCAGACAATCCAATTGAAGTTCCCGGGGCGGCGCTTTTCCTGCTCATGGGCATCTTCCTCTGGCTGCGGGGCGCGCTGGACGGTCATGGTCAGTATCGACACGAAGAGATCTGGCGGGCATTTCTTACAGGCGGCGCCGCGCTGGCCCTGTTTGCCTGGATCATTCCCTCAGGTTTCCAAGGCGGCCAGCCCGGGGCGGCTGTCAACCCGTTTGCCGCATCCGAAGGCCAACTGTCTAATCCCGTTGGGCTGCTTCTTTTCTTTGCTGGCGCTGGTCTCGCGGGGTTGGGGGTTGCCAACCTTGGAAAGTCGGGCGGGTGGCGCCGCCGCGCCCGCGTGGGCAGATTGCGCCCCAACCGCGGCTGGATGGTTGGCATTGGTTTAACGATCTTATTGATGCTGGGCGTTGCCCTGTTGATTGGGCTGATTATCCAGCCAGAGGATGCAGCCGTACTTTGGACTGCGCTCGGGCTGATTTGGCGCGGGATCAGCACAGTTCTGTTGTGGATAATCACAGTTATCGCCTACCCGATATTCATCTTGATCGAGTATCTGATTCGCTTCCTGCGCAGCTTGTTCGGTGACCGTTCACAGGAAAATGAATCGGCCGGCAGACCTCAGCCCCCTACACCTGAACCATTCCCGGAACAGCCGGAAAGGGTTGTCGAAGCAGTGCCGGAGCCTTACCGCTGGGTTGCCCTCCTGGTTGTCGCAATCGGCGTATTCATCATCTTCATGCTGGTTCTACGCCAGCTTCGAAACCGACAGGATACGGATTCAGACGAGGTGCGCGAATCGGTCCTGACTACAAGTCTGCTTCAGGCACAACTGGCCAATTTATGGGCGCGATTGCGTTCTCGATTCGGTCCTGCTCCGGAGGACCCTGACCCCTTCCTGTCTTTGGAGGGGGAGAGCGACACACGTCGACTGATTCGTGAAATCTACCAAAGGTTGCTTCTCTTCGCGCATTTCCGCAACGTCCTGAGATCGCAAGCGGAAACACCATCTCGCTTTGCCGGCCGCCTGGCCGACATTCCCGGCTTCGACGACCCGTTGGTGCAGACTATCACCTCGGCTTACAGCGAGGCCCGCTATGGCGACGAGCCGCCCTCCCAACAGACAGCCGCGGCCGCGGAGAAGGCCTGGCAGGAAATCGAGTCTGCCTTAGAGACTGACGAGTCGGAAGAATCCACTTAATCTGAATTCCTGCTGAATTCACTCCCATTCTCGTCCTGTACGGAGTTCTGCCCATGAACGGCGCTCAATCTCTCATTCGCACACTGTACGACGGCGGCGTGGACACCTGTTTCATGAACCCCGGTACGTCGGAGATGCACTTTGTTGCTGCACTGGACTTCGTGCCGCAGATGCACTCGGTCCTGTGCCTGTTTGAGGGCGTCGCCACCGGTTGCGCGGACGGTTTCGCCCGCATGACCGGCAAGCCGGCAGCAACGCTGCTGCACACGGGGCCGGGATTGGGCAACGGCATCTCCAATCTGCACAACGCGCGCAAGGCCCACTCTCCAATTGTTAACATTGTTGGGGATCACGCCACCTATCACCTCAAATACGACGCCCCACTGACGTGCGATATCGAGGGCTTGGCCCGGCCGGTTTCGGGTTGGGTCCGCACTTCGCCAAATGCCCGCGCGGTCGCCGGCGACGGTGCCGCAGCCATAGCCGCCGCCCTTACTCCACCAGGTCAGGTCGCCACTCTGATACTGCCGGGCGATACTGCTTGGGACGCGGCGGAGGGCCCGGCTCCCCCCCAAGACCCGCCGCCGATGGCACAAGTGCCGGAGGAGCGCATAGCCGCCATTGCGCAGCTGCTGCGCCGAGGCGAAGAGACAGTAATTCTCGTTGGCGATCAAGTGATGTGTAACGAAGGTGTCAGCGGCTTGGCGCACCGCATCGCCGCGGCAGCCAATGCCAGAGTGGTCGGCAATCGCGCCGCGGCACGCGTATCCAGGGGAGCCGGCCGTCCTGTCGTGGCTCGCCTTCCCTATCCGGTAGATCAGGCGGTTGCTCTGCTGGCGGGCGCACGGCATATTGTATTGGTCGGTGCCAAGGACCCCGTGGGTTTCTTCGCCTACCCGGACAGCCCCAGCAGGCTGGCGCCGCCGGATGCCCAAATCCATCTGCTGGCCGCCGAGGACGAAAATGTTCCGGCCGCGCTCGACGCCTTGAGCGAAGAGTTGGCCGCGCCGTCCGATCCACCGCCAGTAGCGCCTTTTGAGCCCCCGCCGCTGCCGACCGGTTCGCTGACGCTGGAGGCGGCTTGGACAGCGCTTTGTGCGCTGATGCCTGAAAACGCAATCGTTTCCGATGAATCCGTTACCAGTGGCCGCCAGGCCTACCCGCTCACCCAAAACGCGCCGCCCCATGACTGGCTTCATGTGACCGGAGGCTCTATCGGCCAGGGCCTGCCTGCTGCCACCGGCGCCGCCGTGGCCTGCCCTGATCGCCAGGTGTTTGCCATGGAAGGCGACGGTTCCGGCATGTATACCTTGCAGGCCCTGTGGACGCAGGCGCGCGAATCCCTGAATGTTGTCAACGTCATCTTCGCCAACCACAGTTACCGCATCCTGCAGGGAGAACTACAGAATGTTGGCGGCGACGCAGACGCAGGACCCCATGCGCAGGCCATGATGCGCCTCGACTCTCCAACTCTGGATTGGGTTTCCCTTTCTGATGGAATGGGCGTGCCGGCTGTCCGCGCCGCGAGCGCAGACGAGTTTGTGGCGGCGCTGCGAAGGGGGATTGAAGAACCGGGACCTCTCCTGATCGAGGCGTTGATCTGAGAGTGGGTTGACTACGGAAGGGGCACGAAACACACTGTGACGGGCCCTTTCACTTTCGGCAATGCCTTCAATTACTCCCTACCCGAACCCACCTGACGCCATAATAAAGGTGCTGGACTCGTTCATGGCAGAGCGGGCGCCAGTTTACATCGTCGGCGGCGCAGTGCGGGATCACCTCTTGGGCATCTCTTCCATTCCAGGCTGGTCTCACCCAATCATTGCCAACTTGAACCGGGATGCCGACCGCCCGTCAGCCTCCCTCTCCCAAAACAAAGGCGCCGCGACAACAGACTTGGACCTGGTGTTGAGTGGCCCTGTATTGCCGGTCGCGCGGAGAGTGGCGGACAGACTCGGCTGGGCCTTCTATCCTTTGGACGAAGCGCGGGATGTCGCGCGGCTCATAGGGGATGGCGCCGACGGCCGAAGGATAGAATGTGACGCCGCGGCCCTGCGAGGCGACTTGCGGTCCGACCTGCTGGCGCGTGACTTTAGCGCCAATGCGCTCGCACTGGAACTCCCCTTCGACAGTTCGCCTCGGCTTATCGATGTTTGCGGCGGCATGCGCGATGTCGCAGCAAAGCGGCTGCGCCGTGTAACGCCCGAAAGCCTGCCCAACGATCCGCTCCGCCTCCTGCGGGCCGTGCGCCTTGCTGCCCAGCTGGGATTCACAGTTGAGATTGAAACGCGGAAACAGATTCTCGCGAACGCCGAAACGATTCTTTCCGTCAGCGCCGAACGAGTGCGTCATGAGCTGTGGAAGCTACTGGACTGCGCTCGCCCCGACGTTGGCATCAGCGAGTTGCACGCGCTCGGCCTTCTCTCCCAGCTGTTCCCGGAGGTCGAGGCCTTGCAAGGTGTGACCCAGTCCTCACGTCACCATCTCGACGCCTACGAGCACACCCTTCTAGCCGTTCGTTACGCCGCCGAATTGCGAGATTGGCTGCGAGGAGGTCCGCCCCCGGGAGACAGTAGCCTGAGCCAGACTCTGGACCCATGGGCGGAGGAGCTGCGCGCACACTTCAGCGCCGACATCGCGGCCGGCCGCGACCGCGCCGGATGGCTCACCTGGCATGCGCTATTTCACGACACTGGCAAGCCCGGCAGCCACTCAACTGTGATCGAGAACGGAATCGAGCGGCCGCGCTTCGCCGGCCACCACCAATTGAGTGCTCAGATAGCGGCCCTCCGGGTCGCTAACCTCCGTTTCAGCAGGCGAGAAGTGTTATTGGCTGAGCGAGTCGCGGCGTTGCATGGTAATCCACGCGATTTGTTCGAGGCGCTTTCCCCTGCGGACCCCCGCATCGACCCGGTGGCGGCCTATCGCTTCTTTCGCGACGCCGGCAGCGTCGTCGCCGGCCACCAATTTGCACAAATCTCAGGTAAACATTCGGGCAGGGGGCCTCAGCCATTCGATGGGTTGGATGTGACGCTCCAGGCGATTTCCGATAGGCAAGCGACCGGACAAGAGCGCGGGGATGAATGGGGCCGCTTCCTCGTCTCAATGGAAGGCTTGATTTCCTACGCATTCTCGCAAGCGGCCGAACATCTGACCAAGCCGCTCGTAGACGGCCACAGTTTGATGAAGCATCTGAGGTTGACGCCGGGCCCAAGAGTGGGAGACATCATGCGTGAACTGGCTGAGGCACAAGCAGCGGGCAAAATCACCTCTGAGAATGAGGCACTGGCGCTGGCAGAACTGCTAGCTGACAAATTTAACCCCTCGGCCGCAGTCGACTCGCATTCCTGAACGTTGCCGGCAAAGGTGTTGACCCTCAATTTGCTCCACTCTGCTCTCCAATAGCATTTGGGCGGTCGGGCCTTCTGCCCTCTCTTGTGAGGGGGGACACCTCCCGTAACGCCCCCCTCCAAAAGCATGCCTCGACGGTACCCCTTCTTCCCAACAGTACCGCTCAACAGACGCTGCGGCTTCTTACCGAATACCCAATCGGATCGCCTGTATGGCGCCGAGAATAAAGGGACGGTCAGGACAAAACAGTATGTGACTTATTTCTGTTGCAAAAGAAGAGAGAAGTGGGAAAGAGGAAAGTGAGGTAACGGTTCGCGCCGTTCAACAACTGTCTTCGGAAACTTGTATCCTTGGGCCCTTCACGTCGCCTTCGCTCGTTCCAGACGGGCCTGCGCGGCGCCAGTGACAAGGATATTGCGGGCCCGGTCAATGCCGTCGGCAACACTCTGGGCCAGATCGAAGAGATGAAGAATGACTCCAACCGTCAGACAAACTTGCTCGGTCGCCTCACAACGGGACGAGGCGATAACAGCCGCGTTGAGCGCGGCATGGCCTGCGGCGTCAGCCGGCGCGGGCACGCGCACGCGCTCTGTGTGGCCAAGGGAAGCAGGATCCAGGATTAAATCGTTGGCCGCGTCCTCGGCAAATACATGTGATTTTCGCCCGACCGCCATTTCAACCGACCCCTCCTCCCCCTGAACAATAAAGCTGCGTTTGGTTCCCGTCTGTACGTCCCGCAGGCGCTCGATGTAGTTCCCATGAAAGAAACCGCTTACCTGATAGGGAGCATTGGCGGGGTTTAGCAACTTTTCCACACTATTGAGAACAGTTCGAAGGCCAAACTGACGTCTCAAAGGTAGCAGTGCGTGCCACTGAGGGGCAAAACGGGCAGCCGCCAAGTAGCCGACGCCGACCGATTCAATCATGCGCTGCACATCTTTCGGATCAAGGTCGTCGGCCACACCCATTGCACGCAGAACCGGCCCCGGGCCAATTCCAGCCTTGGTAGGTACTTCTTCATCGCCGTGCAACACTACCGGCATCCCGGCCTCTGCAAGAACGATGGCAATGGCCGGCGCCAGTTGTGCACTATTGACCTTGCCGTCATAGGGTACAGCCAGATCGAGCAGCCCTTGTACGCGCGGAACAATCTGCGTGATCGTTTCCGTCCGCAGCAGTTCGGTAAATCCCCGGATCTCGTCAACGGCCTCACCTTTTACCCTCTGGGTAATAAGGAAGGCGCCAGCTTGCGCTGGAGAGCAGGTCTGCTCAACGATCTGGCGCAGAGCTTCTACCGACTCCTCATAGGTGAGGTCGCGCTTCAGTTTCTCTCCGCGGCCGACCGCCTTTATGAAAGGGATGAAGGCGTCCGGATCCCGGTCCGTTTCATAGATGGAAAGAGATTCAGAAGTCGTGGCCAGCATCCGGTTTTGTCCTTACTGCCCGGTGTGAGATAGGAAGAGGAGAACGGCGCTCAGTTAACACTTTCCAGTTGGCTAAGAAGAGTGTCCACGTTAGGAGCGGATGGCGCGTTCAGTTCGAAAGTCAACGGCTCGCGTTCGTCGTTGGCCACTCGAGTGAGGGTGGCATCACTCCCAAATAGCGCGGTCAGGTTTTCTGCGAGTTGGGCCTGGGCAGCATCGGCGGCGGAACTGACGCCGTCGCCATTGGAGGAAGCGTTGGGGTAGCTCAGTCTGTCTAAGAGAACAATAGTGGCGCCGTCGGTACGCAGCTTCAATTTGCCAGCCAGTTCCACATCGTTTTCTGCCAGCTTTACCCCGTTCAAGGCCTGAGTCAGCGTCGTGCCCAAAGCATCTGACAAGCTGGGTCCAGCGTCACGTTTGCGGACATAAAGGAGGCCGGGTTTGCCGTCGGTAAAGTCAACGACATAGTCAGCCTCGTGACCGATGAGAAATATCGCCGGCCCGTCCAGGATATGTTTGTAGTCGGCCACGTCGAGCAGCATCTCATTCGACACGACATCTTCCCGTATCCAGCGGTGAAAGACAGGAATGAAAGTATCGACGTCGACCGAAAGCTCCTCAAAATAAAACTTCACGCACAGGCGTTGGGGTGCAATCATCTTTTGCTCCAGCGGCAGTGAATTGTAGCTCGTGGACAGTCGCTGTTGTGCCAGCAACCGTCCACGGGCCGGGTTTAAATCTCAATCAGGACATTGCCGCCGACTTTGGATTCGCAAACATGAGTGGCCTCGATGAACAGCAGAGCCTCCTCGATCAGCCGGTGGGCGGAATCGTTGTCGGGGTTCGGATTGGGGTTATTGTGCCGGTCCAACAGGTACTGGCCGAATTTTCCCTTCGCATACTGATCGAAGAAGAGTTCAGTATCGAAAAAGCGGCTCTTGAACTCCTCTACAATGCGATCAGGACTGTCGCCCACGTCAAGGAACTGGGTCCGCACCAACGCTCTGGCTGCCTTGACCATCGACGAATAGGCCATCGCGTCTGCCCGCGCCGGGTCGTTCTCATCCAGCGCGACCTGTGCCTCGAAGGCTTCCGACTCAGCCGGCGAAATCTCCATCGAAAAGAGTGAGACAACCTCGCCGGCACATTCGCCGATGCCGATATCGCCGAGGCTGAATACGCGGGGATCGCCCCAATCCGAGAAAAATTCTGGTTGCTGCTCAAAGTCGGGCAGCTTCATGAAGGGCTGAATCATACTGCGGGCTTCCTTCTTGCCAATACGGCCGATCCACTCCTGGAAAGTTTCCCCTTTGGACCTTTCCTCCACATAACGGTTAGTGATTACATCGACTACCTCGGGAACAGTCTTGGAGGGGACCGCGCCCACAGCCAGACCGTAACTGCCTGCATTCTCACGCCACATGCCTCCCAGGACAACCTGGAAGTGAGGCATCTTAAAGTTACCGGAGCGGCGGCTGTTGCCAAAGAACCCTATGTCGGACACGTGATGCTGGCCGCAGGAGTTAAAGCAGCCGCTGATCTTAATCTTCAGGTCCTTGATCGCGTCAGGCAAAGAGGCGCTCTTTACGGTGAGTCGTGTGCGGAGTTCACCGGCAAGCCCCCGCGAAGAGGCAATGCCCAGCTTGCAGGTATCGGTACCAGGGCAGGCCGTAATGTCGACAATTGTGCCTGCGCCGGCGTCGCCCAGGCCGATTGCTTTCAATTCTTCGTACAAGTTAGGCAGGTCAGAGTCGGAGACCCAGCGCAGGACGATGTTTTGCTCCACGGTAGATCTGACATTGTCGCCGACATATTTGCGGGCGACGTCAGCCAGTTCCCACGTCTGCTTCGAAGTCAGATCACCCAAGGGCAGGTTTACGGTCACAACGCTATACCCATCCTGGCGCTGGCTATAGACATTAGTTTCAAACCACTGGTTGAACTCGGAAGAGCCCACCTGGCCGTTCAGGAAAGTCGGCGGCCTTGTCGGCTTCTCTTCGTAATGGGGAAGCGTATCGAGATAGGCTGTCCAGCGGTCATCGTGAGGCAGTGTCTTACGCTCCTCTTCAACGAGGCGGCGGAACTCTTCGATGCCAACTTTAGCCACGAGGAACTTGATGCGGGCGCGGTTTCGGTTCCGCTTTTCCCCCAGCCGAGCGAAAACGCGCGACACTGCCTGCGCCTGCGGCAGAATCTCCTCTTCCGGCGTAAATTCGCTCAGCACTTTGGCCTGGTGGGGTACCGTCCCCAAGCCGCCACCCACAAAGACCTTGAAGCCGCGTTTTGGCTTGCCGTCCACCTCTTGAATCTGGGCGAGGTAGCCAAGGTCGTGCATCATCACCAAACCGCAAGCCTCGCTTTCGCAGCCCGAAAAGGCCGGTTTGAACTTACGCCCGAAATCCTGCACATCGTCATGGCCGAGCAGGAAATCTGCAAAGGCGTTGGAATAGGGTGTGGCGTCAAAGGCCTCTGTACGGCAAACGCCGGCAAGATGGCAGCAGGTCACGTTGCGGACGGAATTGCCGCAGGCTTCTCGAGTGGTAATGCCAACCGAGGCCAAACGGCGCATCATGTCCGGCGTATCCTCGATATGCACGAAATGCAGCTGAATATCCTGGCGGGTGGTGATGTGCAATATACCGTCCGAATATTCGTCGGCGACCTGGGCTAGCACATCAAGCTGTTTCGGTGTCAGTCCGCCGCTAGGCACTTTGATGCGCTGCATCCCAGGTGCATGCCAAAGCGTATCGGGCCCCTTGAAGCGCTCCAATTCCTCAAATGCAAGCTCCCGGCTCTCGAAACCGTCGTGCCGCTGGCCATTGTCGTATCGTTGGCCGTACACGCCCCTACGCAGACGCGTTTCGGCAAAAACCTTTTCGTCAAGTTTCCCCTGGCCCATCAGCTCCATCTGGCCCTCAAAAATATCAATCTCATGGGCCAGTTCAACGGGCATATCATCCGAAAGAACGTCTTTCCATCCGATGTTCGACACAGTCGTCTCCTTGCCTATTTGCGGGTTCGCCGCCGGTGTGACGGCTTGGATGAAGCCGGTAATCCAAAGCAGCGATCTGAGCCCAATCAAGGACCAACCTATCCGCTGCTACAAGGGGGCGGCCAGGAGAGGAAACGAAGGAACACTCCAGTCCTGCCCTTTTGACTTCCAACTGGTTTCTAGTTGCTCGTCATTGTATGGCAGACGAGCTTGAATTGTCAAGCTGCTTCTGTCTGGGGGTGCGTCCCAAATTGTATATTAAGTCAGGTAAGGCCAAGGGTCGCAAGTAAGTTAATGTGGGGCTGGCTAAGTAGAGTTGAGCGCAGGGCGAGCATAGCTTGAGCGCCTAGACGGGACCAGCGCATACCGGATTGCCTGAGGCGCTGCTGGACGACTCTACGGCCGCTCCGCGTTTTCTGGACCGGATCGAGACGGAGGTGGATGCCCTTGCACAGATGGTGCGGGAACTCCTAGAGCTTTCCCGAATCGAATCAGGCCAGGTTCCATTCAGCTTCCAACCGGTGCCGGTCAGTGAAACTGTATTGACGCCGGTGGAGCGACTTCAGCCACTGGCTGCCCGAAGCGACATCAACCTTATCGTCGACCTGCCGCACCGCCTCCCGCGAGTCTACGCAGATGCCGAACGCATTCATCAGGCGATTACTAATTTGGTCCATAATGCCCTGAAGTTTTCGCCGGCAGGGGGTCGGTCAAGATTTCAGCAGATGCGCAGCTCGAGAGCCAGCAAGTCAAGATTTCTGTCTGCGATGCCGGCATAGGCGTTCCCGCGGAAGACAGGGACCGCATTTTTGAGCGGTTTTACGAGACAGATCGAGCGCGTGCAAGCCTGGGAACCGGTCACGGGCTTGCCATAGCAAAGCATATTGTTCAGGCGCACAGCGGCCGGATCTGGGCAGACAGTGTCGAAAGCCGGGGCAGCACGTTTTCGTTTACTCTTCCTGTCGCGCCGAATGGTGAAGGGAGCCGGACGAAGAGCTAGACATCTTTCTCAGTTGCGCCACCGGTTGAGGCTCCCGCTTTCCACGCATTCTTACCTCACATTCTCTCCTCACCGGCAAGCTGCCCGCTAACTTCCTCTTAACCGATCCCTAAGCCCCTATTTGCAACACCTGTACTTAGCGTTAATCGGGTGGCGTTATTCTGTTATCTGACATGAAGAAGAAAACAATTCGACCTCGCCCAGAAGAGATTAGAGAGTCACAGGCTGCGTCAACAACGCGCGGCGAATGTCAAAGGGTCATGCGAACTGGGCTGCAAGAAATGAAAAGAGGGCAGATGCTGCCAGCTTCACTTGAGAGATTCATGCTCCTCCGCCAGATCGACTCATTCCACAAGGTCTGGCTCCTCCTGTTTTTTCACCAACGCTCACACGAAGACGGGATCAACCGAGATTATTTGCGGCAGGTGACTTTTGCGGACGCGCAGACGCTGTATGAGGCAGTTGACGAACTTCAGGACGCAGGGCTCTTGATAGCGACTGGAGAGGCACTAAGCCTCAGAGATGCTCCGGAGGTGCATTCTGACTTGGACACGATGGCACGCGTTTTTGAGGATCCGCTGGGCCGACAGGATCTCCTGCGCAGGCTGTACAGGCGTGCTTCGGTTCCGTTGTAGATAGTTCTTTCGGAGTGGTCAGTGTTTATTGAGTTTAGACTGCAAATAGGGGGTAAACATGGTTGGCTAGACGCATTGCTGGGGAGGAATGGGCAGGGTGGCGAGCAAGGGCGGGGCGTTGCGGGGGCGCAGCCCCTGCACAAGGGAGGCCGCCTGCGGCCGACCGCCCATATACAAGAAATAAGGAGTGGGAGATCCCTTCGCTCGCCCCAGACAAGGTCGCGAACTGATTGTGGGTGAAACGTTGCGGATTTCATGGCGCAGCGAAAGTGGGAGCTACGAATCGACACAAAAATTTGGGATGCACACTTGTCTGGTTGTCCTGAGAAGGAAGTGCTTTTGAGATATCCCCAGCCTACCAAATTCTGAGACCGCGTCCCGCAGGCGTCACTACATACAGAGCCGGTCTGCAATTACCTCCCACCCTTCGAAGTTCAGCATTGGGTTTGATAGACACATAGTTTACAGATTCCGTTCGTGAAACTTGATCTTAGTGGGCAAAAGTGATTCGAAGTCCCGCATTGGACTACTTTCTCAGGCTCGTTCCTATTCACCACCGTGAAGGTCCCTCCATTTTGCCTACCGCCGCTCCCCAGCGGCCCGACCCTTTTGGATGTGTCGCCTGAAACGAAGAGGGAAAGACCTCCTTTTTTTCCCTAGTTTTTTGGGCTTGGTCTTCAGATCACGTATACTTTTTTGGGTAAAACATTCAAATTGCGTCGCCTCGCCCCGTGTAACCTTGCCGACGCCACTATTAACCCTGTGCCAAAGTTCGTTGGCGAATTATTGGGATCTGATGGAAGGTTGCCCTGCTGTCTCTCGGGCCGTTCAGATGTCATTGAGGAGAAATCCACACGCAAATGTAACCCAGCAAACTACCTGCCAGGTCCAGATGAGTGACTTACAGCACTCGCAGGGCATCGATCTGTCGGTGGCTGCGGCCGTTAGAAGCGCAAAGAGATGGCTGGTGTTACTCCCCTTGATTAAGGTACCTAAGGCAAAAGGCAACAGGATCTTCACATTCAGGTGTTACGCTGGTAAGCGGCGGCAGGTTTAATTCCAACGTGAGAGAACCCAAGGAGTCAATAATGAAGAAAGCAGCGACAATATCGCCGGTTGAGTCCACCTCAGGGCAGACTGCCGGGACGACAACCATGCGCAAGTTGAAGAACGTAAAGCTTCTTGCTGGCCTTCTTGTCCTTTTGGCATTGCTGGCAAGCGGTTGCGAAGGGATCGATTCTTCCTCCCCGAATTCGTCGGCAGCGACAGAGTCCAGCGCGGAACAGGCGGAGTCGCCGACACCGGCGGCAGTAGAACAGGAACAGGCGCAAGCATTTCTGGATCTCGACAGCGAAACGCTTGACATGAATGCGCCCATTGCCATGGATCCTGCTATTCGCAAAGCGAAACTGGACAACGGCCTGACCTATTACATCCGCCATAATACAGAGCCTGCCAATCGCGCCACACTGATGCTGGTGGTAAATGCAGGCTCAGTGCAGGAAGATGACGACCAGTTGGGTCTAGCACACTTTCTTGAACACATGATGTTCAACGGCACCGAACGCTTCCCTAAACAGGCGCTCATAGATTACTTCGAAAGCGTCGGCATGTCCTTTGGGCCGGACGTAAACGCCTACACCTCTTTTGACGAAACAGTCTATTTTCTGGAATTCCCCACGGACGACGAAAACATAATTGGGACGACGTTCCAGGTTGCAGAGGATTGGGCAAGCCGGGCGACTATTTCCGATGAAGAAGTGGAAAGTGAACGCGGTGTCATCCTGGAAGAGGAACGCTTGAGAGACCAAAATGCCAGCGGCAGGTTGAACAAACAGCTGTTCCCACTTCTGCTGGGCGATTCCCGCTACACTGACCGCATGCCGATTGGTGACATGGAAATTGTCCAAAACACGCCGCCAGAAACTTTGCGCAGATTCTACCAGGACTGGTACCGGCCCGATCTTATGGCGGTAATCGTGGTGGGCGACATCGACGTTGACGCCATCGAATCTAAGATTACTGAGCATTTCGGCAGGTTGACGGCTCCGGAAACGGTCCGGCCCAGGGTTTCCTATTCTCTGCCCGACTATGAAGACACCGGCTATCTGATCCTCACCGATCCGGAATTCCCGGTTACACTTGCCCAAATCATCTACAGACAAGCCGCCGCTGACCTGAACAATGCCGGAGTTTTTCGCGATAGACTGATCGGCAATCTGTTCTATACCATGCTCAATTTCCGGCTCGACGATATCACCAGAGAGGCTGATTCGCCGTTCCTTGGGGCCTTTGTCAATGAGGGGCAGTTGATACGGGGTGTCAACTATCAGGTAGTTGGCGTGCAAGTGCGCCAAGGCGAAGTCCTCTCAAGCCTGGATGCTGCCCTGACCGAAGTGGAAAGGGTGCGCCGTCACGGATTTACAGCCGCCGAAGTTGAACGAGCCAAGTCGGACATATACAACACCTACGAACGGCTTTTCAATGACCGTGAAAACCTGCGCAATCATTCACTGGCCAGCGAATATAGCCGCAACTTCCTTGAGAACGAAACCGTGCCAGGCATTGCCGTGGAATTTGCTTTGGTTGATCGATTGCTTGAAGGTATCAGCCGCGACGATGTGAACCAAAGGGCGGAACAGTATGTTGGTGGCAGCAACCGCTCCGTATTCGTAGTCGGCCCTGAGCGGGATGCCGACAGCCTGCCCACCCAGGAAGAACTCGCAGCCGTTTTCGAAAATGTTCGAATCAAGCAGGTTGACGCCTACCAGGACATTGAGGCCGTCTCAGCCTTGTTGACCGTGATACCGGAGCCGGTTGAGATTCTTTCGCAGCAGACGGATGAGACCTACAACATCACCGAACTCACACTCGCAAACGGTGCCAGAGTACTGCTCAGACCGACCTCTTTTAAAGAGGAAGAAATCCTGTTCAGCGCCTTCAGTCCCGGCGGTTCCTCACTGGTCACCGATGAAGACTATCCTGAGGCGGATTTCATTGACAGCATAGTCAGCCAGAGCGCCGTCGGCGACGTGAGTTATGCATCGTTGCAGCGGCTATTGGCTGACAAGTCGGTTTCCGTCGCCCCTTACATCAGCGAACTCGAAGAAGGATTCCACGGCTTTTCCGGTAAGGAATATATCGAGACGCTGTTCCAGCTTATCTACCTGTACGGCATTGCGGCCAACGCTGATGACGACGCCTTCGCCACGCTGAAGGACCAGTACACAGAGTCGTTGCGGAATCGTGAACTCGATCCCCGCAGCGCCTTAACTGATGCCTTCATCCAAGCCCGCTACGGCGATTCGGTACGACGAAAGGTTCCTACGCTGGACATAATCGATTCGCTGGATCTTGAACGTGCATTCGCCATCTATCAGGAACGATTCGCCGATTTCAGCGACTTCACCTTTATCTTCGTCGGAAATTTCGACGTCGAGCAGATGGTCGATTGGTCGCAGCGATACATTGGCAATCTGCCGTCACTCGACCGGACTGAGACTTGGCGCGACGTGGCACCGGACCCGCCCGTTGGTGTGGTGGAGGTTCCGGTTTATCGCGGACAGGATGAGCAGAGCTTGACGACTATCCTTTTCACCGGACCCGGCGAAGACACTTTGGATAATCGGTTGCATCTGCGAATGCTGGAAACTATCCTCGATATCCTGATGCGGGAAGAGTTGCGAGAGGCGCTTGGCGGAGTCTATGCCTATGGTGCTTCCGCCTCGATGGAACCCGACCCGGACAGCCTCTACGAAGTCTCCCTCTACTTTGGCAGCGATCCTGGCAGGGTTCAGGAATTGGTGGATGCGCTATTTGCGCTGATTGCCGAAGTGCAGGTGGACGGGCCCCGAGACGATCTGCTGGAGAAGGCTAGAGCGCAAATCGTGCGCCAGCGCGAAGAACAGTTGGAACAGAACAATTACTGGCTGAGCGTTCTGGAGTACTTCGCCGCGGAAGAGAATGTAAATCTGGAGAACTTCCTTGACCTGGAAACGGTGCAAAGCCGTGTCGAGGCGGTTACAGCAGCAGAGGTTCAGGAGTTGGCGGTAGCTTTCCTGCCGCTGGACAGTTACATTTTGGCTTCGCTGTATCCCGAGGATTTCGAACAGTAGAATTACGCGGTAGCTCAGAAGGCAGCGAGCAGGAAACTATCCACTGCTCGCTGCCCTTTCCCCGCAAGTCTAAGCAGTTTCACGCTTCAATGCCCGTAGAAATGCTCCGTCGGATCGATAACCGAGTCCTGCCAGTCGAGAAAGCGGGCCGCCGCCTCCAAAGAATCTGCCTTGCCGTCATCGACCAGTTGCTGTAGCGTGCCGATCTGCATTTCAGTCAACGCCCCGGCCCGCAATGCTAACAGCCAGCTGCTAAACTCCTGTTTTTCATCAATTCTCGCCATCAATCTATCTCCTCGCTAATCAGCGTCTGCGCAAAGTCAGATCGTGAATGCGACATCGCTGCCATCTTCAAAATAGAGCTGCAGATGGAGGGCGTTTAGTCGGAAGTGGCTCATAGCGACACAGGCGCGATCCGCCTGTGTCCGTTCCGCAGAAGCGTGCGCCCAGCGGCTATCTCGGCCCCTGTGTTCAAACTGCAAGTAGCTCCCATCTTCAAAGAAAAGCACGGCTTGGTTGAACTCAGAATTAGCCACGTAGCGAACAGCATGAGCGGCCGCGCTCTGCGCCTGAGAAAAGGAATTCAGTTCTATTTGAAAGGGATCGTCGGCGCCGGTTGTTCGTTTTTCCATGCGACATCCTCTGCGCCAAGTTGAAGAAAGACTATCGGCCGCTGAACCAAGAAAGGGACAGGGTAATCTTGGTCTCCCATGCTATCGCTATTTTGAAGACTATACCGTAGAGGCCTCGATCGTGCAAAGAGTAGGCTAAATTCTGGCGCCTTCCAGCAAAGGGTGTTGGTTCTTTGCGCACTATGTCGCCGACCCGGAAAGGTCCCGGCCTCCCAACTACTCACGACTTGCCTCTATGCCTGCCTCGAGCTCCGTTCTCTCTCACCTCACTCATCTTCACTCTTTCCTTTCTTTTGGGCGGTTGGGCCTTCGGCCCTCCCTTGTGCGGAGGAATCCTCAGGCAACGCCCCCCTCAAACCATCTTTCGCCACCCCCGCGTCGTCTTCGCAGCAGTGCCTCTATCCAGTAGTGTACTCGCCGCCAACCAATTACGTCGCGACATAAGCCCCGCTGGTGCAAGCACTGAAGGGTTGGGCAAGGATGACGCCGAAGGGAGGTTGATGACACGAAAACAAGATCCTGACCACTCCAGAATTAGACAGCAACTGTCCAATTTTTTGAATGGAAACTGTCCATCCAAGACAGATAGGACCCGCAAACCAGGCGCAGAAACTGATAGCCTTGGTGAGAGCAGTCCCACCGAATGGCTGATGTTTCAGTGCATGCCGTTGGATTTTCTTGACAGCTTTGGGTGTGCTACGATTGCAGCACTAAGATGGCCCGGTCCAGAAACGATCGATGGAGGCCCGCAATGAAAAAGCTGTTCAAGTTTCTCTTCTTCGTCGGCTTTGCCGCCGGCGTGGTGTATGTAATAAAGCAGGCAATTGGAGGTGGACAGCCAGAAGGCGCTGGCAGCGGCGTGTTGCCGGAGACGCCGGTTACGCCCCTGGAGGACGCGCCCTTGGGCGGCGAGGTCAGCCCGCAGCTCCTGGAAATTCTGGTCGATCCGGAAGATAAAGGGGAGTTGCAACTGATGGACGACAGTAAGTTTCTGCTCAATCCCCGCAATGGCTACCGCTATCCCATCCGCAACGGGATCCCTGTGATGCTGATTGAAGAAGGGAAGAAGTACCAGGATACGAACCTCATACAGAACGGTCAGGAGCAGACGTAAGTCGAATCGACTAGGGAGTCGCGTCAGGCACTTGACGCCGCCGCGCTGTTGACGCTCTGGCTGGCAACGAGAAGTGCCTGCCTCGTGGTACGGACTATTCTGTAAGAGCGAGTCGGAGAAGTGAATAAAAGTAGGCCTGGCGTGTAACCCTCCGCCAGGCCTTTTGTTTACTTTCTTATACAGACGTGACCAGCACTATTGGCCCTTTGGGGAATGCCTCGCTACCCAATACTCTGCTTCAACTGGGAAGACCGTGTGTGGAGCCCTCCTCCCTGGCTTGTGACGGAGTAGTTGGAAGGACCATTGTAAAGGTTGCACCCTCCCCGTCTTCCAAGCGTACGCGGCCACCATGCGCCTCCACTGCGCTCTTGACTATAGCCAGCCCCAGTCCTGCGCCGGGAAGGTGTTCACTGCCTCCGCCGCGGTAGAAACGTTCGAAGATGCGTTCCTGGTCGGCCGGCAGAATGCCCGGTCCGTTGTCATGGACTGTTAGCAAGGTTGTTTGCCCTTCCTCAGAGGCAGTCACCTCCACCACGCCGCCGGAAGGAGTATACTTGAGGGAATTGTCCAAGAGGTTGGCCAAGGCCATGCCCATACTAGCCCTGTCACAGCAGATCAGTTCAGGACCATCGGTCGCAGTCATTCGCAGTTCAATCTGTTTGGATTCAGCCAGGGATCGAAAAGGCGAGAGCGCTTCCTCCAATAGACTGGTCAGATCGTGGTGGGCAATATCCAGCGATGCCACGCCCCCATCGAGGCGCGAGAGGTCTAGCAAATGGCCGGTAATCCATTGCAGGCGTTCCAATTGACGTTGACTTTCCCCCAGGAACTCGGAGCGGGTCCCAGGGTCTCCTCCGGCCTGTCCTTGCAAGATCTCAACGAACTGTCTCAATGCGGTTAACGGCGTCCGCAGTTCATGGGAGGCATCGGCGATGAAACGGCGCAGTGCATCCCTCTCGGAGGCCAGGTCGGCGAATGTCGCCTGCAACCGCACGGCCATGCGATTGAATCGACGCGAGACATCGCCGATTTCACCGACGGTTTCAGGCGCCCGGACTGCCAGATCGCCCTCTTCCATCTGTTGGGTGGCGCTTTCCAGCGCCATCAGCGGAGCAGTCAACGTCCTGCTCATCAGAAACCCAAGTAGAACAGCGACCAGGACAGCACCCAGGCCGGCCACCATCAGGGAACGACGGATCGCGAGTAGCGGCTCGGCGAATAGCGGGTATCGGTTTGTCATTTGGACGTACCCAACTACATCCTCGTCATGGTAGACCGGAAAGGTAACTTGGGGCCCAACAGCGGCAGCTTGCACGGGGGCGCCGGCGTTGCCGAAGACCACCCCCCAGAGTCTCCTGGAAGGCCGGCCGCTCAGCGTCGCCACCGGCGTAGCTGCCGTGTTCCAGGAGGTCGCTGAATCGGCGGCGGGATCCACGAAAACTAGCCGATCCCCTAGAATACCCGGTCGCCTTTCCAACGACAGGGCGGTTGTCTGGTTGGTCTGAAGGTTACCATCATCATCATCATTTTCGAGCGCAAACATCCCCCGCGGATGACCGGGGCCCGATACGACAATTACATGGCTGATAGGACCGTCTTGCAGTGTAGCTCTAGCGCTTGGTGATAGTTCGCGCAACAGCCTCATAAAGGCGGGCAAATAATCAAGTTGGGTGGGACGCATCTGTGAGTAAGCGACAACCTGCCGGTCTCCGCCGAGGATCTTCACGTCAGTATTTGTGAGAAACCCGGACGAAATTGCAAGTTGCTGCAGTCGAGAATGCTGGTTCCCGCGTACGAGGAGGGGACGCGCCATGCGAGCCACTGCCTCAGCGTTGTGGGTCAAAGTCTCCTGTTCGCGGTCGGCCATATAACGCTTGACCAGACTGAAAGCGACAATGCCGATCAGCAGAATCGTAAGAAGAGTTAGTGCAGTATAACTGATGATCAGACGCCAGCGGATAGAATGTAGCATTTGCGCCCCTCTACGCCAGAAAGGGACTCATCGAGAACTCTCGACGCATCCCTGATGGCAGCAGTCTGGCTTGACTAATCCCGCTCTCCGGTTCAGCAGACAACCGAAGAGCGGGGTGTTAATGTGACGGCGCCAGCTTTTGTGACTGTAGCACTTCTTCGTGCTTCTCAGTCTTTACTCGAGCTGGTCGCCCTGGGCAGATACTGTCGGTCTAAGAATCGCTCCCCGATGCGTGCTGACGCTGAGACTTCTCATCAGCTTGCTCACTGTTTTCCTGCATTCGCATTCGGAACCTTTCCAGGGGCATTATTGACACTCCCAGATAGGCTTTCGAGTTGTCGTCGGGATGTGCGCCAAGTGTCACGCTTGTCGTAGTGGCTTCGCCATCGCGGTCAACGGTCAGAGTCACTTCATCTCCTGGGCTGTAGTCGGCAAGCGCCGCCACCAGGTCTTCGTAACTGCTGATTGTTGTTTCGTCCAGAGCGGTGATCACATCGCGGCCTTGCAATTCCGCCTGAGCCGCGGGGCCTTCGTCCTGCACACCCATAACAAGGGCGCCTTCAAGCATCTCGCTGAAGAGGAAGCGGCCGCGCGAGAATGGGAAACTGAAGCGGTTGCCATCGGGCTGCCGGCGACCGAAGTCGCTTCGGTCTCTGTTGGGCTGGAAGCGGTCTCCAAGAGAGATTCGAACGCCGAAGAAGGCTTTCCCCTCGTCATCGGGGTGGGCGCCAAGGGTCACGTTCAACTTGACACTCTCTCCGTCACGATCTACGGTCAACTCGACTTCGTCGCCGGGGTTGAATGCCGCTACTACCTCGACCAGGTCTTTCATTCCGGTTATTTCAGTTTCGTCCACGGCGGTAATGACATCGTCGGCCATCAGACCTGCGGTTGCAGCTGGGCTATTCTCCTGCACTTCCATTACCGTGGCGCCGGCGCCAAAGCGGAAGTCCTTCATGGCTCGGTTCCCATCCCTGCCATAAGAGGGTCCAAAGCCGCGCATTCCACTGAAATGCCAACGAGAGCTTCGCATTCGGACGTCACTTGCAACGTTGGGGGCCACACCAAGCAACGGGTAGCCGTCATTGTCGGCCAAGGTGACTGTCATCGTCAGCTCCTCGTCGCCGCGCTTCACCGTCAGTTCGAGTGTGTCGCCGGGATCGCGCATCAGGATGACGTGTCTCAACTCGGCAGCCGTGTTGACCATATCACCGTCAATAGCCAGCAGGATGTCGCCGCGTTGCAGGCCAGCCCCAGAGGCTGGGGTCTCATCTCCAACTGCTACAATTAAGACACCTGGCTCCGGCTTGATTCGCTCTGCCAAGCTGGAAGCCGAAACTGTACCGCCCCAGGCCAGAAGAGCCAGCATTGCCACCGTTAGAAGGATCCAGAATTTCCTATGGGCCCTGCCGCGTAGTGGTGTATCGCCGGTCTTTCGAGTAAGTTGCTTCATAGCACTCCTCCTATATCATGCTACACATTGAATGAAGTTTGCTGCCCTGCATTCCATTGTAGCGACCTTTTTTGAACTGCCGGTTGCTTTTGGATTAAGGTTTCATAATATAGGATAGGAATTTCTGCCGGCTTCCATGGATCCTTATTCTGGCGAAAAGGGATGAACCTTTATTTGGAGGAAAGGGAATCTGCCGTTAGCCCCGAACGGCATTGTAGTCTGCCGTTGTCTTTTCCTTTTCGCCCTCCTTAGCTCGCACCACTGCGCAATCTATTGCCCCTGGAATTTGTACCCGATCCCGCGTACCGTTACGATTCGCGTTGGTTTGGCCGGATCTGACTCGATCTTCTGACGAAGATGCCGGATGTGGACATCGACCGTGCGGTCACTGTTGACGTCGCTCTCGTAACCCCACACCGCTTCGACAAGGCTGCTGCGGCTGACCGGTACATTCTGCCGGGCCGAAAGGTAGCGCAGCAGCCGGAATTCGGTGGGTGTCAGGTCAACCGCGGCCCCGTCCAACCGTACTTCCAACCGCGTCAGGTCAATTTCAAGACCCTCGAAGCGCTGTATTTCATCCTCCGACGGGGCTGCCAAGTCGCCGTATGCGCGGCGTAACAGAGCCCGAATCCGCGATACCAGTTCGCGCAACCCGTAGGGCTTGACCATATAGTCGTCCGCTCCCAACTCCAGGCCGAGCACTTTGTCCAGCTCCTCATCTTTGGCAGTCAACATCAAGATCGGTTGGCGATGGTTCTGCGAGCGCAGTGCCCGGCAAACGTCATAGCCGCTCAGATCTGGCAGTCGAATGTCCAGCGTAATCAGATCAGGCTGTTCGCGACGTGTCAGCTCGAGGGCCTCTGCGCCCGACTTGGCCCAAAAGACTTTGTATCCTTCCGCCTTCAGCGCGTACTCCAATCCTCTGGCCACGGCCGGTTCGTCTTCCACTATCAGAATTCGTTCCCGTTGCATTGTCGGACCTCCAGGAAATGTCGGCGGTTCTTTCTCTCTGGGTGCGCGCAGACGACTTGAAGCCAGTCCTAACCTCAGGTTCCTGCGTACCGGGACAGAGGCCTAGTTGATCACTTGAAATCCGTCTCCGCAGGAATGTCGTTAGCCTCGAAATTTGCCGCTTACCCGCAACGAGTGTAGAATAAGTGGTTGTAGTATACCTATCAAATGCATGCTTTGCTACAGGGGAATTGCCGGGATTTCGTCTTGCACCTGAGTTGCCGTCGTGGTT
Organism: Caldilineaceae bacterium bin5; assembly: GCA_002238445.1. Lineage (GTDB taxonomy): Bacteria > Chloroflexota > Anaerolineae > Caldilineales > Caldilineaceae > Bin5. The sequence goes on from MPML01000001.1 coordinate 52,215, forward strand.
AAGCGTAGCAGGGAAGCAGACGCTTGGTATCCTGTTCCTAGCAAGAGGGAAGCATATTCTACCTGGGCAGCCGCCTGAGAAGAGAAGGAAGTTTATACGATGGCTCGCATGAAAGTATTGTTGACAGAAGACATTCCCAGCCTTGGCCTCGCCGGCGAAGTCCATAGTGTTGCCAGAGGCTATGCCCGTAACTACTTGCTCCCGCGCAGAGAGGCGATTCTGGCGACAAAAGGAGCCCTCAAGCAGGCGGAAGAAATACGCCAGACCGCGGTACGAAAGCGGGCACAGGAACGGTCAAACGCCGATGCCCAGGCGCAAGTCCTTAGCGGCCAACAACTGCTCTTTGCCGTGCGAGCAGGCGATAATGACCGCTTATACGGCTCGATTACCATTGCCGACATCGCTGAACAGCTAGCCAATGCTGTCGACTTCGAGGTGGATCGAAGGCGGATTCTGTTGAACGCGCCAATTCGTGACCTGGGCCTGTATGATGTGGCGATTCGGCTGATGCCTGAAGTCGAGGCCACTTTTGCTGTAGCCGTTGTCCGCGAAGGCGAGAGTTGGTCTGACGCTGAAAAGAGAGAACAGGACCGCGAAGCGGCTGCCCTGGCAGAAGCTGAAAAAGAGGCCGTCGCTGAATTAGTAGATGACGCATCTGAGGCCGAAGAAGAAGAGGCTGACACCGATTGAGCGGATCGGCAAGACCAAGAAAATATCTCGATGTGAAGCGGCGGGCGGGGTCTGTACCCTGTCCGTCTTTCTATTTGTGTTGGAGCGCAGGCCTGGGCTGGATAAAGGGCAAAACGCTACTGTGCTTGATTTCAATTTGTACGCCCTGCAGTTGTGTTTGCCATTGTGGCCAGGCCCGATTCGCTAGCCAAAATCGGTTAGATCGGGTATAATTGATATTGAAAAGGGGCTGGATTTGCTGGGCTGAAATAGCCCGCTCAAGGCTCCTTGGCGAGGGCCGGTTGCTGACACAAAAGGTCCATTTGACGTTAAGTTTACCACTGCGAGAAGTGCTTGTTCGAGACTCTATTTCTGATTGTTAGAGGAGGCTGTGACATGGAACGCGAAAACGGCGGGAGAAAGTGAATGAGTGAGCCAAACGGCACCGAGGGCGCAACCCCCAGAAACGATCGAAGGGGCGATCTGCCCTCCGACCAACCGCTGCGAAACGGGGCAAATGGCAATGGCATGTTTGCCCAAAGCGTAGAGGAAGTCTCCATCGAAGACGAGATGCGTACCGCATTTCTTGACTATGCGGTCAGCGTCATCGTCGCGCGGGCACTTCCTGACGCACGCGACGGTTTGAAACCGGTTCACCGGCGCATCCTCTACGCCATGCACGATATGGGGCTGCGCGCCAACTCATCATATAAAAAATCGGCCCGTATTGTCGGTGAAGTGTTGGGCAAGTATCATCCTCACAACGACCAGGCGGTCTACGATGCGCTCGCGCGCATGGCGCAGGAGTTCAGCCTTCGCTATCCGTTGGTTGACGGACAAGGTAATTTCGGTTCAATCGACGGCGATAGCCCGGCAGCCATGCGTTACACGGAGGCCAAGCTGGCACAGTTGACCGAGATGCTGCTCCAGGATATCGATATGGACACGGTCGACTGGGGTCTGAATTTCGATGACAGCCTGGAAGAGCCTTTGGTGCTGCCTGGGAAGCTTCCCAACATGCTGGTTAATGGGTCAAGCGGCATCGCTGTGGGCATGGCCACTAATATCCCACCCCATAACCTGAGTGAAATCTGCGATGCCGTAGTTCACGTCATCGACAATTGGGAGCGGCGGGAGCGGATCGGAATTGACGAGATGATGGAGATGGTGAAAGGCCCTGATTTTCCGACAGGAGGAGAGATCCTCGGGACTGAAGGGATTCGCCACGCTTTCGCTACCGGCCGCGGTCGCCTGCTGGTACGCGCCCGCACCCAGATCGAGGAGACAGACAACGGGCGCTTCCGCATAATCGTCACCGAGATCCCGTATCAGATCAATAAGACCACATTGCTGGAGCGGATTGCAGAGTTGGTTCGCTCGGGCCGCCTGGACGGCATCAGCGATCTGCGGGATGAGAGCGACCGGAGCGGAATGCGCATCGTAATCGAACTGAAACGGGGCGCGTCGCCAAAGAAGGAACAGAATCGCCTCTTCAAGTTTACACCGCTACAGTCATCTTTCAGCGTCAATGCCCTCTCGCTGCTGAACGGAAGGCCGGTAACTTTGGGATTGCGGCGGGCGCTGCTGATTCATATTGATCACCGCTTTGAGGTAATCACGCGTCGCACCGAGTTCGACCTGAACAAACAGCGCGAACGCGCCCATATCCTCGAAGGATTGCGCATCGCCCTGCAATTCCTTGACAGAGTAATTGAGACGATCCGTAATGCCGCCAGCGCGGAAGAGGCCCGCACGCATCTGGTGGAACAGTTCAATCTGAGTTTGGTTCAGGCCCAGGCGATCCTGGATCTGCAGTTGCGACGGCTGGCCGCGTTGGAGCGTCAGAGGATTGAGGATGAGTACCAGGAGGTGATGGAGCGAATCGCCTATCTGGAAGACCTGCTGGCCAACCCACACAAGATTCGCGGCCTGATTCGCGACGACATTGTCGAGATGAAGGAAAAGTATGGCGATGAGCGCCGCACTGGGATTGTACACCATGCCAGTGGCGACTTCAGCGATGAAGATTTGATCCCGCAAGAGAATGTTCTTATCAGTTTCAGCGCCAACGCCTACATCAAGAGGATGGGTGCCGATACATTCCGCGCGCAAGGGCGGGGCGGCCGCGGCGTGAAAGGAATGACGACGCGCGGCGAGGATGAGGTGATGGATTTGCGCTTCGCCCGGACGCTGGACCACATTCTCTTCTTTACCAACCAGGGCCGCGTGTATAGCAGCCGCGTCTACGAGTTGCCCGAAGGGGGCCGCACAGCCAAAGGCGCCCACATTGCCAACCTACTCACCCTGCAACACAATGAACAGGTCACAACAATGTTGACCTTGGGTGACTTTGAGCAGGCCGCTTATATTACGCTTCTCACCCGCAAAGCCCGCATAAAGCGGGTAAAATCTTCTGCCTTTGCCAATGTTCGCGCCAGCGGCGTAATCGCCATGAATCTGGGTGAGAACGACTCGCTGGAATGGGCGCAATTAACGAAGGGCGACGAGGAATTCATCATTGTCAGTAACAGAGGAAGAGCGCTGCGGATGCGCGAAGGTCATGTGCGAGCTATGGGGCGTACCGCGGCCGGCGTTTGGGCGATGCGCCTGCAAGGTGATGACTTAGTGACCGGCTTCGACGTAGTGCGTCCCGGTGCCGACCTGTTCGTACTGCATGAGTTTGGGTGTGGCAAGCGTGTGCGATTGGAGGAGTACGCCACAAAAGGCCGTTACATACAAGGAGTATGGACGACGGACCACTCCCGAATAGAGGAACTCGGCCCCATTGTGGCAGCCCGAGTTGTAGACGAAAAGGATCAGATTACTATCATTACGGGTAACGGCATTATGCTGCGAACTCCTGTCACCGGTATCAGTCAAATTGGACGTCTGACCCGGGGCGTGCGCATTGTCAACCTCGACGAGGGAGATACTGTGGCTGCACTGGCCGTGCTTCGATATGAAGACCTTATTCGCAAGGTTGAAGGTGCCGAAGAGAACGGGGACCAGACGATTGAAGCCGTCGCCGGGATGACCCCCATGATTTCGGGCGAATAGACAGTTGGGAGAAGTCTGACAATGTCCGACCTGCGTATGTTGTTGGGCCAGGGGCCTGGTCCACGACACGCTTTTTTGCCCAGTCTCAATCCGGATTCTCTAGCCGAGACACTCGTCGCCTTCGCCAACGGTGAAGGCGGTACTGTCGTGTTGGGAGTTGACCCAAGCGGAATCCAGGGCGAGCGGCTGGTGGATGAAGAGGTTGAAGGAGCATTGCGGGCAGCCTTGGCACAATGCCGCCCTCCCATGCGGACTGAGTGGCAGCAAGAAGAGACCCACAGCGGTCCGGTAGTCCTTCTACGGGTTGACCGCAGCAGCGAGTTGCATATTCTAGCCGATGGGCGGGCTCTGGTGCGCCAAGGCGGCGAGAATCGGCCGCTGAACCCCGCCGAATTGGAAATGCTGGTAGGTAACCGGTCGATTGGAGAATTCGAGTCCGAGGAGCTTACCGGTTCCACAAGAGACGACTTGGAAGAAGACGTAATCGACGAATACTTGGAGAAAAGACAGCAGCGCAATCCCCACGGTTCCCTCTTGCCCAAGAACAGACTATTGCAGCAGATCGGGGCCATCAGCGCATCCGGGACGCCCACGATTAGCGGCATGCTACTCTTCGGCAAAGAGCCGCAGTTATTTCTGCCCCACAGTCGGGCCGTGTTCGTGAAGTTTGACGACAACCAAACCGCGTTCAGGAAGGGGGAAAGGACCAAGATCGCCGAGGCTGACAGCTCGGTAGAGTTCCTATTGCCCGGGGCAGAGCCTGGCTCCTTCGGATATGGCCGCCGCGAAGAAATCAACGGCCCGCTGGCTCGAATAGTCGAACGTGGCTGGCGCGTAATCTGGGAAGAGATGGACAAGAAGGCGGTGGTAAAAGGGCTGCAGCGCGAAGACCAGACGGAATATCCCCCATTTGCAGTCCGTGAAGCACTTGTCAACGCAGTTTGCCACCGGGACTATCGCCTGCGCGGCAGCAGCATCGAAATACATATGCGGCCGGACAGTCTTGAAATCATTAGTCCCGGCGGCCTGCCCGCATACATCACGATCGACAACATTGTTGACGAGCATTACAGTCGCAACCCTCGTCTTGTCAACGGCCTTTATCAGTGGGGCTACATCGAGGAACTGGGGCTGGGCGTTGACCGCATGATCGAAGACATGGTGGCAGCCGGCCATCCTCCTCCTCTATTCGATGCAAAAAGCCATCGATTCGCTGTCACACTGCAGAACCGCAAAGACTTGGAAAAGATCATTCCCGAGTGGGAACAGCACATGAACGAGCGCCAGTTGAAAGCAATGCAGTATGTGCAGGCGCACGGCAGCATCTCAAATCGAGATTACAGACAGTTATGCTCTCATGTTGGCGCAGAGACGTTGCGCCTGGACCTGGTCGATCTTGTGAACAAGAAGCTGCTTCTGAAAATTGGAGACAAACGAGGGACGCGATACATACTGCGATAAGGTACTAAATTGGGATAATTGGGTTATTTATTTGGGATAAATGGGGCACACCGAGGGGACAGGCCATGAATATCTCTGGTGAAGAGAGACAGAGCGTCTGAAATGAAGCTTGTGTTCATGCCAGAACCCTCTGTTTTCCAAATAGTCGTTCAAGTACTTTGCTGTTTCCATCACCAAAGTGTTAGGGCCTCACATTCCTGTCCTGATTCCCGCTTCAGGCCTCGCTTGTTACGCTTTTGCGTCGAGTGATATAATCTGATCAGTTTCTTGCTCTATAATTGTGCGTCTACGCCACGAAACCGGACTCAAGCCATTGCGCCACGAAAAGAGGAACCCTTACGCGCTGGAGACCGATTCCGACATGTCGGCCCCAAGCGATTCCAGCGCGGCTTCTTACCCTGAGGGCGACTTGGAGTCCCCAGACCCATTGCCATCTCGGCCCAAAATCGACCTAGGATCAGAAGCGACTTTACGCGGCCCCAAAGCCATGGCGACTGCGGTCCCGACCGGAAGGGCCGTGCCCATGGGCGATAGCCAAGCTGTGCTTACAGAAGAGCAGCGCGAAGAAGACGGTCCCGGGCTCAAGTCGCTGCTGCGGGAGACGTTGGAGACGGTGATTCTAGCCGTCCTCATTTTCCTGGTTATCCGCAGTCTTGTGCAAAACTATCGTATCGAAGGTCAGTCGATGGAGCCAAACTTTCACCACGGGCAGTACCTGCTCGTGAACAAATTGGCTTATCGTCTTGGGGACTATAGACGCGGCGACGTCATCGTCTTCCACTATCCCAATAACCCTTCCCAGGATTACATAAAGCGGGTAATTGGATTGCCGGGTGACACGATAGAGTTTCGAGACGGAGCCCTGTTCGTCAATGGCCTGAATGTTGTTGAACCCTACGCCCAAGTACCGATTGCGAGGGATATACCGGCACAGACAGTTGCTCCCGGGTTCCTATATGTGCTTGGTGACAACCGCCCGGCATCGTCTGATACCAGGACATGGGGACAGCTGTCAAATGACTTTGTTATCGGTAAAGCCTGGCTTGCTATCTGGCCTGTTGATAATGCGGGATTGGTGGAGCACCCAGTATTGGAAGTGGGACCGGCAATGGAGCTAGGACCATAGTTCTTTCGACCCCAGGCCGGAATTCGCAGTTAGACGCCGTATCGCGCGGAAATGGATTTGCTGTTGGGAGTTACCTCGTTTTCGCTACGGCAGGACAAACAGGAAGGTCGAAGGAACAACCGGGAGAATTCGAATGGCAAACGCCAGGGTCAGAGATTTTCTAATTCTTATTGGCCATACGTGGATCTGTTTGGACTGTCGCAGAAAGCTCCTCGAAGACACGGAGGCGACCCTAATTGGCCACAAACTAACTGAATTTGAACGAGAACGGTTAACGGAATTGACCGAAAATTCCTTCCGCACGATGATGGATCTGGAGGCTGCTACCGGACTTACTGCTGACGAAGTTTCGCTCGCTATCGATCATCCCCGCTCGCGCCTGCGTCATCTGGGCACTCGCATGCGGGGATAATGTTGCGGCAGCGTGTCCTTCAATGTTCACTGTAAGAGTGACGAGGTAGGCCCACCGCGATGAACTGTCCCCAAGGTGGATTGCTGTGGACATACCTGCGCTATTTGACCGATACGAGTGGGGATATGAAACGGTCGATGCCGGCATATGGCGCAGCAGCTTCGCAGATGAACAGGACGAGGAATTTGACCTCTATGTAGCCGCAGGAGAGGACTGGCTGCACTTTGCCGTAACCCCTCTTACCCCATCTCCTGCACTCGAATGCAGAGAAAAGCTGACTTTGTTGCTGCTGCGTCTCAACCAGACAGTGCGCCTGGTTCGCTTCGCAATAGACGACGACGGCGACGTAATGCTCCTGGCCGATGTGCCGATTGCCGACCTCTCCTTCACTCTATTTGCCGCGACTCTAGATGCCCTGATCCACTATACGCGAGAGCTGGGTAGCGTGCTGGCCCGGACCGCGACTGACCCCCGTTTTGAATTCTCAGTTTCATAACCCAATTTGGTTGAAGTGGAGGAGACTGGTATGGCCGTAACGCCCGCAGAAAGCTGGGTGCCGATTCTAGATGCGCTGGGCGTGGAACGACCCGGGGACGTTGGCTGGGTCCACGGCGCAAACTCCAATCAGAAGCTCTTGGGCGCCCTGTCTGACCCCGCGGTTCATTTCATTGAAGGAGACATTACCGAGGTCGATGGCAAGATCATCATGGCCCATCCCCCGGTCACAGAGAGCGACCTGGATTTTGAGAGATGGTTGGACCTGACAATATCCTCGGGGAAAGGAGCGAAACTTGATTTCAAATCGCCACAGGCAGTTGCCCATTGCCTGACCTATGCGGAACGTAATGCGGCCGGCGAGATACCACTGTGTGCAAACGCAGACCTTTTGCCCGGGCCGGGAGCGGGTCCACCAAGCTTTAATCCAGAAGAGTTTTTGCGTCTGTGCAAGGAGCTGCTTCCCCAGGCTTTTCTCTCGCCGGGATGGACCGTTGAAACTGGAGGTTCAGGTTATTCGAACGAGATGGTGGCATCGATGCTGGAATTGCTGGCCGATGTGGAGGCAGCAGTGACTATCTGCTTCTACGCCGGCTATTTGCGCAATGACTGGCCGCGCTTGAAAGGCATTTTGGAAGAGACCGACTTCACTTTTACCATCTGGGGCAAGACTGAAGACCCGACACTTTTTTCGTGGATACGTTCCAACACACCTCCGGAGCGCTGCTTCTATGACCTTCAGAGAGGGGACGGTACACAGATACACTTAACTTCCCCTTAAACCGGTCGAAGCGATCTGCAAAGGGATCCAAACCCTTTCATCATCGTAAGGGCCAGGGCAACACCCCTACCCGGTTGGCCCAGGCGTGATAGAGTCCGGCGAACTCCTCTACTTTGGGACGATTCCTTGTACTCAAATCATTCAGTTCCGTCCGGTCTTCCTGCATGTCGTAGAGTTCCCACTGGCCTCCGTGTTTGCTGACCAACTTCCATTGATCTAATCGGACTGCTCGGTTGCCTTCGTGTTCCCAGAAAATGTGGCCCTGCCGGCTCCAGTTTTCGCCTTGCAGCAGCGGCAGGAAGCTTTCTCCCTCCAGGGGCAACACAGGCTGCCCATTGTACTCTGTCGGGTGAGAAATACTTGCGGCCTCAAGAATAGTGGGCATGATATCGACAATGTGACATACCTGATGGGTGATTTGATTGGGTTGAATTGAAGCCGGCCAGTAGGCGATTAGGGGTGTGGAGATGCCGCCCTCGTGTACCCAGTGTTTGTACAGCCGGAACGGTGCGTTTGAAGCATTGGCCCAGGGAAGATCGTAGCTCATAAAGGTATGCGGACCGCCCGGGAGAAGAGACGGATCGTTTCCGGTATGCATCGGCCTGCCGTCCGGCGTCCAGTCACCATAGCGGTCAACCCAGCCGTTCTCCGCCAGGAATTCAGCGCAGCCGCCGTTGTCTGAAAGGAAAAGAATGAGCGTGTCCTCAGCGCACTGCGACGATTCCAGTGCAGCCAGAATGCGGCCAATCCCCTGGTCCATTCGGTCTACCTGCGCGGCATAGACGGCCATGCGCATGTCTTCCCAATCCTTGTTGCGTGCAGCCTCCCAAGGCGGGGCGACCTCGTCGCGGGGAGAAATGGGCCAGCGGCTGTCCAACAGCCCGTTCCCTTTCAGTTCCTCATGCCGGGCTGTCCGCAGCGCGTCCCATCCTCCCTTACGATAGATCCCTTCGTACTTGGCGATATCTTGAGGCAGGGCGTGAAGTGGCCAGTGGGGTGCAGTATAGGCCACGTACAGGAAAAAGGGATCGTCGGCGTCGGCGCCCTCTTTAATCATCTTCACCGCGTGTTCGCTGATGGCGTCGGTGTAGTAGTAGGAGTCTGAAGTGTCAGATTTCTCTCCCTGTCGCCGCATATGACTCTCAGTTTCCTCTTCGACCTGGACAAAGGAGTCGTCCTCCATCAGTGAGTAAGGAGCGAAAAAGCTGCCGGCGCCGTCCAGAGTTCCGTAGTAACGGTCGAATCCTCGTTGGCGAGGGGTTGGGTGCCCCTTTTCGCCGGGGCGCCAACTTTCCGGCCGGGTTGGATCATATGCACCGCCCACATGCCATTTTCCCGACATAAAAGTGCGATAACCGCCACTTTTCAGCGCCTCTGCGATCGTCACTACGTCGTCACGGAGGTATCCTTGGTAGGAGGGCGAGCCTGTGTTCTCCATCATATGGCCGATGCCGGCCTGATGGGGATAGGCCCCAGTGAGCATGCAGGCACGAGTCGGGCAGCAGCGGGCATAGTTGTACATTTGCGAGAACCGCATTCCGCCGCGGGCCATTCTGTCCAGGTTGGGAGTCTGGATCTCCGACCCATAGCAGCCGATGTCTGAGAATCCCATGTCGTCTACGAGAATGAGGATGATATTGGGGCGTTTATTCTTTAAGTGCGCCATCACAATCTCCTTGCAGCAATTCACTAAGACATATGGAAGTCGGCACGCCTACGCCCAGGCAGTTCCCAGACCACGGGCCAGCGGATATGGCACGACTTTGGAAATCGGGTGATTCTCAGTCCAGCTTCAAGTGAGGAGTCTGCTCCTCGACGTAAGACTTGACCACCTCCAGGCTTTGGCTCATCACGGCTACGGCCGTGTCGATTTCCTTTTCGGTCATTGGTGTGGAGATGGCGTACTGGCATCTGGGGGCGCTGAAAATGCCCCTGTTCATCATCTCCAGATGTAGCAACTTGGGCAGGTCCAGCGCATTCTCCTGCGCAGCTACAGCATCACGGCCAGTTCTGATCGTTCCATCGCTCCAATGAATGCGGATTATCGATCCAGTGCCAACAGCGCGTATTCCTATGCCGGCTGCCTTAAATGCATCATTTAGTCCTCGTCTGAGCCGCTGCCCCAGTTGATTGACTCTTGCCACCTGTTCGGCGCCGAACTCCTTCATCGTTGCCAGTCCTGCGGCCATGGTGATGTTGTTGGCGTTGAATGTACCATTGTGTGGGATCGTTTGGGGGTGCGACGGGGAGAAAGGCGCCATAATCTCTTGCCGCCCCCCAAACGCTGCCAGCGGTAGGCCGCCGCCGATGAATTTCGCTACCGAGGTCAGGTCCGGCGTCACCCCAATGGCGGACTGAAACCCGCCCACATCCTGACGGAAAGTCATGATTTCGTCGAAGATAAGCAGGACTCCGAACGTGTCGGCCAGCAATCTGACGCCTTCCAGATATCCTGGCTCAGGTTCGACGCCGCCGCCGGCGCCGAGGGCAGGTTCCAGAATTATACCGGCGATGTCGTCGCGGTGCTCCCGTAAGAGGTCGCGCAGGGCGTCCAAATCATTGAACGGCGCCACCAACATACCTTCCAACACTGCCGCGGGCACTCCTCTGGTAGTAAGCCGCCTGCGAGGGAGTCCTTCTTCCTTAGTGTCGGGTTGAACGTTTACCTGCACGTAGTCGTGGGAGCCGTGATAGCCACCGTCCATTTTTATAATGATGTCCTTGCCTGTGAAAGCACGTGCCGCGCGCATCGCAAGGTGGGTTGCTTCGGTGCCGGAATTACAGTAGCGAACGCTCTCAAAACTGGGGACGCGGCCGCATAGCATTTCGGCGTGTTCAACGGTTACTTCAGCGGCGGAACCGAGGACAGTGCCCCGCGCCGCCTGTTCCTGTATAGCGCTGACAGTTGGGGAATGGGCATGTCCATGGATTAGAGAGGTGTAATTGTTGAGAAAATCGAGATACTCATTCTCGTCGTGGTCGTACAGATGGCACCCGTCGCCGTGCGCCATGTAGGCAGGATACGGAGAATAGTAGGAAGATGCCCTAGTGTCCCCTCCTGGCATCGACTTCTTGGCACGTTCGTTCAACTCGCCTGAAACCCGAGTACGGTGTTCGAAAGTCTCGACTATTTGTTTGGCAGCATCCTCTTTTGCATTGGAATTCACGGCAGTCCTCCACTGAAGCGCCATAGTGGCACTGGTTACAAATGTTGCAGGTTTAGGTCGATTAGCAAGGCCGGCGTTCACTAATTGGAGAAGCGGGCAGAGGGTTCAGGGAGCAGAATGGGCAGACGAATTCCTGGAAATCATTGCACCACCACTGCAAGTGTCGAATTGTAGCATACAGTTCAGGCGGCATCAATGGATGTGATTTCAGAAGAGCCGCGCTTACCAGTCTGGTAGCCGGCCAAGAGGGCAGTATGTTGCCTGGAATCTCCGCACCCGAAGACGACTTTCCAGAGACGACCCCTTAACAGGCGGCTTTAGCGCATTCGAACCGCCTCTACGTCGATGGCCAGTGCGGCGTCTTCAGACGTATGCACTGTGTAAATTGATTGCCAGGTGTTTTTAAGCTATATTGGTGCTGATTTTGACAGAAAAAGTGAAGTCCAACCTGAGTGGGGGGAACATAGAGTCCAAATATGTCGTCATAGGTTGTGGTTGGAATGCATGAAGGAATCGACCAACCGAAGAAGGAGTGTCAATTTGTATTTCACGCATACCATCACAACTCATGAGGTGGAAAATGGGACGGCTATTTGCACCCTATGTCCGAGGGACCTTGGCCTTTTTATTGGCATTTGTCTTAGTCATCACGAGTTTCCAGAGCGCGACCGCCAACGAAGTCCACATCGTTGAACCCGGTGAAACGCTAAGCCAAATTGCGTCGCGCTATGGGACCACTGTAGCGAATTTACGGCAGCTCAACAACTTGCCCAACGTCAATTTTGTCTGGTATGGACAGCGCCTACTAATCGATTCCGGCGGTGCTCCCACCAACGTACCCCAGGGCGTCGGGAGCTTGGGGACTTATAAAGTCCGACCTGGAGACTCTCTTTCTGCAGTTGCCCAGCGCCACGGTCTCAGTGTGACGAAATTGGCCCAACTAAACGGCATTTCGCCCTTGCGCTGGCTATACAACGGGCAGGTCTTGCGTTTGCCTGGTTCGACTTCGCCGGTTCAGGCCGCGTCCGCGGCGGCACCGGTTTCGCAAGTCGGAGCGGGGAATCAGTCCGTCGAAGGCTCGACACTGTACACGGTTCAGCCCGGCGACTCGATCACGCGTCTTGCCAAGCGTCATGGCATCAGTGCTGCCAGGCTCATGTCCATGAACGGGCTGACATCGGCACGGTGGCTCTATGTGGGACAGTCACTGCTCCTGCCCTCTGCGCCGGCGCCGGCACCTGCTCCTCAACCTGCTCTCCCGGTGCCTGCTTTGCGACCCGCGCCGGTAGAAGCGGTGATCCAGCCTCTACGGAGCGGGACGACTGTTCACACAATTCAAGAAGGGGATTCCTTCGATAAGCTTGCCGAACAGTACGGCGTCAGCCCGCCGGCTATAATCCGGCTGAATGGATTGACCAACGGTAGCGTTCTTGATGTTGGCCAGACTTTGCGCATTCCGTCGGAAGATGCGCTCGAACTGCTCGAAAACCTGCCCAATAGGCTAAGCCCGGCGCAATATCCCACGACCACTGAACGGTGGGTGGAAGTTGACCTGAACGAACAGTTAGCAGTTGCCTATGAAGGGACGAATCCGGTCAAGGCATTTGTCATTTCTTCGGGCGTTGGAAACACGCCCACAGTCACCGGCACTTTCCGGATCTGGGCCAAGATCGCCAAGCAGGATATGAGCGGCGGTAGCCGTGCGGCAGGCGACTATTATCACTTGAAAGATGTTCCGGACGTACAATTTTTTCACAGGGGATATGGGTTCCATGGCACGTACTGGCACAACAACTTCGGCACGCCTATGAGCCGCGGTTGCGTCAATATGACTAAAGAGGATGCCAAGTGGTTGTTCGATTGGACATCGCCCGCCGTATTCGGTGATGACTATCTGTTCAGCACAAACGCCAACCCAGGCACCTTGGTGATGGTCCACCAGTAAGAACCGGTTCTCTACTTTTTTCTGAAACGGGAGTCTGACCACAATGACCAGAACAAGGATTAAATCACAAGTGCTGGTCCTGCTCTGTGGATTCGTTCTATTCGCATGGAGCGAAACTCACACAGCAGAGGCTGCTGGACCGCTTGAATCGCTGCCCCAGTTGCCGACCGCCGAGGGAAAGCAGGCTGGCCTTGACCTGCTGCCGCCTCTTCCCTTCTCGGGCGCAACGATGGACCTGCCCCTTATCCGGCAGGAACGGGAAACATTGCTAGCCTCGGTGGAACTGCCCCAACCTGTAGAGGAGATAGATTATGCGGTCTCCTTCAACGGAGCAACCGACCTTCATCTAGATGTCAGCCAGGCTCGCCATGAGGGCGAGAGGTGGATTGAAGTGAACTTGAGCGAGCAGAAACTGTACGCCTGGGTTGGCGACCAGATGGTAAATGAATTCCTGGTTTCTTCGGGCATCCGTATCTATCCGACAGTTACCGGCGTATTTCGCATGTGGGCACGGACGCCTACGCAGACGATGTCGGGAGGTGATCTGGCTTCCGGAACCTATTACAATTTGCCAAATGTACAGTGGGTGCAATACTTTTATGGTGAATACGCGTTTCACGGTACGTATTGGCACAACAATTTCGGAACTCCGATGAGCCACGGCTGTGTTAACCTGACGATTGAAGACGCCGAGTGGCTGTTCAACTGGGCATTTCCTGAGTGGGATGGTTCATTAGGATGGATACGAACAGATGAGGATGACGCCACACTAGTGTGGGTCCACCAATAATGGCAACAAAGACCAGATCAAGAAAGAAATCTCGGCCCAAGAGTGGTCGTCACTCGCAGAGGGAAACACGCGGCCCGCTGGCTCGCCCTTCCCGCCAGGAGTTGAAAGAGATTGCTGCCGGCAGGAGGCGCAGGCAGAATCTCTATCTCTTCGGCGGTGTGGCCGTGCTTCTTGCCATCGTGGCGCTGGTTATCTATGTCAACATTCGAAATTCCATACCAGCCGGCGAAGAAGAAGCTTGGCCAACACAGGGAAACACGCACATTCAACAGGGCAGTGCGTCGCCGATCGAATACAACACAGTTCCGCCTACTTCAGGTCCTCATTACCCAGGATTGGCCCCTTGGGACATATATGACGAACCGGTACGATATGAGCAGGTCGTACATAATATGGAGGATGGCGGCGTCATTGTCTACTATCAGTGTGAAGATACGTGTCCTGAACTGACGGAGCAACTGGCAGATGTGGTTCGGCCCTACATCGATAGCGGACGACACGTGGTGATGATGCCTAATGATCCCGATTGGACCGAGTTTGGATCGCAATCGGCGCACAAGGATATGGGAGCGCGAATAGCTTTGACGGCCTGGCAGCGGCTCGACAAGTTCGACGAGTTTGACGCCGGCAGAATTCGCGCCTTCATTGAACGATACGAGGGTATAGACCACCATGTGAGGTAGATTGCAACGCCTCTATCTCCCTATTTTTCTGACAAAGAAGCCCCGCAGCTAATTTCTGCGGGGCTTTGTTTTTGCCACGTTGGGCCGACGCCTTAATCTTGAGAAATCACTTCCTCCATAGGAACCAACTCCACCTCGCCGTCCTCTTGCTCGACCACTTTGTACACCTGCTCTGCCCTGTCGATCATCAGTACGCCGCTGAGATGATCTATTTCATGCTGGAAAATGCGCGCCAGCCAGTCGTAAACTTTGATTCGCTGGGTCTTTCCATATCGGTCCTGAGCCTTGACGAGAACGTAGGTGGCCCGCTCCACATCTGCGGCCAGCCCAGGTAGGCTCAAGCATCCCTCCTGGCCGATTTCCGATCCCTTGGCCTTGACGATTTCCGGGTTGATCATCTCATACTGCTGCATCGTCTCTTCGGGTCGTTCGGTATCTTCCGGATATTCAATGACGAAGATGCGTAGATCCAGTCCAACCTGAGGCGCGGCCAGTCCGACGCCCTGGCCTTCACGCATCGTTTCAATCAAGTTTTCCAGAAGTTCGTGTAACCGTGTATCAAAGGTCCGCACGCGTTTCGCAGGCTGTCGCAGTACGTCTCCTTCTTCCTCCCAGACTGTCAAGATTCTTAGCTTCGTCATCGCTCTAATATCGTTACGCTATTCTATGCCGTGGAAATTGTGGGACGGTGAAAATTGATTAAAGTCCAAGAGCGCCCGAGCTGCTGGAAGTTCTCTCCTTACCCTGGAGGCTGCGACCGCAAACCTAGAAAAGGAGAACGGCTTCTAAGTCCCTCCCTATCCAGACCGCTGGACAGTCATCGTTGAACAATCATCATTGTCAGCCGACTGATATTGACCAGACGCCCGCGCTCATCCTCGATACGAATCTCCCAGACGTGCGTTCGGCGCCCAATGTGGATCGGCCGCACAGTACCGATGACGAATCCTTCCTGAACCGTGCGTAGATGGTTTCCATTTATGTCCAGCCCGACAGCGGCCTGGGCACTCAGGTCTATCAGAGCAGTTGACGCTACACTGCCCATCGTTTCGGCCAGCGCGATCGAGGCACCACCATGCAGGAGGCCAAAAGGTTGCAGAGTCCGGCTGTCCACCGGCATTCGGGCACACATAAAGTCAGCGCCAACCTCGGTGAACTCGATACCGAGGTTGGCGGCTAGTGTCCGCTCGCTCATCTTATTGATGGCCGAGGCGGTCATTTCCGGATTGAACATCGTTTTGAACCAAATGCTCCTATTTATTTCGCCATATTCCGCAATGCATGGAAGACAGGCAAGGGGCTCCAGTCGTTGCGGACAATGCCCCACTGGGCCTTCTCGGTGCCGTCGGCCACGACGCGGAAGTTCAGGTTCCACAGGAATGCGGGTCCAGCCCAGCCCCAGTTGCGCATCATCTGGAAGGCTTCGACTGTCCAGCGGGCCTGCTCGTCGAAGTCGTTGTCGTTGGCGTAACCGTAACGGGGGTCAAAGGCGCCGCCCGCCGCCCAACCAAACTCGGTCGGCCAGATTGGGATATTTCCGGCTCCATAGCGCAGCGCCAAGTTTCGGTAGCCCTCCATCGTGCTGCGGAAGCTCCACGAGTGATGGGGGTTGTCGCATGCGCCATTGAAGTTCTGGTTACCAGTCTGCTGGATGGCATCGCACGCGCTCTGCCAGACGGCGCTGGGCGGCACGTTGTAGCCACTTGGGTGGGCGCCGAAGCCGTCCACGTAGTTGGCCAGCCCTTGCTGCAGCATGGCCTCGAAGTAGCGGAAGTCATCCATTGCCAGGGAGCCGTTGTCGCCGGCGGGGGTCAGGGCGCCGCTAATCACATACATAGACGGGCAAGCGGCCTTGATCGCGCCGTAGGAGGGACGTAGCAACGCCATGTACTCACTGGGATTGATTGGTCGGTTGCCCCATTCGTAGTGGAGATTCTGCTCGTTCCAGACCTCTATAGCCTTTACGGACGAGCCGCAGTATTCTCCTGCAAGCCGGCCCAGGAAACTGGCAAAGGTCTGCGGGTCGGCCGGAGGCCCGCCCACCGTACCGTCGTAGCCTGCTTCGCGAGACCAATTTGGCGCGTTCACAACGCTGAACAGCAGATTGAGTCCGCGAGCATTGGCGGCGTTCACGAGCGGCCAGATATCGCCAAAGCCGTACTGGCCCTGGTTGGACTCAAAGACCTTCCATTCGATCTGCTGCTTCACCCAACCGAAGCCCAGCTCGCGGGTCTTGTCCATGGCGATTCCTTCCTGGCCATTGTGGATCATGTGCGCTTGTACACCATAGCCGAAGCCGATGCCTGGCAGTCTGGTTGCTGGCGCGGAGGGAGCAGGCGCGGCAGCTGGTGGAGCGGGAGCCGCTTCGGGCCGCGCCGGGATTTCCGACTCGGTGAAGCGTTTCACGCCATCGAGAGATCCGACCACTTGGGTCAATTCGCGATAGATCCAGGCCGGCTCGCTAACTCCCGACACCTCGACCTGCAACCACTCTTCCCTGGGGCCGAGTCCAGTGATATTTACCTGGGTGCCGGATGTCAGAACGCTGAGGACAGGATATTCGGTGCCTGGCCCGCCGCGTACGTTGAGGTGCGTCGGCTGGCTGATTGCATAGGGAGCTCCGGTAGACGGTGCTGGTGTTGGCTGCGGCTGAGGGGTGACGGTTCCACTCCCTGACGGCGGCGCGCTTCCTCCTGCCTCAGGAATCCAAATCCGCGTGCCCCAGAAGAGAGTGTTAGCATCGCCGAGGTTGTTGGCCTGCATAATGGCGGAGATGGTGGTGCCGTTATTAAAGGCGATGCGGCTAAGCGTATCGCCAAGCTGCACTTCGTACCAGAAGCCACCTGTTCCGGGGGCGCTGCCACCGCTGCTGGTATCGCCGCTGGTGCCGCCGCCACTTGTGCCTGAAGAGGGGATGCACAGGCTCTGACCAATATAGACGTACGAAGTTACAGTTGTATTGTTCGCCTGGGCCAGGCTTTGGATTGTTACTGAGTAGTTCACCGCTATGCCCGAAAGCGTTTCACCAGCTACGACGGTGTGAGTGCGGGCACATGCGCTGGGCTGCTGTGAGGGAGCAGGCTGCTGACCGGTTGTCGGAATCCTGAGCCGCTGGCCGACGAATATTTGATTCGCATTCGCAATGTTATTGGCTGTTACCAGGGCCTGGACCGAAACACCATACCTTACAGCGATACGGGAGAGGCTCTCGCCGGCCTGCACGACGTGCGTCGTGTAGCCTGTGGTTTGCGGACTGACATTTACCTGCGGTGAAGCCGCCGCTACTGTCTGTGGCAACAACGAAAACAGCAGGACCGCCGCGATAGATATCAGCCAGATACGTCGAATGGCACTAAACTGTGGAATACCTGCGCGCATATGTAACTCCTTATTAGAGTCTCTCCAGAGTCAAGAAGCGAAATATTTCTACATCAGACTAATTATTCTGCACCGTTTTCAAGTTGAAGTCAAGACGAAATCAACTCTTCCATCAACGCAATACCAACGCGAATGCCACGATAGAAGTTCGGTAAGTGTAGTTTTTCGTTCGGCGCGTGCAGATTATCGTCCGGCAAACCGAAGCCCATGAAGAGAATGGGAATGCCAAGCGCTTCCTGGACTACTGTGGCAATGGGTATTGAGCCGCCTTCGCGGCTGAAGACCGGTTCTGCGCCAAAGACTCTGGTATAGGCTCTGGCGGCGGACTTTATTTCTGGAACGTCGAGCGGTACGACCGTGGCGGGGGCGTGTTGGAGAGTGTTCACAGTTACTTCCACTGTCGGCGGCGCAATTTGCAGGAGGAACTGTTCAATCAGTGGCCCGACGGCTGACGACTGCTGATCGGGCACAAGACGGCAACTCACTTTGGCGTGGGCTTCGGCGGGGATGACGGTCTTGAACCCATCGCCGATGAAGCCGCCCCAAATTCCATTGATCTCTAGCGTAGGCCGCGCCCCGATCCTTTCGGTAACCGTAAAGCCATCTTCGCCCCATGCTGCGGGCACGCCGCTCTCCTGAATCAGTTTTTCCTCATCGTAGGGAACTTGTGCCAGTGCCGTCCGTTCTTCTGCGGACAGGGCCTGGACGTCGTCATAGAATCCGGGAACGGTGATCCTACCGGCGGAGTCGTGAAGCTGCGCAAGCAACGCGCAGAGGGCTTGATTGGGGTTGTGGACAGCGCCACCAAACATGCCGCTGTGCAGGTCCTGGGAAGGACCCCGGACTGTTATCTCGCCGGCCCACATACCGCGCAGCCCATAAATGATCAGCGGTAGGTCGGGGGCCAGGATGTGCGTATCGGAGATAAGACAGACATCGGCCGCGAGCTTTTCAGTTTCTGACGGCAGATATGCAGTCAGTGCCCGGCTGCCTACCTCTTCTTCGCCCTCAACCAGGAACTTAACGTTTACTGGCAACTCCCCATACGTTGACAGAAGGGCCTCGACCGCGGCAACGTGGGCAAATAGTTGCCCTTTGTCGTCAGACGCCCCACGGGCGAACAGGTCTTCGCCCCGCACGGACGGCTCGAATGGTGGCGAAGTCCACAACTCCAACGGGTCGACTGGTTGGACATCGTAGTGGCCGTAGATCAGGACGGTCGGGGCGGCGGCGGCGGCGTGCAGCCAGTCACCATAGACGATCGGATGGCCGCCGGCTCGGATGACTTCCACGTTTTGCAGGCCAATGGCAGTCATCTTCCGTGCCAGCCAGTCCGCAGCTCTCTTGACATCTTCGTTGTGTTGCGACTGGGTACTGACGCTGGGAATACGCAGCCATTCACTCAATTCCGCGAGCTGCCGCGGCTGGGCGTTTTGAAGGAAGGCATCAAGTTTCAAGTCGAAAGCGGCAGTTGCCGAATGGTTCATGAGGAGGGATCTCCCATGGCTATAGAATAGCTGTTTTGACTCTGCATGCGTTGTAGTACTTTGGTCACTACGCGTGGTCGGGAAGCGAATCCAGTGCTCTTGTCAGCCCGGCAGTTCGACGACGACGTACTCTTGGTCGACAGAGACTTCGAACGTTTCCGCGGTGTAGGGGCCCGGTTGGTAACTAGAAGGGAGAGCGTCTGCGGTGGCGACTTCTACTTCGTAGCTGCGAGTGCGTACGGAGGTGGGGTCCACCCAGGATTGGCCGGTCGTCACGTCATATTCCCAGCCGTGCCAGGGGCAGCGTATAATCTCGCCCCGCCTCTCGTACCTGTATTCACCTCCGGGCTTGTCGGCCATCACAAAGCCAGTGAGCCGACCTTCACAGAGGGGGCCGCCCTGGTGGGGACAGATATTGCGCAGGGCATAGAACTGACCCTTTATGTTGAAGACACCGATGGAGCGTCCACCGATTTCGACTATTTTGCGTTCTCCCTGGGGGATCTCGTCAACTGTGGCAACGATGTGTTTAGCCATTACTGATCTCTAGAGATTGTACAGTGCGCGGGCATTTTCCGCCATAAATTTCCGCCGGCGCTCTTTGTCCAACGGAATGGGAAAGGCGCGATCCGGGGAGTCAAAGTCCCAGTGTGGGTAGTCGGTGGCGAAAAGCAGGTTGTCGTCCAAGTCGAGGTGACCCAGCAGTTGGCGGAACTGCTCCGGTTGGAAGGGCTCTTCCATCGGTTGTGTGCTGACCCAGAAATGGCGTCGGAACAACTCCGAAGGCGGTTCGGTAACGTGGGGCACTTCGCTGCCCAGCTTGCGCCAGGCGCTGTCCATGCGCCATAGCATCGGCGGAATCCAAGCAAATCCCCCTTCGATCAGCACAAATTTGAGTGTGGGGAACTGATGAAAGACGCCCTCGAAAATGAGGCTAATCACCTGCGCCTGGAAGGTCTGCGGCATGCCGCCATGATCTTCAATGTAGTGGTTGGGGAATCCCGAACCGGTAATAGGTGCGCCGCCCGCGCCGCCGAAATGGATGGCTATGGGCACGTCGTGGCGGCAGGCTGCTTCATACATGGGCCAGTATTTGCGACGTCCAAGAGGCTCTTTTGTGCGGGCGATAAGCAGTGCGTGGACGAATCCTGGATGACTGCCCCACCTGTCGATTTCTGCGGCAGAAAGCTCTCCATCTTCCCAAGGAACGATGATCGAGGCACGCAAGCGGGGGTCCGGTTCCAGCCATTCGGCCAACTGCCACTCATTGGTGGCCCTGGCAAAGGCGGCGCCAAAGGCGAGATTGCGTTGCTCGCCCGCGCCTACAAGCGGGTTGAGGACGCCGATTTCGATGTTCCATTCGTCCAGAAGCTGTTTCTGCAGCAAGGGCAGATTTGAACCTGGCGGCGTTCCGTCGTCAGGCCAGGCGTCATGGCGGGCCGCATTGGGCATCGCTCGTGGAAAGTGGGAGCCGTCATAGCCACGCTGTCCGAAGGTCTGATGATACTCCTGCCAGTGCGGTTCCAAATAGGAACGCAGTACGTCCTGTGTCGGGAAGTAGATATGAATATCGGTGTCGATTATGGCCGTGTCCAGAGGCGCACGGTATCGGGCACCCTGTTGAACTGAGGCATCGGGATCGGCTGCGTCATGACCATTAGTACGATCTTTCGTTACGGCGCCGCGTTCCGCAATGGCAGTCGAATCGAATTGAGCAGTCATGTCTGTCCTCCCAGTGTGTCAGTTGGGGCGAGAATCCAATTGTGAGAGTAGTTCACTGTCTCGCCTCCGTGAGCGTCTATCTACAACCGGTAAAACGTGCGCGCGTTTGCGGAGTCGATCTTTTCTCTCTGATCGGCCGTCAACAGGTCCAGAAGAAAGTCCTGACTGTCGTGGCTATGGGGATAATCACTGGCGTATAGAAGAAGGTCTTCGGCCCCGCATTGTTCGAGAATTTGCGCCAGATGCAGCGGATTCGGCGGCGCGTCCAAGGGTTGAATGGTGAAGCGCAGGTGTGTGCGCATATATTCGGACGGCCGCCGCCTGACATAGGGCGTATTGTGGCGCAACCCCTTCCACTCTTTGTCGATGCGCCACATCAGCGACGGCAGCCAAGTGAATCCCCCTTCGATAAGCGCGACCCGCAATGAGGGAAAACGTTCAAATGCGCCTTCACAGACCAGGCTAATCACCTGGGACTGAAAGATCTGCGCCATGCCGGCATAGTCTTCAATGAAATAGGACGGCCAGCCAGTGGGCGTTGGGGGATGTCCGGGGGCGCCGCCGTAATTGATGCCAAGCGCGAGGTCGTGCCTGATTGCAGCCTCGTAAATGGGGTCATAGCGGCGATTACCATAAGGGGCTTCGGCACGTACCGGCAGGATTACCTGTACGAAGCCGGGGTGATCGCCCCATCTGTCGATTTCCCTTGCGGCCAGGGGCGGGCTGTGGCTTGGCACAACGATGGATGCCCGCAAGCGAGTCTCTTTTTCAAGCCAGTGCTCCACCTGCCACTGGTTAACCGCGGTAGCCAGAGAGGCGGCCAGGTCCTCGTTGCGAACACTCTGGACGCGATAGGCGCAGTTCAAAATGCCAATTTCGACATCATCCAGGACGCGAGCTTGCACTTCAGCCAGATCGGGTTTAGGGCTGCTGCCGTCGCGAGCAGTTGTAGGTACACTTTCAGGGTAGTCGGCCGCGTCAGGTCCGTTGAATGCCGACTCGCGGCAATAGGCGAGCCAGTGGTCAGGCAGGTAGGGATACAGAGCCTCCAAGTCCGGAACTTCATTGTGAATATCGCAGTCGATACGAGTATGTTCAGACATGACCAAGGGTTGCAAAGGGCGATTTCGGGAACTCGGCTGGCTGCTAGTCAACTGGACAGCTAACAGCGGCTACTTTCCTTACACCGGGATTATGGTAATCGAACTTCGAGCCGCGGGCAATTCGTTGATCGATCTTGCCAGCAGACTGTTGCTGAGGTTAGGAATTCAGTTAACCGACTGGCAGTCCCCAATCGGCTCGCGCCTTCTCCATGGGGACAAGCTCTTTGATGCCGTGCACCGTGTGCCCAGGGCCGCCCTCCACCCAGCGTTTGTCGGCTGGTTCACTGGCCGGCTGGAAACGCACATCGCAACTGAGACGGAAGCGATTGGTCAGGTTGGTGGTGGAAGCGTGCATTGTGTGCATTCCAAAAAGGATAACATCGCCCATAAAGAATTCGCTGGTGAGCCACTCACCGCCGAAATTCTCGACGATCTCCATTGGATCTTTTGTGAACCAGCCATCAATGCCGTCCCGGTCCACGTCCATGCGCCCGTAGGTATCACGGATGCGTGCAAAGCTTGGCAGTTTGTGAGATCCCCGACAGATTGCGAGCGTGCCATGGTCGACCGTCGCGTCTCCCAGAGGTATCCAGATAGTGTGAAGACGAGGTGAGCCGCGGCCCATATACACGAAGTCATAGTGCGCGCCGGTGTACTGCTCGTTGCCGACGGCTCGCAGCCATTTGTATTGGAAGGTCAGGGCAGGTTCGCCGAAGTAGGAAGCAAAAAAGCTGAAAAGCTCAGTTGCCTGGAGGACGGCGAGAACGTCCTCGCTATAGGCGATACGCCTCATCTTGGCGCCGCGGCCACCCTTTGGCATAACGCCCTCGAGTACAGGCGCATCCGGGGTCAATACGTTCTGCTCGTGCATGTAGTGCAAGATTGTCGCCCGCGCTTTTTGCACCTTTTCGCGGTCGATGAGTCCCCGCAGAAGCAGATAGCCGTCCTCGGCCATTTGGGCGTGCAGAGCCGGCGTGTTCGCCAGCAGATGTTGACTATCTCTTAGTGTGCCCAGGGTGTCGCTGGGGTAGCGCATATCCCGATAGCCAAAGCGAACGTTCATGATCACTCCATTCAGGGTCACTTGGGTATGATTCTCGCGTCTGGAAAGCAGAATTCCAGTCACTGCTTGTAGTTAGAGTCGACGTCTGCGGATTTGCAGGAGTGCCGGCCCACGCACCAGCCCCCAAACGCTCATCGCCAGCGCCACTCCAACCATCGCCATCGCGACGAATGAGACATCCCGCAAGGCCGATGTCTGCGCGACAGCAACTGCTTCAGTCACGTCACCCGCGAAATCGGGCCCCGCATAAACCAGAACCCGGCTTGCCCACAATGCTCCCAAGGCGGCCACTCCTGCCGTGTTTCCCAGCGTGCGCCCGATCACGTTGACGCCGCTTACCACGCCGAGCCTTTCTCTGGGTACTGAGCCCATGACGGCGCTGTTGTTGGGAGACTGAAAGATTCCCATTCCCAAGCCCAACGGTGAGACTCGCAGAACATATCCTATGATCGAAGTCTCAGCAGTGAGAGTACTGACAGTGTAGCAGCCGAATGCAAACATTACCAACCCGGCGGTGGCGATAAGCCGATACCCGAAGCGGTCTGAAAGGATTCCGGATATTGGTGAGGCCAGGCCGAAGAAAACCATTGTTGCTGTGAGCAGCAGGCCAATGACGGAAGGATCCAGTTGCAGTAGGTTGCTGAGATAGAAGGGGAAGAGCAGCGTGATGCCGCCTGTAACGATGAAACTGATCAGGCGCATCGACAGGTTGAGACTGAAGAGAGTGTTGCGGAAAAGAGTAAGGTCGAGGAGCGGCTCCGCCACGCGCAACTCCGTACGAATGAAGAGCGTGAGAGAAAGCAGTGAGAAAGCCAGGAGGCCTAGCATTGCTGGCGATCGAAAGCCAGTGCGCTGGCCGACGGTCAGGAAAAGCATGAGCGCAAGCAGAAAGGCGAAGAAAGTGGAAAAACCGACCCAGTCAAAGCGCTGCCGTCCCCCGGGGTTGGCACCGGGCAGGTAGCGCAAGGCCAGAAGAAAACTGACACAACCGACAGGAGGGGAAACGAAGAAGATCCAGCGCCAGGAGAAGTATTCGAGGAGAGCGCCGCCCAGAATCGGCCCGGCGATGCCACCGACCGAAACGGTGGCGCTGAAGAGGCCGAGCGCCTTTCCGCGCTCTGAAGCTGGGAAGGTCTCGGTTACGATGCCCATACTCAGTGCAGTGGCAAATGCGCCGCCGATTGCCTGAAGCACGCGAAAAAAGAGGAGGAGCTCGATATTGGGCGCAAGGCCTGCGAGGACGGAACTGATGGCAAATGCGATCGTGCCGCTGAGGAAGATCGGCTTCTTGCCCACCATATCGCCTAGCCTGCCCACGCCCAGCATGATCGCTGTCTGCGTGAGCGAGAAGGAGAGCACGACCCACTGTACAAGCGCGAAGTCGACGTTGAATTCGGTTACGAGCGTGGGCAGCGCCACTCTGACGACACCGCCGTCGAAAGAGGCGAGAAAGATACCTGAACCTAGAGCAGCGAAGATATGCCACTTGCGCTCGATAGAGGGTTGAACAGTCGGCTTAGCCATTGCGGGCGGAGACATACACCTTATTGGGTAGGGTGAGTAGAACGGTCCGAGGACCAAGGGCCGCTTCTTGGACGATTAGTGGGAACGCACGGCCGTTTGTATGCTGTGCGGCTGCAGACGTTGGCCGTAAACAACAACAAGAAAGGATCCGGCCAGCGGATTTCCGGGGCGTGGATTCTGTCTTCCACAGTTAGGCCGAAATGTCGACGCGCGCCGCGGGCCGAAAGGTAGCAGGATGCGGTGTGCGCGCTGCGGTGGGAAACAGGGTCGGTTACGAAGAAACCGGTACCTGGCGTGCGGCCGAACGCGAGTGGAGCGTTTCCCATGCAATCAACGCCAGGGTGATGGCGACCAGGGCCATGGCCGCGTAGGCAACATCTTGCAGTGCCGCGATCTGGGGCGCGGCTGCTGCCTCCGTCACTGCGCCGCTGAGTTCGGGCCCGGCATATGCGTTGACGCGGCTGGCCCACACGGCGCCGAGTGCGGCCACGCCGGCGGTGCGTCCTAAGAAGCGGCCGATCGTGTTGGTCCCGCTTGCGATGCCCAGCCTTGCGCGGGGGACAGAACTCATGACTGCGCTGTTTGTAGGTGAATGTGAGATCCCAAAGCCCAGGGCAACTGGCGCGACCCGTAGAACAAAGTCCGCAGCTGTACTGGCGGCGCTGAGTGTGCTGACGGTGTAGCAACCGAAGGCCAGGATTGCCAAGCCCACGCCTGTGATCAGTCGAACGCCGTACCGATCGGACAAGGTGCCAGAAACCAACACGGCCACACCGAACCAGATCCAAAAAGTTGTCAGGAGCATGCCGGCAAGCAAAGGCTCAATCTGCAAGATATTGCTCAGATAGAATGGAAACAAGAACCACAGACCACCCATTGCAACATTTGTAATGATCCGAATGGCCAAGTTGACGCTGAACTGAGCGTTCCGGAACAGCGAAAGGTCGACAAGCGGATCCTGCACGCGTGCCTCATTACGCACAAACTGCCAAATCGAGAGTAGAGATACTGCGAACAGTCCCAGCATGACGGGAGAACGGAATCCGACGCGGTCGCCAAATGTCAGATACAGCATAAGTGCCAGAAGCCCCGCAAAAAGGAGGAAGGAGCCGGTCCAGTCGAAACTCTCCCGGCCGGTGGGGCGAGTCTTAGGCAGATAGCGCCAGGCCAAAACCAGGCTGATTGCGCTCAAAGGCTGACCTACAAAGAAGATCCAGCGCCACGAAAGTGTTTCTAAGAGGGCTCCGGCGAGCATGGGTCCGACGATGCTTCCAGCCGCAAAGATCGCGCC
Organism: Caldilineaceae bacterium bin5; assembly: GCA_002238445.1. Taxonomy (GTDB): domain Bacteria; phylum Chloroflexota; class Anaerolineae; order Caldilineales; family Caldilineaceae; genus Bin5. Next base: position 78,369 of record MPML01000001.1, read on the forward strand.
GAAAGCGCCGAGTGCTTTGCCGCGCTCGGAAGAGGGAAAGTTTTCGATGACAATGCCGTAGTTCAGGGTGATGGCGAACGCCGCGCTCACGGCCTGCAGGACGCGGAAGAAAAGCAGCAGCTCGATGGTGGGCGCGAGACCGGGGAGGATCGACGTGATCATGAAGGCGATTGTGCCGCCCAGGAAAATGGGTCGCTTGCCGACCATATCTCCCAGCCGTCCCACCATGGGCATGATTGAAGTCTGGGCGAGGGTGTAGGAAAGGAGCACCCACTGACCGACGTCAAAGTCAATATTGAATTCGCGCACGATGGAAGGCAGGACGACGGCGGCAGAACTGAAGACCAGGGATGCCGTCAGGATGACGCCTGCCAAGGCAGCCAGAATCTGCCATTTGTGCTCGTAAGAAGGATTGTTCAAGGATTGGTCCATTATGGTGGGGAAAGGTGAAGGTCGTAGACCGCTCAGGGTGGGCCGGCGTCGCTTGGGGCGATTGGCTCGGTTTCAGCGGTGCGGCGGGTGATTGTCAGTAGGCTGTTCGGTTGAAGCGGTTGCACATCGATCAGCGTGACGACGCGGTCCGGCCAGCGCACTTCCAAGGCGATGATACTACTGGCAGGGGGCATTCCAAAGTGCTGGCGGGCGCTGCGGCCGGACAGGTAGCCTCCCGCTGCGTGCACACTGCGGCGATAGACGCCGGTCGAGGTATGCAGTAGAAGCTCGGCGCCCAGGGCGCGTGTGTTGCCGTTGCCGGGATGGCGCAGATCGACCAGGAGGGACTTGCCGCTGCACAACTGGTTCTCGAACAGTTGGGACGGGGAGCGCAGGTTGTTAATCAACACATCGAGGTCGCCGTCGCCGTCAAAGTCGGCCATGCTCATGCCGCGGCCGCCGGCGGTGCTGTTCAGCTTCCATTCGGGTGCGGGCGTGAAGCTGTTGCCTCCGTCGTTGCGGTAGGCCTGGTTTTCCTCGACCAGTTCGTCGCCGGGCAGGTGGCGGAAGATCTCCATGGCGGTCATGCCGTTGACGACGTACAGGTCGAGCAGGCCGTCCTGATCCAGATCGCCGAATTGGGCGGACCAGCTCCAGCCGCTGAAGGGGATGCGCCAGTTTTCGGCCTGGTCCGACCAGGCGTCGCCTTGCCGTTCCTGGAGGACGTTGGCCATCACCTGGGGACCGTCTTCGGGGCTGGGAGGAGGCATGGTCTCCATTACTGGTAGCCACTGGTTCATGATTTCCGGATCTTCGGAATAGGGGTGCATGTCGGCGGCGAACAGCTCCATCTGGCCGTCGTTGTCGAGGTCACCGCTGTCGAAGCTCATGGTACTGAAAGTGGTTGTGGCGAAGGGTTCGGTCGTGAGCCAGCCGCCGTTGCGCTGGCCGAGAAAGGCGATATCGCGCACGTCGAAGTCGTTGCCAACGAGAATGTCGGGGAGGCGGTCGCCGTTCAGATCCTGGAGGTGGAGCGCCAGCCCCTGCGCGCGTGAAGCGAGGCGGGTGGGCGCGAAGCTTCCGTTATTGTTTTTGTAGACAAATACTCCGTTCTGGTCTGTGGCATCCAGGGCGCGACGGCCTATCTGTTTCTCGAGTGAGGCGTCATAGGATGCGGTGACAAGGTCGAGGTCGCCGTCAGCGTCCAGGTCGCCCCACTGCTGCGAGTAAGCGAAGCCGTTGACACCTTGTAGGCGTCCCGGCTCCTGTTCGCTGGTGAAGGGCGTTGCACTGTCCTCGCCGCCTCTGTTGCGCCAGTAAAGGAAGATGCCTGAGCGGCTGGTGGCGGTAATGTCGAGCCAACCGTCTCCGTCTACATCGACGAGCGCGAGCCCGCGCGGGCTGCCGTCGAGCAGGAGCTGCGGGCGGAACTGCCAGTCGCCTTCGTTCCAGAAAATCTGGTTGGGACCGAGCAGGTTGGCGAGGACGAAGTCTTCGTCGCCGTCGTTGTCGAGGTCGCCGACGGCGAGGCCGGCGCCGTTGCTGGTGAAGTAGGTGACGCGTTCGAAGGCTGTGCCGGTAATGTGAGGGAGTTGGTGTTCGACGAAGCCGCCGGTGCAGGGGCGTGATTGCGTGCCGGTCTGGGCGGGCCCTTCGGAGCGGGGAGTCAAGGGTAAGGCGTTGACTTGGAGCCTGACTGGTTGCTGAAATGAGGGAGGCGAGTGGGACAGGCGCTCGTAGGCGAGGCCCGCCGAGCAGCCGGAAAGGAGGAGTGCCGCGACGAGAAGAGTGGGGAAGAAAGTGCGCATTATCGGCCGCTCTTGCTTCCTAACCCTTCAGCCCTGTTACTGAGATACCTTCGATAAAGGTTCGCTGGGCGAAAAAGAAAGTTACGATGATTGGGAGTGCGACGAGCGTGCTAACGGCCATCAGGTAGGGGATGCCATTGCTGAAATTGCCTATGTCGTTGGCCCGACGTGAAAGCTGCTCGATTCCGAGGGCGAGCGGGTAGCGATTCTCGTCTCGAAGGTAGATCAGGGGACCTAGATAGTCGTTCCAGGCCCAAAGGAATCGGAAGAGCGCGACCACGGCCAGGGCAGGCTTGGTCAACGGCAGGATGATGCGGAAGAGGATGCCGAACTCGCTGGCTCCGTCGATGCGGGCAGCGTCGGAAAGCTCCTCGGGAAGGGTCATGAAGAACTGGCGAAGCAGGAATACGATGTATGGATGGCTGAAGAGCGCGGGCACGACGAGTGGGCGGTAGGTGTCGAGCCATCCGAGCCACTTGAAGGTGATGAAGAGCGGCACCATGGTAACGGCCCAGGGCAGCATCATTGTCATCACGACCAGCCAAAACATGGTATCTCGTCCCGGCCAACGAAGGCGGGAGAATCCGTAGGCAACGATTGTCGAGGATAGGACGGTAAACACGACTGCGGGGACCGTATAGAATACAACCGAGTTGACGGCGTAGCGCGTAAAAGGCAGGATTTGCCAGCCTTTTATAAAGTTCTCTGGGTGAATTGGGTAGGGCAACAGGATGGGCGGCACGGTAAAGACTTGGGAGTCCACCTTGAGCGCGGAACTGATCATCCAGTAGAGAGGGAAGGCAAAGCTAATTGTAAGCGGAATGAGAATAGCGTACTTGGCGAATTCGAGCAGAAAGGTCTGCCACCTTCTGCCGGAGTCATAGTGATATTTGGGCGCGGGTGCGGTTCTGTTTTCGGAGGCGATTGAGGTCATTTGTCGCCTCCGTAGTAGACCCACCTGGCAGAGGACCTAAAAATGACGACTGTAAATGAAACGATGATCAGGAAGAGAATCCAGGCCAGTGCCGAAGCCTTTCCCATCCTCAAGTATTCAAATGCATTGCGATAGAGGTGAACAAGGTAGAACTCGGTAGAGTTCATGGGGCCGCCCTCGGTAAGCAGCCAGGGAACGGTAAATTCCTGGAAAGCGACGATCAGGCCCATTATCAGATTGAAGAGAATGATTGGGGACGTCAGGGGAACGGTGACATTGCGGAACCTGTGCCACAGATTTGCGCCGTCAACTGTTGCGGCCTCGTATAGAGAGCGAGGGACATCCTGCAGCGCAGCAAGAAATATGACTACGGCGGCCCCCTGTGCCCAAATGGCGACAAGAATCAGCGACGGTTTGGCCCAGCCCGGGTTAGAGAGAAATGGGATGATGGGCAGGCCAAAGTAGCGGAGTATACCGTTGATGGCGCCATACTGAACATTCATCAGGAACTGCCACACCATGGCCGATGCCACTGCGGGAACGATGGACGGGACGTAGATCACGCCGCGGAAAAATGAACGGCCTACGACATCGGAGTTCAGCAGGTTGGCAATCAAGAAGGCCACGGCGACGCCGAAGGGGACACTCACGCCAACATAGTAGAGCGTGTTATACATCACGTTCCAGAAATGGGGATCATCGAAGAAGAGGGTGGCGTAGTTCTTTACGCCCAAGAAGACCGGCGGGCGCAGCAGGTCGTAACGGGTCAGACTGTAGTAGAGCGAAGACAAGAGGGGATAGATAGTAAAGATGAGAAAGCCCAGGACCCATGGCGAGACGAAGATCAGTCCAAGGCGAAGATTACGCCATTCCTGAGGCGTGTAGCGGCTGACCTTTTGTGTGCTTGCAGCCATAGGAGATCCTTCACTTTTCAGAATGTCCAGCGGCCAGGCCGTGAGACGCTGGCCGCTGGATAGTAGTCGCTAGAGCCCTTGGGCTTCCCACTCGTCTTCAGCACGCTTCTGCAGTTCCGCGACGGCCTCTTCAGGCGTGATCAGGTCGCGGTAGACCTGCTCGCGCAGGTCCCAGAGCTGCGTATTGACAAACCAGTGAATCGGGGAGCGACGGCCAACGATCCAGTCGGTGACCTCTTCGATGTTGTCGATGTAGAAGCGCAGACCGGGGAATGTATCGGGATCGATTGTGGGGAGCCAGGTCTCGATACCCATTATCCAGCCAACTTCATGGAAAATAATGTCGAGGGGCTCATTGGTGTGCAGGAACTCGGCGACCTTAAACATGCCGTCAGGGTTTTTCCCGTCCCTGTAGATCTGGACCATGTGGGGGCCGGTGGCCATGACCTTGGCGCCCTCGCGGAAGGAGGGGACCGGCGCCCAGGTGGCGCGGTTATGGACAGCCACTTCGGGCTTCTGGATTGTGGTCTCGCCTGCGTGCCAGTAGCCTTCGATGATCATCGACTGTACTTCGGCGTTAAAGGCTGCGCCCCAGGTGCCCTGTCCTTCGACCGATCGCAGCCCGGCGAAGTTGTCCGGTCCGATGAAGCGGTAGAACTCGGACTGCATCTGGATACCCTGGGCCATAAGCTCGTGATTCAGGTGGAAGGTCTGCTCTTCGTCGTTCCACCAGGTGTGGCCGTAGGAGGTGGCGATGAAGTCCGGTTCGCCGGCCATGGCGTCGATCGGGTCAAGGCCAATGCGGAGGACATTGCCGCCGTCGTCGAATTGGGAGAGTTCCTGGTGCCATTCGAGGACGCCTTCCCAGGTCAGCGGCGGGTTGTCCGGGTCGAGGCCGGCTTCTTCAACATGCTGGGCGTTATAGTTTAGACCATACCAGAGGAAGGACTCGATCGAGGGAACGCCGATCAGATCGGCGCCGTAGTACCCGCCTTGCCAGACGGCATCGACCACGTTGCCGGGATCGATGATTTCGCTGGAGTCGACCATGTCATTGACGGCCAGACAAACGCCGCGGGCCCAGAGGCCGGGATAGTCCATGTTTGAGCCGCCGTCGGGCGGGTCGCCGGCCGCCAGTGCGGTCAGAACGGCTTCGTTGTTGGTGCTGCCGCGATAGTCGAGAGTCGTGTTTTCGCCAACGTGCGCCTGGAAGCTTTCGAGCTGCGAGATTGACTCTACGGCCGGATCCAGATTGCCCCAAGCGTACCACCACGAGATGGTCTGCGGTTCTGTTGCAGCGGAGTCGTCGCCGTCAGCAGCAGGCGCGGCCGCGGGCGCGGCGCAGGCGGCCAACGCCACTGAGCCGGCAACTACGGCTGTCGTTTGTAGAAAGTCACGTCGGCTGGGAGTTCGTCTTGTCATGTAGTCTTCCTCCTTTGGGTGAATGGATACTTTTTGAACCTTAGTCTCTTATATGGAAAACCGGATTCTGCTTGGCAGCAGGGCCCGGCAGTTAGCAACAGGCAGAGATGCTTCTACGAAATTGGAATGTATTTCTTGGCGGAAAAAGTTGAAACGCAGAGCAAGAGCCACGCTCTGGCGCAGTTCAACTGATCTTTGCGGGGGAGACGCAGCAATCAGCGAAAGTGGGCCAAGCCCACACTGCAAAAGGAACTGCTCGGCAGTCCGCATCACAGCAAGCTGACCTGAATAAGCGTTGCCCTCATTGGTCTGGTGAGCAACGCATGCTGGAAACCGAGTGTAACAGTGTTAAGTTCTGCATGCAAAAAAATACAGGGTAGCGGAAGCGTAAGACTCACGCCGAAATAGCCCACGAAGTGCGCTCAAAAGGGAAGTCCCTTCCGAGTCAGGCGGCAACACGATTCAGACAGCAGAACGAGGCTTAGTTCAGAGGCGATACATTTGCCTTGGGTTGGAACGGTTTATGTCTACAAATGTCGCGCCAAAAGAAATTCTCAGCTACTCTGCCAGGCTTCGAATACAGTTCCTCGCCGTCTTTGAGCGACTATGGGCAGTTTCGTTCTCGGAAACTCTCTGATCTTCAGCGGGCCTCGTTCACCTTAAGGTATTCCCCGGGCTAGAGTCATGACTCGCCAGGGCCAGGGCGTCTGAATTTCGGTCGCTATTTTATCACACGCAGGGCACCGAAATGGGGCACTCCTGCGTTGAGAACTGGGCATACACACCTTGTTGGGGAAAACTTTCAGGTGACAGTCAGTTATCCGACCGGCTCGTTTACATCTGCCAGGAATGCCGGTCTTGGCGCTTTTCTCTTTGCGAAAGGGTTTGAGAGCCAAGCGGAGCAAGATGGTCAAGTTGTGCTGCGCCTGGCCTTGACTGGTGCTACTGTCGTCCTCATACAAGATTCCAGTGGACTGAGTTCTTGAAGCTCCAGTGGTAGCGTGTGGAAGTCAAGAGCAAACCAGCATCGGAGAGCAAGTCGGAATTCACGGTAGATGCGAGAGTCTTGGGGGCTGATTCGGGCATTCCATTCATCGTGGATCGTTTGCGTCAGATTCATCTTGTTGATGGGACGCAGGAATTCTCATGTGTGTGTTGGACGAGAGTTTACGAGAGATCATGAGCGTTTACGAGCGTTTATGAGCGATGTCGAGTCGTCTGAACTGCAGTTCATGAGATTTGCCTGATGGGCTATGACCGGTGCCTTGCCGATGCAGGCATTCTCATGTATGTGTTGGACGAGAGTTTATGAGAGATCATGAGCGTTTACGAGCGTTTATAAGCGATGTCGAGTTGTCTGAACTGCAGTTCATGAGATTTGTCTGATGGGTTGTGACCGGTGCCTTGCCGATGCAGGCATTCTCATGTGTGTGTTGGACGAGAGTTTACGAGAGATCATGAGCGTTTACGAGCGTTAATAAGCGATGTCGAGTTGTCTGAACTGCAGTTCATGAGATTTGCCTGATGGGCTGTGAGCGGTGCCTTGCCGATGCAGGCATTCTCATGCGTGTGTTGGACGAGAGTTTACGAGAGATCATGAGCGTTTACGAGCGTTTTCGGGTTGCCTGAGTTGCAGTTTACTGGACTTGCCTGATGTGCTGTGACTGGGTCCCTACCGATGCAGGATGTCTCGTATGCGCGTTGGACGAGAGTTTCTGCCAGGGATTTTTCTCGCTTGCGTGTTGCAGTAGACAGAACCAATCGATCGGCGAAGCGATGCGAAGGGCCGCGAAGAACACCGAATGCGTAACGGATTTTCTATGCGCGGCCCTTGGCGGCAGAGCATTTTGCTTCCGCCAATCGCCTTGGTGACAAACGTCAACGGGTACTCGTCATTACTGGATTCACTTGCCCGTGTTCTGGCCGCGAAATGTCTACAAATGTCGCGTTATGTATACAAATGTATACGTATGTCGCGCCAATTTCAGTTTTTTGGGACGCTCTTTTGCGTCTTACCGAACAGGTCCTCGCCATCCCTGAAGGATACCGGGAGGACTATTTGGGGGAATTTCGCAGCGTTTCAGCTGACCGCTTTCACCTGCAAGTTTTCTTTGGGCGAGAGCAGTGGCTTCTCAGTTCGTGCGCCTAGAATGTCCACAAAGCTGGCCCTCCTTGTGGGCCCACAAGGGGTACTTATTCGATTCAGGCAGCCTAACGAGGCCTAATCCCAAGTCGATGCAATTACCCTGGTTTGGTCGATCTAAGTCGATCCAGGTCGATCCAGGTCGATCCAAGTCGACGGGATTGCTTTTTTTGGGAATTTTTTCCTGATTTCGCTGACGTTTCCTCCAGCCGATTCAGGCAGCCTCACTAGGCCTAGTCTCCAGTCGATGCACTTGTCCTGGTTTGGTCGACCCAAGTCGACGTAAGTCGACCTAGGTCGACGGGATTTCTTTTTTTTGGACTTTTTTCTTGAGTTCGCAGACGGTCCCTTCAGCCGATTCAGGCTGCCTCATGAGGCCTAGTCTCAAGTCGATGCAATTGTCCTGGTTTGGTCGATCTAAGTCGATCCAGGTCGATCCAGGTCGATCCAAGTCGACGGAATTTATTTTTTTGTGGACTTTTTTCTTGATTTCGCAGACTCTTCCTCCAGCCGATTCAGGCAGCCTCACGAGGTTTGTTTCAATTCGTTGCAATTGCCTTGGGTTCGGTCGCGATTCGACGGATTATGTCGGCGTTTTTCCTCTTTGCAGGCCCTTACAAGGGTGAGTACGCAGACGTTCCCTCGCCGTCTTCTATAGGTATCGGAAGATGAAGAATGGGCAGTTCACAGACGTACAGCTGCCCTCCTTCGGCTTCAGATTTTCTTTTGGCGGGAGTCGTGGCTTCTCAGGGTCAGAGGAAACGCAACTCATTCTGGAAGCTATTATAACACACGATTTGGGCCCACAAGGGGAACTTCTACCCGAATCTCAGGGCAATCGCATCCTATTGGGAGAGAACTTTCAGGAGAAAGCCAGTTATCCAACCCGCTCGTTTACGTCTGGCAGCGATACCGATTTTGGCGCTTTTCTCTCTGCGAAGTTACTACTGAGCCACAGTAGTTGACCGGCCAGTCATCCTTGGAACCATTCAGGCTCTTGGTGACACAACCGGTGTACAGCCGCCGCCATGCTCGCCAGCCGACACGTTGCGAAGAATGCACACCGTCGGTGAGGCATGTTTTTGTAGGGGGGCGTTGCGGGGGCGCGGAACTGCAGTGGTCAGTGGTCAGTGATCAGTGATCAGTAACTTCTGCGGTTGGAGGTCGGTGGTCGGTGGGTTGAAGCGGCAAGCGGGGGAGTAGACTCCGTTCGCCAGACACGATGCTGGGGAAGTGTAAACACGGTCGGTGAGGCATGTTTTTGTAGGGGGGCGTTGCGGGGGCGCAGCCCCTGCACAAGGGAGGGCCGAAGGCCCGACCGCCCATATGCAAGGAGAGATTGACAGCACTTTGTATGCCGGAGATTGGAACTGGAACTGACCGCGGCATGGTTGTAGAAAGAGGTATGGGAGAGCTCACCCTCATTTTGGGATACACTATGGGAGGCAAGGCTGTTTCACTGCGGTAGAGATCGGCTATAGAATAATGAACTGAGATTGACAGAGTGCGATTTTTGGGCCGGAACCGATTTCGAGCCAGCTGTCAGACCGGCTCGATTCTTCCAGGGGGCAGCAACACCATGTTTACTGTTATTGGCACCGCGACCGTTGATCTTTTCGTGTCGAATCTGGCGGCGATGCCGCGCAGTGAGGGGGACGAGTTCACCGTCGACAGTCTCGTGTTCCACGATGCGCCGCTGAGGACTTCGCTGGGGGGGAACGGGGCCAATTCGGCGTATGCTCTTGCGCGCCTGGGCTCGCCTGTGGAACTGGTCGGCGGCTTGGGCGAGGATCATCTGGGCGAGTGGATGGCGGCGCAACTGGCTGATGTGGGCGTGGGCATGGGAGGCGTCAGGCGTTATCCGGGAATGGGCACTGCTACGACGCTCATCCTCAGCGACCGGCAACAGAATCGGCTGGCATTTCATCACGAAGGCGCCAATAGACGCGTGGACGACAGTTCGATCGACCTTTCTGTAGTAGGGCGCTCGGACATGTTGTTGTTGACGAGCTACTCGATCATGCCGGGTCTGCGGCCTGACGGCGCGGTCTCTCTGTTTCGAAACGCCCGCCAGGTCGGCACGCGTACGGCGGTAGACATTGGCCCGGCGATCGGCGCGCCGGCCCGGCTGGAAGAACTGCGGCCTCTGCTGGCACAAACTGATTTTTTCATCTGTAACGAGCACGAGTTATCGGTCTGTACTGGTGGAAGAGAGTTGGCCGCGGGGATGGCTGCGATCCTGGAGGGCGGCGCGGGTTGTGTAGTCGTAAAAAGGGGGGCGGCAGGCGCAGTGGTTCTGGAACGGATTGGCGCTTCTGCGGACACGACGGGCGAGCCGACTCTTGTGCCCGGATTCTCCGTTGACGTTCAGACAACTGTAGGCGCGGGCGATTCCTTCAATGCCGGATTTCTGCTGGCGGTCCAGGACGGGGCTTCCATAGAGCAAGCAGCGCGCTTTGCCAACGCGGTCGCAGCCACTGTGGTCTCTACTCCGGACAGACCCCTAGATTCACTGTCACGAGAGGCCGTCAGTCGCCTGATCGACTCGTCATAGCGCCGACGGCCGACTTTTGGACCGTGCAGCGCTCTCCTGCCCGCAGCACGCTTACCGGCTGCTCCAACGCGGCCGCTGCGGCGATAAAGGCGTCCGGTGGCGCGGTGTTGAAGGTGAACATCTCGTAGTGACATGGGATCGCCAGCTTTGCGTTGATCGCGCACGCGAGCGCGGCGGCTTCGCTCCCATTCAAATTGCCGGCAACTCTCCTCTCCGGCCTGCTGCCGTTGATTGGCAGGATGGCCACATCCACGTTGAATTGCGTCAGCCGTTCCACCAACCCGCTGTAGTGGATCGTGTCACCACTGTGATAGACGGTCCATGGGCCGAAGCGCACCACATAGCCGAGAAACTTGCACCTGCCTTCTTTGTCCCTCTCCAGTTCTTCATGGGCGGCGGCGATTCCGTGAAAGCTGAAGGCGCCTACCTCTCTGTAGTCTCCGTCATCCAGGCCCACTGGCCAGGATGGATCGCAAGCAAGCCGCCCGGCTACGAAAGCTCGATTGGCTTCTGGGATGACGAACTGCAGGTCCGGATTCGCTTTCATCAGAGGACCGAGGGTCTCGCCATCGAGATGGTCGGTGTGGTTGTGACTTGACGTGACTATGTCGACGAAGTTTAGGCAGTCGGGCGCGACAACACGTTCGGTCATTCGAATGTGGGGTTTGTCGGAGGCGGCGTACTTGGTGGTGAGGGAATCGGAGAGGTAAGGATCGAAGAGAAGGACGCGTCTCTGCCATTTGAGGAGAAAGCCGCTTTGGCCCAGCCACCAGATGTGCAGGACGCGTTCGTCGCCGGTTGCATCCTGCACATCCTGGAGGAAGGCTTCTTCCTGGAGGAAAGGTCTGATCAGTGACATTGGCAGGGACTAAGCGTTCTCGATGATTTCCTGGCTGAGCTCACCTGTCTCTTCATTCTTCATGATGACCTTGACCTGGCCGCCCGGCATCCGTTCTGTTTTCAGGATTGTCAGACCGGCCGCGGCGGCGAGCGCTTTGGCCGCGTCGGGTTCAGTTGCGGCGGCGGCCTCCTGCCCGCGACTGTCACGGATGAGGGGGACGTTTTCGCGGCCACGCCAGACTTCCAGCTCCACTGGTTCCCACTGGCGCGAGGATGCGGAACGGTAGCAGGCATCGATGACGGCGTTTACGACATAGCCATCGTAGAAGTTTTCTCTGGGTTGGGTGCCCTGGTCGATTGCGTTGAACATGTCGTCAAACATGTCGCTATAGCCCAATTCGACCACTTCATCGCCAACCGGGAAGAGCCAGCCACTCTCCGATTCGGCCTTTTCGGCGACGTAGCCGGCGCCGGCGCCGCTGGTGTACATTTCATAACCGGTGCGCAGGAAATGATTGAGCCAGATAGTGCCTTCGGTGCCGGCTACTTCGTCGCGCAGGTCCATGCCGCCGCGGAAAGTCCAGCTGACTTCGAACTGGCCGATGGCACCGTTTTCAAAGCGGATGAGGGCGATGCCGTTGTCTTCGGCGTCGATGGGGTGGACGAGGGTGTCGGCCCAGCACATGACTTCGACGGGCCGGATGTCCTTGCCGATGAAGCTGCGGACGATTTCTATGCAGTGGCAGCCGAGGTCGACGATGGCGCCGCCGCCGGCCTGTTCGAGGTCCCAGAACCAGTCGCTGTGTGGCCCGGGGTGCGTTTCGCGCGAGCAGGCCCAGGTTACATCACCGAGGGCGCCGTTTTCGACGGAGGCGATGGCCTTCAGGGTCTTGGGCGTGTAGCAGAGGTCTTCGAGATAGCCACCGAAGGCTCCGGTCGCCTCGACTTTGTCCATCATTCGTTTGGCTTCTGCAGCGGTGCGGCCGAGGGGCTTCGTGCAGAGAATGGCCTTGCCGGCGTCGGCGGCCAGGTTGACGCACTCTTCGTGAATGTGGTTGGGCAGCCCGATGACAACCGTATCGATGTCATTGGAGGTACAGGCTTCGGTCAGGTCGGTCGTCCAAGCGGGGATGCCCCATTCCTCCGCGAATGCCTTGGCCCGTTCTGCCGAGCGGGAGTAAACGAGTTGCACACGGTCTTTCCCTCGTCCGCCGTTGAGGGCCATGGTGTAGAACATGCCGATCAGGCCGGTGCCAAGCATAGAGATTTTGTGTTCCTGCACGTCTAGCGCTCCTTCCTAAGTGGATGAAAGATGGTCTCTTTTTCAGAAATGATAGTCAGTCCGGAACTACACGTCAATCCTGGCGATATTTCAGACGGAGAGCGTCTCATTGGCACTTCGCCTCGTCTCAATGGTTTCCTGTTATTTCCAGGGCAGCCTGGGCAGCTGCGGGGATACGCGGACCGAAGGCTCCGAATCGCTCATCCAGTGTCTGGCCGCGCACGTAGCGGACATAGATCTGGGCGATGATTACGGTTACTCGAAACAGGCTAAGCGCATGATAGAAGTGAATGGCGGTAAGGTCGCGCCCGCTATGTTGGGCGTAGTGGGCGACAAGCTCCTCACGCCGCAGGAAACGGTCGTCAAGCGGCATCATGGCCATCGCCCGAAAGTGCGGGGGATCGTCGGGCAGGCACCACCAAGCAAGCAATGCGCCTACGTCGGAAAGGGGATCGCCGAGCGTACACATATCCCAGTCAAAGACTGCGACGATACGTCCTGGTTCCGCTGGATCCAGCATGACATTATCCAACTTATAGTCGTTGTGGACCAAGGCTGGTGCGGCCTCCGGTGGTTCGTTGCTTCTCAGCCAGTCATAGACCGCGTCCATTGCAGGCAGTTCCTCCAACTTCGCCGCCTGCCAGCGCCGCCACCAGCCATCGATCTGGCGCCTGATGAAACCGGCCGGTCGACCTAAATCCCCTAGACCTATAGCGTTGAAATCAACCGCGTGGAGATCTGAGAGGGTCTCGACGAGCGTTCTGCTCATGTGCACTGGAGCATCTTTCCAAGCATCGTAGACGGCAGGAATCGAAGTGCGAACGACGATGCCCTGACGTCGCTCCATCACGAAGAAAGGTGCGCCGACTATCGACTCGTCATCAGAAAACAGGTAAGCCCGGGGGGCGAGCGGGAAGGCCTTCCAGAGACGCAACAGCACCTTGGACTCTCTGGCCATATCATGGGCGGAAGGCGCGACAGGGCCGAGCGGAGGGCGGCGCAACACGTACTCATGGCTGCCATAGTCAAGGAGGTAGGTGAGATTGGCCGCGCCGCCGCCGAATTGGCGAACGGTCAAGGGATTCTCCGAGCCAGGCAGTTTGCCGAGGAGGAATTCCGCGACGAGGTGTTCGTCAAGCCGCTCGTCGGGGCGCACTTTTATGGTATCACCAAGGTGTTGTGAAGACATAGAGATCGGGCAGATTGGTCGGGCCATTTGGGCGGCGCGTATACCTTCGAGAACCGGTCGGTTCCGGGCGATTATATCGCAGTTTGGCGATTCTGTCCCTTACATGAGGACCGACTTCATTATTTTCCTGGGCCCCCCGCTTGCGGCGCAACTTCGCTTTGACAACAGCCCTGAAATCAAGTACCGTTTAGGCGCGGATAGGCACTGCGTCGTTTACCCCGGTCGTCAGGTTGGGGCAGAGGCAATGGAATCCGACGGCGGATTGCTGACCATTGTGAATTGGTCAGGTCTCCGTGGAATACATTAGCGGTTCGAGCCATATTTTCCCCCAATCATGGCAACGAATAAAGCGCGCGTGCAGTACCATAGGCTTCTTGGCTCAGGCATGCAGTTGAACTTGGCTTCGGTCAAAGTAACTGTCACGACGGAGTCGAGCATCCTTAGCGAGTCCCCCAGAGTAGACATTTTGCTCCTGAGGCGAGAGGGTGCGGCCTGGAACGGAGCACAACGTGCGCGATTGCCGGACGGTATACGTGATAGTACGGCGGCTCACATCCTGATTGAGTTCAAGTACACTGAATCGGTGACCGAAGACGGGCTTCTCCAGGCTGCTGCTTATGATCTTTTCTACCGTCAAGTGCAAGAATTGCCAAAGGAACAGACCCTGCCGGTCGTGTTGAGCGCAAAAACGCCTCAGCGGAGCCGGTTGGCTAAGTGGGGATACGAAGAATCGGAAAGAGGTGTCTTTCGAAGCAATCTCCCGCTTGTGGGTCGTGTGGTGCTACTGGTGCTAAACCGATTGCCGGCAAGTGCAAATAACGCCTTTGTAAAGCTTTTTGCCAGCCGAAAGCAGGAAAGAGATTCAGGTTTTGCTGCGCTGGCCAGATCAGGTATCGCAGAGTCGACGGATTTTCACGCCTATATTCTCGGTTTGACCCAAAACCTCGATGTGAAAGGAGATACGGGCATGGCGGAAGTTTTGACCCCGGAGAAGGTGCTGGCTTACGGAAAGAGAATGCGAGAACTCGTTTTCGAAACGGGAACGCCGGAAGAGAGGCTGGCAGGCCTTAGCCCGGACGAAATACTGGCAGGTCTCAGCTTGGAGGAGCGGCGAAAGCTGCTTCATCTCTTGCAAAAGGAGATTGACGCGGGGGCCGAGGGCGGGACCGACAGGGCGAGAACCAACAAGGGCGAGAACTAATAGGGCACTGCTTCTTCAGTGGCGTGCCTCTAATCGGAATGAGACAAGGGAAAGACGGATAGAAAGAAGCATTTCACCAGGCAGTTCCATCTTCATGGAGACTGGTCGACATGAGAATCACTGACATTCAGGCTGTTCGAGTAAGATTTCCTGAGCCTGAGCAAAGAACTGAACCGCGGCGCAAGGGTTGGGCAGAGACCGCGGAAGTCGCTAATCCCATGTCCTGGTATCCCAAGGTCAAGCGGCACCGGAGCCTTTGGACACCGAAACACTGGGGACCGGTATGGTGCAAGGTAACGCTTGAGGACGGCACCTGGGGCCTGGGACTGACCGACAATGGGCGGGTGGCTGCGGCAATCATAGACGATCACATTGCCCCCAATCTTATTGGCGAGGACGGGCTGGCTATTCAGCGGCTGGCGGACATGATGTTTCGCATGACGAAACCGTACGGTTCGGTAGGGCTTGCTGCTTATGCGGTGAGCGCCGTGGACCTGGCGCTTTGGGATGCGAAGGGCAAGGTGCTGGGCCGGCCGGTTTACAGTCTGATCGGGGGCCCGCAGAAGGACAAACAGTTCTGTTATTCGACGGGTAACGATCTGGACTGGTACAAGGAACTGGGATTCCGTGCGTTCAAACTGGCTTGCCCCTATGGCCCGGCGGACGGACTGGACGGCTTGCGCAAGAACGAGCAGATGGTGGCCGAAGCCAGAGAACTTGTGGGCGACGATGCCGAGCTGATGCTGGACTGCTGGATGGCATTCGACATCGAATACACGGTTCGCCTGGCAGAGACGCTGCGCCCTTACCGGCTCAAGTGGATGGAGGAGTGTCTCCTCTCAGAAGACCTCGACGGCCACGTTGAGGTGCGTGAGCGCATTCCCTGGCAGACGCTGACCACCGGCGAACACTGGTATACCCATATGCCCTTCCAATGGGCGTTGCGGCACAACGTCGTCGACATTTTGCAGCCTGACATAAATTGGGTGGGCGGCCTGAGCACCTGTCTGAAGATCGCGTCGGCCGCCGACGCCGCTGGAAAGAAAGTAATATTGCACGGAGGAGGGCGCAACCCTTTCGGCCAGCATTTCACGCATGCCGTTGCCTGCGTTCCCTGGCTGGAGTACTTCATCGGCTCCGCGCCTGGCGTGCCATTGCAGGAGTCGGCGGGCATTCCCGGCCAGGCCGTCGCAGAAGACGGTTGGCTGGTCCCCTCCGATGCGCCGGGCTTCGGGCTTGAAATTTTGGAAGAGTGGATCGAACCATATTTTTGAGGCACACTTTAGCGACTGAAGAAATCATAGCGCGGCTCGCCCAATCTATCCACAAGGAGCATCCACATGCTTTCCAGAAAACAGATTGACTTTTATCACGAAAACGGCTACCTGGGGGTGGAAGGCGTCCTTTCAGCTGACGAGGTGGCGGAATTGCGCAGGGTAACCGACGGATTCGTCCAACTCAGCGCCAGCGTCACTGACCATACCGATGTTTTTGATCTTGAGCCAGGTCACACGCCGGAGTCGCCCAAATTGCGCCGGCTCAAGGATCCGGTGATGCAGCATGAGGTATACAAGAAGTGTCTCCAGCACCCTCGCATCCTGGATATTGCCGAGCAGCTCGTCGGACCTGGTGTGCGCACGAACGGCAACAAGCTGAATATGAAGTCACCGGAATACGGCAGTCCTGTAGAGTGGCATCAGGACTGGGCTTTCTATCCGCATACCAATGACGATTTGCTGGCGGTCGGCGTCAGTATGGACGACATGCGGTATGAGAACGGCTGCCTGCTGGTCATTCCCGGCTCACACAAGGGCCCGATTTATTCGCATCACCAGGACGGGCACTTTGCCGGGGCCGTCACTGTTGAGGTGCCGGACGCGGATAAAGCAGTTCCTATTGAACTGGAGGCCGGCGGCATTTCGATCCACCATGTGCGGACGCTGCATGCATCCGCCAAGAACGTCTCCTCCCGTCACCGCAGATTGCTTCTGTATCAATACTGCTCCGTGGACTCCTGGTATCTGCAGGGATACCCGAATTGGGAGGCATATGCGGACAGCGTGTTGCGCGGCGAACCTTGCAACCGCCCGCGGCTGGCCGATGTGCCGGTGTTGATGCCCTTGCCGGAGGCCCTGCGCGGGGGCTCAATTTACGAGACACAGACGATTCTCGAGAAGCCTGTCTTCGCAGTCGCGGAATGATGCACCTATGATAATCGACAGCCACTGCCACGCGTGGGAGCGCTGGCCTTACGAACCGCCCGTGCCGGACTTTCACGGCAAGGGCCGGTTTGAGCAACTACTGAACGAAATGGACGTGAACGGCGTGGACCAGGCATTCCTGGTCTGCGCTGGGATCGAACATAATCCACATAATAATGACTACATCGCCCGGATGAGCCGCCTTTACTCCGGACGAATTCGCCAGGTTGCGGACGTAGATTGCAGTTGGTCGGATACGTACCACACGCCGGGTGCGGCAGAGCGGCTCCGCCAGGCTGCGGAGCGCTGGTCGTTGTCGGCATTCACTCACTATATGAAGGCCGAGGACGATGGTGGCTGGCTATACGGAGAGGACGGGTTGGCGTTTTTCGGAACGGCGGCTGAGATGGGGCTGATCGGCAGCATCGCCTGCTCGCCCCCTCACCACGCCCCCCTGCCCCCCCCATCCCCCCGCCGCGCTGCACAGAGTTGCGGAGCGTTTCCCGCAGCTGCCCATTTTTATCCACCATATGGGACACCCCCGGGTCGGTGAGAAGGAGAGGCTGGAACAGGTACTTGCCTCGGCGCGCTATCCCAATATCGGTGTCAAAGTATCCGGGTTTTACTATTCTACAAAGCAGGGTTTCTGGGATTTTCCCTATGCAGATTCGATAAGGGAAATCGTATTGCCGCTATACGAAACCTTTGGTCCCGAGCGACTGTACTGGGGTTCCGACTATCCGGTTTGCCTGCGAAACATGACCTATAGGCAGGCCATCGAGTGCTTCCGCAGCCACTGCGGTTTCATCACTGAGGCGGATCAGGCCTTGATCATGGGGGAGAATCTTCGCCGGCTGCTCGACTCAGGCGGTGACCGGTAAAGGACGAGCAGAGGAGCTCCACGCCAGTTGCTGCTCGACAGCCGGCTCCTCTTCATTCAGTCGGGATTGTACAAGATTGAGGTGGCGATAGATGCCATCCACTGCCATTAGTTCGTCATGGCTGCCCTGTTCGGCGATGCCCTCGTCCTGCAGTACTACGATCTGGTCGGCATTGCGGATGGTGGAGAGCCGATGGGCGATCATCAACGTTGTTCGACCTTCCATCAACCGTTCCAGCGCCTGCTGAATCAGTAACTCTGTCTCCGTATCCACAGAAGAAGTCGCCTCGTCGAGGATCAGAATTGGTGCATCCTTGAGCACGGCGCGGGCGATGGCCAGACGCTGTTTCTGGCCGCCCGAGAGTTTCACACCCCGCTCGCCGATAACGGTATCATAGCCATCCGGCAGTTTGTCGATGAATTCGACGGCGTTGGCTACACGCGCCGCCTCTTTCATCTCTACGTCCGCGGCGTCCGGCCTTCCGAACAGGATGTTTTCGCGCACGGTGCCATGGAAAAGGAAGACATCCTGCAAAACGATACTGATCTGCCGGCGCAGACTTTCGATAGTCAATTCGCGGATGTCTTGTCCGTCGAGCGAAATCCGCCCTTTGTTCACATCGTAGAATCGGGGAACCAGGCTGGCCAGCGTCGACTTGCCAACACCGGTTGGACCGACCAGGGCGACGACGGAAGCGGCGGGAATCTTCAAATTGATGTTGCGCAGGACAGGTTGGTCGGTCAGGTAGGAAAAACTGACATTGTCGAAGATAATTTTTCCTCTCGCCCGTCCTGGGTACTCGATGGCGTTGGGCTGGTCGACAATATCTGGCTCTTCGCTAAGAAGCTCACTCACGCGTTCTGCTCCAGCCAGCGCCTCCTGGATCGCCTCCCAGGCATGGCTCAGATGCCGCACAGGCTGGTAAAACAGTTCCAAATAGAGAAAGAAGGCCACCAGGTCTTCGATCGGCAGTTCACCGCCCAGGGCCAATCTGCCTCCAAAGTAGATTACGACAACGACGCCTAGCGCCGATGCGAAATGGACAAACGGCTCGAAGGTTGCCAGTAGCCTGAGCGCGTGCAGAAGAGAGCGCTTATAGTTCTCGATGCGGACGCCGATTCGCTCTGATTCCGTCCGTTCGCGGGTGAAGGTCTTGATTTCGCGAATACCGGAGAGATTATCCTGCAAGATGGCGTTGAGTTCACCCAATTCAGCCTGGCGCTCGCGAAAGGCCGGGCGTACGTACTTGGCAAAGCCTCGCATTGCCAGGATGATGAGAGGAATGGGAACCAGCGTAAGTAGCGTCAGCTGCGCGTTCATGATCAGCAGCATGGTGCTAACGCCCACCAAGGTCAGGACATTCACCAACACGTCGGGCACGGCGTGGGCAATCAGCTTCTCCAGCAGATCCGAGTCATTGACAACGCGCGACATCAGCTGGCCGGTTTGCTTATCTTCATAGTAGTGCAGCGACATCCGCTGGAGGTGCCGATAGAGGGCGACACGCACGTCAGCGACCACGCCCCAACCGGCAACATGGGCCATGTAACTGCGTAAGAATTCCAGCCCGGCCCTTGCTGCATAAATGGCCAAGGCTAAGAGGGCGAGGCGCGTTACGAGACTGGAGGAGAGGGCGTCAGAGCTCCCCGTCCGAACGGTCGCGATCAGCTCACGAATGAACCAGGGGGCAAAGAGCTGGACGCCAACAAGCAGGATCATACTGACTACGGTTACCAGCAGGGGCTTGCGATATGGAAGGGTATACTTGAAAAGTGATTTGAAGAAATCCATCTTGACCTTCAGTATGTCAAGGGCGCATAAGAACCTCGCCGAGTTTGTCTTTCCTCTATCGGCAGAGAAAAGACAAAAAGCGGGCGAGGCAGCAACTCTTAGAGATTTACCTGCCGAGAATCAGTCAGCACCAGGAAATAAAGCCTCAAGTGAATGGAACGGACGGCAATAGTTCCTGGCCAACCTTTTGTTCAAGTCAAAGGCTACTCTACTGCAGAGTGCGGAGTTCGACAAAAGTCGTTTCACCGTCTCGCACAGTAATGTCTTCTCTGACTTCCTCGCCGTTCACATAGCCTGAAATGAGATAGTTGCCAGCGGGGATGTGGCTTAAGGCTCCGTTTTCGCCCCAAGATGGGTCCGGGCCGATGCTTTCCTGTTCGGGATAGGTTTCAATAACGCGGTACCAGCGGACGCCTGTCTCCTCATACCGGTAAAGGGAGAGCTGAACGCCGGGCCAGGTGCGGCCTGCTGCGGAAAGTAGCCGGACAGCAACCGAACCGGTGTAGGCTGCGGGGCTCATCCACAGTGCAGGGTTTACAGTGTGCAGATAGCTGTTCTGGCCGATCCGGACTTCCATGTGCAGGTGAGGTCCAATCGCAATGCCTGTCATGCCAACGCCGCCCAGAAAGTCACCGGCCCCCACCCATTGGCCTTCCTGAACCTCCACACTGGAAAGGTGGCCATATAGAACAAATACATCCTGCTCTCCGCGCGTGGTAGTCAGCGCTCGGTCAAGGCGAATTACAACCGAATTGCCGTAGAAATCGTTATAGGGTCCGAGGAGCTCAGGATTGTCGGGCCCGGCATGAATGACTTCGCCGGAAGCGGTTGCGAGCACAGGGGTGCCGACGGGATTGCCAATGTCGACACCGTGGTGGATTCGGTAGCGTCCGCCGCCGGTGCTGCCGAACTGGTAACCGGGGCTGTAGAGTTGATTGAACCCACCGGGGAACGGCGATTCAAGCCAGAAGTGTTCGCCGCTGGTTGGATTTGGCGGCTCGAAAGTCGGCCACATGCTGCCTGGCCCGCTCGGTGAACGCGGCACCAGGCCTGTTTCGGCGCCCTCATCAACCTGAAACGACAGGGAATCCCGCGCCTTGTCGATTTCCTCGCGCAGAAGATTCAATTCTCCCATTGGCGGCCTGGAGACAAATCGCGGTTCGTAGCTCAAAGGCGGTACCGGAGTGCTGAAGGCCAATGGCTGCTTCGTGCCTTGCCCGAACATCGGCGGTCGAGAGACGAACTCATCGCTGATAGTAGGGTTGAGCTGGTCACTATATGGCTCCGGCAGCGGTACGCCTTCAACATCGGACTGTATGAGGTCTTCGGGATTGGGGAGATAGATGGGATCGATGTAGGCAGGGCTGTCCGGTGATGTAGATGCATGGGCGAGAGGAGCGCGATGGGTTGAATCGTCAATATCGACCGATTGTTCGGCAGCTTCTTCACTTTGTACGAGCATCGGAGCCAGCGGAGCCAGCTCTACTGTAGGGCGATCCATCGCCTGCGATAGTGAAGCCGGTATCAGTTCGGCGACGCGGGTTGAACTTGCCGTCGAGGCAAATTGAGCGTCTTGCTTCTGCGATTCAGTGATGTGAAGCACGACGGCAGAGGATGGCGCGGGTACAGGCACGGGAACTGGCCTCAGCCCTTGGGAGGCAACCGGGGCCGCCAGGCGGCGGGGCAGGTATAGAAATCCGACAAGAATGACGGTCAGGACAATTGCGAACCTGGTCCGGAATGGGGAGCGTTGCCAGCGCTTACTCTCCTGCGAAGTGTCGGCTTCCGCGGACTCGTCTGACTCCAAATCGCGCGGCTGTGCTACAATGAGGGAGCGAATTCGACTTAGCAACCGCTTCCAACGGTTCGGCCCCGGGGGATGGAAACTGCCATCCACCATAGAGTCTGCCAGCCGGCGGAAGTAGGCCAGGCCCAGTGCCGTCAAAAGAAAGTCATGGCCCAGAGTAACGTGCTGAAGTACCGAACGGAAGACGAGCCCGAAAAAGCCTATGTTCAAGAGGAGGCTCCTCGCACCATCCACTTCGATGTATTTACTCTATTCCCACAAATGATTGCAGGCGCTCTCTCAGAGAGCATACTGGCCCGAGCACAGAATAATGGCATTCTTCAAGTAGTGCTCCACAATATCCGCGACTACGCAACTGATCGTCATCAAACCTGTGACGGTTACCCTTACGGCGGCGGCGGCGGAATGGTAATGCGCCCCGAGCCGGTAGTACGCGCTGTCGAATCGGTTTTGAGCCGTCCTCATGGTTGGCATTTATCGCAGGAGGAGGCTAATTCTGAACTACCCCCTTGGAATCCGGTCGAGGCGCCCGCAATTCCGCTGTCCACGCCGATAATTCTTCTTTCGCCTCAAGGCCGTTGCTTTGATCAGGTCGTTGCCGCGGAACTCAGTTCTCATAGTCGTTTGGCGCTGATTTGTGGGAGATATGAAGGTGTCGACGAACGGATTCGTACCCAATTGATTACGGATGAGCTCAGTATTGGCGACTTTGTTCTTAGTGGAGGGGAAATCGCTGCCCTGGCGGTTATTGATGCTGTGACCAGGACGCTGCCTGGCGTGCTAGGTCACGACTCGGGCGCCCAAAATGACAGTTTTTCGGATGGTATGTCCGGCCTCCTGGAAGGGCCACAGTATACGCGACCTGCGAGTTTTCGAGGGGAAGACACACCGGAGGTGTTGACCAGTGGCCACCACGCAAACGTTGAACGCTGGCGACGTCAACATTCCCTCCTGCGCACCCTCGAGAGACGTCCTGATCTGTTGGTGCGCGCTGCTGCAGCAGGGCACCTTACCCAGGAAGACCGCGAATTCTTGTCGAGCCTCGGTTGGCAGGCCCCAAACGATTCTGCTGGCACCGACCCCTCTTGAATTGACCAGGAACTTCGGCGGCACTCAATTTCCGTAGAAATTCCAACCCCGTATTGCAAAGCGATACAGGCCAAATGCCTGTCAATTCCCTGTTCACGGACGCGGAAAATAGTCAACTCAATCTGATGGCAGCGCTATTTTACCATCGCCGATCTGCCAATTCCAAATGCATATGGCAGGCATCATTTCGACAGGTTGACTACGAAGGCAACTCAAGGTCTACGGAACGCGGGCGAAGTGTCGACTTGGAGGAATTTGCCTGCATTTCAGGAGGTAGACAGATCGGATTAAAAGAGGCATACTAGGGGCCATCGGATACAACATACCACTAAAAAGCGCCACTGTCGTAGATCGAAAACGAAGGTTTGATTTCGTGGAGAGGAACGTAACGGTGGACTGAGTCAAATAGCCCCCAATATCTCCAGACTTCAAAATGTCCGGGACGGTTACGCGGTACGCGGTAGGGTGGAGCAGCGGTTGGGGAGCCAAACAAATGACCAAGCGTATTTACGTGGGCAACTTGCCTTACTCGGCGACTGAAGAGGAAGTCCGGGGTCTGTTTTCCCCTCACGGTGATATTGTAAGCGTCGCCATGATCACCGACCGGGAAACAGGTAGATTTCGCGGATTCTGTTTCGTGGAGATGGAAGATGACGGGGCCGATGCCGCGATCGCAGCCCTGAATGACATGGAAATGGGTGGGCGTTCATTAAGAGTGAACGAAGCGCGCCCGCGAGAGGAACGTGGTGGACAGGGGGGAGGCTACCGAGACCGCGGTGGCGGTCGCTGGTAGAAGGCAGCCCTTTGCCGCAATTCCATAGCCGCCATTTTGGGCCGCCTCTCTTCGGCGCGTAGAGGCGGCTCCTTATTTCAGTAGCAGGCGGGCGCCAAGGTTCGCCCGTGCATAGGGAAACGCTAGCATGAATCCAAACCTTCGACTTGCAAGGCCCCAAGACGCAGCAGCCATAAGCAACATTTACGCCCCAATCGTGCGCGATACGCCCATTTCCTTTGAACTTGTGCCGCCTGCCGAAGAGGAAATTGCCGCCCGCCTGACCAAGACTTTGACGCGCTTTCCCTGGCTCGTATGCACTACGCAGGGGCGCCTATTGGGCTATGCTTACGCAGGTGCACACAGTGAGAGGGCAGCATACCAGTGGGCAGTGAATGTATCGGTATATGTTCATAATCAAGCCAGGCGTCTGGGCGTGGGAAAGGCGTTGTACGATACTCTTTTTTCGATATTGCGCTTACAGGGATTTCACCGGGCCTATGCCGGGATCACTTTGCCGAACGCGGCCAGCGTCGGCCTTCACGAATCCTTCGGCTTTACGTCAGTCGGAACGTATGAACGGGTGGGCTACAAACATGGGGCGTGGCACGACGTAGGCTACTGGCAACTAACTCTACAAGCCAGTGACGGCGCACCGGCGCTGCCGCGGCCGTTGCCAGATCTGCTGGAAAGTAGAGAACTGAAGGCGGAGTTGCAGGCCGGTTCGGAGAAGCTGGCTTACTCCATGCAGGAGATTGGTGGGGCACTCGACGTCTGACACTTCGCCGGGAAGCATGGGCAGAGCGGCAGTCGATTTTGTCGAATGCACTGCCAACTTTGGTTCATGCCATGGTTGACTGGTAGAATTCCCCGGGAATCCTCTGGTTCCCGCAAAGAATGGCCTCCTTTCAAATGAAGAGACACCACACCTGCCGACCCAGTGCATTGGAGTGCAACTGTGGATGACCCTTTGGTCGCGGACGCCAGTGCCGGTGCCCCGGCAACTCTGGCCGAAATTCGAGCAGGCTCCTACTACGATTCCGTCGTCCTTATGCAACTTCAGCGCGCCTTGGCTGCGTTGCCAGGCGTTTTGGACGCCGGCGTGGTGATGGGAACCCCGGCCAACAAAGAGTTGCTCGTCCAAAACGCTCTCTTAACAGAGGAAGTCGAACGCGCCGCGCCTGAAGACCTCATTTTGATTGTCAGGGCGGAGTCGGCGCAGGCCGGCAACACGGCCCTGAAGCGCGTAGACGATCTGCTGTCGGCCCGCAGGTCACAGCATTCGGATGCATATCGACCTAAGAGCCTTTCGAGCGCGACGCGCATGATCCCAGAGGCTGAGTGGGTTCTTGTTTCCTTGCCAGGCAGGTATGCAGCCGGGGTAGTTCGTGATGCACTCAACCTGGGCAAAAACGTTTTTCTCTACAGCGACAATGTCAGTATCGAAGACGAAATTTCTCTTAAGGAGTCGGCCGCTTCCAAAGGTCTGATGGTGATGGGGCCGGACTGCGGCACGGCACGTGTGAAAGGTGTTGGACTCGGCTTCGCAAACAGGGTACGTCAGGGCAAGATCGGAATCGTCGCTGCTTCCGGTACAGGGTTGCAGGCGATTATGGTCGGCATCCACCGTTTGGGAGGTGGCATTTCACAGGCCTTCGGCACGGGTGGTCGCGACCTGTCGGCAGAGATACAGGCCAGGTCGGCGAAACAGGCTCTGGCTTTTCTGAATGACGATCCGCAGACCGAGCAGATTGTCATCGTATCCAAGCCTCCTTCAGCGTCTGTCGCGCAGAGGTTGTTGGCCGAAGCGAACGCCTGCAACAAACCGGTGGTTGTAAATTTCATCGGAAGCCGGCCAACAAAGGGGCAGCAAGAGGGTGAATCGTGCATCCGATTTGCAAGGACACTCGACGAAACGGCAGAGATGGCTGTCGGACTGACCAATTCCGCAGAATCGGCACTCGATTCAGGGCCCGGATCACGTGCTCCACAGGGAACAGGCGAACCTTCCCGACCTGTCCTGATTCCAGGCCCGCATTCATTCCTACGCGCGCTTTATTCGGGAGGGACACTGGCTTACGAAGCGCTCTACCTCTTACAGGATTCGCTGCCGTCGGTTCGGTCTAATGGATTGCTGGAAGGCGGCCTGACATTGGACAACCCCCACCGCAGCCAGGGCCATACGGTCGTAGATTTGGGCGGTGACGATTTTACTGTTGGACGGCTGCACCCGATGCTCGACAACGATTTACGGATCCGTCGACTGTTACAGGAGGCAGGGGACCCTGAGACAGGTCTAGTGCTGCTGGACGTTGTTCTGGGAGACGGCGCGCACCCGGATCCGGCTAGTGAACTGGCCCCGGCCGTCGAGCAGGCCATTGCCCTCGCAGATGAAGACGGTCGGTCCTTGCCGGTTGTGGCAGTCGTCATTGGCACTGAAGAAGACCCACAGGGGCTGGGCAGACAGGTCGAACAGCTGGAGGCAGCTGGCGCGTCCGTCTTTACCAGACATGACGAGGCAGTAAGAGCTGTGCGAGATGCTTTTGTTGGAAGAGAGGACGGACGGAAAAGCAGGCGGTCTGGGCCGGCCTCGAGCGTTGAACCGGGGGCCGAAGATTCCGGCTCCTGTTCTGGTTTCGCGGCCATAAACGTGGGCCTCGAGTCATTCACGGACAGCCTGCGAGCTCAAGGGGCCGAGGTAGTTCATGTTGATTGGCGTCCTCCTGCAGGAGGGGACGACAGTTTGGCCAATTTGCTGTCACGGCTTCGTTAGGGACATCCGGCCAAGTGCGGCGATGCGGGGAGCGACTTCCGTAATGAATTGCAAAATGATGAACTCTACCAGTCGAAGAAGGCCGCCCGGAGGGGCTTCATGGCAATCAACATAGACAACGCCAATGCCGCAGCAGTGGAACGAATAGTTGAGGCCCGGCCCGTCCTGACAGGGCTGGGCAGAGCCCTCGACCTGGTTCCAGGCATGCACGAAAATCTGCTGCTTCACGCCGGCCCTCCGATTGCATGGGAGCAGGCTTCAGGGCCGCTGCGCGGCGCCTTGATTGGAGCACTGATCTTTGAGGGGAGAGCAGCGGATGAGGACGAGGCCGTGCGGATGATTGCAGGCGGCGAAATCAGTCTTTCGCCTTGCCATCACCACAGCGCGGTCGGCCCAATGGCGGGGGTCATCTCACCGTCGATGGCGGTGTATGTGGTTGAGAACCAGACGCACGGCAACCGGGCCTATTCGAACCTCAATGAAGGCTATGGCAAAGTATTGCGGTACGGCGCGTACAGTGAAGAGGTGCAGGAACGGCTGCGCTGGATGCACGAGGTGATGGCTCCGGTACTCGCCGCAGCAATTGAATCCTGTTCTGGACTGGATATTCGCGCGTTGCTGGCCGAAGCGTTGCATATGGGTGATGAGGGCCACAATCGCAACAAGGCAGGCTCTATTCTCTACACCAAGCAGTTGGCTCCTCACATCGCCAAGGGGGCGCCGGACCCGGCCACAGCGGCAGAAGTGCTTGAGGCGCTCGGAGACAATGCGCTGAGTGTCCTCAATCCAGTGATGGCCGCCTGCAAAGCCATGGCCGACGCCGGTCATGAGGTCGAGGGGAGCACCGTCGTTACGACGATGGCGCGCAATGGGACCGAATTCGGCATTCGCGTCAGCGGGCTGGGCGGGCGCTGGTTCACCTCGCCATGTCCCCAGCCCGTCGGACTCTACTTTCCTGGCTTCAGTGCGGAGGACGGCAACCCGGATATTGGCGACAGCACTATCACGGAGACGGCCGGCATCGGCGCATTTGCGATGGCGGCGGCGCCGGCTATCGTCACTTTCGTAAGCGGCACGCCCCAGGACGCGCTCAACGCTACGATGGAGATGTACGAAATTACTGCAGCCGAGCACACAGCATTTACAATTCCGCAGCTCGACTTTCGCGGCACGCCGGTGGGCATCGACTTGCGTGCGGTCGTTGAGACCGGCATCACGCCCAGAGTGAACACCGGCATTGCCCACAAGGAAGCCGGCGTCGGCCAGATTGGCGCTGGTCTCGTGCGCCCGCCTATTGAACTCTTCACTGAGGCCCTCATCGCCTTTGCTGAGGAGTACGGATTCTAGCAAGAACAGACGACTCTACTACCGACCACAGGATGATTCTCAGGAGAACAGTGCAATGATCCCTTACGATCTTTCACAACCTTTGAACGCGGACTGCTCATTCTGGCCTTTCTATCCACCTTTCGAGGTGAAGTACTTCAAACGCAAGTCTGAGCACGGCGTGAATGCCCAGTATATTCAAACTTCGAATCACATGGGCACCCATCTTGATGCGCCGCGCCATTTTGTCACGAATGGCAGGACGATTGATCAAGTGCCTCTGGACTGGCTATACGGTGACGGCGTGATCGTTGATTTGAGCGACATGCTGGACGAGTTGGACATATTCGGCCCAGAGGACATTGAAAAACGAGTGGAGGTACGGAAAGGGGACATTCTCTTCATCAACACAGGCTGGCATCGCTACTCCTTCCTGGCTGAGGAGGGCGACGAGGAGAAGTACATACTCCGCCATCCGGGACCCCATCACAGCATTTGCCAGTGGCTGCTGGACAAGGAGATTCATATCTGGGGCGTGGATATGATTTCGACTGATCATCCTATGAATCTGCCGATCGGGCGATTCCTGGGCAGAGGCGCTCTGGACCAGTGGGAGCGCGTGCGCAAGCAGTGTGAAGATAAGTTTGGCGGTTCCGATGCTGTTGACGAGTTGTTTCCAGAGGAGGCCTACCAGCTTACTCACAACGCTCTCTTCCCTCACGACTGCATGCATGTGGAGAATATGGGTGGACAGATCGGCGCGCCGGAGCTGCAGAACAGGCGGCTGACAGTTGGTGTCTTCCCCTGGTTGTTCAAAGGTGGGGAGGCGGCTTTCTGTCGCGCGGTAGCGTTTTTGGACGAGTAAAGTTCTGTGATTCTCGAACTACGCATTCCATCAAATGATGACATTTCCGGCATTTGTCGAGGGTGGGCAGGATGAAACCGGCGGCTTTTGATTATCACGCGCCTCGTACAGTAGAAGAAGCATTGGCCCTGCTTTGGAACTATGGCGAAGACGGCAAGATCCTGGCCGGTGGGCAGAGCTTAGTGCCGACTATGAATTTTCGTTTGACCCAGCCTACTGCGCTGATAGATCTTAACGGGATTGAGGGGTTGTTCTTTCTTCGAGAAGACGACGACGAGCTACGATGTGGGGCGATGACACGCCAGCGTGAAGTCGAACGCAGCGCTCTGGTGAAACGGATTGTTCCGTTACTCCACGAAACAATGCCCCACATCGCGCATGCTCAGATTCGCAATCGGGGAACCATTGGCGGAAGCCTGGCACACGCCGACCCTACGGCAGAACTGCCAGCCCTAGCAATTGCTCTGGATGCGAGCATGTATGTACGCAGCTTTACAGAAGCGCGGTGGATTTCGGCGCGAGACTACTATGTAGGGCTGTTCACCACTTCGATGCAGCCAGATGAGATGTTACTAGAGGTGGCTTTTCCAGGATTGCCGGCTGGCAGTGGCTGGGCATTCGAGGAGGTTGCCCGCCAGAAGGGCAATTACGCGATGTGCGGCGCCGCGGCTGTTGTTGATCTGGCCGAGGGAGGCTCAGTAGGAAACGTGACGCTCGTATTCCTTGGGGTAGGGGAAGCTCCGGTGGAGGCGGAACAGGCGGCCTCCTTGCTGGTCGGTGAAAAACCGACTGCAGCGGCTATTCGGGCTGCGTCCGATGCTGCCGCAAAACTGGATATTGACCCTGTCGGAGACATTCATGCCGGGCCGGCGTTCCGCCGTCATTTGGCGGGAGTCCTTGCAGAACGCGTACTGACCAAGGCCTGTGAGAGGGCAGCCGGGCACGAAAGGCAGTAGAGGAACAGGACTGAGTTTTGGAACAGACGATCTCCGTTTCGGTGAATGGCCGCCCGTATGAACGTTCGGTCGAGCCGCGGTTGTTGCTGAGCGATTTTCTGCGTCATGACATTGGGTTGTCAGGCACCCACGTAGGATGCGAACACGGCGTCTGCGGCGCATGTACTGTGCTCGTGGACAGTGCGGCGGTGCGCTCCTGTCTAATGTTCGCGGTACAGGCGAATGGGCGCGAAGTTACCACAGTTGAAGGTTTGGACGGCGGCCAGGAGGATTTACATCCGATACAACATGGCTTCTGGGAGAAACATGGGCTCCAGTGCGGATTCTGCACGCCCGGCATCCTAATGACGCTGGTGCCATTCCTGGAAGAGAATCCCGATCCGTCGGAGGCTGAGATTCGTGAAATACTTTCGGGCAACATCTGCCGTTGCACGGGTTACCAGAAGATCGTGGAGGCCGTGCAGCTGAGCGCTATATTGTTACAGGAGAAACCCGGGTGAATACACTATTTCTGCAGGGCCTCGTTTTTTCTGGCGTGACAATTGGGATTTTGGCATTTCTGGCATGGTGGCTCTATCTCTCGCCAATGAAGCATTCGGCGCTTAGAGGCCGAGCGGCCTCCGCGCAAGGAAGGAGTGCCATCGCCATTTCTGCCCGCTTTTCGAGTTCGCTGGCCATTCTGGTATGCATTGGCGCGGTTCTGATCAGCTTCGGGGCGTACTGGGACCTCAGTGAGCACATCGTAACGGGCATCGTGCCGGGCGGAGAGGACTTTTTGTGGCCGCCGCACTTGATGGTATACGCCGGTTTTTTGCTTACATTTGTGGTGGCAGTGGGGGGACTGCTGTCGCTTGCCATTCCGAACTTCAGAGCGGGTGTCCATGATCCTCGCAGCTGGGTCAGGGGCAACCCTTACGTTGGCGGACTCGTGCTCGTGGCGGGATACGGTCTTCTCTCCATTCCGGGAGACGCCATCTGGCACGAACTTTACGGGATTGATCTGACCGCCTGGAGTCCACCCCACGTCTTCTTAGCCGTGTCAGCTGCATGTCTCCTCATTTTCGCGGCGAGTCTTCTGGGTGAAGGCGGGAATGAAGTCACTCTAGACAAAATGGGGGGTAGGAAAGACGGTCAGAAAGATGCCAGCATTGCGCGGCTTGGAGAAAGAAAGGGCTTAAGGAACTGGCGTTTGAACGGAGGGTCTGTTTCTACCCTGGACTGGCGCAGTCTGGTCAGACTGCTGATCCTCGCCTTGGCACTGAGCGAATTTCTCATTGTCGGTGCGGTGGAATGGGAAATCGGTATTGTTGACGGCCTTGTGGCTCAGCGCCCAGTCTGGCTCTACCCAACAATAATAGGCTTTGCGGCATTCTTCCTGTCGGTCGTTGCGCAGCGGCTTGTCCCCGGCCCTTGGACTGCGACAACCTTTGCACTCTTCTACTTCGGGATTCGATTCGCGTCGTCTACATTTGCCGACGTCTTGAGTGGTGCGCCGCCGCGGCTAACATTGGTTTTCGTGCTTGGGGCGGTTCTGCTGGACCTGACTTATCAGTGGATGACGCGGTATGGCTTCAGGCCAAGAGACTGGCAGTTCAGACTGGCCGCGGCGGGCGGCTTTATGGTTGGCTTCTCGATCGTCGCGCAACCCACGATCGCGTTCTATCTGCTTCCGTTCTTGCCGCCGTTTACGATCCCGGACCACCTGATTACCGCCCTATTCATTTTCGTGCTAAACGCAGCTTTTTACCCTGTCGCGTTGGGCTTGGGGAACTGGTTGCGGAACTCTGGAAACGAGAATGAAAGTGCTCTGCAAGAGGAGTTGGATGCCGGAACGGTTCCCGTAAAGGGCTGAGGCGGCGGTTGAGCAGGCATCGCCGCGCGCATCAGGGAAGACGCGAAGGCAGGTTGTGCTGTTTATGAAAGCGAAGGTTGACTGGCAAGATTGTCATCCTTCCATCGCCTTGTATACAGGCCACCTCATTTTCACCGATTCTCAAAACTTATGTCCACTCGACAATTTGGTCAACCGATCAAGCGCAATGAAGATCCGCGCTTGCTTACCGGCCGTGCGCTATTTACTGATGATGTGCAGTTGGCCGGTATGCTGCACGTGGCGTTCCTTCGCAGTGATCTGGCCCACGCGCGCATCCGGTCAATTGATGTGGACGGCGCCCGTCAGAGCCCTGGCGTGGCCGCGGTCTACACCGCCGATGATCTGGGAGATTACTGGCAGCCTGGTCCCCTATTGGTGCCGCCACTTCCGGTAGAACAGATCGAGTTTTACCAGCGTACGCAAGTTCCCCTTGCCAAAGAAAAAGTCTGCCACGCGGGCGAAGCGGTAGCGATGGTCGTCGCGGAGAGCCGCTATCTGGCTGAGGATGCGCTCGACGGGATCTTTGTTGATTATGAGCCTTTGGACGCGGTCGTGGATCTGGGGTCGGCACTGGCCGAGGATGCACCCCTGGTTCACGATGATCTGGGGCATAATATCAACGCGCGGGTGACCCAGGCCAAAGGAAACTGGGTGCAGGCGGAGGCCGATGCCGACCTGATCATCAGGCGCCGTTTCAGTTACGACCGAGGCACGGCGGCGGCAATGGAAAACCGAGGAATCGTCGCCAACTGGGAGGAAAAGAGTCAGCATTTGACTATTTGGGACACGACTCAGGCGCCCATCGCCATTCGCAATGGGCTGGCGGCAATGCTGGGGCTGTCTGAGCACCAGGTGCGGGTAATCGCCCCGTTCATCGGCGGTGGCTTCGGTCCCAAGATCATGATGTTTTACCCGGAGGAGGTCCTGCTGGCCTGGGCGACGATGCAGTTGGGCCGCCCGCTGAAGTGGATCGAGGACCGGGAAGAGAATTTCTATGCCACGACGCAGGAACGGGGCCAGGTGCACGATGCCAGAATTGCTCTCAAGGAGGACGGCACGGTACTGGGCGTGAAGGATGTATTTCTGCATGACGCCGGCGCCTACGCGCCCTATGGCCTAACCGTTCCCGTCAGCAGCCAGTGTACCCTTCTGGGCCCCTATGTCGTGCCGAACTATCATTCCGAGTTCACCAGCGTTTTTACCAACAAGCCGATCGTAACGCCTTACCGGGGCGCCGGTCGTCAACATGGCGTTTTTGTGATGGAGCGGCTGTTGGACATTGCCGCCAAAGAGCTGGCGATTGACCCGATCGAGATTCGTCGCAAGAACTACATCCAGCCCGAGCAGTTTCCCTACGCAAACGACATCGTATTTCAGGATTTTACGCAGCTGATCTACGACAGCGGCAACTATGAACCGGCCCTGGACCGTGCCCTGGACCTGGTCGGGTACGAGGCGTTCGTACGGGAGGAACAGCCGAAGCGGAGAGCCGCGGGGGAGCGGGTCGGCATTGGCGTCGTCAGCTACGTTGAGGGCACGGGAATCGGGCCGTACGAGGGCGCGAGGGTGACGGTCGAATCGAGCGGCAAAATAAGCGTAGCAACGGGCATTGGGACGCAGGGCCAGGGCCATTACACCAGCTTTGCCCAGGTTATTGCCGACCAGATCGGCGTGAAAGTCTCTGACATACACATCGTGACCGGCGACACGGACCTCTTTTACTGGGGGGCGGGCACGTTTGCCAGCCGCGGTGCGGTGGTGGCCGGCAACGCAATGCACGCGGCCGCCTCCAAGGTTCGAGAGAAGATATTGAAGGTGGCGGGAGAAAAACTGGAGGCCGCAGAAGAGGACCTGGAGTTGATTGAAGGGCGGGTCCAGGTCAAGGGTGTGCCGCAGACCTCGATCTCACTCGGTCAACTGGCAGTTGGGGCAAACCCCATGCGCGGCGGAGTCAAGCCCGGGACGGAACCGGGGCTGGAGGCCACAGAGTATTTTGGACCGGAACGGGGCGCGACTGCTTCCGGCGTCCACGCAGTGATCCTGAGAGTGGACCCAGATACATTCAATCTTGAGATCGAGAAATATGTAGTCGTGCATGATTGCGGCAAGGTGATCAATCCTCTGATTCTGGACGGCCAGATCCAGGGCGGTGTGGCGCAGGGGATCGGCAATGCTTTCTATGAGCAGTTGCATTTTGACGAAAACGGCGCGCTGCTCAACGCGTCTTTGATGGACTACCTACTTCCCACGGCACTTGATGTACCGAACATTGTGAGCGATCACGTAGTGACGCCTTCGCCGTTGAATCCTCTGGGGGTGAAGGGGGCAGGCGAGGCCGGCGCGATTCCGGTAGGCGCGCTCTTTGCCCAGGCGATCGACAGTGCCTTCGGCGACATCGGACTGGAAGTGCGCGAAATTCCGCTCAGCCCCAACCGGCTCTTCGAGCTGGTGACGGAGGCTTCAGCAAGAGAAATGGTATGACGACGGCGCAGGACTGTTTCATTGACGCGCTCGCCGCCAAAGTCGAAGCCGATTCCCGTGTTCGCGCTGCGTGGCTGGGCGGCAGTTTCGGAAAAGAGATGGCTGACCGGTGGAGCGACGTGGATGCCCATCTGCTGATCGATGATAACGCGCTTGACGAGTTTCGCGGGGAGGTCGATAGTTGGCTGGGTCAGATCCGTCCGCTGGTCTTCATACGCCTGATGTTCGACGGCCGGATGGTCAATGCCATGACCGACGAAGCCATGCGTTTGGATGTTTGGCTGCACAGTGGTGCGTACGCCGAAGTGACTGAGGGCGAGACGCGTGTTCTCTACAGAGAGGAAAATTCACTGGTGTGGCAGCCGAATCCTGGGTGTGCTCTCAATCGGGAAGGGGCCGAGGAGCTATTGCGCAGAGAGATTCCAGAATTCTGGCGTTGTGTTGCTATGCTGCCCGTTGTCGTGGGCCGCAACGAAAAACTGGTCGCCGCGGCGGGCAACTCGATTATCCTTCTGACTCTCACCAACGTACTCTGCGCGGCAAGCGGGCTGCGGAAGGACCGGGGCGTTAAGGCTCTGAACAGTTTTCTTCTACCCGACCACCGTATGCGTGTGGAAGAGGCCGTGAAACTGACCAATCTGCCGCTTGAAGAGGCGGCGCGCTTTCCGTTGCGTCTGGCCAGAATTATGCGCGATTGCGGCCCGGCTATCTGCGAGCAGTGGGATGTAGGCTACCCGCGCGCGATGGAAGAGAGCGTCCTCCACTACGTGACTCAGGAATTGCGTTCGCTGGGGTTTGCCTACATGCTCGAGGAACTTGACCAGAGGTTCGGTTGAGGAAAGTCTACGCGACCAGTGCCTGCAGACCCCGACAAGGCCCAAACCGGATCTAAACACTTCAGACTTTTGCAAATCACTTTCTTGCCAGAGTGACAGGAGGACCGCCAATGTCCCGCATCGTCCGCGGTGCGCTGCTTCAGGCTTCGTGGAGCGGCGACCAGGAGTCTATGATCCAAAAGCACGAGATATACGCCCGCCAGGCCGCAGAACAGGGCGTGCAGATTTTCTGCTTCCAGGAGCTCTTTCACGGTCCATATTTCTGCCAGGTGCAGGACCCGCAGTGGTACGGTCTGGCCGAACCCATTCCTGGCGGCCCGATCACAGAGCGGATGCAGAACCTGGCTGCTGAAACGAAAATGGTATTGATCGTCCCTCTATATGAAGAGGACCAGCCAGGCCTCTACTACAATACCGCGGCCGTTATCGATGCCGACGGCAGCTACCTGGGCAAATACCGCAAGACGCACTTGCCTCATTTGCCAGGCTTTTGGGAGAAGTTCTACTTCCGCCCGGGGAATCTCGGCTACCCTGTCTTTGACACGGCTGTGGGCAAGGTTGGCGTATACATCTGCTACGACCGTCATTTCCCGGAAGGCGCGCGCATGTTAGGACTGAATGGCGCGGAAATTGTATTCATTCCGTCCGCCACGTCGCGCGGTCTTTCGCAGCACCTGTGGCGCATCGAGCAGACCAGTCACGCCATCGCCAATGGCTACTTCGTCGGCACCATCAACCGTGTCGGCGTTGAAGCAGAGCTGGGAGAAAACGACTTTTACGGCCAGAGCTACTTCTGCACGCCGCGGGGCGAGTTCGTGACGACGCTGGGCGAACGCGAAGATCTTCCGGGCCAGGCAGATCCCTACGCGGAGGAGTTGGTCATCCGCGACCTGGACTTGGATCTGATTAAGGAGGTGCGGGACACATGGCAATTCCTGCGCGACCGGCGGCCGGACATGTACGACAAGATCGTAGCAGCATGATTGCCACGGAGAGAGCGTGGCTCGCATTTGACCAATGATGAACCCAGCTTGGGCTGGTTGGTCGCCGAGGAGCTTGATATGCCAACAGTGATTAAGAATGGAACTATCGTCACAGCCGCTGACAGCGTGCAGGCCGACCTACTGATCGAGGACGAAAAAATAGCGCTGATCGGGCTAGAGTTGCCCACTGAGGGCGCAGAGGTGATCGACGCCACAGGAAAGCTCCTCCTGCCCGGCGGCATCGACGTGCATACACATCTGGAGCTGCCATTCGGCGGCACTGTCTCGTCGGACGACTTTTTCACAGGCCAGCGCGCTGCGGCCTTTGGCGCAACCACTACCCACATTGACTTTGTCATCCAGCCGGTGGGCGGCACGCTCAAGGAGGGGATAGAAACCTGGCACGCCAAGGCGGAAGGGAAAGCTGCGATAGATTACGGATTTCACGTTGCGATCACTGACCTGCGTGATGATGTGATGGCGGAGATCCCATCTGTTGTCGATGAGGGCATTACCAGTCTCAAGCTGTTCATGGCGTATAAGGGGCTGTTCCAAGTCGACGACACGACTCTGTTTCGCGCGATGCAGGTTGCGGCTGAGCATGGTCTGCTGGTCATGGTCCACGCGGAGAATGGAGATGTGATCGCCGACTTGACAACGCGGCTTCTGAACGAAGGCAAGACGGCGCCGAAGTACCATGCTACGGCCCATCCCGCAATGGCTGAAGCCGAGGCGACTGGACGGGCGGTTGCCCTGGCTGGCATCAGCGGCGCTTCTCTATATGTCGTCCACGTAACCTGCGAAGAGGCGGTCGAGCAACTTGCGCTGGGCCGGGCCAAGGGCTTCAACGTGATGGGTGAAACCTGTACGCAGTATCTGTTTGTCTTTGAGGAGGACCTTGCCAAGCCCGGTTACGAGGGCGCCAAATACGTCTGCTCGCCGCCGGTACGGCAGCCCAAGGATGCAGCCATTCTCTGGAAGGAGCTGGCGAACGGTGGGCTGCAGGCAATCTCCACCGATCACTGCCCATTCTGGTATGAAGGCGGTGTTGACGGTCGCATTGCCGGGAAGGAGTTGGGCCGGGAAGGTTTTCACCAGATCCCCAACGGCATGCCCGGCATCGAGGATCGAATGCCGGTGATGTGGCATGCTGGCGTGGGCGGCGGCCACTACAACGCCAACCGGTTTGTCGAGATTACAAGCACCAACCCGGCCAAAATCTTCGGACTATATCCCCGTAAAGGCACAATCGCGGTTGGCTCCGACGCTGACATCGTCATTTGGGACGCAGAAAAGGAACACACGATCTCGGCGACGACGCACCACATGCGTACCGACTACAACGTCTACGAGGGCATGCGCGTGCGCGGCTGGGCCGATAAGGTCCTTCTGCGCGGTCAGGTAATTGTCGACGGTGACAGCTGGTTGGGCGCCGCTGGCAGCGGGCGCTTCTTGCAGCGCAAGCCGTTCGCGGAGGTATTGTGAAGCCGGCCGGAGTTCCGAAACTTAACGCGATCGGCTATTTCATAGTCATCATTCTGCTGCTGGGGTTGTTCTGGGAGGCATATAAGCTGCTCGGCGCACCAGGCGGCGCTTTCCTGCGGGGGACAGTACCTGTAGTGACAGAAGCTGACAAGCCGATGGGCGTGCTGTGCGGGTCAGTCGGTCTGTGCGAGGTGAAGTTGCCGGTGCGCGCTGACGACCGTGCCATGCCTCACTTGTGGGACATCCTGGCGACGATTTTCCAGCCGCCACGGCGGGGCAGTGACACAATCCTGCTGACAATTTTATTGCGGGCCTCGCTCTTTACTCTGCAGGAGGCCGTGGCTGGGTTCCTGATGGGCGGGGTTCTCGGCTTTGCCCTTGGCGTTGCCTTCGCGCA
Organism: Caldilineaceae bacterium bin5; assembly: GCA_002238445.1. Classification (GTDB taxonomy): domain Bacteria; phylum Chloroflexota; class Anaerolineae; order Caldilineales; family Caldilineaceae; genus Bin5. The sequence continues at coordinate 115,604 of MPML01000001.1, forward strand.
CTCGGGGCTGCTGGAGCGGGGAATGCTGCCATATGTAGTGGCATCGCAGACCGTTCCCCTGCTGGCAATTGCGCCGATGGTTGTCATATGGTTAGGCGGCAGTTGGTTCTCCGTGGCGGTTATCGCCGCTTATCTGACCTTTTTCCCAGTGACGATCAACACGCTACAGGGGTTGAGGTCACCGGAGCCCACCGCAGTCGAGCTGATGCACTCTTACGCGGCATCGTCCTGGGACATACTGTGGAAGCTGCGTGTTCCCGCTGCCCTGCCCTACATTTTCACCGCCCTCAAAGTTTCGGCGACGGCAAGCGTAGTAGGCGCCATCATTGGCGAATTGCCCAGCGGTATCGCCGACGGCCTGGGCCGGGTGATCCTCAACTTCAACCAGTACTACGCCACTGGGCCGGAAAAATTGTGGGCCTCGATTCTGTTTGCATCACTCACCGGTATGGTCTTTTTCCTCGTCATCTCGTTGTTGGAACGTCTTGTCGTGCAGAGGCAAGTCTCAGAATCGTAACGTCGAACCCACAAGTCAGCCTCATTGCCGCCTGTCCGGCTCATGCGGCACCACATCGCTGGTCTCCATAAACCACTGCAACATACGCTCCTTCAGCGACGCCAGCACTTTGGCGTAAGCAGCGTCATCTATGAGATTGCGGGTCTCGCGCGGGTCTGTTTGCAGGTCGTAGAGTTCGTCCTGCTCGTAAAATCGTCGTACGTATTTGTGATCCCGGGTACGGCACATTACTGCTTTGGTGTGTTCAGGCCCTTCAGACACCTGCAGGCGCAACCGCGGCCAATAGAGAAACTCCGGGCTGGCATTACTCTCCAGTTCCATGCACTGACGCTCTCCGCGCCTGCGTCCGCCCTCGCAGAATACGGCATCGCGGTGCGTCTCGGTCTCTCCTGCGAGCAGGGGAAGCAGTGAGTGACCGAAGTGATCGTAGCCTGCCTCGATTCCGGTCAGTGCATACACCGTTGCAGGAAAATCTATCAGTTCCACCAGCGCATTGGAAACATGCGGCGTTACCGGCGTTCCTGAAGGAGGTCTAACCAGCAACGGTACGCGGGTCAGGCAGTCTTGAAAGGTGTTCTGGGTCTTCTCGACCAGACCATAATCTCCGGTGAAGTCACCATGATCCGAAAAGAAGAATACCAGGGTGTCATCGTACATGCCGGCATTCTTCAGCGCCTCCAGGACCAAGCCGAACTGGTGATCCACCCGTGCGCACATGCCGTAGTATGTGCGCCGCAGCTCCCGCAGACGCTCTTCTGACCAGCCCTGCATCTGCTGGCCGTCGTAAATGCCCTTCATCAGGCTGGGTAAGCCGTCCCATCCGCCGTTTGCTTCGTTTGGCGTTGGCGTGCGCTCTGGAATGCGGGCCGGGTCGATCTGGCTGTACCAGGGGTCCTCGACCGCGTAGGGTGGGTGCGGGTAAGACAGAGGCAAATAGATGCAGAGAGGCTGGTCCGGCGGTGCGTTTTCAATCTGCTCGATGGCGCCGTCTACCATTGCCCAGTCGGAGTCGTAGGCCACCGATTCACCTTGGGGAATCTCGCTCCGGCCGACGTAGAAGGAGTAGAAATTGTCGCCTTCAGGGTCGCCTCTCCAGTCTGTCAGCCGGTGTGGATTCGGCATGAGCCTCTCGGGCGGAGGCGCATACTTTACATCACAGTAGTCGGCGTATCCGTTTTGTCCCGGCACCACATCGTTCTTCCCGCCCCACCAGACATAGTAGCCATTCTGCCGCAATTTGCGCAGGAGCATCGGTTCGTCCGGGCGCAGCATGTGGAACATGGTGCGATGGCCGCGCACATGGGGATACCAGCCGGTCATGAACGAGCAGCGGCTGGGCGTGCAGACCGGATTCTGGCAGAAGGCGTTGGTGAAGGAAACGCCCTCGGTTTGCGCAAATTGGTCGAGAACAGGCGTCATTGCGGCGGGGTTGCCAGCATGTCCCAGGACGTCTCCCCGCCACTGATCCGGGTTGAAAATCAGAATGTGTGGCAATCTGTCGGGCATAGTGGTATCTCTCCCTTGCAAAGGTGGGGCGAAAGTTTCCAGGTGTTAGTAAACATTGACGGGTCGACAGGGCGAAGGATCCGTCCAGCCCAGTGTTCCCGGATCATAACACACAGTCGAAGTGGATAGTATCTCAGCGAAAAGACACTGTTGTCCATACAAAAGAGTGGCGCGTCTGGGCGCGGCCCGTTCAGACCGCGCCTGTCCGGCTATGGACCACACCAGAATTATGAGAGACTCGCTTTCCTCGGCAGAGAAAAAAGGTGTTGTTAGGTCTATGGCTTCCCATTGGGATTGTAGACCGGGTTACGGCAGTCGCATGGACTTTGGCTGTTCAGGCTGAAAGTTTGAGAGCCAAGATAAGGGGGGCGACAGGCATTTGGGGCCGACATTGGCGTGCGCTCCTTGGCCGGAAAGTATGCCCTCGAATTCGCACCGACGTCGGACTGTCTGATAGCGTCTTTCTGTTTGTCTCTCATTGCCGTCGTGTGCTAGAATCGACACCACTGCTGGGCTCAACGCCGCCTCTGGCCTTTACTGTTTTCGCACGTTCCAGCCGCTCCTTCCACGAAAAGGTCTGACATGACCGGACCCGTCGTTATTCTCGACAATGTCGAAAAGATCTTTGGAGAAGGCGCATCTGACCAGGTGCACGCGCTTAAGGAGATCAATCTTCAGATTGAGGAGAACGAATTCATCTCGCTTATCGGGCCGTCGGGCTGCGGAAAGTCGACGCTGCTGCGCGTTGTAGGCGATCTGATTCAACCCTCATCCGGAGTCGCCACCGTCAACGGGAAGAGCGCCAACCAGGCCAGGCTCGATCAGGACTACGGCATTGTCTTCCAGGCCGCGACACTTTACGACTGGCGCACCGTTGCCAAGAATGTACAGTTGCCGCTGGAGTTGATGCAGTACAGCCGCTCGGAAAAAGAGCTGCGCACGCAGGCTATGTTGGAGCTGGTGGAGCTGACCGACTTTGCTTCACACTACCCTTGGCAGCTCTCGGGGGGCATGCAACAACGAGTGGCCATCGCCCGTGCGCTCTCATTCGAACCTTCGATTCTACTGATGGACGAGCCTTTCGGCGCGCTCGACGAGATGACGCGCGAGCGGCTGAATCTGGAGCTTCTCAGCATTTGGCGCAAGACCGATACTACCGTGCTTTTCGTCACACACAGCATCACCGAAGCTGTCTTCCTTTCGACGCGGGTGATCGTCATGTCCGCCCGGCCCGGCCGCATAACCGCCGATATCGCCATTGACCTGCCTCAGCCTCGCAATGCGGATACGCGCAGCAGCGTGCGCTTCTTTGAGCTGGAAACGCAAGTGCGAGAGGAGCTTCGCATCAGCGAAGGGGGCCAGGAGCCGGAAAGGAAGCCGGCATGAGCGAGCGCAGGCAACGCATCTGGGCGCCGATTCTCATTCTGGTTGCGCTTGTCATCCTGTGGGAAGGGCTGGTGACAGCCTTCAACATCCAGCAGTTTCTGTTGCCAAAGCCAACGGCCATTGTTGGCAATCTTGTTCAGGTTGTCGTCGTCGGGTCCGCGACCTCAGGCGATGCAGAAGAGGAAGCCTCTCTGGGTAACCGGTTTCTTGTTGTCCTGCCTGGTGGACTGTCACCTGAACGGCAGGCGGTCCTGGAGGCCTCAAGATGGCTGAGTTTCCCCCTCGGTAGCCGCGACGTCTTTGTATTGCGGGGCAGCAACTTCATGCCAATCCTGGCGGCGAGTTGGTTCACTTTGAAAGAAGCGCTGGGAGGGATGGCGATGGGAACGGTGGCAGGCATCGCGGTAGCGCTTGCTACAACCCGCTGGGCCGCCTCGCGTGAGGCTTTGCTGCCATTTGCAATCGCCGCCAACTCTATGCCGATCATCGCGTTTGCGCCGATCATGAACAACTGGTTCGGCATTGACAACCCATTTTCCAAAATGGCGATTGTAACGATCATGATCTTCTTTCCGATCATGATCAATACAGTGCGCGGGCTGACATCGGTCGACAGCCGTTCATTGGAACTGATGCACTCGTATGCGGCCAGCGATTCCGAAATTCTGATGAAACTGCGGATTCCCAACGCACTTCCATCACTGTTCAGCGGCCTGAAAGTGGCGGGAGCGCTGGCGATGATCGGAGCAATCGTGGGCGAATACTTCGGCGGCCCGCGCATTGCGTTAGGAGTTTTCATTACCCAAGAGGCGGCGTTATTCCGATTCGCGACGGCATGGGCCGCGATACTCGTAGCATGTTTACTTGGCATCGCCATCTATCTGGTTATTTTGTTGGCAGAACGGTTGGCTTTACCGTGGCATCAGACTTTTCGGGCGTAATTTTACGGTAGCTACTAAGCCATTTACAGTGCCTGTCCTGACCAGCCCTTTATCCTTGCCGCCATTCAGGCTATCTGATTCGTATTCCGTTGGCGGCAGCCAGGTTGGTGGAGCGGCATTGCTGGAATGAGCACACACGGTCGGTGAGCGATGGTTTTGGAGGGGGGCGTTGCGGGGGCGCAGCCCCTGCACAAGGGAGGCCGCTTGCGGCCGACCGCCCATAATACAATGCGGGGAGAAAGAACACCTTTTCTCACTCATTCAGATTTGCGAATCAGTTGCGGCTGAGTAGTACCATCTTACGACTCTTTATTCATTCACAGTTCCTCAGGAGGATCTCATGAGAAATCGAAATGCACGGTTGCTGACGGGTTTCACGCTGCTCATCCTGATGCTGGGGGCATGCGTCGCTCCGGCGGCTCCGGCGATGGACTCCGGCGGTGACGAGGCCATGGCTGAAGACGGATGCGCCGAACTCACTCCGGTCAGTTTGCAGCTTCAGTGGGTGACCCAGTCCCAGTTTGCAGGCTACTTTGCCGCCGTTGATCAAGGCTTTTACGAAGAGCAGTGCTTGGATGTGACCATCCTTGAAGGCGCGGTCGACATTGTGCCGCAGCAGGTGGTCGCCTCCGGCCAAGCCGAGTTCGGCCTGGCTTGGGTGCCCAAGGTGTTGGCCTCGCGGGCAGAAGGCGCTGATCTGGTGAATATCGCCCAGGTATTCCAGCGCAGCGGAACACTGGAGGTCTCATGGGCCGACGCGCCGGTGGAGACTGTAGCTGACATGGCCGGCAAGAAAATCGGAACATGGGGATTCGGCAATGAGCATGAGCTGTTCGTAGCGATGCGGGCAGAGGGTATCGACCCGAACAACCCTGACGATGTCACGGTCATTCAGCAGAGTTTCGACATGCTGGCCCTGCTCAACCGGGAACTCGACGCCGCGCAGGCGATGATCTACAACGAGTACGCCCAGGTGCTTGAGGCGGTCAACCCCGAGACGGGCGAACTCTATCAGCCGTCTGACCTGGTGGTCATCGACTTCAACGATGTCGGCACGGCTATGCTACAGGATCATGTTTTCGCGCGGGAATCCTGGTTGGCGGAGGAGGGAAATGAGGACATCGCAGTGCGCTTCCTGGCGGCCAGTTTCAAGGGCTGGCAGTTCTGCCGCGACAGCTTTGACGCTTGCGTCCAGGTCGTTCTCGACAACGGTCCCACACTTGGCCTAAGCCATATGAGCTGGCAGTTGAATGAGATCAATAAGCTGATCTGGCCTTCTCCGGCAGGCATCGGCGTGATGGACCAGGCACTCTGGGAACAGACCGTGCAGGTGTCCGTAGACGGCGGCGTCATTAGTGATGTGCCAAGCGAGGGTGCCTTCCGCACAGACTTGGCTGAGTCGGCTCTCGGACTGTTGGAAGGTGACGCGATGGGAGACAGCTACACACCCATCGAAGTAGAACTGGTAGAGGGAGGCGAATAGGCAATCGTATCGCCAGAGTGCCTGAGTCAACAGTGGCTGGTAATCGGAAGGGTTACCAGCCACTGAATGTGCGCGCACGGGGTTGGAAACGGAGGGGCATAGTGCGCCGAGTTCAGGAGTCAATGACAGCCATATATGCCGCGCAGACTGAGCAGCTTCCGGCGCAAGGGGAGTGGACGTATGACGACTATGCTGGTCTTCCAGAAGATGGCAAACGCTACGAAGTAATTCTGGGTGAACTTTATGTGTCGGCGGCGCCGCGTCCCTTGCACCAGCGAGTTATCACCCGCCTTGCGTTTTTTCTGGAAGGATATCTCCAAGAGTCTAAACTGGGCACCGCCATCGCCGCTCCCATTGATGTAATTCTCCCCGATAAATTGGGAGATCCCGTCCAGCCTGACATTGTGGTAATCCGTCGAGAGAATCTTCCCGTCGTTGGCGAACTAAACATCCAGGGCGCGCCTGACTTGGTGATGGAAGTGTTGTCGCCATCCAATCCCTCCCACGACGTCAGACTGAAGTACGAAATTTACGCAGAGGCGGGCGTGCCCGAGTACTGGATTGCCGATCCACGCGAGCGGACCGCTGAGATTCATGTTCTGCGAGATGGATCCTACCGTTTGCTTGGAAGCTTCGGCGAAGATGAAATTGCAAGATCAGAAGTGTTGGCGGGCTTTGCTGTCCTCGTGAACGAGATTTTCCCGGCATGATTCTGGTTACAGGCGCCGCAGGCAAGACCGGCCATGCTGTCATTGATGCGTTGGCCCGGACCGGCCGGCCGGTGCGCGCTTGGTTACGACGCCATGAGCAGGCCCAGAATCTCAAAGTTGCCGATACCATTGTCGGTGATCTGGAGGATGCCGGCCTGTGGCGGGAAGCGTGCGTTGGAGTCGATGCAATTTATCTCATCTGCCCCAACATGTATACACGTGAAATCGAGGTCGGAAAGTTGGCCTTGCAGGCCGCGGAGCGGGCCGGTATAGGACGCTTCGTCTACCACTCGGTCCTCCACCCGCAGACGGAAGAGATGCCCCACCACTGGCAAAAGCTGCGTGTCGAGGAGGAGCTCTTCCGCAGCTGCCTGCCTTTCACAGTTCTGCAGCCATGCGCGTACATGCAAAACGTGCTTGCCTACCGGGAACAGATAGCGACAACCGGCCAGTTTAGTGTACCCTATAGTATCCAGGCACGCTTTGCACTAGTCGATCTGGCTGATGTAGCCTGGACCGCAGCAAAGGTTCTCACAGAATCATGCCATGCCGGGGCGATCTACGAGTTAGCCGGACCAGAGAATTTGTCTTCGGAGGAGATAGCGCAGGCCCTGGCGAACCAATTGAGGCGACCTGTTAGTGCCGTTCAGATGCCTCTCGAGAGTTGGGAGAAGTCTGCAAGTGCCAGCGGGATGCCCGGTGAAACAATAGAGGCACTAGCTGCGATGTTTCGCTACTATGACCGCATCGGCCTGATCGGAAACGGCAACGTCCTGGGCTGGTTGCTGGGCCGCCGTCCGACATCACTTTTCGAGTTCGCGGCGCGAGCGTTTTCAAGCTGACACAGGAGCCGCGGGCTCCATTTGTCGAGAGTATTTGCCATGCGTTTCATCTTTTCCACCGGTTCACTTTACAACTACAGTATCGACCGCGTCTTTGCGCTGGCGGCCGAAGCCGGCTTTGAAGGTATCGAAATGATGGTAGATCACCGCTGGGACACGCGCCAGCTCGACTATTTGCGCTACCTGATGGACAGCCACGCGCTCAAGATCCCGGCTCTCCATAGTCCGTTCAGCCGCAACTGCCAAGGCTGGGGCGAGACCGAGGTCGGCGCCATCGCCCGCACCGCCGAACTGGCAGCTGAACTGGACGCGCGGGTAGTCGTTCACCACCTACCCACACGTTACGGAGCCGCCTTTCTGCAGACCGCTAGTCGCAGCTTATTGCTGCCCAACCCATTTGATACCTTAAACCGCCAGTACGCAGATTGGCTCACCGAGAGCTATGCTGAGCTCCAGGCCAGAACTGATGTCCTCTTGTGCATTGAAAACTTGCCGGCCCAGCGGTTTATGGGCGTGCGCGTCAACCCCGCGCGCTGGAACCCGCACAGCCAGGCGACGCTTGGCGATATTACCCGATTTCCGCACATCACTTTGGATACAACACACCTGGGCACCTGGGGGCTGGACCCTGTCGAGGCCTACAACTTCTGGGGGCAGCGGGTAAAGCATGTCCACCTTAGCAACTTCGACGGCAACGAACACCGACGGCCCGAGGACGGCGCTTTGAAACTGGACGCGTTGCTGGCCAGGATGGCCGCGGACGGATACGGTCACTCCATCTCGTTAGAACTGCAACCGGATGCACTGGAGGCAGGTGCTCCGGACAGCAGGGTTGTCGAATTATTGCGGGGTAGCCTGCATTATTGTCTGCAGGCGGTTGGGCAAGGAGAAGGTAGTGCTTAGTGTAATCTTCTCTTGAAGGGTGTAACTACTAAGCCACAGTACTTGACCTGCCAGTCATCCTTGGAACCATTCAGTGGCTTGGTGACGCAACTAGTGCACAGCCGCCGCCATGCTCGCCAGCCGACACGTTGCGATGAAGGCACACGGTCGGTGAGGCATGGTTTTGTAGGGGGGCGTTGGGGGGGCGCAGCCCCGGCACAAGGGAGGGCCGAAGGCCCGACCGCACAACTGCAGTGGTCAGTGGTCAGGGGTCAGTGGTTAGTGGTTAGTGGTTAGTGAAATCGCTTTCGCTCGCCTCGTTCAGGGTTGCGATTCAGTTGCGGCTGCGCAGTTACTGAAGGGTTATCCTGATCCGGCTTCGCACTTACTCCATTGGATAGCGTAGCCCCCACTCCTGCCGCAAGCCATCCATCAGGCGCATGATTGCAAGTGACTCGTCAAGGGGCATCAGGTCGTGTTCGGTCAGTCCTTCCCTGAGGCAGCGGCCGCATTCTACAGCCTGGTAGTTCCAGCCATTGCCGATGGTGTCAGGGCGCACTGTCTCCGGTTCGCGGCCGTCACGGGTTATCGTGAAACCGGATGGCATCCACCAGCGATCGTGTGCGCGTATCTCTCCCTCAGTCCCACTAATGAGTAGCGAATCGGGCGAGTTGGCTCGGACAGCAGTGGACATTACGGCCAAAGCGCCTCTCTGGTACTTGAAGAGCATGCCTGCAATCTCGTCCACGCCGGTCACACCCAGATGCGCCAGCGACGCGACTTGGGCGGGTTCACCCAGCAAGTGATGGGCCAGCGAAATCGGGTATACACCCACATCCAGCAACGCGCCGCCGCCAAGGGCCGGGTTAAATGTGCGACGTTCAGGATTCAGCGGGGCGCGATAGCAAAAATCTGCCTGAAACAGACGGATGTCGCCTATTTGTCCTTCCTCTATGCGACGGACCATTTCACGAATATGAGGCAGAAAACGCGTCCACATCGCCTCCATCAGGTAAACGCCTTCGGCGCGTGCGCAGTCGATCATCTCCTGGGCCTCGGCGCTATTGATCGCGAACGGCTTCTCACATAGCACGGCCTTGCCGGCGCGCAGGCAACTGATCGTATTCTCTTTGTGCAATGGGTGAGGGGTGGCGATGTAGATGATATCCACCATGGGGTCGGCCGCAAGCGCGTCGTAGGTGGGATGCCGGTTTGGAATGCCGAAGCGATCGGCAAACTTGTCGGCAGTTTCCTGAGAGCGGGAGCCGACGGCGACGACTTCTGCATCTTCCTCCGCGGCCAGACCGGTGGCAAAGTCACCGGCGATGCGCCCCGTTCCCAGAATACCCCAGCGAGTCTTGTCCATATTTTCAGCTCCCATATTTTGCGTATACTGTCGATACAGTTGGGGAAGTAAAACACGACTCCTGCAGACTGTCAACAGTTTGGCGCTATGTTATACTGATCGCGGTTGCTGGAGGCCAAGGGCGAAAGTGTAACAGGGGATCGACTTCTTGACTTCCAAAGACTATCTTACCGCGCTTTCTGTCCCCAATTGGAGGACTACACATGTCAACATCTGCTGCTCCATTACTGGCCATAGACGGAGGAACACCCGCTCGCGAGCGGATGGAGCCGTACATGGCAGCGGGCGGACAAGCCCTCGACGACGCTGAGGAGCAGGCCGTACTCGACGTGCTGCGCGCCAAACAGCTTTTCCGCTTTTTCAGCGATGAGGAAGGCGAATCGCATGCAGATAAGTTGGAGGAGGAGTTTGCACAGTCGGTCGGTTCGGCCCATGCATTGGCGGTCACTTCGGGCACGGCGGCACTGATATGCGGTCTGCAGGGCATCGGCATCGGCCCTGGCGATGAGGTAATCGTGCCTGCCTTCACGTGGATGGCATCGGCCACATCAGTAATGGCGGTCGGCGGCATACCCATTATTGCCGAGATAGACGAGTCGCTGACACTGGATCCGGACGATGTTGAGCGCAAGATCAGCCCGCATACAAAGGCGATCATGCCGGTTCACATGCGAGGCGCGCCTGCACGGATGGATGCCATTCAGGACATTGCCGGCCGTCACGGGCTGCGCATAATCGAAGACTGCGCCCAGGGCAATGGGGCCAGCTTCCAGGGACGCAGGCTCGGCTCTATTGGCGACGTCGGCTGCTTCAGCTTGCAGTTCAGCAAGATAATTACGACCGGCGAAGGCGGCATGGTCACGACCAGCGACCGTCAGGTTTGGCAACGAGCGTTCATGTTTCACGACGTGGCCGCTTCGAATCGGCTGGAGCTACCAGAAGAAGAGGTACTGTGGGGCGCGAACTTCAGGATGGCGGAGATTCCTGCGGCCATCGGACTGGTGCAGTTGGGAAGGTTGCGGGGCATTGTGACCGCCGCGCGGGCAAGGAAAGAGATGCTTATGGCTGGCATCGAACCGACCGCGGCAGGCAAAGGTGTAACCTTTCGAGAGATTCCGGACCCGGAAGGCGATAGCGCCATCTCCCTCGCCATGTTCCTTGAGACTCCTGCGAAGGCCCAGGCGGTCGCGCGCGGTCTGAACGCGGAGAACATTTCCGCCGGTGTCCTTTACCGGCCAGAGCAGCGCGATTTCCACGTGTATGCTCACTGGTTTCCGGTGCTGTCGCAGCGCGCCTGGACGGAAGGCGGCGGTCCTTGGCGCTGGGCCAAGAGGGAACTGGCCTATTCGCCGGAAATGTGCCCGCGTTCGCTCGATCTGCTGGGCCGGGCGGTTACGATAAATGTCAGCCCGGCCATGCGCAATGCCGATGTGGAGGAGACTATTGACGGCGTGACCAAAGTGCTGGAAGCACTTGCATAACCTGGCATTATTGGCACCCTTTCTTTTGCTGCTATGAACAAGAATGCACTATACATCACACTCTTGGCGCTGCTCTTGTCCGGTTGCGGACGGCTGAATTTTAATCTCGGGCCGCTTCTACGCGACGTAACGGTGGCGCCGGATCAGATTTCGCCCAATGCCGACGGCGATACCGATGTGACCGAGATCCGCTACAATCTTAGCCGCTCCGCCTATGTAAGTATCTTTTTCGAGAATGACGAAGGCGATCGGTTCTACTTTCGCAAGGACCGCCGCCGCTCTCCAGGCAGCTATAGAGTGCAGTGGGGCGGCGTGATGGACGAGCCGGAGGTCGAGGAGTTTGAAGGGGGCACTAACGAAATCCTCAGCAGGGTGTTGGCGGACGGTCAATATAACTGGGTTGTGCAAGCCACCGACGACAATGCCAACACCGAGACTGTTGGAGGCACAATTACCTTGGAGAATGGTGACACTGAATTACCGCGCCTGGAAGGCTTTGCCGTCGTGCCGACGGTCTTTCGCCCCAATCTGGACGGAATGCGGGACGACTGGGTAAGCATTTCCTACAACCTGTCGAAAGAGGTAAACAACATTCAGGTTTTTCTTATTGACCCGGAGAGACCTGGGGTCAAGGTGCATATCGCCGAAGGCGCCAATACAATTGAACCTGAAGAACCAGGCAACCACACCTACAAATATTTTGGCGGCGTTGACCTGAATGCGGAACCGCCTCCCGACGGCGAGTACCTGGTCGTCGGTGAGGCCAACGACCTTGCCGGTAATCGTGTGCGAGTGACCCGCGCTCTGACAATAGAGATGGGGGGCAGACCGCGCGCCGACGTTGTGCAGGGAGAAATCGACTGGGCCCTGGAGACAAATCGGGTGGTGAGCGTGCCCCTTGGCCAGAAGCTATGTTTCTCTGCAATCGTGAAGAATGAAGGCGAAGTCCCGATTCGCACAAATGGCCCGTGGCCAGGTCAAGAGTACCTTTTCGCCGAAGATCTCTCCTATCAGAACTACAATTATGTAGCGGCCTTGCGAGAGAATCGAGACAAATACTGGTTCGAGCAGCCGGGTGTGTTTCGATTCGGCATCAACTTCAGCACGGCCGGCCTAAACTTCCCGTTCAGATGGGCGATAGGCCGACAAGAGGACCTGGAGTGGCTTGAATTTGAGGAAGGGGCGGCGTGGTACTTGATGCCAGGCGAGGCCGGCCTGGTTGACGGCTGCATTCGCTTTGATGGACCTCCTCCAGGTACCAATATACTCTGGTGGGGCGGGTTGATTCACGAGGCATACGGACACCACAACGATTTGATCGACCGCATCACAGTCAATGTCGGCGCAGAATAGTAGCAGTTGCGTCCCAATGCTTTTCATTCAATGCGATTCACTCATTTCTTGAACTAATGCGCTTAGAAGTTATTGTCGTCTCGTACAACGTGCGCGATCTTCTGCGCCGCTGCCTGCAAAGCGTCTATGCCTCTGCCCGGAAGAGCGAAGACTGGTTGGCCGTGAATGTCTCTGTCGTCGACAACGCCAGTCATGACGGCAGCGCGCAGATGGTAGCAGAATCGTTCCCGCAGGCACATCTCATAGCCTCGACTGAAAACCTTGGTTTTACACGCGCCAATAATCTGGCACTAAGAGCGTTGGGATTCGGTTCGGCGAATGAGGAGCGCACGGCCTCTGCCCCTGATCTCGTGCTTCTCCTCAATCCGGACACAGAGGTTGTGGATGACGCGTTGGGGAAGATGGCCGCGTTTATGCGGGACAATCCAACGGCAGGAGCATGCGGTCCCCGTCTCCATTACGAAGACGGCAGCCTGCAGCATGCCGGCTTCGCCTTTCCGGATCTGGCGCAGGTCGCCCTCGATCTTTACCCGGTGGCGGAGTTGCCCGGCATTGGCCGTCTGTTCGATCGATTGCTACAGAGTCGCTTCAACGGACGTTATCCTCGCAGCCAGTGGCTTGGGGTCATGCCGTTTGCGGTTGACTTCGTTCTTGGCGCTGCGTTGATGGCGCGCGGCGAAGGGATCAGGGCGGCCGGGCTGCTGGATGAAGGCTACTTCATGTATTGCGAGGAAATGGACTGGTGTCTGCGCATGAAGGAGGCTGGCATGCCCACATATGCCGTGCCCACCGCGCAGATTATTCACTATGAGGGCCGCAGCAGCCGCCAGGTCCGCTGGCAATCGTTTGAGCGGCTTTGGGCCAGCCGCTTCCGCTTCTTTGGACTGCATTCCCAACTCTATTCAAGGCGATTCAGAATCTACCTGCGTCTGCTTGTGCGCCTCGGCGTAGCCTGGAACGGGTTAGTCGCCAGACGCCGTTTTGCCCATGGGCACCAGTCCGGCGTTCGGCTGAAGGAACAGCTGGACGCATATGCCAAGGTCCTGGACTTGGGTAGATAGCGGAAGTTGGCTCGGATGCAAATCGGGCGCACATTCAGTTGTTCTTGCCATTCGTCAACGGTGATTGCTTCAATGCCATTGCGCCTGACTGCAGTTGTCCTCACAAAAAATGAAGCCGACCAGATAGGCGACTGCGTTGCCGCGCTAAGGGACTGGACCGACGCGGTTGTCGTGTGGGATTCGTGCAGTCAAGATGATACCTGCCGCATAGCAAAGGAGGCTGGCGCGCGCGTGATCGCGCGTCCATTTGACGATTACGGGCGCCAACGGCAGGCTGTTCTCGACAGCATAGACAGCGAGTGGATACTCTTCATTGACGCCGACGAACGGGCTACACCCGCGCTGGCGCAGGAGATCTTGCGCGCAAGTCAGGACACCAATTGCGACGGCTTCTGGATCCCCCGCCGCAACTTTATCGTGGGCCATGAGATGCGGGCGGGAGGCTTTTCACCTGACTATCAGTTGCGCCTTCTGCGGCGGCTCGCCGCCCGCTACGATTTGCGGCGCGAAGTCCACGAAATCGTCATACTGGAAGGTGAGGAGGGCAGAATAAACGAGCCCCTGCTGCACTTCAATTACGGAGACTGGCGGCAGTTTCACCACAAGCAGCGGATTTACGCCCGCTACGAGGCCAGCATCCTGGCTGAGCAGGGGATTCGACCACGGCCGCATAACCTTGTCCTCCAGCCTCTACGCGAGTTTCGCCGCCGTCTGGTCAAATTGCAGGGTTGGCGCGATGGCATCCACGGCCTGCGCATCGCCCTGTTACTCGCCTGGTATTACGGATTCGTACCCTATTGGCTGCTCATGTCGCGACGACATACTGACAGCCCGGGCGCGTAAAGCCATTGGGCGTCTGCCGCGAGCCGCGCTTCAATGCTTACTTCGACTCAAAAGCGTCCCGATGCGCGTTCCGTACGGCGTTGTCTTCCAGCTTGGCGTAAATGCGGGTCGTGTTGGGACTTGCGTGTCCCAACGCAGTCTGTGTGACTGCCAGGTCGTGCGTGGTCTGGTAGATGCGGGTGGCGAAGTAGTGACGTAAGGCGTGGGGCGTGATGCCCTTTGCGCCGAGCCCGGCCCGCTCGGCCAGGCGGCGAATCGTATTCTGAACCGTCTGCGTTGTTAAAGGCAACACCTTGGAGCCGGCTCTCCTGTCGTGGCGGGAGAAGACCGGTAGTTCGGACAGAGGACGACGCGTAGCCCCGTCGAGCGGCTGTCTTGCTCGCAGATAGCGGTGGATCGCGTCCCAGGCCCGATCATCGAAGTAGACGCGGCGGATTTTGTTGCGTTTGCCGACGACCCATACCGCCCTATCCTGGTCTTCCAACTGCTTCCGCGTAATGGTAACCAGTTCACCCACGCGCAGACCTGAACAACGCAGGGCCTCTACGATTGCGACATCCCGCAGTTTGGCAAGTTGTTCGCGCAGGTCGCCAGGACGCCGCAGCACAGTCTCGTGCGCGGCAGTGACCAGCAACTCCAATTCTTCGGGGCGCGGGGGGTAAGGCAGGAGTTCCGGAGGACGCTGATTTCTGCGTATCCGCTTTATCCCATCTCGCAAACGAGCAAGTTCCTGGGCGTTGAAAGGAAGCCAGCCCCTCACCTGCAGATATGTCACCCAGGAAACCAAGGCAGCCAGATAAGTATAGAGAGTTCGCTGGCCTATATTAGCCTCCTCCAGAAGCCAGGTGGCGAAGGCCAGCAGCCGATCTACGTCCAGGTCCTCCGGTTCGCTTGCATCCGGCGGGACCTCCTTCTCCACCAGATACTTCTGAAAGAGATTCATCGCCGTGCGGTAAGTTCGGCGCGTATTGGCCGTGCCGGTATCGGCGGCTTCCAGATATCTCTCGATTGTGTCAGAAATATACATTAGGCAGTAGCTCAGAATCCAACGACAACTGATCCCGGTTGACAAGGGCGCCGCCGAGCGAAGTTATACGCGCCGCCCTGTACCTGAGACGATGCGGCCAGGCGTCGCGCCTGTATGTACGCCGTCCTTCCAGACCCGTTCGCCGTTGACCCAGACGTCGCGCACACCAACGGAAAGCTGGTGGGGGTCGGCAAATGTGGCCCTGTCCCCTACAGTCTCAGGGTCGAAGATTACCACGTCTGCGAAGAAGCCTTCGCGCAGTTGGCCCCGGTCTCGCAGACCGAGCCTGTCGCACAGCGCCGAGGACATCTTTCTCACCGCGTCTTCCAACGGAATGACCTTCTCTGCGCGCACATACTTGCTCAATACGCGGCTGTAGGTGCCGTAAGCGCGAGGATGATAGGGGCCGGTTGGAGCGGCCCAGTCCGGGTCCATGCCACCGGCATCGGTGGAGATGGTAATCCAAGGCTGTTGCAACTGCCTGCGCAGATTCTCTTCGCTCATCACGAAATAGAAGGTGCTGATGCGCTGGCCCTCGGAAGCGAGAAGGTCCATTGCCGCGTCCGGCCAGTCTACGCCCATATCAGCTGCGATCTGCGAGAGTCGCTTTCCCACATACTGCTGATTTTCCGGTTTCAGAAAGCCAACCGGCATAACACCATGTGGACCAACCAGATCGGCCATGGCCTCCCAATCACCACTTGGATGCAGAGCCGCCTCCTTGATTTTGGCCCGCATGGACGCGTCGCGCACATTCTCATAGAGCTTGTCCCCGGCCGCAGCCCAAGGCGGCAGCACGGACGTAAGGCCAGTGCCGGCGGCGGCGTAGGTGTACATGTCGGCAGTGACATCGATTCCCTGGGACCGAGCCTCGGTAATGCGCTCCATTGCAGATGCGAGTTTGTGCCAGTTGCGGCTTCCGGCCGCTTTCAGATGGTAGATCTCGACCGGGACGTCGGCTTCACGTCCGATCAAGAGTGCCTCCTCCAGCCCTTCCAGAAAGGCGTCTGCTTCCGAACGCAGATGGGTGATGTAGATGCCATTGTAGGGACGGAAGGATTTGGCAAGCTCCACTACCTCGTCGGTATTGGCGTAGCTTGAGGGTGGGTAGATGAGTGCGAAGGATACGCCAAACGCGCCGTCCTCCATGGCCTCGGCGATGACCCGCTTCATTGTCGCCATTTCGTCGGCAGTGGGCGCGCGCATATCCATGCCCATGGCATAATTTCGCACAGTTCCGCCGCCGAGGAAGGATCCAATATTTGGTGAGACCCCCTGTGCGGTCATTGCCTCCAGCCAGTCTCGGAAGCGCTTCCAGCTGGTCATGCGCTCGGCCCAGGCGGGATCCAGCAGCTGCGTAAACTGATGCGTGGGCAGGTCGTCGTTGATCCTGCCGCCAAAAGGAGCAGGAGTCCATCCCTCTCCCATAACCTCCGTCGTTACGCCCTGGGAGATTTTGGAAACGCTGCGCCCGTCCACCATCAGCGACAGGATCGAGTGACTGAGAATGTCGATGAATCCGGGGCAAACTACAAGGCCACTGGCGTCCACGATCTCGTCACAGTTCTCGGTTGGAATGGCGCCGGGTGGAGCAATTGCCGCGATACGATCCCCGGTCAGGGCGACGTCTCCGTATCGCCAAGGCGAGCCTGTGCCGTCGACGATGCGGGCATTGCGAATTAGAACAGTGTTGTTAGTCATATCACGTGTCGCTAGATGTGGAAGTTGGCATTATCTGTATTTCTGCTGCAACGAGAAGAAGCCAGAGGCCCAAGAAAAATAGTACTCGACTCTTGTGAACGCGTCAAAGATGCTCGGCGTGCTTCTGTTGGGAGAGGAGCGTCACCGACCAGAGCCTTAGCCGTGCAAGCGTCGCCTACAGAGATTAATTGCATTTCTTTAGCGACGCTCAGAGCTTGCGAAAACCGGCTGCGTGGGCTTGACTGCCACTGTCACAGAGCTATTTTGAAGCCAGAGCATAAGGCTGGCGTCAGACAGGGAAAGTGCCCCTGCTCAAAAGGCGTTGGAGATTCAATTTCATCATATGATATAATCGGTCTGGCCTGTGGAACATCGCTGGAGCGTTCAAAGCTTGTCCGAGGCACGAGCTTAGCGCTCGCATCGTCTAACAGTCTGGTTGTATAGTATTGGCGCGTCAATTCGGCGATTCCATGGTTACCACTTTCCGCACAAATTCAGGTCTCATCTGCCTCTTCCTCATTCTTCTTCAGTTTCTGTTTGTTTCCTGTTCAGAAGTCCCGCAGTCTCCCCACTTGATTGGACGGAGAGATCCATACGTAACCGGACGCATTCTGATCAAGTTTCGTCCAGGTGCATCGGCGGTTTCGATGACCGACAAGGCAGAAGAGTTCGATCTGAAGCCGGCCTTGATAACTTGCGGCTCGGTCCATGTTCATACTGTCAGACCCGGGACCGAGTTGGAGGCAGCAGAAACGTTTATGCTGGATCCTGCGGTCGAGTACGCCGAGCCCGACTTTCTGATTTTTGCGGCAACTGAAGGGTTGACTGGTTTGACGGGGTCCCAGCGCCTCTATAGCCGGGACGCCATACCTGGATTCCGGTCGATTCAAGTAACTTCAATGGCCGAGACGGACGCGCCAAACGACCCTCTGTTCGACCAGCAGTGGGCGCTTACAAAAATCGAGGCCACAGGCGCCTGGAAGGTTTCAACGGGAAAAAACGTGACCATCGCGGTGATTGATTCCGGCATCGATTTAGACCATCCGGAGTTCGCCTCCCGAATCTTGGACGGATACAATTTCGTAGGTGATGACACTGCTGTAGACGACGACTACGGTCATGGAACGCAGGTGGCCGGTGTCGCTGCGGCTGCTACCAACAACGATACGGGTATTGCCGGCCTTGCCTGGGCGGCCAACATCCTGCCCGTGAAAGTATTGGACAGCCGGGGTCAGGGCGTTAGCAGCGATCTTACTTGTGCCCTCTACTGGGTAGCCGAAAAGGGCGCCGACATTGTCAATATCAGCATTATCAGCTTTGGGCCTTCATTGGGTATGCAGAGCGCGGTCAATTACGCGGCTAACGAAGGAGTTCTCATCTTTGCAGCGGCTGGCAATCTGTTTGAGGAGGGAAATCCGGTCACGTACCCTGCCGCTCATGACGGGGTCATCGCTGTCGCAGCCTCGGACCGGGAAGACGACCATGCCTGGTTTTCGAGCGCGGGCAGTTTTGTAGACATCGCCGCGCCGGGGGTCAGTATTTACAGCCCCTTCCCTCCATCACATGACGAGTACAGGGCCGTATATGGAACCAGCCTGGCAACACCGCACGGTGCAGGACTGGCCGCGCTAGTGCTGTCGGCCGTTCCAAGTCTGTCATCTGCGCAGGTGGAGGAGATAATCAAGCAGAGCGCGGTCGACTTGGGAGACGCGGGTCAGGATGACAAATTTGGACATGGCCGAATCGACGCTTCGGCTGCGATGTTACTCACGATGTCTTCACTGCCCTCACACCTATTCATGCCGAGTGTGCGTGCTACCGAACCAACCGCCACGCCGACCGCCACGCCCTCTCCCACTTCTGATCCCTCTTCAAGTCCAACGCCGACGCCGAGTCCGACCTCGACTCCCACGCCGACTCCTGCCAGCAGCTAGCAGGTCTGACCTCTTCCCCGACGGCACGGTATACGTTGTGATCCGTGTTCGCTGGGCTGATATCATTCTTCCGTCAGTGCTATACGCCGTGTCGCCGCACGAACCGGTACATCCGCTCCAGAGCAAGCTCCAGTTTCGACATTTCGACCGGATATGCGCAACGCACATGTCCCTCTCCGCCGGCGCCGAAGCCGCTGCCCGGAATCACAGCCACGCGTTCTTCGCGAAGCAGTTTGTCTGCAAACTCATACTCGTCCATGCCAGTGCGGCGGACGCTTGGGAAGGCGTAGAAGGCGCCTTTGGGTTCGAAGCAGTCCAGCCCGATCTCATTGAGGCCGTCGACGAGAAATCGGCGGCGTTCGCCGTAACTAGCCACCATTTCCTGCACGGCCTCTTCTGCCGAGGGGTCGATCAGGGCACGCAGCGCCGCGGCCTGGCCGCCGGAGGGCGCCGACATGATCAGGTATTGGTGGATACGACGCATCGCGCCCAGCAGTTCGGCAGGACCTGTGGCATATCCGATACGCCAGCCTGTCATGGCGTAATCTTTGCTCATGCCCCCAAGATGAATCGTGCGCTCCGCCATACCCGGCAGGGCGGCGAACATGACGTGCTCATGGCCATCATAGACCAGGCGATCGTAGATTTCGTCAGAGATGACGATCAGATCGTGCTTTTGAGCGACCTGGGCAATTGCTGACAGCTCTTCACGATTCATCACGGCGCCAGTCGGATTGCAAGGATAGCCGATTAGCAGCACTTTCGTCCTGGGCGTGATTGCATCTTCGAGTTGGGCAGGGGTCAGAACAAAATTGTTTGCAGCGTAGGTTGGGATGTCGACAACCGTTCCGCCGGCAAGAATCACGTCGGCAGTATAGGACACAAAGCAGGGTTGCGGGACGAGCACTTCGTCTCCCGGGTCGAGCAAGGCCTGCATCGCTATGTACATTGCTTCGCTTACGCCGACTGTGATGAGCGCTTCGGTTTCAGCATCATAGGCCGGCCCGCCATAGCGTTCCGACAGCATATTGGCCACGGCTTCACGCAGTTCCAACATTCCAGCATTGGACGTGTAGGAAGTATTGCCCTGCAGAAGGCTGTCTGTACCGGCATTGAGGACGGATGGCGGCGTTACATAATCCGGCTCGCCAATGCCCAAGCTAATCACGTCGTCCATCGTGGTAGTCAGGTCGAAGTAGCGTCGAATGGGAGAGGGGGGCACCCGCTGCACACGGCTACTCAGACGGCTCTCCAAGGAACGCCGCAAACCCGTAGTTTCGACAGAGTTTTCTTGAGGCTCAGACGGGCCAAGGGCGGTTGGGGCTTCAGGTGATCTCATAAGAATTGTATTCATTTCTAAAGTGTCGTTTCCGGCAAGCGCCGGTGTGTGCAATTAATGGAAAACGTCCGGGGAGTATTTAAACTTCCTGTAAGAGGGAAGAAGCCTTTGCTGCCGATTCCACAACGGTCAGCGACTTAACTGAACCGTTGCCGGCAGGATGCATAGGCTGCGCCGCGACCTGCATCGCAGTCCGTTGGCCGCGAGCAGTTCTCGCCAGCCGCCGCGGAAATCGGATTTCCCCTGCTCAGCTCGCAGATGTCTGTCACAGTTCCGGCCTCCGCAGACGCCACTCAGTGCTCTGTTCGTAGGCGTAGGCAGCCTGCAATATTTTCTCTTCGCCCAAGGAAGGGCCGAGCAGTTGCAGACCAATGGGAAGTCCGCCGGCATCGAAGCCGCAAGGGATACTGATCCCGCAGAGACCGGCCAGATTGGCGCTGGTTGTGAAAATGTCGGTCAGAATCATCGCCAGAGGGTCGTCCACTTTCTCGCCGATCCGGAAGGCAGTGGTCGGTGACGTGGGCGAGACAATTACATCAACCTCGGCAAATGCACTGTCGAAGTCCTGTTTGATCAGAGTACGCACTTGTTGCGCTTTCAGATAGTAGGCGTCGTAGAAACCGGCGCTCAACGCATAGGTTCCCAGCATGATGCGCCGCTTTACCTCCGGGCCAAAACCGGCGCCGCGTGTTTGACGGAAGTGGTCAAATATTGTTTCGCCATCGACGCTGAGGCCATAACGAATGCCATCGAAACGGGCGAGGTTGGCGCTGGCCTCTGCCGTGACGACCAGATAATAGACAGGTAGGGCCAACTCCGTGTTGGGCAGGTGGATTGGGACGATTTCCGCCCCCAGGTCAGCCAGCTGCTCGATGGCCGAACGTACCGATTCCTCGACCTCCGCCTGGATTCCTTCGACGAAATATTCGTGCGGGATTCCTACACGCAGCCCTGCGATGTCGCGGTTCAGCGCTGCAGAGAAATTTGGCACGTCTACAGGCATGGTTGTGCTGTCGCGCTGGTCGGCGCCGGCCATCACTTCCAGCAGCAGCGCGGCATCCGCAACCGTCTTGGTAATTGGCCCGATCTGGTCCAGGCTGCTGCCGTAGGCGATCAGGCCATAGCGGCTAACGCGGCCGTAGGAGGGCTTCAAACCGACTACGCCGCACAACGCCGCGGGCTGTCGTACACTGCCGCCGGTATCGGTTCCCAGAGCCGCTGGCGCTTCATCTGCGGCCACTGCCGCCGCGGAGCCGCCACTGCTACCGCCCGGCACGCGCTCGAGGTCCCAGGGATTCCGGGTCGGGCCATAGCCGCTGTTCTCAGTGCTGGACCCCATTGCAAACTCATCGGTGTTGGTCTTGCCCAGTAGAATCGCGCCGGCCGCTTCCAGTTTTTCTACAGCGGTCGCGGAATAGGGCGGCACAAAGCCCTCCAGAATGCGGCTGCCGGCGGTCGTCTCGATCCCTTTGGTCATCAGCACATCTTTTATTGCAAGCGGAACGCCCAACAAGGGTCGATTGTCCCCGTCAGCACGTGCGCGATCGGCCTCCGCGGCCGCGGCCAGCGCAGTGGTAGGGGTTGTTCGCAGAAAGGCATGAAGCGAACCATCCACGCGCTCGATCCGTTGCAAAAATGCCTGCGTCAGGTCGACGGAGGTAAATTGACCTGCCGCCAACCCTGCGCGCGCGTCGGCCACTCCCATCGAAGTCAACTGTTTCGTCGCATCGCGGCAGCCTATCACGCTTTTGGGCCTCCTCGCCCGAGGTAGTAAGGCGCCTGGTCAGCCATCATCCTGTTACCCTTTAAGCTCCGTTGTCGTCAAAGACGGCGATTACCCGAAAATAGCCTTCGTCAGCATCGGGGGCGTTGTCGACAGCCTGTGCGGCCGAAAGGCAAGTCTGCGACATGTCATCCGCCAGCACATTGCTGAGTGGAAGAATGTGTGGCGTTGGAGGAACGGCGCTTGTATCCACAGACTGTACCTGTTGAGCATAAGTCAGAATCTGCCCAAGTTGACCAGCATATTCGTCAAGTTCGGCGTCGCTAAGTTGCAGTTTTGCCAGTTCAGCAACGTGCCGAACCTCATCTCTCGTTAATTTCACATTTATCTCGCGGTGTGGAGAAGAAGTTGGGACAGTCCACAAAAAAACGCCGTGGGAAATGTCCACGACGCTTCCGAGCGTTCCCCCCAGCGCCGTGACTTTTTGTCGGTGCCTACGGCGCAGTGTAACCAGCGTTACTTGCTACCGCAGCACGCGCGGTGCTGCGCCTGCTGCATCGTTCGCTACAATTTGAGATTGCTTCACCTGGCTGGGCGTATCAATATGCATGGCAAGAGTATAGTTGGTGTCGTTGTTGGTGTCAAATACCAGTATACATGACAACAGAATGCCATTGACAGAAGCGAATCGGTGGGATACAACATACGGGAAGCCGATAACCAGAATGGCTGGAAGGAGTGCCTCTGATGCGGAAGGTTCAGACGCGGGAAGAGATAGCTGCGGCATTGCGAGCGCTGGGCCTGCCGGCCGGCGCGAACGTCATGGTGCACAGTTCGATGAGCAGCATAGGATTTGTAGAAGGCGGGGCCGATTCCCTCGTTGATGCCGCTTTGGACGTGCTCGGTCCAGCAGGAACTCTCATTGTGCCAACCTTCACATTTACTCATGGAAGGAACGCCAATCCCGTTTTCGACCCAGCCCATGACCCCTCGGAGATGGGCCGCCTTACCGAGGTAACCCGGAGAAGGCCGGGTGCGCGCCGAAGTTGCCACTTGCTCCATTCCGTCGCTGCCCTGGGAGCGCAGGCAGAGGAGTTTACCGCCTGTCACGGGCCATCGGCATGGGCGGCAGACGGTCCGTTCTGGAAGCTCCATGAATTGGATGCCCACATTCTTCTTGTGGGCGTGCCCTACCTGCGCTGTACCTTCTTTCACTTGGTGGAACAGTTGGTCCAGGTCCCTTATCGACGGTGGCGCGAAGTAGAGGCAAGGGTGCAGGACCGTGACGGCTCACGGCGTCCGCTTCCCACATTTGTATATGGTCCGAAGCCTGGTTTTGGGGGCAATGACCTCAACAAGCTTGGGGCGCTGCTGGAGGAACGAAGGCTGGTCCGGGTGGGGAGCTTGGGGAATGCCGTAGTGCGTCTCTTCCGCGCCCGGGATGCGCTCGAAGTTGGCCTGGCACAGTACAGAGTTGATCCTCTGCTCTTCGTTTTGACTGACTCAAAGTGCACACCGCTGCGGGATGGCGTCCTGACTGACGAACAGGACAATGAGAAGTCGGTGTTGGAACCGGCGCACGTTTATCGCAGCGGGTAACGGCAGTGTGCTATATATAGTCACGCACTTCACTACGGCCGGGTAGCCACCTCAAATGCATTCGTTTCAGGTGCGTCTCTGCACACTGGTCAGTCCTTTTCCTCGACCTCCTGTGGATCCACCTACCCCGCAAACCAAGGCCATTCTTCAACTACTTACAAGTCCAGGTTAGACCCTCCAAAGCCCAAGTGGATTGTCCACGACCCACCCCGGTGCTATACTGAAATTGCCAATCCCCAAATTCAGAAGCCAGAATCTGTGCGGCTGTTCACTTCAGGAGAAAGCTGTTGGCGCATCTCCCCAATTTCGATCTTGAGGGAAAAGTCGCGGTGATTACCGGCGCCTCCAGAGGCATTGGCGCGGCGATTGGCCGCTGCTATGCGGCGATGGGGGCCGCGGTCGTGCTGAGCAGCCGCAAGCAGGCGGCGTTGGACGAGGTGGCCGACTCGATTCGGGCTGAAGGCGGTCGCGCATTGGCAGTTGCCGCGCATACGGGCGACGTGCAGGCAGTTGATTCGCTGGTGCAAGAGGCGGTGCGCGCTTTCGGTGGCGTCGACATCCTGGTTAACAACGCTGCCACCAATCCCCATTTCGGGCCGATTCTTTCCGCGGAGGAGAGCCACTGGCACAAGATCCTCGATGTGAACGTGGTCGGCTACTTTCGCATGGCCAAGGCATGCAGTGCTGAGATGGTGAAACGAAGCGGCGGCAGGATTATCAATCTTGCTTCAATTGCCGGCAGGCGTCCGCAGCCGGGAATGGGCGTGTACTGCGTAAGCAAGGCCGGCGTCCTAATGCTCACAGAAGTTTTGGCCGCGGAGCTGGCCGACGAAGGCATCCAGGTCAACGCGATCGCGCCAGGCTTCGTCAGGACGGACTTCAGTCGCGCCATCTGGGACAACCCCGAACTTAAAAAGACCGTGCTAAAGGCTATACCGCAGAAGAGGATTGCCGAAACCAGCGAATTGACCGGAATTGCCCTTTACCTGGCGTCGGAAGCCAGCAGTTTTACGACCGGCGCCACTTTTCTGGTCGACGGCGGCCAGTGGGTTGATGCTGGTTTGGGTGAATGAAGGACGTGACCTATTGTCCAGCCTCTTTCCCAGGCCGGGACCCTCAGACGCGCCAATTTCTGACCGCGAATAAGGTTGAACCATGACGACCGATATACTTCCCAATATTCTTCTTCGGGTCCGCCGGTTCATTGACGAAGAGGTTGTACCGCTGGAGAAGCTGCTGATCAGCCGTCCTTGGGCCGAGGTTGAGCCTTTGCTCGACCAGAAAAGGGAGGTCGCTAAAGAGGCCGGGCTGTGGGGGCTAGCACTGCCGGTTGAGTACGGCGGCCAGGGATTGACGCTTGCCGAGTTCGGACGAGTTAGCGAGGTATTGGGGCGTACACCCGGCGGACACTACGTCTTTGGCTGCCAAGCGCCTGATATGGGAAATATGGAGCTGCTCATTCACGCCGGGACCACGGCGCAGAAGGCCCGATACCTGCAGCCACTCACCCGCGGAGAAATCCGCTCCTGCTTTGCCATGACCGAGCCGGAGCATGCCGGGTCCAATCCTACATGGATGAGTTCGACCGCAGTGCGCGACGGCGACGAGTTCGTCATCAACGGACACAAGTGGTTCACGACCGCAGCGGACGGGGCTTCATTCGCGATCCTGATGGCTGTGACCAATCCGGATGCGAACAGCCGCCACCAGCGGGCCAGCCAGATAATAGTGCCGCTGGATACCGCAGGCTTTCATATTGAACGAAATATCTCGGTGATGGGAGAGGCCCACGGCGGCTGGAACAGCCACTCGGAAATTTGGTTTGAAAACGTGCGTGTGCCGGTGGAAAACCTCATCGGTGAAGAGGGCAAGGGTTTTGCTCTGGCCCAGTTGCGCTTGGGACCGGGCCGTATTCACCATTGCATGCGCTGGATCGGGATCTGCGAACGTGCCTTTGATATCATGTGCAGCCGTGCAGCGCAGCGAGAGGTTGCCCCAGGACGGCTGTTGGGCTCGCAAGGGATGGTACAGGCATGGGTGGCCGAGAGCCGTGCTGAAATTAACGCAGCCCGGCTGATGGTGTTGGATACTGCCCGCAAGATCGACACAGAAGGGGTTTTTGCGGCCAGAGAAGAGATTTCGTTGATCAAGTTCTACGTGGCCGGAGTGCTGATGCGGGTACTGGACCGCGCACTACAAGCTCTCGGCGGTCTGGGAATGAGCGACGACACACCTGTTGCTTTCTGGTACCGCCATGAAAGAGCTTCCCGCATTTACGACGGCCCGGATGAAGTCCACAAAATGAGCGTCGCCCGGCGCATTCTGCAGAAGTATCAGTAGTAGGTGCTTGCAAGGGCTCGAAAGAGCTTGGATCAGCCATTGGCAGGTGTCGAATGCCTTACGGCAAATTCCTCTTCAGGCGAGTAGACCAGCTTGTTGCGCCCATACAGCCACAAACATAGCAGTCCGGCGGCATTCCAGACTGTGCAGCCATGGACGCCCGACCAATAGTCGGTGTTAAGAAAGAGAACACAAAGCGTGATCAGTGCGATCACGACTGCTAAAGTTGCACCGTCATTTCCCAGAGGGTCGACGCATGGTCGCTTTGTCGCCGGGAAGCAGTTCGGTAGTCGGACGAACGCGGTCATCAGTATGATGTGTTCAGTGACCGCGCCAAATGCCGCCATATTCAGCAGTACAGCTCCCACCGTTGCCTCTTTGCCGAGCCACCCTTCGTCAAACTTGATCAGCAGCGCAACACAGCTCCCAGTCTCCGCGCCCCCGACCTGGGCCGCACCAGGTGCCTTGCGATATGGCAGCGTCAGCGAGAGCCACTGCGGAAGGTAGCCGGAGCGAGAGAACGAATATATATATTTTGCGGCCGTAAGCGAAGATGACCGTGGGGAAGCTGGCGACCTGACCGGCAGCCGCTACCAGTGCCAGGACTTATGCACCAATGCCCTGGCCGAATATCGTGGAAAGGACGTAGCTCCAAGCCATATACAGTGCCTGGCTTGACCAGCCCTTTATCGCTGCCGCCATTCAGGCTATCTGATTGCGTATTCGGTTGAGAGCAGCCGCGTAGGTGGAGCAGTACTGCTGGAATGAGCACACAAGGTCGGTGGGCGAGGGTTTTGTAGGGGGGCGTTGCGGGGGCGCAGCCCCTGCACAAGGGAGGGCGCTTGCGCCCGACCGCCCATAAACAGGGAGTGCGGATAGAGCAAACACCTTTGTTCGCCTCATTCAGGTTTGCGAATCAGTTGCGCCTGAGAATCTCCGAAAAGGCCAAAAACGGTGGCTCATCCGACGTTCCAGCCACAGCAGCAACCAGAGTACGCGGCATCAGTGAATCTTAAGAGGTCCAGGCCGCGGCTGCATAGTTTGGGCCGTGCGGCATTGGCGCTCTTTACGTTTGTCGGGACATTCAACTGATCAGTTCATGCCGGCTTCACTGCCTCAATAAGATAGTTCCCAGCTTCGAACGCAAGTTGACCCTTTTCATCCAGCTGTTCCTGCAGGGCCAGCAACTCGCGGGCATGCGATTCGACGGAAAAGCCCGGCACATGCCATGGAACGGCCTTGAGATAGTAGACGACCGCCCCGACATCGATGAAGGCCAACTTTCCGGACCATTCCCGCACGTCGACAACGTCGAATCCTGCGGATTGCAGCCACGGCACGTACTTTTGCGGCGTTGCATCCGGCCACTGCGGCTGCACGCCAAAGGCGGCGAGCAGGTCGTGCGCCCACATCCCGTGCACTTGTCTGGTCAGAAGTCGGCCACCGGCAACAAGTATGCGCGCGATCTCATCGACGTAAAGGGCCCCATGACGATTCAATACCAGCGTAAACTCGCCATCTTCAAATGGCATTGGGCTATACTCGTCATTTTCGGCTTCAACGACGCGTACGCCCAGCGGCTCCAGCCGCTCCGAGGCTAATTTCACGTTGGGGGGATAGCCTTCTGTCACCACTACTGTTTCAGGCCAGTCGTCCCGCATGGAAAGAAGACGCTCCCCTCCACCCGTGGCGATGTCCAGCACAGACGTCGCGCCTCTCATCAATTCTCGTGCGCGCTCTGTGTAGGACCAAGCAGGCTCCCCTAACACCATCCGTCCATCGAGATAAGAAAAGTCCCACCCTATGATTTGCTTCTCTTCCTCGGCTTTCCACTCTTTAAGCAGTTGTGCAGAGTCCATTGACGAAATGCTCACAGTTTAGCGATTCAGAAGATTCAGCAGAAGCGTCAGGACGAGGCTAACGAGCAACATGGACGTGATAGGAACAAAGATTTTCAACGACCCTGTCTCGACACGAATATCGCCCGGCAGCTTTCCAAACCAGCCCAAGAGCCAGGGCGCAAACTGCAAGATCGCCCCAATGAACAGGAGAATGGCACCCAGTAAGATGAACCACTTCGCCATTGGCCAATAACTCCAAGTTTGGCTGGATTCAGACTCGTACCGCTTTGGGATATCATCATTATAGCATAGGGGCGGGAGCCATCAGCGAGAAGGCCATTCGAAGGCGGCATCTCGTTTCGTAGTCGGATCGTAGGCATCTTACCCAGTTTGCTGTCCAAGCCAGTAATTGGGCCTTCAATTGGGCAGTTTCCCAAACTCCAGTGTAATGTTCTGGATAACTGTCTATTGCGGAGCTGATACGGATAGGCACGAGTGGGGCATATTCTCTTGACTTCCGCTCCAAAACGTTGCAGAATTTTAGTTATCAAGATATACAGGCTTTCGTTCATGAACGAAAGCCCATATCCATATAGGACTGACAAATGCACTCATATTCCTTAGCCAGAGTCTGGTTCAGGCAGGGGCGTTGCGTTGTGGTGTTGGCAGCACTACTTCTGGCATTGCTGTCGCAGGTAGTTGCAGCGGGCACGATCGAGAGCCCTGAGCACGCCTCAGACGGTTCGGATTGCGCTAGCACTTATACGGTCGCGGCCGGAGAAACACTCACCAGTATTGCCGAGGGCGCTGGGGTCTCGCTCTCTGCCCTGGCCGAAATTAACCATCTCAGCACTACCGACCAAGTGTTGATCGACCAGGAACTGTGTATCCCTCACGCCACAAGCGCGGCTTCAACGTTGCCGCCCCCCTCGTCAACTACAGTACAGCCGCCTTCCTCGCCAACCGCAGCACAAACGACAGGTACTGCCGCCAGTTGGACTGGTTCCTATTACAACACGCAAGACCTAAGCGGCGATGCGGTCTTGACGAGACAGGACGCGGCCATCGACTTTGACTGGGAGTCGGGCAGCCCGGACACGACCATATCCAGCGACAGTTTCAGCGCCTCCTGGACCGCGACCAGTACGTTTGAAGCCGGTTCCTACCGGTTCACTGCGGTTGCCGATGATGGCGTCAGGATTTACGTTGATGATGTGGTCGTGCTTGAAGACTGGAATGTTCACCCAGCCACCACTACAGTTCGCGACACGGAACTAACAGAGGGCAGCCATACGATTAAAGTCGAGTACTTCGAAGGCACCGGAATGGCATCAATTACTGTTTCGTGGGAGAAGGTAGTTGTAGCAACGCCCGATTGTGAGATTCAACCCCACGACGGCCTGAAGTCGTTCTGGGAACATTCCGAGCTCGGATGCGCGAGCGCGGCAGCGCAGACCGTGTGGGCAGCCTGGCAGCCGTTCGAAAACGGCCACATGATCTGGCGGCAGGACAGTGATAACTTATTCGTATATGCGGACGATGGGGACTGGGCCCAGCACAGCGACGATTGGGACGACCAGGATCTCAGCAATAATCGGGGCGACCCGCCAACAGGTTTACAGTCTCCCGTGCGGGGATTCGGCCATCTGTGGGAAACGAATGACGATGTCTTCGGCGACCTCGGTTGGGCAGAGGCCGCGGAGAAGGGCTTATGTCTCCGTGCCCAGCAGTTCGAGAAAGGCGTCCTGCTGATTGGCGACCTTGTCGAAACATGCCAAGAGAATTCGCATAATTTTGCATCAGAGACCTTGTTCGCCGAAAACGCGCTGCGGGCTCTCACTGGCGGGACTTGGGATATGGTCTGCAAGAATGAGACCCACGGAAGATTGCAGTCACTCTGGGATCAGGACGCGCTCGGGTGCCCAGTTTCTTCAGGGTCAACGCTCTGGACTGCCTGGCAGCCATTCCAAAAGGGATATATGCTCTGGCGGCAGGACGATGATGCCGTATTTACGTTCACGGATGAAGGGGATTGGACTCGTTTTTCGGATGATTGGAACAGCCAAGTCTATACAGGGACCCGGGGCACGGAGCCGGAAGGCATGCACACACCGGTGCGCGGCTTTGGCTATCTCTGGGAGACGAATGACGAAGTCTTTACGGACCTGGGCTGGGCAACAGATGTGGAGAAGGGCGTTTGTGCCTTGATCCAGAACTTCGAAGACGGCTCCTTATACACCGGCGACCCTGTCGCTTCCTGTTACACCGATACAGTGAACCTGGTTTCAGAGACTCTGTTCGCTTCAGACACGATTGAGGCACTGGATGACGGCACGTGGGAGATTGCCTGTGAATACCAGGTCCACGAAAGGCTGAGTCATCTCTGGGATCATGCGCAGTTCGGCTGCCCATCCGCATCCGGTGGAACGTTGTGGTCATCCTGGCAACCATTCCAGAGAGGGCACATGATCTGGCGGCAGGACGATGATGCGGTGTTCGTGTTTGTCACTGCAGGAGATTGGGATCGATTTGCGGATGATTGGGACGATCAGGCTTTCACCAGCGAACGGGGCACACCACCGGAAGGTCTCCAGGCTCCCGTGCGGGGTTTCGGCTATCTGTGGGAAGAGGAAGACGATGTCTATACCGACATTGGCTGGGCGACGGCTGAGGAAAGGGGTTTCTGCGCCGTGTTCCAGCAGTACGAAAAAGGCTTCCTGCTTCTTAGTGACCCTGTACCCTCATGTTTGGATGGACACGCAAACGAGGCTACGAAGATTGATTTCGCTCTCCACTCACTGCGTGCGCTGGATGACGGTACGTGGAATCTCAGATAAGCGGAGTTGACAAAGTGGGAAGGGGACCGAGGAACTGGTCCCCTCCCAAGCCTCAACGGCCTGGTTGCTGCTTGCCGGTGACCCGGTAAGACGTTCAATGTCGCGCGCGCCGCATCTGGTTCGCTCCTCCTTCCTCGTCTTCTTCATCTTCGGGCTGGACAAGATAACCGGCTTCGTCAAGCTGCTGCTGACAACCAGGCTATTCGGCACCGGCCCGGAAGTAGATGCCTTTGCGACGGCCAATCAGTTGCCTGAGCTTCTACTGGCTCTACTGGCAGCAGGCGCGCTGTCCGCAGCATTCATCCCCGTCTACTCGGGCTACCTGACCCAATCCCGACGCCGCGAAGCTGAATCCCTTGCCAGTACGGTCCTGACTCTGACTGTAATCGTCGTGGGCACGGCCTGTCTTCTGGCCATTGCGGCTGCGCCATGGCTTATCCGAGTGGCGCTGGCTCCTCATTTCCCCGCGGAAACGCAGCTGCTCACTATGCGGATGATGCGCATCTTCCTGCTGGCCGCGGCGTTGATAAGTGTATCAGGTGTTTTGGGTAGTGTGCTCCATTCCCACCAACACTTTCTGGCTCCTGCGCTAGGGCGAGTCTTGATCGACCTGGGACAGATCGTGGGCTTGGTCGCGCTTGTCCCGATTTGGGGCGTCTATGGCATGGCGTGGGGGAGCGTTATTGGCGCGACTTTGACCATTATCGTGCAACTGCCCGCGCTGGCACGACAGCGTATACGCCTGCGGTTACAGATCAGCCTGAAGCTGGAAGGTGTGCGGGAAGTAGCCCGGCTGATGGGGCCGCGCATCGTGACCCTCGGCGCCTTCCAAGCAGTGGACCTGGTCTTCATACGACTGGCTTCTCCCCTACAGGGGGGCAGCATTGCCGCATTCTACTACGCGATGCTGGTCATGTTGTCGATGCCGAAGTCGCTGTTCGGCGCGGCCATTTCCCAAGTCATCTTTCCGACGATGGCCGAACATCACAACACAGGGTCGGGTCAGCGGCTGCGCCAGACCGTTACGCAGGGGTTGCGCGCCACGTGGCTGCTACTGATTCCGTCGGCGGTGGGTCTGCTGGTGCTGGGGAGGCCGGCGGTAGCTTTTCTGCTTGAAAGGGGAGAGTTCGGACCGGAATCGACCGCCGTGGTATACATGCTGATGGCGATTTTTTCGCTGCGCCTACTGGGCGAGGCCTCCTACGACGTGCTGACATTGACCTTTTTTGCCCAGCATAATACGCATGTGCCCATGTGGGCTACGCTGGGCTGGATGGTATTGAATGCAGGGCTGAGCGTGGCACTGGTGGGGCCGTACGGAATCGCCGGATTGGCGTGGGCCACTTCGATTGCGGCGCTGGCCCTTGCCGGGGCGCTGTTTGCGCTGAATCTTCGGGTCGGCGGCGTGGACGTACGGTTGCTGGGGGTGACGCTAGGCCGCGCGCTGGTGGGTAGCCTGGGGCTGTGCGCGGTTGTGCTGCTGCTTCACCAACTGCGAATGCCGCCGGCGCTCTTCATTCTGGCAAGCGCAAGTGGGGGTGGTTTTGCGTTTTTCGGCTTATATATTCTGCTCGGTGGTACTGAGGTCCTCACTGTGCTGAAGCACCTGCGGCGCGGGCTGCATAGCAGAGTTGAGACGTAGTCTTATCGGACTGCGCGGCCGGACTGGCAAGTGTAAAGCCGTGCCGATCTACACACCAAGTACGACCTTCTGCGCTTCGCTGAGGCGCGCGGCTGTTTCCGGCCGCAGGAGGCCCTGCTGATCCGTCTGCGGGGGGACGCCGCGCCTAACGAAATAGCAGTGGAGCGCGCGCCGGAGGCTGTCCGAGCGGTTGACAGTTCCTCCGTGCCAAGTGAAAGCGTTGAAGACGAAGACCGTTCCGGCTTTGCCCAGCACAAGCATCTCGTCCGGGTGCGGCGCCTGCGGATCTTCCATATCCTGGCGAGGGTCCAGACCGGACCTATGAGAGCCGGGTACGAGCCGCGTGGCCCCGTTCTCAGGCGTAAAGTCGTTCAGCAGCCAGATCGAGTTGCATGCGTAAAAGCGACGGTTGCCGTCCTCCGATGACATTGCGAAGCCTTCAAGGCTCAGTGAGCCATCGCAGTGCAGCGCCTGCAGGCCATGTCCAGGCAGGGACGCGCGCGCGTTGAGAGAGGACAGTTTGAGGTCACCATCCAGTACATGGGACATCGCCGCCAACACTTTCGGGTTGGTCCAGATGAGATCGAAGATCGGGTCTTTGTTCGCCAGATTCGCAAGGCGGGCGGTTCCGGCCTCCTGATGCACCTCCTTGCCGGCGTCCTCGCCTTCTTCCTTTTCCAGTTCCTGTAAGCGCGTTCGTAACGCTTGCACCTGGGCCGGCGTCAGAGTGCCAGGCAGAGGCAAGTAGCCGTTCTCATCGAGCGCATTTTTCTCGGCGGCAGTCAGAGTGTCATCGCGCACGCCGAGAGTAAACAGGGCAGCCTGTATATCCATTGTCCTATCCCCTCTCTCGATCCTAGCCCAGTTGCCAGGCATCCGTGTCGACCTGTTCGAGCCGGCCGCTGTCGGCGGAGCGCACGCCGGCGTCAAGTATCGCCATCACTTCCAGATTGAAGTCCAGGTTCAGGGTTTGGTGTAGCGGGTCACCGGTTTGCAGCCGGTGGATAGACTCCTGGGCGATATCGGATCTGTCGGCCGGGAGCGGCTCACATTCGTGATACTCGGTGCGCCCGCCGCCCTTTTCTATTCGCACTTTTGGGGCCTGGCCGGCAGTTTCCTTGTCGACCACTAGCGTGCCCTCGGTGCCGTACACGATCGGGCCTGGTGACACGCCATGATCCAGGGTCGTCCATGAAGCCTCGCTGAGTGCCATTGCGTGGGGGAAGCGGACAATCATGGCGGCATTATCTTCGGCATCGCCCCACTGGCTGTTCAGGTTGGCCCGCATTGCTATCACGCCGGTTGCAGGTTCACCCACCAGCCAGCGGGCCACCAGTGAGCCGTAACAGCAGTAGTCGAGCATGACCCCACCGCCGGCCGCGCTCTGATGCCACCAAGTTGCGCCTCTTTCAACGCCGGAGAGCTTGCGCGGTCGGGCCTGGTTGTCCTCGTCGCCGCCGGGATGGGAGACGCCCGCCCCCAGTGGACCCAAGTGGCCGCCCCGAAATTTGACCGTCAGCACGCGCCCGATGGCGCCACTGTCGATCAGCTCCTTTGCTTTGAGGGAAGCCGGTTGCCAGGTGGTGGGCCAGTTGACTATCAGTTCGATGCCGGCGGCCCGTGCAGCCCGGGCCATGCGCAGCCCGTCCCGAAGTGAGGCGGCCATCGGCTTCTCGACTATGACATGCACACCATGCTGCGCGCAGGCCTCCACCACGGCTGGATGTTGCGCGTTTTCGGAGCAGCAGATGACGATATCGATATTCTCCTGCTCCAACATCTCCTGGTAGTCGTCATACGCCTTTGGGAAACCCAAGTCGTCGAGTGCATGGCGCAGATTCCAGGCGCGGGTGTAGTGGGCGGATCGCAGTTCCGGGACCAGTGCGGGCGTGTCCGCGCAGGCCGCCAGTTCCGCCTGGGGGTGGGCGGCAAAGCGCTCGATCAGGTGGTTTATGTGCATGTGGGCGAAGCCAATGACGCCTATACGAAAGACCTTGGACATATGAGTTTCTCCAAACAGCGGGGGATTTTGTCTACCTCGCCTTGATCACCGGCATGCCAAAATGCTCAACAAAGTGGTCGAAATCCCGATGGTTATGTAAGAGACTGTGGCCATTTTCTATTACGAAAGTGGGGAGCAAACAATCGATAGTTTTGCGGACTGTAATACCTTGACGGCACAGGCTGCGGTAGTAATCAGCAGCTTTGATTGCGATCTACACACCGCCAATTGGGAAAACAGAAAAGCACAAAAGGGCCTCCCTATCACTTTCAAACTCTGACTGTGCACGAAAGCCCTGCAATACTTCGCACAGAATTATGTCACTCAGACCAATTTCCTGCCGCCCGATGACTTGTGACAGGAGGTGGGTCTGAGGTGTCGACTTACCTTTGAAGAATTCGATCCGGACCGAAGAATCAACTATCCACAATAGACGAATCCATTTCGGTTATATTGAGTCTCATAGCCTCCAAGTCGCCCTCCCAGTGTAATTTTCCGCGCAAGTTCAGCACTTCTTCCTGCGACTTCAGGCGCACGAGTAAGCGCAGGGCTTCTTCAATGACGGCCCTCTTCGTGGTCAGTCCTGTATAACGCATTGCCTTCTCCATCAATTCGTCGTTAAGTACTACATTGGTGCGCATGCCAACTTCTCCTTATACACATTGAAATCGGAATCTATGTGTATAGCATCATGCTTCAGGGCATTTTGCTCGGACAAATTACGCTGGAGGGACATTGCGGCCGCGCTGGTCCGAAATCTTCCGAGTAGTATTTTGGACAATACTGTGGTAGGAAGGCTGCGCTGACTCCATAGCTAGAAAGTCGTCCGCAAGGCCTGGGCGGTACCCGACTGCGCCGATCGGTAGGCGCCGTCGAAAATTTCGATGACGTGACGGGCGTGCTCTGGGGTCGATGTGGTAGCGGTGTCATCCCGGATCCAATCGACGAGCTGCATCACGTCCTCGTAGACGTGCGCCTCCTCAAGGCCGCGGTGGTTGCCCACCACGTGCGGCAGCGATGCGTTCAGGTCGATCGCTTCTTCCAGCTCTCGGCCCGGATAGTCAAACGGTTTGCCATTCAGCATGCCGCCGTTGATGACACCTTCAGTGCCGAAGATCAGCGGCCGGCCCATATTGGGGAGACCGCCTGCGGCCACACCGTAGACGAAGGCAAACAGGCTGTCGCCAAAGTCAAGGACCATCAGTGTATTGTCATCCATGTCGGTCGGCAGCATCTCGCCGTAAAACTCCCGCTCTTTCACACGTACGCCTGAAAAGGCGGTTACGCCTTTGGCGGGTCCA
Organism: Caldilineaceae bacterium bin5; assembly: GCA_002238445.1. Classification (GTDB taxonomy): domain Bacteria; phylum Chloroflexota; class Anaerolineae; order Caldilineales; family Caldilineaceae; genus Bin5. Next base: position 151,261 of record MPML01000001.1, read on the forward strand.
AGGATTCCCGTCATGGCGTGGAGGCCGTAGACTGTCATGTCGTAGAGCGGCCCGCCGCCGGGCTTGCGGAAGTACCAGGCAGGGTTGACGTTGGTCAACGGATCGTCGCCCCCGCGTACTCGCTCATTTTCGTGGTAGCGGCCGAAGGCAGCGCCAGTAACCGCCCAGGTCAGCATTCCCAGGGCACCCTCCCCAATCATCTCCTTGACACGTTGATGGGCCGGCCGCAGCATTTCGCCAGGACAGGAGACGACCTTGACTCCTTTGGCCGCGGCCGCGGCGATAAGTTGATCGGCTTCGTCCACGGTGGTGGTCATCGACTTGTTGAAATGGATGTGGAGGCCGGCATCGACGCACTGCATTCCCTGCTCAAAGTGGAGGCCGATGGGCGTGGCGATCGAAACTGCGTCCACGGTGCCGGAGTCCAGCAGTTCTTCGGCGCTGGCATAGAAGTTTGGCACGCCAAACCTGTTGGCGGCGGCCTCGGCCCTGTCCACGACTGGGTCGCACACGGCGGTGACGTTGACCCGGTCCTGCACGTCATCCATGGTCAGGTGGGGCAACAGCCCGCGAATAGAGATGCTGCCGGTTCCGATGATTCCCAAACGTACTGTGTCGGTCATTGTAGTGTTCTCGTCATGGTGAGTAAGGACGTTAAGTTGTCGGACAGTGCTGCAAAACAATCAGAAAAGGGCTACGGCTGTCGCCATGACGTACAATGGCGCCAACCTACGGCCCGCTTGAGTTTGTCGCATTTCAAGAATGACTGGTGGCCCTCCAATTCCGCGGCCAGAGGCGCCAGAGGTGGGCTGAACTGTTCCACCAGTTCTCTTGTCGGTTCGAGAGCAGTTGTATCGTCGGCATTCAGAAAGTATACGTCATGGACGGGCAGGTCGGACGCGGCTTCCATCAGGAGGCGATGCGCGCTGGCGACATCCTCGCTCCCCACCCAGCAGTAGAGCCATGGACTCCAGCCGCTGGCCGGCTTGGCTTCAGCAGCCATCTGTTGGCGGCGTTCCGGCGGACAGACACCGGCGATTCTGGTTACATAGGTGCGAATGCCATAGGCCCGGCTGAATGACGCCAGAAGATCCTCCCCGGCTCGCTTTGAGAAGCTGTAGGAGTCTTCGGGATAGGTGGGATGTGTCTCGTCGATGGGTAGGAAGTCGATTGGAAATGGATTTGGGCTGATGCGGAATCCGTGACCCAGGGCACAGTTGCTGCCGGCCATCACAACGGTTTTGACGCCAGCCTCTACCGCAGCTTGCATCAGGTAGTAGGTGCCCAGCATGTTGCTCCTGAAGGTAGAGTCAAAGGGCACATTCGCCTCTTTCACCCGCTCCTGCATTGAAGGATGATCGGTCGGCCACGGCTGGGCGCCGATGTGCTGGATGGCATCTATGCCGACCACAGCCCGCCGGCAGTCCTCCCAGACGCTCAGATCGCCTTCGATCCAGGGAATTTGTGCAAACTCGGGTGCGGGGCGGCTGCGGGACATCAGCACCAACTCATATTCGTCCGCAAGTTGGCGGATTACGTACGCCCCCAACTTACCGCTGGCGCCGGTGATCAGAACTCTCATTTGTCTTCTTTCGCTGCCATTTCCGGACGAAGAAATTGTATCATGGCTGCAGAGGGGCTACAAAGCGGTTGGCCAGATGGGCCTGTCTGGAATTTCGAAAGCATAGACAGAGATAGTCACTTGGGACAGAGTGCTGCTCACGGCCGTTTAGCGCGACTAGAACGGCACGAAACAGGTCGGAAAGCTGCTTTGGTGTAGCCTCCATTCAGCGGTTGGGTGAGGCGGGCATTCTAGAGCTGAATACGTCTTTTCCAGGTGCTGAATCAGCCCGAAGGCTGACATTCGGTGAATGGCAGTTGCGTAAACAGCAGTACGGTCATGTTAATTGGAATTAAGCGTGGAAAGAGCGGGGAAGGAGGGAGCCGGAGGCCAGACATGTCATAGCATGCTGACCACCGGCCCCTTGTAGCCAGATTCTCAGGACAGCCCCATATTGACCAGATTACGGTAGCTTATCGCCAGGCTCTCGAATGGGTCGCCGGGGCAGATATCCTGCTCCACTGCATACCATTCTACGTTTGCTTCACGGCAAGCGTTGAGGATTGCCGGCCAATTCAGATTTCCTTCCCCTACTTCCATCATCAGATGATCCCGCCAGCCAGCCATCGCCATGTCTTTGAAATGGATAACTGGCATGCGGTCCTTGAGCCGCAAGATCCAGTCGCACACGTCGCCGCCCCCAAACTGTATCCAGTACGTGTCAAGCTCGGCCTGCACATAGCGCGGGTCGGTCTCGTCAAAAAGAATCTCCAGCCCGCACTTGTCGCCGTAGCGCATGAATTCAAAGCTATGATTGTGGTAGCTGAAAGTCAGCCCAGCCTCGTGCAGTGTGCGCCCCACTTCTGTCGCTTCCTTGATGAACTGATGTAGCCCCTCTTCACCGGATTCGATAAAATGGAACGGCATACTGCCTACTGCCACGTGCTTGCACTGCCAAAGGTGATGCTCTTCAATCACGGCGGAAATATCCTCCTGAAGGCGCTGCCAGGGGATGTGTGTGTTCACAATCGTGATACCGTGGTCGTCGCAGATCTTCTTGACGTCAGCCGGTGGGACCGGGCCTATGGCCGATATTTGGGCCGCGGTGTAACCGATTTCGCCGACCTTGGCGATCGAGTCTATGAATCCTTCAGTGGTTTTCGTAAAGTCTCGCACGGTATACATCTGTGCGGCAAGCACGTTTTGACTCATTTGAGTTCTCCTCATATGCGTTCATTGCCTGGATCTTGTCTTGTTACAAGGTTCAAGTAAACAATGGATTAGCGGACATACGCAAGTTCGGGGGACTCTGTGGCGGCAAAGCCTGGTCGGGTCCGCAATTGTCTCTGTGGTACAATTCTGCGCATATTTCCATGTAGCGGCCCACTCTTTCCGGAGACCGGGAGGGACTATATATTTCATGAACAACGAGACTGTTGACGAGGTTCTTTTCGAAATTCGTCAGCGGAGGATGGTTCTACCGGCGATTCTTTTTCTGGCTGGACACCGCCCGTTGGCATTCGCATTCGGACAGATTCTTTTGACGCTACAGCCGCTGGCCGCGCTTCTTGGCGCGGACGGACTTGGTGCATGGGGCAGGCTTCTCTCCCAACCGGGCGGGCCTTCTGCGCTGACGGAAAGGCTGGAGGACCTGTTGAAGAATGAAGGCCGCCCAACTCGCGAGCAGGAAACTGAATTGTGAACCATTTTCTGGACCCCGAACAGTTGGCCTCGGCATGGCGACAGCTTGCTGACACTGCTAACGAGAACGGCGAAACACCCCTCTTCGCGCTTGGCCAGGACTCGCTATATCGGAATAGCTGGCTTAATCTGCTCGCCCTGAATCGCATCGCCGGCCAGAATCTGGGGCCGCAGCACCCGACAATCGTTGCCGGGGGAGAGAGTTGGCTCTGGCTGGTTGCCATGCATGTTTGGCGACCGGGAGCTGCTGCTTATGGACACGCGGTTGTAGCCGACTCGGACTCTGGTGTAGCGGGCGGACCAGAAGGCCATACGGAAGGTTTCGATGATGCCGAGCGTACCGTCCTTTTTGCGGGCGCAGACAGCGCTCTCTACACTGCTACGCTAAACCTCGCAGGGCAACGGCGTGATCGCGGCGCATTGCCGCCAGGCCTGGATTGGTCTACATCTATGTCAGCATCACCCGGCTTAGAAGGCGCGGATTTCGAGTTGCTGCCGGCCTTGATCACAGAGGAGATTATGCCCGAACCCACGGAACCAGGAGAGAAGACCTGGTTGCAGAAGGGAGAGCTTTGGGCTAGCGGGCTGCTGGCGCTCGCGCTTCTGATCGCCGCATTCTTCGGATAACTGCAAGTGTTCTCTCCTCTCCCGGGCTGGACAAATCGAATCGGCCTTCTGGTTGCTCTTGCGTGCGCAATGCTGGTTATATCCGCCCGCTTCGGGTTGGCGATCACGCCGCTTGCCGCTGCGACCACGCTCTATGGCTGGGCAATGCTGCTGGGTGCGTTCGCACTGCTGCTGGGCATTGCCAACGCTCTCTGGTATCACCTGGTCCGGGTCCAACGCGGAAAGGGAGAGTGGCTGCTCAGTCTGCTGCTCCTTGTCGTTTTCGCGCTCGTTTTCGGGGCCGGCGTCTCATCGCCAGAAGGGTCAATCGGCCCGCTCACAGAGTGGGTCTTTGACGCCGTGTTGGCTCCGGGACAGGCAACGCTGTACGCGCTGACCGGCTTCTTCCTGCTGAGCGCGGCCTACCTCTATCTTCGCATAAATCGGCCTGGCGGCCTGTGGATTCTGGCCGGCGCCCTGCTGATGCTCCTGGTGCAGACACCATTTTTCTTCCAGTTTATGCCGGATGCACTGGTCGATCTGGTCGACTGGCTGCTTTCCTGGCCGGTGATGGCTGCGATGCGGGGCGTTCTGATAGGCGGTGCGCTGGCCGTATTGTTCATCAGCATTCGCCTGATCGTGAAAAGCGTGAAATAGGTTCCATCTGGGGATTCCGGCAGGGTACACTTTGGGATATCTTCGACTCTCGATCGTAGCAGACTGACTTGGAGAACGCAGCGCCAATGGCGAAGTCCGACTGTCCACACTGCGGACTCAGCAACCCAATCGATGCTCAGTTTTGTGTCCACTGCGGCACAATTCTGGCGCGCGCGCAGTTGCCGTCGGCGCACGCCGGCGAGACGACAGATGAGGCAGGCGCCGGCGCTGCAGACCAGGAAGAAGCGCCTCCCCCGGCAAACGCGGAAGAAACCGGGAACCACCCAGACGCCCGGGCTTCGGACCCTACTTACGCTCGCACGTGGCCGCATTCGAGCGGTGAAGAGGAGGATGGCGGCGAAGTTTCCGGCGAGGGGGAGCCGCAGATTGCTGCGTCACAGACTGATCCCCTTCTAACGGACCTTGGGGGGCTGCTTGAACCCGCGGATCCGATGGCTTTTGCGAGCTCTGGCCCCAGGGAATCCGATCCGTCGCGCAGCCCCTCGCAGTCGTTGACCAGTGGACTGAACGTAAGTGAAGAAGAGCGCCGACAGTTGCGCCAGCTATATGCCGAGGATCTACCAACGGCAGTTGGCGCGAACCCGGATATGGGTCCCACCACAGCTGAGCCGGCAGTTGGCGGAAGCGGTCTGCAAAGGCAGCCCTGGCTGGAATGGATCCTGCTGCTCGGTTTGACCGGCGCGCTGCTGTGGGGATCGCAGACTCCCACTGGCGGCAACGGTCCACACACCCTTCCCGGACTGGAACAGGCGCATCAGCATATAGATTCTTTGACTCCAAACAGCCCCATACTGGTGTACTGGGCCTACGACGCCGCGACGGCCGGCGAAATGGACCTTGTGGCGCAGCCAGTGATAGAGCATCTGCTCCACAAAAGGACGACGCTGATTGTCGTCAGCCAGTTGCCCGGAGGGCCGGCAGTGGCGCGACGAGTGATCGCCAAGGCCGAGGAATCAGTCCGACGGCCGGCCCGCGCCCAGGTTACAGCTAACCAGATCATTGAGGGAGGCTTTATACCCGGGGGCGCGGCCTCTCTGCCTCTTCTCGGCGTTGCCCCTTCTCGAACCTTGCCTGTCGACCCGGGCTGGGTTGAACTCAGGGAACGGTTCAGTCTCGCCGGGCTTACCGAAACGGGGCCGGTGCTAACCCTGGTGATCGCCGCCCGCGCCGAGGACGTGCGGCGTTGGCTTGAGCAGGTGCAGCCTATAAACGACGGTACGGTTATCGCGGTAACCAGCGCGGTTGCCGACCCTGCGCTGCGCCCCTATCTGCACAGCGGGCAACTGGTGGGGCTGGTGAGCGGCTGGGACGGAGGCAGCGCTTATTTTCGCCGATTGGAGCGCACGCGCAGCATCGCCGAGCAGGTTCGCACTTCGAGACTGACCAACGGCCAGAACTGGGGAATCGGCATTCTGCTTTTCGTCATCCTGCTCGGAAATGTGGCCGGGCTGACTGAGCGGAGATTGACGTGAGCCCATTCAGCAGCGGCCTGCCCGCCGCCATGCAAGACGCCGGCCTGGTTTTGGGCCTTTTCATTTCTCTGACCATCGCCAGCTATTTGATCAGGGACAATTTTCTGGCGCGCCTGGGCCAGTACATTCTGGTCGGCGCCGGGCTGGGATACATAGCGGTGCTGGCCTGGCGCAATGTTCTCTGGCCGAGGCTGTTTGCGCCTGTAATCAGCGATCCCATGTCTTGGCTTACCGCGCCGGAGGCGACCCTGTTGAAGAGTTGGCTGCCCCTGATACTGGGGCTGCTCATGTGGGCAGGGGGCGTGGAGCTGCTTCGTCGGCGGCCCAAAGAGCCGGGCGGAAGCCAGCTTCTGCGCCTGCTGGCGGTAGTACCGGCAGCCGTTCTTGTCGGTGTCGGTTTAGGGGTTGGCGCAAGCGGCGCAGTTCAGGGGACGCTCTGGCCCCAACTCGCTGCGGCGTTACAGACCCCGCTGGCAGCTGTCGCGACTGCCGGCGACGCTCGTCCCGCAGCTGAAGAGGCGACGTGGCTGGTCAGATTCATTACGTTGCTGATCACTGGCGGCGTCCTGATCCACCTGCAGCTTGGCCGCGCCTCAGGCGCGAGTGGGCGCCCCCCTGCACAGCGTCGGCCTTCCGGATTGAAGGATTCCGAGACCGCCGCCCAGAAGCACGACATACCGTACAGAACGCTGACCGTGAAAATACTGCACGTGTGGGGAGGCATTGGCCGCCGGGCTTTGTGGCTGGCCGCTGGCATTGTCTTTGCTCGACTTGCGGCGGCTCGTTTTTCGCTGGCGCTGGCTCGCCTGGATTACTTCCTGTTTGAAGTCCCCCGCAGCGAATTGTGGCAGATTCTGTGGGCGGCAGTACGCGGAGCCGGTTCATGAGCATAACACCAGTTTCCCCGTCCCCCGTTTCAGGTAGGGGACCTTCGGCGGCATCACTGGCTGACTTCGCGCCGAAAAGCATTCTGGCACTGGCTGCGGAGCCGCAGCGCGCTGTGGCCGTTTTGATTGAACCTGTGGAAGGGATCAACCGAATGGTTGGGTGGCAGACTGTTGATCTGCCCGCGCAAACCAGTCCCGACGAATGCGTTGGAGCCCTCATCCAGGCGGTCAAGCGTTTGGAAAAACAGTTCAGCATCTCGCTTTGGGATGCTGAACAGGATCGCCCTCGTCTGCACGAGTCCGGCCCTGCATTTGTGGAAGGTGTCGGCCAGGCAGTCGCGGTCGCGGATTTGATGCCATTACTGCGGGTGTGGATGGCCGGACTGTCCGGAGGCGGGAGTCTTGCTGCGGGTGAGGCGGCGCTCGCCGGGGCACTTTGCAGCCCGATTGCCACCTATTTGCCCGGTCCCCACCAAAGCACGGGTGCACTGGCAAGGGAACTTCGGGCGCTTCGTCCTGACGTAATTCTGATCGTAGGCGGCTACGAGCAGATCGGCTTCCGCAGCCAGGAACAGGTGCTGGCCCTGAGCCGACGCGTGATTGAAGCCGCGGTCCAGCTGCCTGACGATGACAGACCGCTGTTCTGTTTTGCCGGCAATAGCCAGTCGGGCAGTGCTGCGCTGGCAAGATGGGAGGAACGGACAGACGGGGGCGCGGCCGTTGTGGCCGATAATGTGCTCTCCGCGGCAGGTAGCGACAGCGAAACAGCTCTGCGAAATGTGCTGGAGCGGTATCACTGGCAGCAGTCCTTGCGCATACCTGCTATGAGAAGAATCGACGGATGGGTTGACCGATCGGCTGCACTGCCAAGTACGCAGTGGGCTTTTGCCCAAGCTGTTCGACTTTGGATGCGGCGTCATCAGCTGCCGGCACTTCATGGGCTTTATGCGGGCGCGGACCGCTGGCTGCACGTGTGGGCCTGGGAGATAGCCGGGGAGGATTACACTGGGCTGCGAATAAGTAGCGTACAACCCGGAGAACGACCGGCGATTCTGGCTGAATGGCCTCCCCTCCGATTGGTCAGCGGGGACTGGCCGGCGCAGTGGCCGCGCCCTGCACAGCCGCCTGCCACCGCCGGACCGGATCGGACCGCGGCTGGGCCAGCATACTGGTGGGACCCGCTAGGCCTTGTCCCTGCAGTATCCGGGATTGGCCAGACCTCCCCGGAAGCGGCGCTGCAGGTGTTGTCGGCCGATATTCTCTTTGAGGGTGGAAGCGGTTTTGCCATCGCTTGACGCAAGATACCAAGTTGGCGACAATGGTCAATATATTTCACCGCTAAGGAAATCGGGCCGGGGAAGGCTCTCAACTGGAGGTCCTATGACAACTACGTTGCGTCTGTCCGATGGGAGCTATATGCGGCAGACCGACATCGAGCCAATAGTTGGGCTGCTCAATAGTTCCCGCTGCGTAGAGGTAACGGGTTTCAGCAATGTGGGCAAATCTTCGCTGATGCGGTTGCTGGCTCACGCAGACGTCTGGCTGCACCAGTTGGGTGAGGAAGGCGGCGAATACCTACCGGTCTATATTGACTGTAACCGGATGTTGGAGATGACGGAGCAGGGTTTCTATGAATTGGTGCTGCGCTGCTTGCAGGAGAGCAGCCCGGTGCTGGCCAAAAACCAAGAGTTACAGAGCGCCTACGAGGCCCTGGTCGCGCCCGCCAACGTTTTTCAAGTGCCTCTCAGCTTCAGCAATGGATTGACCGCCGCGCTTCAAGAAACCCAGTACAAACTGATCCTGCTGTTCGACGAGTTCGACGAACCATTCCAGCAGATAGACACGAGAGTGTTCCTCAACCTGCGGGCCAAGAAGGATCGCTACGGCAACCGGCTCGTTTTTGTGACCGCGACCGTTTGGCCTCTGGCGGTGCTGCGTCCCGGCGAACACAGCAGCGAGTTCGGAGAACTGTTCTCGCACCAGCCCTGGCACCTGGCCCCCCTCCCAAGCCATGATGTGGCACGCTACATGAGAAGCTTCGCTGCGCGCCACAGTTTGGATCTGACCGCAGAGGACTTCGACTTTGTCTACCAGTGGACCGGAGGTCACCCTGGCTATTTGGAAGGGGTCAGCCGCATTCTGGGTGATGCGGTGGCGGCGATGGATCAGGGCAGCAAAGGCAAGGCAGATCGATTTGTGTTCCATCGCGGCCTGATCGATCAGTTACGCCAGGACCCAACCTTGCATATGGAGAGCGAGAAAATCTGGGACAGCTGCACGTCAGAACAACAGGAGACCTTAAGGTTCCTGTTTTCCGGCCTGGAGGCTGACCCGGCAAGCCTGTCGCAGTTGATGAAACTTCACGTCCTGGTTCAGAAGAAAGAGGACCTGCGCGCCTTCTGCCGTCTTTTCGCCGAGTATGTTATGGCGCATCAGACCGATACCGTCGGCGGCGATGGCGTTGACGTGGATAGCGAGAGCGGCGAGGTATCGATAAATGGCCGCCAGATCGACCTCACTGCCCTGGAATATCAGCTGATTAGACTGCTTTTTCAGAACAGCAACAGAATTGTTGACAAGTACCAGATAGTCCAGGAAGTGTGGGGCGACGACGGACTGCGGGAAGTAGACGATGCCCGCATTGAAAAGCTGGTGAGCCGATTGCGCCAGAAGGTAGAACCGGACCCCTCCAATCCCGTCTACATCGTTACGGTCAGGGGACGGGGATACCGACTGGTTTCAGACTGAGCGGGCGCTTCGAGTTATCCGGTTGGGGAGGCCCAGCCAAGACGGGATCCGCTAATAGGTTCCCAGGAGGTTGGCAAATTTTGGTCGCTTTGGCCTTCCGACTATACTAGAAACATTCGCTCGGTCGCGGCCAGTCAGGTCGCCGCGGTCCGCTCCCGTCTCGTTGAGAGGGAGCACATACAACAGCACAATTGAACAAGGCAGAATTGCTTTATGGCTGAATCTCTTCAGGCAGACGAAGTCCGGGAATCGATAACATTTAGAGGAAGACCGAAGTCGATGGTATCGGCAGCCGCCCTGCTGATAGCCGGAATTCTAACTTTCACAATGGGAATTAACCGAATCTTTTTCGTAGAGGCTATGGCCTACACATTTCTGATCTGGGGCGCACTGCTCCTCTACGGCCATATCATCGACCTTGGGACTGTCTACGAGGTTTCGGAAGACGGTCTGGCCATCAACAGTCCTTTGCGCTTCTGGGCGATTTCCCGCAAATGGGATTGGGGGCATATAACGCGCCTGGACGTGATTGTGGGCAGGAGAGAAGCAAGCGAGGGCGACGTGGACTTGCACGTTCACTACACGCCTGAAGACTCGACAGTCCTATTCCGCGAGGATCTGCCCTATCTTCCCGGGCTGGCCGAGGAGATTGCCGACCGCGCCGGTCTGAAGCCGGAGGGAGGCCAGGCGATGCAGAGCTTCAGTTTGATTCCCCAGGACGAAAAGGGTACCTACACCTGGAAGTAGCTCCCCCAACCCATAACCGCGCGCGGGCAGCATTTCGCCCGGGCGCGCTCCGTTAAGATGCCTGATAGGCGGAAATGTCCATCAGGTGGATCTGCCGACCGTTGCCGCCATGCGCTGAATCGATGGTGATCAGGCTGCCATCCGGGCTGGACCGCGGGTGCAGATCGCAGCGCCATTCGCCTGTATACTCGGCTGCGGCGCCGAATTCGCCCAGTTCGCGGCGCCGGCCACTCTCCACGCTATAGAGATACAACTCCTGGACTCTCCCGTCGTCCCTTGGGACGGGGTAGGTATCGTTCAAAATCCAGTTTGTGTCGGCAAGATAGGTGCAGTGCCCGTTCAACGTCATCACCCCTTTGCCGATCACCTCCACCTCCTGCGTACCGTCCCGATAGATATAGAAGGCGTCTGCGTGTGAAGGGTGCCTGGCCCATGCCAGGATGTGTTCCGGGTCGCGCCAGATGAAGTGGGATGTGTGCCCGTATTGGTCCACTCCGTATATGTTGGAGCCGTCTGCCGCGGCGGTCATCATTCGTGTATGGAAGCCTGCATCGCCGAAGCGCCAGCGGTGCAGGAAAATGAAGCGCGAGCCGTCCGTATTAAAGAGAAGGTGGTTGAAGTAGTGTTTGGCCGCGCTGATGTCTCCGTGAGGATACGGTATGGCAGCCACCTGCTCGATCGAGATCACTAGTGATGCCTCGCCGGTCTTCAGGTCCACTCTGTGGATGCCGACATCATCGGGCGCCAGTATATCGAAATTCGGGTCGGGGATGCCGGCGTAGCCGTAGCCGGGCCGCATATGGTTGATGCGGCGGAAGTCGGCGCCGATGGCAGTGCGTCCATCGGGTGAGAGCGTATAGACCGGATACCCCAATGTACGCTTCTTGCCCGTATGGATATCCAGAACATGGCAGACGAAGCGATCGTCCTCGCGGTCATTCCAGATGACCTCGCTGTCGGATCCGGGAATCCACTGTAGCATACAGCCCTGCTGCCAGCACCACGCCCGCGTGTCGCCCAACTCAATCCAGCGGTCGCCGTCAGCCAGGTCGATCATTCCGACCCTGATTACGTCCCCTGGGGTTGGCGAGCGATGCTCGAAATCGACCTCCATTCCCAACACATAGCGGTTGGAGGGATCGAACTGCAGTTTGTCGTAGTATCCGAACCAGTGATGCTTCGGCCCGGAAGTTATGGGACGCATGCTCATCCTCGCTCTCTCCTCAGTTATGTTCGATTGGGTTCATGTCGTGCCGGCGCCTGCCAGGTCCAACTCGTCGGCAAAGTGACAGGCGACGTATCGATTTTCGGCGGCGCTTCGAAGTTCGGGCGTCTCCTGCTGGCAGCGCTCCTGGGCATAGCGGCAGCGGGGATGAAAGTAACAGCCAGAGGGCGGGTTGGAGGGATCGGCTACTTCACCTTCCAGGACGATGCGTTCGCTCTGGCTATGCGCAGGGCCGGCTACATGCACTGCGGAAAGCAGTGCCTCGGTGTAGGGATGCAGAGGCTTGCGGTAGAGGTCATCGGCCTCGGCGAGCTCGACAAGCTTGCCCACATACATCACCGCTACCCGGTCGCTGATATGCTTGACAACGCCGAGATCATGGGCGATGAACAGGTAGGTCAGGTCCAGCTCCCGTTGCAGGAATTTTAACAGATTGAGGATCTGCGCCTGCACTGAGACGTCGAGCGCGGAGACTGGTTCGTCGGCGATGACAAGGGTGGGATTGAGGATGAGGGCGCGGGCGATGCCAATGCGCTGACGCTGTCCGCCGCTGAAGGCGTGGGGGTAACGGGTGATGTACTCCGGCCGCAGCCCGACCAGGCGAAGCATCTCTACCACCCGATCCTCCAGTTCGGACCCCCTGCTCATGCCGTTGAGTCGCAGAGGCTCGCCGATGATGTCCAGAATCGTTTTGCGCGGGTTCAGCGACGTGTACGGGTCCTGGAAGATCATCTGCAAGTGCGTCCGCACGGGACGCAGCGCCTTGTTGTCGAGGGTCGCCAGGTCATATTGTGCGCCCTCCTCACCGTGGGGACGGAAATTGATGTCGCCCGCGGTAGGCGCGTACAGACGCATGATCAGGCGGCCAACGGTCGTTTTGCCGCAGCCGCTCTCGCCGACCAGACCCAGGGTCTCGCCTTTTTGCAGCGTGAAGTCGACGCCGTCCACAGCTTTGATGTGGCTGACGACTTTGGAGAAGAGCCCGGCGGAGATTGGAAAGTGCTTCTTCAGCCCATTGACTTCCAGCAATGGATAGCTGTCTGCGTTGCTATTGATGGCTGGATTCCTCTGCGAGTTGGGGGCTTTCCTGGGTGGCATGTTCGGTATACAAAAGGCAGCGCACCTCGCGCCCATCTTCCAGGGAGATGGGCTGGGGCACAATCTCATCGCAGACGCCAGGCATAGAGTCGGCACAGCGCGGATGAAAGGGGCAGCCGTTGAGCGTGCTGTATGGGTCCGGCACTACGCCCCGGATTGTCTGTAGCCAGTCCCGCTTCTGGTCCATACGCGGCAGCGACTCCAGCAGGGCGATCGTATAGGGGTGCTTGGGATCGCGGAAGATATCGGCGGCCGCGCCGCGTTCGACGATTTTGCCAAGGTACATCACGGCCACTTCGTCGGCCATATCGGCGACGACGCCCAGGTCGTGGGTGATGAACATTATTGCCATGTCCAACTCGGCCTGCAGTCCTTGCATAAGTTCAAGAATCTGGGCTTCGGTAGTGACGTCCAGCGCGGTGGTCGGTTCATCGGCGATGAGCAGGTTGGGGTGGCAGGAAAGCGCCATCGCGATCATCACTCTTTGGCACATGCCGCCGCTCAACTGGTGAGCAAAGGCGCCCATGCGCTGTTCAGCCAAAGGAATGTGCACCTGCTGCAGCATATCGATGGCGATTAATTCGGCTTCGGACGGAGTTACGGGTTGGTGCAGGAGAATATTCTCTGTGATCTGGTCGCCGACCCGATGGACAGGGCTGAGCGAGGCGCGCGGCTCCTGAAAAATCATCGAGATTTCTCCGCCGCGGATCGAGCGCATCTCTGCGCCGGTGGCGGGAAGTTGCAGCAGATCGACGGAGGTAGTCTGGCCAGTTTCGTCCGCCCTGGAGTAGAGGATTTCTCCGTCGACGGTGTGACCGGGTGGCCGCACCATGCGCATGATGGAGCGGGCAGTGACGCTTTTGCCGCAGCCGCTTTCGCCGACCACGCCCAAGACCTTCCCGCGGCCGATTGAAAAAGTGGTGCTGTCGACCGCCTTTGCAACCCCCTCGGCCATAAAGAAGTGTGTTTGCAGGTCTTTTACTTCGAGCAGCGAATCGTTCGGTTGCACTGTCATTTGATTGCGGTTGCTATGAACTGCTGTCGGGGCCGGTTTGGGAGCGAAATCTCTTACAGGTCGGCATACGGGTCGGCGGCGTCGCGCAAGCCGTCGCCAATGAAGTTCAGGGCCAGCACGGTGACGACAACGAACATCGCCGGCCACAGAATCCATGGATGGATGGCAATTTCGACAATTTGCTGCGCGTCCTTAAGCATTACGCCCCAGCTAACCGTGGGCGACACCAGCCCCAACCCCAGGAAGCTGAGCGCGGTCTCGCCAATGATCATGCCGGGAACGGCGAGCGTTGCGTCCACCAACACATAACTCATGAAGGAGGGGACCAGATGCTGCCAGATCAGGTACCACTGGTTGGCGCCGGCCGACTGGGCTGCCAGAACGAAATCTTCGTCTCGCAGGGAGAGAAATTTGCCTCGCACCACCCGCGCCAGCGAAGTCCAACTGATAAACGAGAGGATAATCGTAATGCCAAGGTAAATGCGAATCTGCGGCCAGTCACCTGGAAGGGCGGCGGCCAGCCCCATCCAAAGCGGAATCGTTGGGATGGAGCGGATGAACTCGATCAGGCGCTGGATGAGGTTGTCGATGACGCCGCCATAGAGACCGGAAAGGCCTCCCAGAAGGAGACCGATGAACAGGCTGATGGAGACGCCAACCAGGCCTATCGTCAGCGAGATTCGACCGCCAAAAAGCACGCGGCCGAAGATATCACGGCCAAACTTGTCGCCGCCCAAGAGATATATCGGTCCAATTTCCTCGGCGTTTTCGACCCCGTACAGATGCCAATCCATTTCCCAGAGGCCCCAGAGTTTGTATGGGTCTCCTTTGACGAAGAATTGGATCGGAGACTGTTGCGTGCGATCTTCGACGAAGTCGCGCGTGAATGTCTCCCTGTTGGTTTCGATCTTTACGGCGTAAACGAAAGGACGCTGCCAGGTACCGTCATCACCGCGGATGTGAATGTCCCTGGGCGGGAGATAGAGATGCTTTGTAAAGCGATGCGCTCTGTCATAGGGCGCGATCATCGGCGCAAAGAGCACGGAAAAGTAGAGGAGGGCAAGAGCCCACATAGAGACCACCGCCATCCGGTTGCGGCGGAAGCGGATCAACATCAGTTGGCGCGGCGTGAGGAACTGGGTTCTGGCTTCGCCGACCGTTCCTTCGGCCTCGAGAAGATCTGACAGGTTGCCGCTTTCGTAGGCAGTGGAAACCGCGTCGGACCCGGACCCTGTGCCTGGGTTGATTGCCCCGGTCATGTCGTTCCCCGTTCCCCGTAACGAATTCGCGGATCCACCCATGCCAGAAGAATATCCGAGATCAAAGTCCCGATCAGCGTGAGTGAGCTCAAGATCAAGATCATGCTGGCGGCAAGGTAGAGGTCCTGGGACATCAGCGCGCGCCATAGGAGCGGCCCAGTCGTGGGCAGGTTCAGCACCAGGGCCACGAGGACGGTCCCGGAGACGATTTGAGGAAGTTGCCAGCCAATAGTGCTCAGGATTGGGTTGAGCGCCACGCGGACGGGATATTTCATCGTCATCGGGCCTTCGCGCAGACCCTTGGCGCGGGCCGTTTCCACATAGGGGCGCCCCAGTTCATCCAGTGTCGTCGCCCGCATCACCCGTATCGTGCCGGCCGTGCCCGACGTGCCCACGATCACAACCGGCAGCCACATGTGTTTCAACATATCCCAGATCTTGGCCACGCTCCAGGGCGCGTCAAGATACTCTATGGAGAACAGGCCGCCGGCATCGGCATCGAAAAACTCGATGCCGATGTACATGAATATCAGAGCCAGCAGAAAATTGGGGGTCGCCAGCCCGATGAAGCCTATGAAGGTAAAGGTGTAGTCAGTGGGGCTATACTGTCGGACGGCAGAATAGATGCCGATGGGTATGGCCATGGCATATACAAAGAGCAGCGTGAAGAAGGACATGATCATCGTCAGCATCAGCCGCTCGCCAATCAGCCTGTTGACGGGCCGGTCCCAGTAGAAGGACAGCCCCATATCCCCCTGGACAAAGTTTGTGATCCACTTTATGTATTGAATGTAACCGGGCTGGTTCAGCCCATAGTGCTCCTCCAACGCCTCGATTTCCGCTTCGCTCACTTCCTCGCCGGCCGCGGCCAGGTTTGCCACGTAGGTGGTCACGTAGTCACCCGGCGGGAGCTGGATGATGGTAAAGCTGACTATGGAAATGAGGATGAGCGTTGGGATCAACTGCAGGACGCGCTGCAGGACGTATTCTCGCATGACATTGGTAAGTAGTGGGCAGCGGGCGGGAGCTGGTGACCAGCAACAGTACCGGCCACCAGCCCTGCGACGCTTGCTATTGCTAGCTCTGCTTGTAGAAGAACTGCTCCGGATGGACGGGCACTGCGCGAATTACGGAGTAGCCCCACACACCGTCGTCGGGGAAGTTGGTCAGGTTCTTCTTCATAACGACCGGCTTGGGGATGCCTACCGTGCCGAAGCCGGGCAGATAGTCGTAGAACCAGTCCCACAACTCGCGGGCGATGGCAATGTGCTCCTCTTCGGTTACGGCATCGATCATTTCCTGCCAGCGGTGGAAGACCCAGGCAACCTCATCGGGCGGCTCCACGGCGATCTCGTTTTCGGTATCGCCCTTCAGCCAGACGTCATAGCCTTTGCCCCACGGTGTATTACATTGTCCGGGGTGGTTCAGTCGTCCACACCAGACCCAGGTAATGTCGGAGATGTCGCCTTCCCAGCCGGACATTCCGAAATCGTTAGCCGCTACAAGTTCGTTCAGATGGGATCTGTTGATAGGCCGGATCGACGGATCCAGACCGACCTCGCGCCATTGCTCGACGACCAGTTCAAAGACGTCAAGGACATCGGCTTGCTCGGTGTCGAGCTGGATGATCCAGCTTACGCGCGAGCCGTCAGGGAAGAGGCGGTAGCCGTCGGAGTCTTTCTCCGAATAACCAGCTTGATCAAGCATCTCCATCGCCATGTCGGGATCGAACTGCGCCCAGTGGTCTCCGTCGCCCTCCTCATAGTACTTGGATTCCGGCCAGGCCGCCCATTGGCGCGGCTCGCCCAAACCGAAATAGACGACATCGTTGATCTCTTCGCGGTCGATTGCCACCGACATGGCGTGGCGCACGTCCTTGTTAGTAAAGAACTCCCGAACCTGCGGGTCCTTGTGGGTATGGTTGGGCACGATGATGGTGCGGCCGGGGAAGGTAGACTTCCACAGTTTGATCTTCAGGTCGGCTGACTCCAGGTTGGCCGTGTACAGCTCCATATTGGCCAGGTCGGCCTGGCGACCGGAGAATTCCAACTCGCCGGCGATCAACTTGGCGTTGGCGACCTCGCGGTTGTCGATAACAAACACGATTGTATTGTCGATATAGGGCAGTTGGTTGCCGGCGGTGTCAACTTTCCAGTAGTAGGGATTGCGCTCGTAGGTGTGATGGTCGGGCGCGTCGTCGACGCGAATGAAGGCCGTCATGCCGGGCAACCCAATCTGGGCGGGAATTGTCGAACCCACACGACCCTTATCACGCAGGAGCTGGTGCCAATCTTCGAAACCTGCGTCTTCGGTCATCGAGGCAATTTCGTCGGCATCGCCGTAGTCGGGATGGAACTGTTTCAGATAGTGAGCAGGCTGCCACAGGCCGCCCTGGGATCCGGCATAGAACGTCTCGTGGAGAACGATCAAGGGATATGGCTTTGAGAAGGTGAGTTTGATGGTGTAATCGTCGATTTTCTCCATCGTCAAGGGGTCGCCTGCAGACGATGCGCCTGCCTTCCACTGACTTGGCGGACCGCCGGGCGCGTACTCTTCGTTGAGCCAGAGGTCGTGCCAGGAGAAGATGAAATCGTCGGCGCTAAAGGGCGCGCCATCTGACCACTTCAGGCCTTCGCGCAGATGCAGGACCTGCTCGGTGGCGTCGTCGTTGAATTCCCAGCTTTCGGCCAAGCCGCTGGTGATTGAGGAGAAGTCCGACGCGATGCGCAGGATCAACTCGGTGCCCATCACAGCCTGCGGATCACCGAACAGGGCGTTGGGGTTGCCGATGGCGACGCGGGTGGTGCCGCCGTACTGGCCGATCTCTTCCAGCGGCTCGATCACCACCGGGGTGGCGGGAAGGCGTTCGTCAACTGGGGGTAGATCGCCAGCTGCGACGCGCTCTGCCAGGAGCGGAGATTCGTTGTACTTGGATGGCGGTCCGGCTTCAGCGGCCGGCGCTTCCTCCGCGGGCGCCTCGTCGGCTGGTTGTGGTTCCTCCTCTGCGTCAGGGGGGCCGCGCTTCCCGCGGGGGGCGCTGGGGGGGTTGTTGGTGTTCCGTCGTCTGCGACGGGGGAGCCACAAGCTGCGACTACTGCGGCTGCGGCTGAGAGACCGCTCATCCGCAAGAAGGTCCTTCGATCCATTCCGTTCGTCATTGTGATGAAATCCTTTCGCTGGGGTTGTGTCTGAGAGCTGCTATTCGCAATTGTGCGCCGATTGGAGATGCAGAGGCTGGTGGACGCCGCTGCGGCAAGTTCTGATGAAAGTCTGACATGACGGTCAGATCGCCCGGACTATGACACTGTGGCAAAAGCGTGTGCAACCTAATCGCTCATATCAACTGATGTATTGAGTACGGTCAACATGACCCACTCCATCATGCCTCGCCAGTACTCATATCGCTCTTCTGTGGCCCCTTGGACTACGACCGAGTACAGGTACGGTCCTGCGCAGAAGAGTCGCGCCCGGCGTTGGCGTGTCGTCCCATCCTGCACGAAGGTGCAGACCCACTCCTGACCCCAGTCGCCAACGTCGACCAATTCTTCGAGTTTCTCGACGACACACTTGTCGAGTTGCTTCAGCCCTTCTTCGATACCCTCTGCCAGCAGCGAACTTTCCTCAGGCGCCAGTGGCTGGCCCATGTCCTGGACCGTAATCGAGATAAACGTGGCTTCGTCGGAGGGGTCCGGGTAGAGGCTGGCCGCAGGATGGGGCGTATCGGTCTCCTGTAGTTGCCATTCGGGCGGATACCAGAAGGTGGGATGGCCCTCCGCGTGTTTGTACGATTTGACAGAGGTGAATCGCGGTTTGGCTGGCTGCTTTGTTGAAGACATAGAGTAAGCTGGTCTCAATTGGTGGGGCGCATGATTTGCACGTTCTTGAAAGGGTCGATGTGGAAGGGCGGCGCAGCAGTTTCTGATTCATACGGGCCCCGTTGCGCCGTCCCAATTTCTCCTCTTCATGCCGAAGTGACGCTTGCAGAGGCAGTTATCGTTTCGCCTCTGCAAGCAGCGCGAACGGCAACATGGTCTACATGTGGTTCTCAGGATCTTCCCAGAAGAGCAACTGCGGGTTGAGGAAGTGCTCATCTTCCAGGCCATCGTTGACAGGCTGGCCGGAGATGTAGTTGTGCATTTGGTTCTTCATGATGATCAGGGCAGGTGACTGTCCCAGGTAGCCGACGATCGGGATTTCCTCGGCCCAGATGTCAAGTATCTGGTAGAACAGCTCGTCGCGTACGGCGGGGTCCGGTTCGGCGCTGACCTGGTCCCAGATTTCCCAGATCTTCCAGAGGAAGTGGTCGTCCGGGGGCGGTTCGCCATTGGCGTCGTTCTCGTCGACTTTCCAGCGACCAAACGCGCCGGCCCAGGGGCGGTCCAACTCGGTGCCAATCCAGGGTGAAGGCGTGAGAATGGGCAGTAGATCGCGGTACCCGCCCCAGTAAACGGCGTCCTGGGTATTGGCCGACCAGTGCTCGGTATACAGGGAGCGCTCCATGCCTTTGTAGGTGGCCTTGAGGCCGATTTCGGCATAGTACTTGATGATAGTGAGGACCGAATCTTCCTCCGGCGTACCGGCCTGGGAGGTTCCTTCGATAATGAAACTCAGGGTCTCGCCGCTGCCGTCTTTCCACAGTCTGAAGCCATCGGCGTCGCGCTCGGAATAGCCGGCGTCGTCGAGGAGCTGATTGGCACGATCCGGGTCGTATCCGGCGTAGGCATCGGTCAGTTTCTGATAGAACTGCGGGGACTGCTCCAGGGGGCTGTACTGACGCTCGGTCAGCAGACCGTCCCACACCAGTTCGTTGAGTGCCTCGCGGTCCACTGCCAAGGACATGGCGATGCGCACGTCCCGGTTCTGGAACAGCTCGCGCACGCGCGGATCCTGCGCGCCCTGGTTGGGGGTCACCACTTCGTGGCGGGTGGAGGTGCCGATAACGACACTGTAGTCGCCGGCTTCTTCATTCTCCTTGTAGAGCGTGAAGTTGCCTGTCTGAATATGCCGTGCCTGGAAGTCAACTTCGCCGTTGATGACGCGCAGGTTGAAGACATCGTTGGTGTCGAAGAGGCGGTGCGTTACCTTGTCGATGTAGGGCAGTTGCTTGCCTTCCTCATCCACCTGCCAGAAGTAGGGGTTGCGCTCCATCAGGAAGAGTTCGGAGGACAGCTCGTTCTTCGACAGCCACGGGCCGATGTTGGGCCGATCCGGGTTCAGGTACCACCAGTTGCGGTCGACATAGTACTGGTCCCAGGAGTCGACGCCGGCCTCGTCGATCTGCGCTTCCAGCGCTTCCTGGTCATCGGTCAGTTCAATATGGAACTGCTTCATATAATGACCAGGCGAGAAACAGTGCGAGCGGGCCACGTCGAAGGAGAAGAGCGGCTTGGGATGTTCAAACGTCATCATCACCGTGTTATTGTCGGGAGCCGACACTACCATCGGCACGCGCGGCGTGCCGGTTCCCCAGCGAATCGAGATGGCCGGGGTCAGGTCCTCGTTGGAGAAGTGATTCTCGTACCACCAGGTGAAGCTGTCGCTGTCGAACGGGGTGCCGTCGGACCACTTCAACCCTTCGCGCAGGTGGAAGGTCCACTCGGTGGCATCGGCGTTGGTCTCCCAGGACTCGACCATGTTGGGGCGCAGCGTCAGGTCCATGTTGTACCAGGTGAGGGACTCGTTCTGCATCTTGGTGGGGCCCCAGCGGTCGGAGACGCCTTTGAAGCCGCGTCGAATTGTGCCGCCGTACTGGCCAACCTGCTCGACGGCTTGCAAGACTGCGGGACTTGCGGGCAACCGTTCATCTACGGGAGGAAGGTCTCCTGCGGCCACCATTTCGGCCAGCATGGGGGCTTCGCTATACATGCTGGCGGGCGTCGCCGGGGCAGCTTCCTCAGCGGGGGCCTCGTCGGCGGCCGGTTCGGCGGCCATTTCTTCCTCTGGTTCGCCGCCGGCGCCGCATGCGACCGCCACCAATCCGGCGGTCGTGACGCCCGAGATGCGCATGAACTCGCGTCGTGAAATCCATTTACTGCTGTTTTTCAGGCTCTTCATTCGTTTTCTCCTTGATTGCGCGTTATTGCGAGAATTACAAGTGCTGACCGTCGAATACGAGATACAAAGCCTTCAACACGTGTCTGCTAATCCTGCACCCAATGCCACAGGCGCGTTCTGTTGTAACCAAGCAGTTCCAGTTTGCCGTCGCCGTTGGTATCGGCGATCTCGAAAAGTGCGCGCACGCCGGTGTCGCCGTCGTCGAAGCGGTCTTCGGCATAGGTGCGCAGGGGCATATCCAGCTCCTGGATGATCTTGCCGTGCCCGTCGATGAGTGTAGGCTTTTTGCCCTGGCACTCGGCAAGGATAACGTCTGCCTCGCTGCCTGCCAACCGCAGAGTTCTGCCGTAGCCGGCCTTTTCCATGCGCCAGATTTCGTTTCCTTTGCAGTCGACGAGATAGCCGCGAAATCCGATGTGGGCTTGATCGCCGTGAAGACGGCGCTCGGTGACAAACAGCTGCTGTCCATCCATGTCGGGCAGGAATTTGCCCACGGCGCAGGTCTGGATGTGGGTGCCTTCGAAGATGAATCTGTCTTCGCCGGTGGCGGCGTCGAGGACGACCAGATCTTTGCCGGCGACCATCAGCAGTTCAGGCCTGCCGTCGTCGTCGATGTCGTGTACGTGCAGGTGATCGACATGGGGGGCGCGTGTCATCTCCTCAAGGTGGGGCTCCAGATTGGGACGCCACCAGACTTTGAGCCCGTCGGCGCGCACGCAGCAGTAGCCGATGAAGGCCTCCTCCTTGCCGTCGCCGTCGATGTCGTAGAAGTCGTGTGAATGTCCGGCGCCGCCGTAGAAGTGGCAGTTCCAGAGGCAGGTGAGGTCGTCGGCATAGATGTAGATCGGGTTGACGAAGGTGGAAACGAGAATGTCGCGCCTGGCGCCGAGACCGCGGATGTCACACAGCTGCAGGACGCAGTTGGGACCGGTCTCGACTTCTTTGCGAAAGTAGCCGCGGTCGCCTTCGAGGATGCGCAGATAGCTGCGGCCATCGCGTTCGGTTACATAGACAATCTCTTGCTTGCCGTCGCCATCGATATCGCTGACGGCGGCGCCGACTTCGTGCATGGCCCAGTGGCCGGTGCCGAGGGGAGCGCCTTCCTGCCACATGACGTCGCCGTCGAGCTTCATGGCGGTGACGCAGTGGACCTGTTTTTCGTGCCGGTAGCCGCCGGCTGACATGCGGGGAATGTGGCAGTCGCGGGCCTGGAAGAAGACGGCTTCCAACTCGCCGTCGCCGTCAAGGTCCCCCAAGCGCATTCCGGTGTCGCCGAACCCGGTTGTATCAACTTCATTGGCAAGACGAAAAGGACCTGTCACGGGCACCTCATTTTTTTGTTCCGGTGGGAATTGTCGCCATTGCCTTCACGAATCTGGAAAATCAGACGCAACCGTAGGAGTGCTAACCTCGTTTTTCGATCGAAATTGCGGGAATGGTTGCTGCGTAGTCTGGGTCATTTTAAAGGGAAAAAGCATGCTCGTCAATGTTGAAAAAAATGGCAGAGGTCGCGCCGGCAAAGGTGTGTTGTATGAACAGTTGTCTGAACTGCAGTTTTTGGGATTTCTGTGATGGGCTGTGATTTGGTTGGCGACGATGTTGGGTGGGTTGTCTGAACTGTGATTTTTGGGATTTTTGTGATGGACTGTGATTTTGCTGGCGACGATGTTGGGTGGGTTGTCTGAACTGCAGTTTTTGGGATTTCTGTGATGGGCTGTGATTTTGCTGGCGACGATGTTGGGCGGGTTGTCTGAACTGTGATTATTGGGATTTTTGTGATGGGCTGTGATTTTGCTGGCGACGATGTTGGGCGGGTGGTCTGAACTGTGATTCTTGGGATTTTGGTGATGGGCTGTGATTTGCTTGGCGACGTTGTTGGGTGGGTTGTCTGAACTGTGATTTTTTGGATTTTTGTGATGGGCTGTGATTTTGCTGGCGACGATGTTGGGTGGGTTGTCTGAACTGCAGTTTTTGGGATTTCTGTGATGGGCTGTGATTTTGCTGGCGACGATGTTGAGCGGGTGGTCTGAACTGTGATTCATGGGATTTTTGTGATGGGCTGTGATTTTGCTGGCGACGATGTTGAGCGGTTTGTCTGAACTGTGATTTTGGGATTTCTGTGATGGGCTGTGATTTTGCTGGCGACGATGTTGGGTGGGTTGTCTGAACTGTGATTCTTGGGATTTTTGTGATGGGCTGTGATTTTGCCGGCGACGATGTTGAGCGGGTTGTCTGAACTGCAGTTTTTGGGATTTTGGTGATGGGCTGTGATTTCTTTGGCGACGATGTTGGGCGGGTTGTCTGAACTGTGATCTTTGGGATTATGGGGATGGGCTGTGATTTTCTTGGCGACGATGTTGGGTGGACTGTCTGAACTGTGATTTTTGGGATTTCTGTGATGGGCTGTGATTTTGCTGGCGACGATGTTGAGCGTGTTATTTTTGTCAGGGTTTGCAGGGTTTTGGGTCTTCGTGATGGCGGGAGAACTGCTGGCTCGGGTGCGCTTGTTCGGGCTTTGACATCCTGTAGCGCGGTCACGGCCAGTTGCTGAGCGCCTCTTTGACGTCCTCGTTTGTTATTGTTCGGGCATTTGGGGCGACGCGGAAGAAGGGGATGCAGTCGTCGAATTCCAGATTATCCATATCCGCGAATCCTCGCCGCGCCGGCTCTGATATTGCGCTGCCCAGGCTGGTACCGTTACGTTCGGCCAGGGCTCGGGCGACGGCGAGCAGGTCGTCGTCTATGTTCAGTGTTGTTCGCATAATGACGTCATCTCATCGTTCTGTCAGGGATTGAGGCTATTGGCTGCAGGGCCGACGCATCCAGAGTTGGGTGTCTGGGTAGCCTTCGAGAGCCACGTTATCTAGTTGCGGCAGCCTGGCGATGCTCTGTCCCCATTTGCAGCAATTGCACAGTTTCATGTCGACCTAAGTCGACTCAAGTCGACCCAAGTCGTCGTGTTTCTTTTTTTCCGGGATTGAGCGTCAGGGTTTTGCAAAGGTTTCCTTGCCGGCTCTGACCGGTTTCGGGGCGTTGCGATACGGGCCATTTACAGGTTTACAACAGCCTTCCTTCAGCTTGAGTTTTTCTTCTGGTAAGCGTAAAGGCCTTGCTGGGCCAGAACATTTGCGTCATTATTCCAGCGCTATTATAGCATACGAATCGCGCCCATAAGGGGCTACCCTACGTGATCCAGACTGAGTCGCGAAGATTCGGCTCGATTCGATGCGGTTGCCCCGCTACTGGCGACACGTTTACGCGCTGAACAGGTCACCCACCTCGAAGAGATACATCTGGCGGCCGTTGCCGGCGTGGGTCGAGTCGATGACGATTTTGCTGCCGTCGGGGCTGGAACGGGGGTGGAGGTCGCAGCGCAGGGTGTCCGTGTAGGGAGGCGGCGAGTGGAACTGACCCAGATCGACGCGGCGGTCGGTGGGAACGTGGTACAGGTAGAGGTCTTGCAGGCGTTTGTCCCCTTGCGGATAGGTGTCATTCAGGACCCAGTCGTTGTCTGACAGGTAGGTGCAATGGCCATTCAGCGGCATTTTTGTTTTGCCCACTATCTGATCGGGGCCGCGGGCACCGTCCTCGGCATTTGGGAAGAGGTAGTATGCGCCGCCGTGCGAAGGGCGGTGGGACCAGGCGAGGATGTGCGAGTCGTCATGCCAGATCAGGTGAGAGGTGTGGCCGGAGTGATCGACGACCTTCAGGTCGGTGCCGTCTGCTTTTGCGGTAAGCATGCGGGTGTGGAAGGGTCCGTCGTCGAGGCGCCAACGGTGGAGGAAGAGAAAATGGGTGCCGGCGGGATTGTAGATGAGGACGTTGAAGTAGTGTTTGGCCGGTCGAATGTCGCCGTGGGCATAGGGGATCGCGGCGACCTCGGCCAAGCTGACGATCAGCCTGCTTTCCCCTGTTTGAAGGTCGACAGTGTGTATGCCGGTCTCCTGCGGCGCCATCACGTCGTACCAGGGATCGGGGATGCCCATGTAGCCGTAGCCGGGGCGCATATCTTCGAGGCGGTGGAAGTCGATGGACAGCGCGTCGCGGCCATTGGGGCTGAGGGTGAAGATGGGGTGGGGAAGCGTCCGCCTGAGCCGCGTTTGGGTATTCAGAATGTAACTGACGAATTGGCCGTCCACCCTGTCATTCCAGATAATGTCGTGCTCAGATTGGGGCAGCCATTGGAGCATACAGCCGGCCTGCCAGCCCCAGGCCCGACTTTCGCCAAGTGTGATCCAGCGGTCGCGGTCCGCCAAGTCGACCATGCCGACCTGGATCACATCTTCCGGCGCGGGCGCGCGATGCTCGAAATCCACTTCCATCCCCAGCACATAGCGGGCGGAGGGATCGAACTGCAGTTTGTCGTAATAGCCGAACCAGTGATGTTTCGGCCCCGAAGTGATAGCGCGGGTAGGTACCATGGGTTTCTCTTCTGGAATGTGTTGCGACTTGATTGGACTTTGGGTCAGACTCGGATAGATGACGCTACGGTTGCGAATATGCGGGCTTGCCCTAAGCGCTGACAGCCTCTGAGACGTCTATTAAGTAGACCTGCCGACTGCCTTCATGGATGGAGTCGAAGCTGACCGTGCGCTCGTCGCGGCTCCAGCGGGGATGAAGATCACAACGGATCTCGCCGCGGAACGGCAGCGGCGAATGGTAGCTTCCCAGGTCGACGCGGTACTCTTCTGTCATATGCCACAGGAACAGCGGCTGGCGGCTGTTTTCGTCGGGGTACTCATCAGTCAACATCCAGGTCCCATCGTGCGTGAAGTTGCAGTGGCCATTCCTGGTCAGGACATCGGGCCGCACGACTTCGTATTCGCAGGTGGTGTCGTTCATCAGGTAGTAGGCCGGACCCTCTTTCATCGTTACCCAGCCGAAGATCAACTCCTCGGTGAGCCAGTCGCAGTGTGAGGCGCCGAGTTCGGTCATTGCGCGCAGCTCTCCACCCTCCATGCTGGCGGACAGCATTGTGGTCTGGCCAATCTCCCTGGTTTCATCAAAGACCCGCACAACGAAGGAGACGCGGGTGTCGTTGCGATTGATGAAGGGATGGTTGAACCAGATTCTGCCCGCTTGCAACTCTTCGTTGTGGCTGAGGAAATCGCGTACTTCTGCGTAGGAAACCAGGACGCGGGCCTCCCCGGTCGCGGTGTCGGTGATGTAGAGGCCGTCCTCGGTGGGATGATTTTGGTGGGCGTAGGGGTCGGGCAACCCGGCATAACCGACAACCGGCCGCATCGACTTCAGTCGGGCATAGTTCAGGCCGAGCGCGTAGCGCCCGTTACGGGTGATGGCGGCGATTGGGTGGGGCAGGATCCGTTTCTGCCCAGTGTGGATGTCCTGCACGACCGCGACGAAACGGTCATCGTCACGGGCGTTGTAGGTGATCAGCCGGTCGGGTGCGGTTGCCAGCCAGTGCAACATGCTGCCCTGCTGCAGGTTCCAGGCCTGCGTTTCGGCCACGCCTTCAAATTTGCCAGTCTCCATGTCGACCAGGCCGACCACGGCGGTATCGCCGGCGGCGGGCGGGCGATCGTGGAAGTCCGACTGCAGGCAGAGGTGGTAGCGGCCGGTTGCATCCCAGGGGCAGATGCCATAGTAGCCGAAGAAATGGTGCTTCGGGCCTTGTGTGATGGCTGTGGCGGTCGAGCTGACTCTTTTGTTGCTCATGTTGGCTCCCGGATAGTGGGGCAGAGTTGGGCGGTCCTGTTGTCCGCCCGGCTGATCTTACGCCGTATGCAACTACCTAGCCATATTTCGTGGCCGGCCCGTCCGCGCTGGCGCCTATCAGGTTTTGGCCACGCAGCCGGTTGGCCGCCGCCAGGGTAGTTGAGCCGCACCGCTGGTATGAAGGCGTACGGTCGGTGAGCGATGGTTTTGGAGGGGGGCGTTGCGGGGGCGCAGCCCCTGCACAAGGGAGGGCCGAAGGCCCGACCGCCCATATACTAAGAAAAAGTATGGACAAGTGAGGAGAGAGAAACAATTTCGCTATCTCACTGATGACGGCGAATTGCATTTGGCTTAGCTGTTGCCGCAATCTGCAATCGTTGCACGTCTTAGCGTCCCACGATTTCGGCCACGTCGACAACGTAGATCTGGCGGCTGCCTTCGTGGATGGAGTCGAAGCTGACCTGGCGTTCGTCGCGGCTCCAGCGGGGGTGGAGGTCGCAGCGGATCTGGTCCTGGAAGAATGGGGGAGACAGGAAGCGCCCCAGGACGACCTGGCGCTCTTCGGCCATGTTCCAAAGGAACAGGGCGCGGAGGTTATTTTCGTCCGGGTATTCGTCGTTCAGCTGCCAGGCGCCATCGCGGGTGAAGCTGCAGTGGCCGTCGCGGGAGAGGATGTCGGGACGCACGGATTGGTATTCGCCGGTGGCGTCGTTGACCAGGTAAAAGTTTACCCCCTCTTTCGTCGTAAACCAGCCGAAGATGACGTCTTTGGTGCGCCAGTCGCAGTGCGAGGTGCCGAGGTCGTTCAGAATGCGAATGTCCCCGCCTTCCAGATTCATCGTCAGGCATACGGTTTTCCTGGCGCCGGCGTCATCCCAGTAGACTACGACGAAGGCAACGCGGGAGTCGTCGCGGTTGATGAACGGGTGGTTGAACCAGAGCTTGTGTTTCTGAATCTCGGGATAGCTGCTGAGGTACTCTCTGGCATCTTCATATGAGAAGAGCAGTTTGCCCTCGCCCGAGTCGGTATCCATGATATAGAGGCCGTCGTCGGCAGGATGTTTCTGGTCGGCGTTGGGGTCTGTGAGCCCTGGGTAGCCAACCACGGGGCGCATATCCCAGAGCCGGGCGTAGTTCAGCCCCAGCGCCTTGCGCCCGTCGCGGGTGATGGCGGCGATCGGGTAGGGCAGGAGGCGTTTGTGGCCGCTGTGGATGTCGTGGATAACACTGACAAAGCGGTCGTTATCGCGGGCATTGTAGGTGATGAGGCGATCGGGCGCGGTGGCGAGCCAGTGCATCATGCTGCCCTGCTGCAGGTTCCAGGCCTGGGTTTCGGCCACGCCTTCGAAGTTGCCGGTCTCCATATCGATGAGGCCGACTACGGCGGTGTCGCCGTCGACGGGCGGGCGATCGTGGAAGTCCGATTGCAGGCAGAGGTGGTATTTTCCGGTTACATCCCAGGGATAGATGCCGTAGTAGCCGAAGAAGTGGTGCTTTGGTCCTTGGGTTATCGCTCTTGCGACAACGCTGCTTTGTGTATCGCTCATGTTGCCTCCCACATATTTGGGCGGTGTTGGACGGTGCTGGGCGGGCCCGGTAACTCCTCACACTTTGTCAGGCTCTATACGAAATGAGGGGGCGTCAGCGTTCGACAACGCCGGCCACGTCGACGACGTAGATCTGACGGCTGCCGCCGTGAATTGAGTCAAAGCTGACCTGGCGCTCGTTGCGACTCCAGCGGGGGTGCATGTCGCAGCGGATCTCGCCGCGGAACGGCTCGGGTGAATGGAAACGCCCCAGGACGACCAGGCGCTCCTCGGCCATGTGCCAGAGCAGCAGGGCCTGGAGGCTGTTCTCGTCCGGGTATTCGTCGGTCAGCAGCCAGGCGCCGTCGCGAGTAAAGCTGCAGTGGCCGTTCTTGGTCAGGATATCGGGCCGCACGTCCTCATATTCTCCGGTCCTGTCGTTGATCAGGTAATACTTCTGACCCTCTTTCATCGTCACCCAGCCAAAGATCAGCTCCTCGGTCAGCCAGTCGAAGTGGGACGCGCCGAGGTCTGTCACTACGCGCAAATCGCCGCCATCCATGCTGGCAGAGAGGAGGATCGTGTGCTTGATCTCTCTGGTTTCGTCTCTGTAGCGCACGACGAAGGCGACGCGGGTGTCGTCGCGGTTGATGATGGTGTGATTGAACCAGATCTTGCGCGCTTGCACCTCTTCGTAGTCGCTGAGAAATTCGCGAGCTTCTTCGTAGGACACGAGCACGCGGGCTTCACCGGTTTCGGTGTCCATCGTATAGACACCGTCCTCGGTGGGATGGTTCTGATGGGCGAAGCGATCGGGCAGGCCGGCGTAGCCGACCACGGGCCGCAGCGATTTGAGGCGGGCATAGTTCAGGCCGAGGGCCTGGCGGCCGTTGCGGCTCATGGCGCTGATGGGGTAGGGGAGAACGCGTTTTTGCCCGCTGTGAATATCCTGGATGACGCCGACGAAGCGGTCGTCCTCACGGGCGTTGTAGGTGATCAGGCGGTCGGGGGCTGTCGGCAGCCAGTGCAACATGGAGCCCTGCTGCAAGTTCCAGGCTTGGGTCTCGGCCACGCCCTCGAACTTGCCCGACTCCATATCCACGAGACCGACCACGGCGGTATCGCCGGCGGCGGGCGGGCGGTCATGGAAGTTTGACTGGAGGCAGAGGTGATAGTGCCCGGTTGAATTCCAGGGACAGATGCCGTAGTAACCGAAGAAATGGTGCTTGGGCCCCTGGGTGATGGCTCTGGCGACGAAGTTATCTTGTGATTTGCTCATGACTACTCCTGGCACAGATCCTGAGGGCCCAATACCAGATCACCTCATGGACGCGCCGCTTCTTTCCTATTCGTTGCCGAGGGCGGAGAACGGGAACATGCCCGCTAATTATCTTCGACGCGCCGAGCTTACGCGTCGCCGCGGGCGCTGCCGTTTTCGACAGGCCCGCGGCCACTATCAGCGCAAATTCTCCTGGACGGGGTTCAGCCGGTTTGGGAACTGAACACTGCCAGATTCAGTCACGAGCGACATAAACCGCGAATTGACGGCGCCGCACCAACGCCTTTGCCGCAACTACGGCTGGACGTTGGAGGCACGCCGACCGGCCGCTGGCCGGCTTATTCGTCCTGTCCTGCGCGGATGAAGTACTGCTCCATCGCCGTATTCGAAGGCGAACGCGGCTGGTCATCGAACATGCCGTCTTCGGGCACGTTGCGGAAGTAGTTCTTGACGATTACCGGCTGCGGCGGCGCGGTGGTGACGCCGATCTGCCACAGGTTTTCCATGTTGAGCTCGAGGATTTCGCGGAACAGGGCGCGCTGTCCCTCCTCATCGACGGTCGTCTTGATCTCTTCCCAGAGCTCTATTGCCTTCAGGATGTCACCGGTGGGCTCAAATCCCTCTTTGCCGCCGCTATTGTAGTAGAAGGCGTAATGCCGCAGAGCATAGTTGTTTACAATCGGCACGAAGGAGCGCGGTTCAATGAAGGGGTTCCACTCGCCGCTACTATGCCACACGCCGAGGTCTATCTCATTGGCATTGAGGCGCTGCCCGAAGAGACTGCGGTCGATTTCGGTACTTATCAACTCCAGCCCGATATCCTTCCATTGGGCGGTCAACAGTTCGGCAATGTCGCCCCAGGCGGCAAAGATGGCCACATACTCAAAGACCAGGCTGAGCCGCTCTCCGTCAGGGCGCAACCTGTAGCCCTCGTCGTCCCGCTCGGTGAGACCCATTTCATCCAGGTAGGCATTGGCCTGATCGGGGTCGTGCTCGGTCATGCTGATGGCCTGGGGTTCCCAGTAGACGGGCGAGTTCTTGGTCGGGGACACCTGGGTGGGTTCGGTCTGACCGAGATAGACAGCTTCGTTAATGTCGGCGCGATTCATGCCCAGTGAGAGGGCGTAGCGGAAGCGCTTGTCCTGGACGATTTCTCGCAGGACGGGGTCTTTGTTGGTGTGATTGAGATGCAGGACGGTATCAGTGACCTGCCCTCTCTGCCAGAGCATGACACGGTAGTTGCCCCTCTCCATGTTCTCCATGAACAGAGGCACGTTGTCGAAGGTGATGTGGCGCAACTGCATGTCGACTTCGCCCTGGATCGCGCGCAGGTTGAGCTGGTCTTTGCCGTCCACAAGGCTCCAGTGGAGGGCGTCGATGTAGGGCAGCTGATTGCCATCGGGATCGACCTTCCAGTAATAGGCGTTGCGATCGGCGACCAACGGGTCACTGTGCGAAGGCGTGCTCAGATTCCAGGGAAGATAGCTGGGCGTGTCCGGGTTGCGCCGGGTATCGGGTTTGGTGCCGAAAACCTGGTACCAGTGCTCGACGCCGGCATCCTCGATCATCTTGTCGAGCTCGTCCTTGTCGGCATACTTGATGTGAAACTGTTTCAGGTAATGGGCACAGTATCTGGCGAATGCGTCGCCCCACAGTGAGCCAAGCACATTGATGAACAGCGCATAGGGAACCGTAAATTTGAATTCGAGCGTGTAGTCATCCAGTTTTGAGATCACCACCGGCTCGCCGCCGACAATGAGCCAGTTGGGGAACGAGGGGCTCAGATCCTCATTGAGGAGCACATCCTCGTAGTAGAAAAGGATGTCATCGGCCGTGTACGGTTCGCCATCAGACCATTTCATACCAGGGCGCAGGTGGAAAGTGAAGGTCGAGCCGTCGGACGACACTTCCCAGCTCTCGAAGACGTTTGGGTTAATCTGGGTACCGTCTTTGTTGTAGCGCACTAGATGTTCGCCGCCGACCTTACCGCCCAACTGGTTGTCGCTGGCCGAGGTCGCGAGACGGTTCCAAATGCCACCGTAGTCGCCGATCTCCTCTTCGGGTGTGATGACCAGCGGTTCCAGCGGCAGCCGCTCATCGACCGGCGGCAAGTCGCCGTTGGCGACCATTTCTGCCAGCATTGGCGCTTCGTTGTACTTGGACGGCGCTGCTGCCGACTCCGGCGCGGCCTCATCGGCGGCCGGGGCCTCGTCTTGCGCGGGTGGCCCGCCGTCAGCGCCGCAGGCTACGACAACTACGCCGGCGGCTGTAAGCGCTGACACGCGCATGAACTCGCGCCGCGAAATCCTCTGGTGAACTCGCTTCCGCATAATTTACCTCCATGAACTGTGATTAAGGTTTCCAGCTTGGGCTTGTCAGGGAGAATTCCAAGTCTGCAGGCGAGAGGCCCGCGTCCGAGGAGCGAAGAGTGTTGTGCGGAGGAGATTAGCGGATCTGGCTGCCGCCTTCTCCCTTAGGGGGTAGGCAGGCGGCAGCCAAATTGCCATCCACCGCGCAATGCGTTCAGCGCCGGAAGCGCATTCTGCAATCGGATGGATCCCAATCCCTCACGTTTGATCGTATCACAACCCAGAGGTCGGTACAAGCGTCGAAAAAGTGCGGCCTGCTCCGATCTAACTCTCCCAGCTGCGGCCCGAGGGATCGGAGCAGTGCACGACGAGAGCCGGCCCCAACTGCTCAATCTGGAGGCGAATCGTGTCTCCATCCTGCACGGGTTCGAGGCCGAAATGATGGGTGCCGGTGGCGACGACGTCGCCGGGCTGGAGGGTCAGCACGTTGGTTACCTCCGCCAGCAGCTCGGGGATGTGGCGGTCCATGTCACGGGTATTGATGTCGTGGCGCTGCTCGTCGTTAACCCAGAGGCGGACGCCGAGGTCGTTGGCGTTGGGGATTTCGTCGCGGGTCACCAGCAGCGGGCCCAACGGGGCAAAGGTATGCCATGATTTGCCCAGGAAGAAGCCGCCCGGCAGACCTCTGGCCGAGACATCTATGAACTGTGTGTAACCAAAGACATGATCCATCGCGTCCTCGGCGGCCAGGTAGCTGGCCTTTTTGCCGATAACAATCGCCAGCTCGGGTTCGAAGTGGAAGACGCTGGCCTCGGCGCCGGGCAGGACGACTGTGCCACCGTGGCCGAGGGCGGCGTTGGGCGATTTGAGGAAGGCGTTGAACAGGCCCCGTTCCGGTTTGGCGGGTTCCAGGTAGTTGCCGGCCAGGCAGACAAGCTGGCCGGGCCTGGGAAGAGGAGAGCAGCAGGTTACATCTTCCAAGGCGACGCCGGTGGCAGCGTCGGCCGCTGCCTGGATGCGGGGTTGGACGTTGTCCCAGTCGTTGATCAACATCTCTATCATTTCCTGGGGGGAGTGATGGTCGCTGTCGGCGAAGGCGGCCGAGGCGTCGAAGACCTGTTCGCCGTTCCAGACGCCGAGCTTGAAGTCATCGAATAGCAAGAGTCGCATTGTGTTTTCCTTTTGTGAATTCTGTTTGTGGTTTCTGTTGGCGATTTCTGAAGCGCACCGGCTCGGGGACGAGGACAGGATTACGCCGTCAGAATAAAGGGGCCGGTTGGTGGATTGCCAGAGATAGTGATGTTGACTGCAAGAGAAGTGCGATGTAGAGCAGGGCATATTGTACCAGACCGGGCCTATGAGGAGAATTGCTTTTTGCGGTGGGCAGGAAGAGGCGCGGGTAGACGGTGTTAGAGCAGGGAGACAGTTTTCAAGATGCGGCCGCGCATAGCCCGGGCCCAGGCGGGGAGGAGCTGGTCCTGGGAACTGCTCGTTTTTGTTACGTGCCGTGTTTCCTGCCGGCATGAGCAGCGTAAGGGCGGGCGGTGCAGAGAAATTGGCGGGAGAGTCGGGGCAGAGTGTGCGCCATTCGAGGGAGGATGGCGCACACTCCGGACACACCGCCCGGACCCGGCCGTCACACCGGAGATGAAACGGCGGTTGGGCGGTAAGAGATGGGAGAAGCTGAGCCAGAGAATCATGTCGAGGGAACGTGAAACTCTGCGGGTCTGTCAACTGTCCCATTACAGCTGCAGGGATTGTACCAGATCATATGTTCTAGTGTCAAATGGGGAAATTGGGGGGTGTGTCCCATATTATGGGGTGGGGATAGTAGGGAGGGGAATGCATGTCGGCGGCGGGTGAATTTATTCGCCGGCTCTGGGGAAGGCAGAGGGCAGGCACAAGGCCTGCCCCTATCATCCTTTGCGTGGGCGGCAATGGCTCCGTTGCCAGGCGAGGTATAGGAATTTATTTCCCATTTTTGGACCGCACCCAATTGAGAAGAGGCGTGAAGTGCAGTGGTCAGTGGGTAGGTGGAAACTGTTCGCCCGGCTTATTGAGGTTTGCCAATTGACATAGAGATATTCGTGTAACTACTAAGCCATCTACAGTGTCTGTCTTGACCAGCCCCTTATCGCTGCCGCCATTCAGGCAATTTGATTGCGTATTCGGTTTGCGGCAGCCAGGTTGCTGGAGCGGCACCGCTGGAATGCGCACACAAGGTCGGTGAGGGATGGTTTTGGAGGGGGGCGTTGCGGGGGCGCAGCCCCTGCACAAGGGAGGGCCGAAGGCCCGACCGCCCATAATACAAACATGAGGAGTGAGAGAAAACTCTTGCTGACCTCGTTCAGAGTTGCGAATCAGTTGCGCCTGAGTAGTTACTGATTCGTTTAGAATGATCTGGGGCGGCTGAAAGGGCGCAACGAAATGACACGTTGATTCAGGGTGCGCGCGTGTGGCCCGAGTAGTGGCATTCATCGGGAAAACGCAGTACAATTTGATGCGGCTGCGCACCGTCCTTTTGCCGGTTGCAGCGGTGGGTGTAGCAGTTAGTTTGTGGGTCCGGGGCGACCTGAACTACGGTCGCAGCACAATCAGGGCGCAGCTGGGCAAATCTCGCTCAGCTTCCATGCCACTTTCTCGTTTGCGGAGGGTCTCTATGCAGATCACCGATCTCAAATGCGCAATACTGGGCGGGAGTCCGGTTGTTCGGATTACGACTGATGCCGGCATCGAGGGCTACGGACAGGCCGAACATTTCAAGTCTTACCTCAAGCCCCACGTACTTTTCTATCGCAAGTATATTTTGGGAGAGGACCCGACCGACGTCGAGCGAGTGATGTTGCGGATCCGCCGGATGGGCAGTTTCAAGCCGTGGGGGAGTGCGGTCAGCGCGATTGAGATGGCGCTGTGGGATATCGCGGGGCAGGCGGCGAACGTGCCGGTTTACAAGCTGCTGGGCGGGAAGGTACGGGACAAGGTGCTGGTTTACAACGGCGCGTTGCGATTTCCGCTGGCCGGCCAGGAACCGGAGCACTACGCCGAAAATATGGCACGGATGGCGGAGGCGCGCGAAGGGTTCACGATTATTAAGCAGGGCGTTGGCTACCACAGCAACATGCCGGACGATCTGGACGATTTCTCTTACGGCGAGCGGCTGGGGGTGGACCACCAGACCGAGCGCGGGCTGCTGACGGAGAGGGGGTTTAACCATGTGGTGGCATGCATTGAGGCGATGAAGGAGGTAACCGGCGACAGGATCGGCCTGGCGCTCGACTGCGGGCCCGGTTGGACGGTTCCGGACGCCATCCGCCTGGCCAAGGCGGTGGAGGGGATGCATTTGATGTGGCTGGAAGATACGATTACCGGCGACTACACTCCCTACGTGCTGGCCGAACTGTACCGCGAGTTGACTCGCAGCAGTTCCACGCCAATTCACACGGGCGAACAGATCTATCTGCGGCAGAATTTCAAAGAGTTGTTCGAGAAGCAGGCGGTCAACATCGTTGGGCCGGACCCGGCCGACATTGGCGGGATTGCCGAACTGAAATGGGTGGCGGAATACGCGGACCTTCACGGGATATTGATGGCTCCGCACGGGACCGGTGACGGCCTGATCGGCCTGGCCGCGCTGGTGCAGGTGGCGGCGGCGTTGCCGCGCAACTATATCGCATTCGAGTATCCGGTCGGCCGGCCGGAATGGTGGTATGATATTGTGGACGGCTTGCCCGACCCAATCGTGGAGAACAGCTACATCACTGTCTGGGATCGACCTGGTCTGGGTGTCAGCTTTAACAAGACCGCTGCCAGCAAATACCTGGCGACGGAAGACAAGGATTTCTTCAACTGAGCCAAGGAGGCGCGCGCAATGTCCAGTTCTGACATCTATGAGACTCTAGGAATCCAGCCGATAATCAACGCCGGCGGCCACATGACGATCCTGGGTGGATCGGTACTTTCGCCGGAAGTGCGGGCGGCGATGGAGTCGGCCAACACGGCTTACACGCGGATGGACGACGTGTTCGACGGCGCGGGCAAGGCGATCGGCGACATGCTGGGTACGGGCGGCGGGTTGGTGACGTCCGGATGCTACGCCGCGCTCGTTCAGGGGGCGGCGGCGATCCTGGCCGGCGACGATGCGGAGCGCATCCGCCAGTTGCCGGATACGACCGGCATGAAGGACGACTTCCTGATCCAGAAGCCGACGCGATACCGGTATGACCGCAGCGTTACTGTGCCGGGCGGGAAGCTGGTGGAGGTCGGCGACGATGACAGCTGCACGCCGCAGCAGTTGCGGGATGCCATCGGTCCCAATACGGCAGGTATTCTTTACTTCGCGGCTGGTGAGCGTTTCCCCAATACGGTCTCGTTGCCGGAGGCGATTGACATTGCCCATTCCGCCGGAATCCAGATTCTGGTTGATGCGGCCGCGGAGATTTACCCGTTGGAGCGCATGCGCCGCGTGGCGACCAGCGGCGCGGACCTGGTCTGCTTTGGCGGCAAGTATCTGGGATCGGGCAACTCGACAGGGATTCTTTGCGGTAACGCCGAGTTTGTCGCAAAGGCGCGTCTCAACGGCTTCACTGGCTTCGAAACGGGCAATAACAGCATTGGCCGGGGCTACAAGGTTGATCGTCAGGAAGTCATCGGGACGACGATCGCGCTGCGCCACTGGCTGGACACAGATCATGAGCAGCGACTGCAACTTCAGTCTGAGCGCATTGCCCAGATCGCTGATGGACTGGCCGGCATCCCGCACGTAAATGCGAACAATATGTGGGAGCAGGACGGTCAAGGCCCGTGGATGCGTCTGAGTGTCAACTGGGATGAGCAGGCGAAAGGTCGAACTGCGGGGGAGGTTTCTGAGGCGCTACAGAACGGCTCGCCGGCGATCTTCTGCCGTTCAGAAGCGGGCGACCTGCACATTGCCGTCCATACTCTAAATGAGGGTGAGACCGAAATCGTATTGCGCCGACTCCAGGAGGAGTTGGCTTAACTTTAGCGTTTACCAGGACATTCGACATGACAAGATCCCGACCCGGCCGCCATTTTCTGCAGATTCCCGGCCCCACCAACTTGCCCGGGCGCGTGGCGCGCGCGCTCTCCCGCCCGACGATTGACCACCGGGGACCG
Organism: Caldilineaceae bacterium bin5; assembly: GCA_002238445.1. Classification (GTDB taxonomy): domain Bacteria; phylum Chloroflexota; class Anaerolineae; order Caldilineales; family Caldilineaceae; genus Bin5. Next base: position 188,235 of record MPML01000001.1, read on the forward strand.
GAATGCGCAAGCCTGACTTTCAGCATTCTGGAACGGTTGCAACAGGTCTTCCAGACAAGCGGGCCCGTGATTATCTATCCTTCGTCGGGCAACGGGGGTTGGGAGGCGGCGTTGGTGAATACGCTTTCGCCGGGAGATCGGGTGCTATTCTGCGCCAACGGCCAGTTTGCGGCCGGCTGGACGAAGGTGGCTAATGGACTGGGTCTGACGGTAGAGGAGCTGCAAGGGGACTGGCGCTGTCCCGTTGATCTGGCGGCGCTTGAAGAGCGTCTGGCGGCGGACAGCGGGCGCGAGATTCGCGCGCTGGCGATGGTGCACAATGAGACATCCACCGGTGTAGTCAACGACGTGGCGGGCGCGCGGGCGGCGCTGGACCGCACGGGTCACGACGCGTTGTTGATGGTGGATGTCGTCTCCTCAATAGGCGCGATGGATTATCGCCATGACGAATGGGGCGTGGATGTAACCGTTGCCGGCTCGCAGAAGGGGCTGATGATCCCGCCCGGACTGGGATTCAACGCGGTAAGTTCCAAGGCGTTGGCGGCGGCGGAGACGGCGCGGCTGCCGCGAGCCTATTGGAACTGGGGGCCGATCCTGGAGTTCAATGCGCGGGGATTCTATCCCTATACTCCGTCCACGAATCTGCTTTTCGGCCTGGATGAGGCGCTGTCGATGCTGTTTGAGGAAGGTTTGCCGCAGGTCTTCGCACGCCACAACCGTCTGGCGAAGGCGACGCGGCGGGCTGTGCGCGGCTGGGGGCTGGAGGTTTTATGCCGGGACCCGCATGCTTATTCCTCTGCGCTTACGGCGGTGGTAATGCCTGAGGGCTACGATGCCGACGACCTGCGCCAGGTCATCCTCGAGCGGTTTGATATGTCGTTGGGTACAGGATTGGGGCAGGTGAAGGGCAAGGTTTTTCGCATTGGTCATCTCGGCGATCTCAATGAGCTGACGTTGGCCGGCACGCTCTGCGGCGTCGAGATGGGTTTGGCTGTTTGCGGCGTTCCCCACGTAAGAGAAGGGGTCAGCCAGGCGTTGGCGTTCCTGGCGAAGGACCAATGACGCAGCTTCGGTAGGACCATTCCCCGTCAGGAGAAAACCATCGAAAGCCAGGTAGATGTGCAGAGGCTTGCAGGTGAACTGCGGGCTGCGCTCGCCGGCGAGGTCCATTTTGACAGCGCCAGCCGGGCAATGCACGCGACCGATGCAAGTGTCTACCAGATTATACCTGTGGGCGTGGTGACACCGCGCAGCCGGGAGGATGTTGTAGAGGTTGTGCGGATTTGCCGGCAACACGGTGTTTCGATTACTGCACGCGGGGGAGGGACGTCTCAGGCCGGGCAGGCGATTGGCGCGGGAATCTCGCTGGATTTCTCCCGGTATATGAACCGGGTGCTGGACCTGGACATTGAGGCCGCGACTGTCACGGTCGAACCGGGAATTGTACTCGACGAACTGAATGAACTGCTGAAGCCCCATGGCCTGCAGTTGCCGCTGGACCTCTCCACTTCCAACCGGGCCACAGTTGGCGGGATGATTGCCAACAACTCCGCGGGCACGCGCTCGATCATCTACGGCAAGACAATTGATTATGTAGAGTCGCTCGAGGTTGTCTTCGCTGACGGCAGCGGAGCGCAGTTAGGCGCGCTGTCGGACGAGGCGCTTCAGGCCAAGCTGGCGCAACAGGATCTGGAGGGCGCGGCCTATCGCACAGTGCTAGGGCTCGGCGGCGAGCTGGAAGCCAAAATCCGTCAGCGGTACCCGCGGATTATGCGTCGGGTCGGAGGCTACAACCTGGACGAGTTCCTGCCAGAGGACGACGAAGCCCGCTCTTCGAGACAGTTCAACCTGGCGCGCATTCTGGTGGGCTCCGAAGGTACGCTCGGACTGACGGTGGCGGCGACGATGCGGCTGGTGCCCTTACCGCCCCGCCGCGTCCTGTGCAGCGTGCAGTTCGGCGATTTGCTGGAGGCGATGCGGGCGACGCCAGTGATCCTGGAGCACGGACCGTCGGCGGTCGAGTTGATCGACCGTTTCATGCTGGACAAGACGCGCGGCAGAATCGAATATGCGCCGCTGCGCGGCTTCATTCACGGTGACCCGGGCGCGGTGCTGCTGGTGGAGTTTTTTGGTGGGTCGGACGAGGAACTGAGCGGCAAGATCGAGCGCCTGGAGACGGATCTTGAGGCGCGCGGGCTGGGAAATTACGTGTACCGTGCGTTCGAGGCGGATGAGCAGGCACGCATCTGGGAGTTGCGCCGCGCCGCGCTGGGGTTGACGATGGCGGCGACCGGCGACGCAAAGGCGATTTCGTTCGTCGAAGATACGGCAGTGCCGCCGGAGCGGCTGCGCGACTATATTGAAAACTTTCAAGAGATTCTGGCGAAATATGACACGCAGGCCGGCTTTTACGCGCACGCGTCGGTCGGGCTGCTGCACATTCGCCCGGTAGTCAATCTGAAGAGCGTGCAGGGTGTTCAGCGATTCGAGGCGATCGCCACAGAAGTGGCGGACCTTGTGCTGGAATACGGGGGCGCGCTTTCGGGGGAACACGGCGACGGGTTGGTGCGGGCGCCATTTCAGGAAAAGATGTTCGGAACGGCACTGTACAATGCGTTTTGTGAGGTGAAAGCCGCCTTCGATCCGACCAACATGCTCAATCCTGGCAAGATTGTCCACGCGCCAGCCTTGACCTCCAATCTTCGCTACGAACAGACCGATAAGCAGAGGACTTTACCGGAGAGGCAACCCCTTGAGACGGCAGGGGAACTGGCCTCGGTTCCTATTGATGAGGGCCGTCCGGACGGAAACGGCGTAGGCTCGGACACTGACAGCGAGCAACCGGAACACGCCACCGGATTCGATTTTTCGGATTTCGGGGGGTTGCGGCGGGCAACCGAACAGTGCAGCGGCGTGGGGGCATGCCGCAAGACGCTCACGGGCACGATGTGCCCGTCGTATATGGCTACGCGCAACGAAATTGACAGCACGCGCGGGCGCGCCAATGCACTGCGGGTGGCACTTTCCGGCGGTCTGGAGGCGACCGGCTTCGGCGACGAGGAACTGCTGCCGGTCCTCGATCTGTGTTTGGAATGCAAGGCCTGCAAACGGGAGTGCCCGACCGGGGTGGATATGGCTCGTCTCAAGAGCGAGTTTCTGCACCAGTATCATGTGCGACACCGGGCGCCGTTCAAGGACCGCGTGCTGTCACAGGCGGATCGGATTGCGCGGTGGGGTAGCCGCCTGGCGCCGCTCTCGAACTGGCTGGCCGCAGCCGGCCCGGTTCGTCGGCTTAACGAGAGGTTGTTCGGTCTGGACCGGCGGCGTCCTCTGCCGGCATTCAGCGCGCGACCGTTTACCGGAAGTTGGCGCACTGTCAAGCATTCGGGAGATTCTGAGAAAATGCGCGTGGCGCTGTTCGCCGACACTTTCAACAACTATTATGAGCCGGCGCAACTTGCCGACGCGGTTACTGTTTTGGAATCCTGCGGCGCGGAGGTTACGGTCGCTCCGCAGGTCTGCTGTGGGCGGCCGCTGATTTCGAAGGGCTTTTTGGATGAAGCAGCACGTCAGGCAAGCGCGACGACGGCCGCGCTGCTACCTCTGGCCGAGGCAGGAGTGCCGATCCTGTTTTGCGAGCCGAGCTGCTATTCGGCTGTGCAGGACGATCACCCGCGGCTGCTGCGAGGTGAAGCGCAAGCGGAGGCACGCAAGGTGGCTGCTGCTTGCCAACTGGTCGAAGAGTGGGCCGGTCCTCGCATGGCGCCGACGAAGCCGGGTCCTGCCAGAGTGCTAGTTCATGGACACTGCCACCAGAAGGCGCTGGTGGGTATGCAGCCTTTGCAGCAGCTTCTTTCCGCCATACCTGATTGCGAACTGGCCGTGCTGGACAGCGGCTGCTGCGGGCTGGCAGGGATGTTCGGATATGAGCACTATGACGTCTCCCGCCTGATCGGCGAACGCCGTTTGTTGCCGGAAGCGCGCGCCTTGGAGGAAAACGAAACTCTGGTAAGTCCTGGCTTTTCTTGCCGCCAGCAGGTCAAGCATTTTACCGGCGTAGAGTCCCATTCACCCTTATCTCTGCTCGCTTCGTTGCTATGAATGAAGGAACTGAGACTGTTAAGTTGCCGACGTTTTCGGCAGGGCAAATGGAGGCAGGCCATCAGCATCCTCGAGCCAGGGGTGCTGACTCTGCTTTTCCTACTCTCGACCCACATCGCCAATCAGGCCAGCGGTTCCCCATTTGACAGGAGTGATTGGACCAGAGTGGTTGGAACATAGTGGATTGGCGCGCGTGTAGTATACTAACCGCAGTTTGGGCATAAACCTTTCAGAATTCCTTTTACAATCCCAACACCAGCATCTTGAACAGAAGGAATCCCTTGGAACTCAGGTCATTTTTCAATCTGACGACTCGGCGCGACGCCAGTCCGGGAGCGAGCGCGGCAGGTGGGAGGCAGGGCCGGTGGGGTTTTCCGCGCCTCTCGGAGGCGAGCGCTCGACTTCGCACCAGCGGCCTAGCCCTTTTAATACTTGTGGTGTTGTCGGGCTGCGCAGGGGCCCACGGGCCGGAAACGCCGACACCGACTAAGACCCAGGAAGCAACCGCAGTTGAACCGGCGGCGGATACTGCGACGCCGCCCCCTGCCAATACTGCGGCAGACTCCAGCACGGCTACGGAAAGTGTAGCAACAGCAACGCCTGCGCCGGGCAGCGTCGCGCACTATACCGGGCTGCCGCTGGCAGATCCCTTGTTGCTGCAAGAGACGCCGATCTTTGTGTGCCTCAATAATGATGTTACAAGCCGTGCGGCCCACTACGGTCTCAACGAAGCGGACGTGACCTACGAGTATATCGTGGATGGCTACCACCTCACCCGCATCACCAGCATGTTCCAGAGCATCCCGGCCAAAGAGATCGGTCCGGTCCGCAGCGCGCGCTGGCCCAATATTCATACAACCTATATGTTCGATGGGTTGCTGGTCTGCTCCGGCGGGAGTGACGGCATCCGCTATCTCCTGAAGAACGAGGTGGGTTTCCCGTACCTAGACGCTGATACGGAAGACCCGGAGAGCGTCACCTATTTCTACAGTGTTGGCGAGAACTATCGCACGCGCTTGCGGACGAGCGTCGACAGGGTGCGCCGGTGGATGCTCGACATGGCGAAGACCTGCGAGGTTTCGCCGCTGCTGCCCTATTGCCTGGAGATATTCACTCCCTGGTTGGAAGGGCAGAAGAATAATCCACGGCCGTATGAGAGGGCGAGCTTCAGTTTCAGTGACGCGCCGAAGGAGTTCTGGGCGGGGGAGGCGACGACAATCCGTGTTCCTTACCCGGAGAACAACGGTGTCGAATGGCGATACGATCCGGCTAGCGGCCAGTATGTACGATTCCAGAGCGGCGCGCCGCATATGGACCAGGCTACGGGCCGGCAGATTAGCAGCGACAATGTCATTGTCGTCTATGCTGAACATGAACTGACGAATATCGTGGAAGACAGCTTGGGAACTCTGAGCGTGAAGATTCATTTGTATGGCTTTGGCGACCTGCGCGTTTTCCGAGATGGAAAGGTATACGAAGGTACCTGGCGTGCGAACGACCAGAGCCCGCCGCGCTGGTTCGGTCCTGGCGAGCAGCCGATAACGTTGAAACCGGGCCGTACCTGGATTCAGGTCGTGCGCACTAACGACAGAATAAATTATTAGTGAAGTAAGGTAGTTTTTTCGATTCACAGTAACCACTAAGCCACAGCAGTTGACCAGCCAGTTATCCTTGGAACCATTTCAGGCTCTTGGTGACGCAACTGGTGTGCAGTTGCTGCATGCTCGCCAGTCGACAGGTTGCGAAGAATGCACACGGTCGGTGAGGGATGGTTTTTGAGGGGGTCCTGGCGGGGGCTCAGCCCCTGCAGAAGGCAGGGCCGAAGGCCCGACCGCCCAAAACAGCAGTTTTTAGTAGTCAGTTTTTAGTTTGCAGATGACGGCGGGCGCAAGTTGCACCCGCTTCGCTTGGACGGAATGTGGTCAGGGAAGGCTCTCTTGGGAAACCTGGCCAAATTTAACTGACCAAGAGCCACTGGAGTTCGCGAATGTTGCGGGTTAAAGTTGTCTGTACAATTGGGCCGACCAGTACCGATCCCGATATCCTCGCCCAGATGATTGACGCGGGCATGAATGTTGCACGCATCAATATGAGCCATGGCGATCATGATTTTCACGCCCGCAACATTCACACGATTCGTGAGATTGCTCAGGAGCGCAACCGACCGGTAGCTATTCTGGTTGATTTGCAAGGACCGAAACTGCGGGTGGGCCAGATGCAATCGGGGGGCGTGCCGCTCGTATCGGGCGAAGAGTTGATTCTCACGACCGAGGAGATCATCGGCGAGCCGGGACGCATACCGATACAGAATAAAGAGGTGCCGGGCAGCATCGAGTCCGGCCGGGGGGCGTCAGAGTCGAATGCGTCCGGCGAGTTACATGAGCGAATCTTGCTGGATGACGGGCTGCTGGAATTGGAAGTGCTCGATGCGACAGAGACGACCGTGCGGACGCGGGTAGTTGTCGGCGGCATCCTGGAAGATCGCAAGGGAATGAACCTTCCGCAGACAAAGCTGACCGTTCCTTCGATGACTGAGAAGGATCGCGTTGATGTCGATTTTGCGCTGGAACATCAGGCCGACTGGATTGCCCTCAGCTTTGTACGCACGGCAGATGATGTCCATGCGTTGCGAAAGGTGGTGCAGAGTAAAGCGCCGCTGGGCCGGGCCACGCCGATAATTTCCAAAATAGAAAAGCCGGAGGCGGTCGAGAATATCGAGGAGATCATCCAGGCATCGGACGGCCTGATGGTGGCGCGCGGGGACCTGGGAATTGAGACAAGTCCGGAAGCGGTGCCGATGATCCAGAAGATGATTATCGCCCGTTGTATTGACACCGATAAACCGGTTATCACAGCGACGCAGATGCTGGACTCGATGATTCGCAATCCGCGGCCTACGCGCGCGGAGGCAAGCGACGTTGCCAATGCAGTGCTGGATGGCAGCGACGCCATCATGCTCTCCGGCGAGACGGCTGCGGGTATGTATCCGGTAGAGTCGGTGCAGACAATGGTGAATATTTCCAAAGAGGCGGAGCGAGTGCGCCGTGTCACGCAGCCACACTACCGACCTTCTCAGCAGGCGGTGGATGGCTTTTTCGGCACTGAGGCGGCCGATTCCGAACAGGAGCAGGAGCCAGGCTTCGGTGATGCGCCGACGGTCGCGGAAGCAGTCAGTCAGGCCACGGTGGAGACCGCGCAGAACGTAGGAGCCGCGGCCATCATTGCTCCAACTGCCAGGGGGGCGACTGCCAAGAAACTGGCCCGCTTCCGGCCGTCAGTCCCAATCATCGCGGTCACGCCCAGCCACCTTGTATATCGACAGCTAGCCCTTTTCTGGGGTGTCTATCCTCTGATGGGCCAGCGAATGAATACGATTGACGAAATGTTGGAGGATGCGGTGCGGATCGCTTTGCGGGCCGGCTTCGTCCAGCAGGGCGATGTGACAGTCGTGACCGGCGGGGTGGTGGGAGGCGTGCCAGGTGCAACAAATCTGATGACGGTTCGCCGAATCGCCAAGGTGTTGATGAACGGCCAAGGCGTAGGCAACCGCCGTATGAGCGGCCGCGTTGTGCGCTTGAAACCGGGGCAGGATCCCCATGATCAGCAACTGCAGCACCGGATGATGACCACGCAGGACATTCTGGTTGCTGAGGAGTTGGACAGGGTCAGTACGGAGTTGGTTTACCATGCCGGGGGTTTGATCACGGCTGAGTCGGCGCCCGACAGTATTGCGGCACTAGCGGCGGTGGAGTTGGGCATTCCGGCGATTTTGCAGGCGACCGGCGACTGGGACGAGTTAGAGGACGGCCAGACGATTGTCATCGATGCCAGAACCGGCAATGTTTACGAGTGGGATCTGTAAGAGATTGACATTGGAGCAGCTCAGACAACGGCAGGGGGCTCGTTGCCTGATTCAGCAATAGCGCGACGCACGTCCACGCGTAGAAGCAGAACAATCCCAACGACAAAAAAGAGAATGATGGAAACGATCGCCGGGCGCAGGCTGCCGGTGAACTGGTTGACCAGGCCGAAAGCGAGCGGGCCAAGCCAGGAGGTTCCGCGCTCGCTGACTTCGTAGATGGAGAAGAATTCAGACTCCTTGCCCGGCGGAATCATGTTTGCAAAGAGGCCGCGGCTGACCGCCTGCGTGCCACCCATCACCAGGGCAATACATCCTCCAAGAATCCAGAACTCCAAGAAGCGGCTCTCCCCTCGCAGGCCCAGATAAGCGTAGATCACGACCAGAGTCCAGACGATCAGGCCGGCGGTAATCGCTTTTTTGGCGCCGATGCGCATCGCGATTTTGCCAAATAGGAGCGCGCCTCCATAGGCAACGAACTGTATCATCAGAATTACCTGGGTGAGCATGCCCTGCTCGAACTCCAAACCTCCGCGGACGAGCGGGGCGGTGGCAAAGATTGACGCGGCGGCGAATACAGTTTGGATTCCATCGTTATAGAGCAGGTAGGCGATCAGGAAACGGATGGTATGGGGGTAGCGCGCGGCTTCGCTGAACGTTTCGATCAGCTGCTTGATGCCGGTCGACAGATAGTTCTGGCCGCGAGGTAGCGCGCTGGCGATGGCTCGCGAACGCAACAGCTTCCAGGTAACGAATGACCAGCTAAACCACCAGAGCCCGCCGGAGAACAGATTGATTCGCACTGCCAGATTGGAGTCGATTCCGATTGTGTCGCGCATCAGATAGAGAGCCAGATTGAGGGTCAACAGAATGCCACCCCCCAGGTAGCCCAGCGCGTAGCCCACCGAGGACACGCGGTCGCGTTCGTCGGGGTCGGCTATGTCCGGCAGAAAGGCATTGTAAAAGACGGCGGCAGCTCCAAAACAGAAATTAGCGACGATGAATAGCAGGGCGCCCAGCCACCAGGTCGGGGCAGTAATGAAGAACATGAACATGGTGGCGATGGAGCCGGAGACGGCGAAAACCTGCATAAGCTTCTTGCGCAGGTTGGAATAGTCGGCGATGGCGCCAAGAATTGGCAGGAACAGCACCTGCAGGATGACGGAAATCGTGATGCAATAGGAGAACAGGGAATACGGGGCGACGGGGATGCCCAGGAGGCGGGCCAGCCCATCGGGACCGGCCGCCTGCACTGTCAGGTTTGAAACGTATGGTCCGAGAAAGACGGAACCAACTGTTACCGAAAAGGCGGAATTTGCCCAGTCATAGAAGTACCAGCCGACTTGCTCGCGGCGGTTGTCCTGTTTTGTTGCGCGCGCGGAAGTCTGCTTCGGGTTAGTTGGCGATACAGTGGGCATCAGGTGCTCCTAAGTGACTGGCGCGGCCGACAGCGTGCCCACGGTCAGGGAGGTCCTTAGCAAGATACTGGCCCTGTTCCCCGCGTCTGTTGCCATTATCGCGGTAACGCCGAACCACCTGAAATGCCGGAGTCCAGCCATTAATGGGTGCGTCTGTCCAATGATGGGCCAGGGGATGAACGCGATCGACGAAGTGTTGGAAGAGGCAGTGCGCATCGGGTTTGGCGAAATGTTTAACCGGAGATGAGATGCCACGGTCGTTACCAGCGGCGTTAGCGGGTTGGCGCAGAGTGGACCACATCTTATGACCGTTGGCCACATCGACAAGGTGTTGATTTACGGACAGGGCTTGGGCACATCCGCTGTAAGAGAGGCCGCGTCATGCGTCTGAAGCCAGGGAGGGATCCCATTGAACTGCTGTTGCAGCCCTCCTTGATGACCACACAAGACATTCTGGAGGCGAGGGAGTTGACCACTGACAGCACAGAGCCGGTTTACCATGCTGGAGTACCGGGCAAGGCAAGGTTGACGCTCGACCGCATTGCGCTCACGGCGGGCTGCGGCATTGGGCATCCAGCTATCCCACAAGCCATAGGGGACTGGGGCCAACTGGTCGACGTCCGGACTACCGTCAACGATGCCAGAGCCGGCACTATCTTCGAGTGGGATCGGTAGATAGGGCGTCAGATTGTAAGGCTCAGATGACTGCCGGCGCCTTGTTGCCAGATTCTTCTATTGCCAGACGTACGTCCACGCGCAGAAGCAGGAGAAGCCCAACGACAAAGAAGAGAATAATCGATAATATGGCAGGACGCAGGCTACCCGAAAACTGGTTAACCAGGCCGAATGCCAGCGGGCCGAGCCAGGAGGTTCCGCGCTCGCTGACTTCGTAGATGGAAAAGAATTCAGCCTCCTTGCCCTGCGGTATCATGTTGGCGAAGAGGCTGCGGCTGACAGCCTGTGTGCCTCCCATCACCAGGGCAATAAATGCTCCCAGAATCCAGAACTCCAGGATTCGGTTCTCCCCTCGCAGGCCCAGGTAGGCATAGATAACCACCACGGTCCAGATCACCAGGCCGATGACAAGCGCCCGTTTGGCGCCGATTCGTATCGCGATCCTGCCGAACAGGAGCGCGCCTCCGAAGGCAACGAACTGTATCATCAGAATGATCTGCGTGAGCATGCCCTGCTCGATGCCCAGCCCTCCCTGGATGAGGGGAGCAGCAGCAAAGATCGCGGCAGACGCAAACACTGTCTGGATTCCATCGTTATACAGTAGGTAGGCGAGCAGAAAACGGATGGTATGGGGGTATTTCGCGGTTTCTTTGAAGGTAGTCCAAAGCTGTTTGAGACCGGTCGACAGATAGGTCTCGCCGGGAGGAAGCGCTTTGGCGATGTCTCGCGATTGCAACAACCTCCAGGTAACGAACGACCAGCCGAACCACCACAACCCGGCGGAGAAGAGATTGATGCGCACAGCCATACCGGAATCGATGCCGATGGTGTCGCGCATCAGGAAGAGAACCAGATTAAGGGTGAGTAGAATGCCGCCGCCCAAGTAGCCCAGCGCCCAGCCCACTGACGACACGCGGTCGCGTTCGTCGGGTTCGGCGATATCGGGAAGAAAGGCATTGTAAAACACGATGGCAGCGCCGAAGCACAGATTAGCGACGATAAATAGAAGACATCCCAACCACCAGGTTTGGTCGGTAACGAAAAACATGAACATCGTAACGACGGAACCGGCGACGGCGAAAATCTGCAAGAGCCTTTTGCGCAGGCTGGAGTAGTCGGCAATGGCACCAAGAATCGGCAGGAACAACACCTGGAGGATGACTGAAATCGTAATGCAGTATGAGACCAGGGAATATGGGGCGATGGGGATGCCGAGAAGACGGACGAGGCCATCAGGGCCGGCCGCCTGTTCGGTCAGGCTCGATACATACGGGCCGAGAAAGACGGCGCCAACGGTTGTCGAGAAGGCGGAATTTGCCCAATCATAGAAGTACCAGCCGAACTGCTCACGGCGGTTGCCCGGCTGCGGTGCGGGCGCAGGCGTCTGATTGGGGTCGACTGACGATTCTGTGGCCATCAGGTGCTCCTCGATGACTGACGCGGCCAATGGGAAAGCCGCGTTCAGTGCCGCTAGACGCCTGTAAGACGGGGCCTAGGGCAGCTGGGGTTCGCCGTAAAGGGTATCGCCGTGGAGTTCATCCAGGCGGACGGGGGTGATTTTGTTGCCGAGGTCGAGGCCCGCAGGCGCCTGGGCCATCACGCGCAGGTAGTTGTCGGTCAGGCCGTTCAATAGAACCGTGTCGGCCTGGTCTGTCAGTTGCTGACCGCTGCCCTCCCACAGGACGGGACGCGTTGTGCCGACATTTCTGATCCGCTCCAGTTGGCCGGTGCGCGCCGCGACCTGGTGCATGCGCCGGGAGCGCTCCTGCTTGCTCGCTTTCGGTACCTGGCCGTCAAAACTCGCCGCGGCGGTGCCGGCGCGGGGGCTGAAGGGGAAAATATGTGCGTGGGCAAAACGCATTTCCTCGACGAAATGCAGCCCCTCTTCAAAGTCGGCGTCAGTTTCCCCCGGGAAACCGACGATCAGATCGGTTGTAATGATCAGATCGGGGATGGTTGCGCGGGCATCGGCGACAAGTTTGCGGAAACTGGCAACGGTGCAGCGCCGGGCCATGCGGCGCAGTTGGGCGTCGGTGCCGGCCTGCAGAGGCAGATGCAGGTGCGGGCACAGCCGTCCGGGCCAGCGCTGCCACAGGTCAAAGAATCCGTCGGCCAACTCCCATGGCTCGAGGCTGCTGAGGCGCAGGCGGGCAATGTCGGTATCGGTGAGGATGGCGGCAGTCAACTCCTTGAGATCGGTACTGGAGCTGCCGGGCAGGTCTCTCCCGTAGGCGCCGAGGTGGACACCGGTGATAACGGCTTCGCGGTAGCCGCTTTCCACAAGCTCCTGAACCTCTTGTACGACATCTGCGGTCGGACGGCTGCGGCTGTCGCCGCGCAGTGCGGTTACGATGCAGAATGTGCAGCGGTTCTGGCAGCCGTCCTGGACCTTGACAAAGGCGCGTGTACGGCCTCCATCTTCGCCAGCGTGTGCGGGCGAGAAGGGTGTTCCGTGCGGCTGAATGCGGGCCAGGTCGTCTGGATCGGAGAATTGCGCGCTCCAGGGTTCCAGTAGTGTGTGCAGCGTCTCTTTGGCCTGGTTGTCGGCGACGAGTTCGACGCCGGGCAGCTGGGCGCTCTCCTGGGGGGCCAGTGTCGCGTAGCAGCCGGTTAATGCGATACGGGCGTTGGGGTTGCGCTTGTGCAGGTGACGCGAGGCTTGGCGGCTTTTGCGTGCGGCCTGGGCTGTGACTGCGCAGGTGTTGAGCACAATCACGTGCGCATCTTCGGGACGGCCGACGATGCGGTGACCGGCCGCGCTGAGGCGGCCTGCCAGTGAACTGTTTTCGCTGAAGTTGAGCCGGCAGCCCAGTTGGTCAAGAAAAACGCGCATGGTTTGCAGCTAATGGCTGGTTGGCAGCGGCTGCTCTTGGTCTGTGAAAAATGCCACTGATGATAACAGGATAACATAGAACTATTCTTATCATTTAATGCTGAATCAGTTATACTTCTATGTATGAAACTGTCACTTTCGGTGCGGGTCGCGGAGAGCTTCAGCAACAAGCGGGTGAGCACAATCCCGTTAGGAGACCTGGCGCGCATTGCGGCCGACGCAGGATACGAAGCCCTCTGTATGCGGGCGTCGGTTGTGGGTGTTCACAGTGCGGCCGGCACAGCCGCGCGCGTGAGGCGAACGGTGGCAGAGCAGGGTCTGTCCATATCGATGATCACGGCCGATTTCCCTGTCCCTGAAAACAACGCGGAAGGGCCGCTCAGTTTGCGGCGGATCACCCCTTCTCTCGATTTGGCCGAGGCGTTGGGGGCGGACTTGATTCGCATCTGCATGAAGCAGGAAGAGGACATAGTCCACGCGCAGCGGGCCGCCGACGAGGCGCGCGAGCGGGAAATCCGCCTGGCTCATCAGAGCCACACGCGCAGCCTGTTCGAAACGGTCGATGGGTCGGTGGAGGTGCTGAAGGCTGTGGGGCGGCCAAACTTCGGTATCATATATGAGCCGGCCAATCTAGCGCTGTGCGGCCAGGCGTACGGTGAGGAAACTTTACGCGCATTTCAGCCCTGGCTATTCAACGTTTATGTGCAGAACCACACGCCGGAGCCGGACGGTCTGCAGCCAATGGAGACGTGGACGCGGGGAACGGTTATGTCCACGATGCGGCCGTTGGACGCGCCCGGCGGCATCGACTTTTCCTCCATCTTCGACGGTTTGCGGGCAATCGGCTACGATGGCTCCGTGACCATGCACCAGGCTTTCGGCGGGGACATGACGCCGGAAGAGGCGACCCGGCGCACGGCAGCATTTTTGGGAGGGCTGATGGGGTAGAGATCCGGCTCACACCTCCCAGTGTGCGAGCCATGTGCAGGGAATTCCGGTTTTCTGAGCGATCCACGTGTCAGACGATTGAGTCTGAGCCTATAACAGAATAGGAGTTTTTCAATGACGAAAAAACAGGCCAACGCGAATTCTTCGGCGCAGGAAGCTAGCAGTTCTAGTAAACAGTCCCAGTCTCGCTCCACAGCAGACGAGCCAATCGCAAACAACCCTTCGCTTGCAATTGTCGACTCTGCTTCTCCGTCCATAACCCGTACTACTGAGCAGCATCCGCCTTCGAACTCCCATCCAACAGAAATAGAATCAGAGCCTACGCATTCGCATGCTGTCCAGCGCGCGAGCGCGTACTCGGTGGCCCAGGAGCAACTGACGCGCGTCGCCAATGCAATGAATCTTGACGACGATATGCTCGAATACCTGTGTGTGCCCCGCCGGGAATTGATCGTTCACTTTCCGGTGGTGATGGATGACGATACGATTCGCATGTTCACTGGTTTCCGTGTGCATCACAACACGGCGTTGGGGCCGACAAAAGGGGGGATCCGTTACCATCCGGATGTGTCCCTGGACGAATCACGGGCACTGGCCATGTGGATGACGTGGAAATGCGCGTTGATGAATCTGCCCTATGGCGGCGCCAAGGGCGGTGTCATCGTCAACCCCAAGGAACTCTCGGAGAAGGAATTACAGGCGATGACGCGGCGCTACACCACGGAAATCAGTCTCTTCATCGGGCCGGAGATTGACATTCCCGCGCCGGACGTGGGTACGGATTCGAAAGTGATGGCCTGGATCATGGACACGTATTCCATGAATAGAGGTTATTCCGTGCCTGCCGTGACGACCGGCAAGCCCCTGGCTGTGGGCGGCTCTGCGGGCCGGGAATACGCCACCGGACTGGGCATCACATACGTAACCAGGGCGATGCTGCGCCGCCGCCTGGGCCTTAATTTGGAAGATACAACGGTAGCCATACAGGGGTTTGGCAATGTGGGCAGTTGGACCGCGCGCGCCATGCATGAACGGGGCGCGAAGGTCGTAGCCGTCAGTGATGTCAGCGGCGCGGTGTATGACGAGCGGGGCCTGGACCCACGCCATCTAAAGCATTACGCTGAGGAGACAGGGACGGTCGTCGGCTATCCGCGTGCGGACGCTTTGACAAAAGAGGAGTTGCTGGAGCTGAAGGTGGATGTGCTGGTTCCGGCGGCATTGGAGGGGCAGATCACCAAGGAGAACGCGGACAAGATCAATGCCCGGGTCATCGCCGAGGGCGCGAACGGGCCGAGCACGCCGGAGGCTGACCGCATTCTGGAAGCGAAGGGGGTCCTGATCATTCCGGATATTCTGTGCAATGCTGGCGGTGTTGTGGTCAGTTACTTTGAATGGGTGCAGGATTTGCAGGCCTTTTCCTGGGACGAGAGCGAGATCCGGCACCAGATGAAACGGAAGCTGCTGGAGAATCTGGACGACGTACTGGCGATCACCGTTCAGACCGGCCAGGACTTGAGGACTGCAGCCTATACAATTGCCATCCAGCGAATAGTGGATGCGGTCAAGTATCGGGGTATCTATCCGTAGAGGGTGGTGCTGCACGGCAGCATGTAACTTATCGGGACAAAACTGATGGAGTGGAGCCGCAGGATAGGCTAGTCGCTGACGCGTCGGAAGCATTGGCCAGAAGAGAATTCGGCATTTGTGAAGTAGCCGACGCGGACAGCGACTGTTTTGTGGTCATGGCACTCGATGACTGTGTCGGATGCGATGGCCTTGACTATGCGAAATCAATTTGCGATAACGCAGTGCAGACGGGCATTGGGATCTTAAGCTGTCGCGGGCTCTCTACGTAGCTGCATTCAACAGCGTGAACAGGTCAACGGATTGCTGAATCTCCCCGATTACTGCTCGGCCACCAGGACTATATAGTCGTGCATGATTTCGCGGTGAAAGGTCTCCGGCAGGCGCGCCCAATCGCGTGCCTCTACTATGAACGGGATGGTTGACTCGCGCAGGGCTTCCTCGAGGTCGACGAGCTTGCTGATTGGGATCTGCTCCAGTTCCGGACCGCGCAGAACCAGATCCAGATCGCTGCCGCCGTGACTGTGGCCGCTGACACGGCTGCCGTAAGCCCACACTTCGACGTCAGGCAGATGTGCACGCAGAATGTCCTCGAGCAAGTGCCGATGCCTTGGCTTCAAATGCAGCCGGTCAGTCATCCTGCACCTCCTCGATCATCGCGACCAACGCATCTGCGTCAGCAATGAACTGGGGCAAAAGTTCGAGTGTCTTTTCTGCAAAATGCTCGCCATATTCGTGCGCCGTTTCATTACGGTTGGCGCGGTATTCAAGCCAGCGCTCACAGGCGTCCTCGCTGATCAGACAGTGCCTGGCAGCATAGCGGAAGATATCGTTAAAGGAGAGCTGATCCGCCTGCCGGTTACTTGCAAAGTAAGGACGGAGGCGCCTTTGCAGCAATCTGCCGCTCTGATCGAGCACAAGCTCAAACTCTTTGACGCAGGCGGCCTGGAAAATTTCGTTCAGCACATCACTGGGTTCATACCCATGCAGACCTTCCCATGCGCTCTTGAGCGTATGAATGCAACGTCTGACGCACTTCGTGCTTATAGTGATGGGTAGCTCCTGACTCCAAACTACTCCTCTGCGGACGCTTCGCCTCACAAACTTTCACTGCAGATTACAAGCTCCGACAAGCTGAGAACGCTCGGACACTTACGTTCTCACCTAGGACCCGTGCTACAGACCGGTTCCGTGTTGAGCGTCCAGATAGCTGCGCAGTATCACTGCCGCGGCGACTGCATCCTGGCCGGCCGCGTCTGACCCTCCTTCGGAGATCCACTCGTCGGCGGCGAAGCTGCTTAGACGTTCATCCCAGAGGACGAGGGGGACGTGCTCGCCGCGGATGGCGCGGACGGCGCGTGTGAAACGAGCCGCCCAATTGCGCATCTTCTGCGCTTGGGGACCTTCGCTGCCGTCCATGTTGTAGGGCAGCCCGCAGACGACGAGCACGGCTTCCTCTTCAGCGTAGATCTGGGCTAGGGCTTCGAAATCGCGGCGGCGGCTGTGGCGGCGTAAAGTACGCAGCGGGCGCACGGTCAGACGCAGGGGGTCGCAGGTGGCGACGCCGATGCGGGCGTCGCCCACGTCCAGCGCGATGATCTTGCCGGGTGGTTGTGCTGGGTTGGCGTGGGATTGCGGGGTCATCGGTTGCCAGTGGCTACTGGCCGCTGCGGGCAGCCTCGCTCAGCTCGACGCGCACCTGGATGCGGCTGGCGATCTGGGGGAGGGTGCCGAACCAGGCGGGGTCGAGATAGAAGTCCGGTTCCCTGGCAAGCAGCCATTCATCCTGCAACCGGAGGGCCGCTTCTTCGACGTTCAGGCCGGTTACGGTGCGGCTGACGTCCCTTACGTCGATGGGGATGACGTAGTTTCCGCGTGCGGTCACGGAGTAGCGAAGTGTGCGCCCGCTTACGACCGTGTGCGGTTCGACCGTAAAGCCGATCGATTCCGCGACCAGCTGGCCGCGTTCGGGGACTGCCCTGCGCAACATCACCATGGCAGCCTCTTCTGATGCGCTGCGGTTGATGGCACTTCCCTGGATTAGCACGCGCAAGGTGAGGTTCAGTTCTTCGGCCGGTTCATCGTTGAAATGGTCAAAGAATTGGGCAGTGATGTAGGTCTGGATCAGGTCTTCGGGCATCCACTCGTCGGCGCCCAGTCCCGGCGCCAGATTCTCATAGGCCACTTCGCGGATGGCAGTGTATACCTGGTCAAGCAGCCTATCCTTGTCTGCTTGCGTGACAAAACGCACGCGGGCGTTTTCGCCCCCTGCAGTGGGCTCAGGGTTGGTTACCCGCACGCGAGAGCGCAAGGCGCCCGCCACTGTGGTAATCCGGTTGCTGGGTACATTGCCAAGAAGGCCTGGCTCGGTCGCCTCGATTTCAACTTCGGCCCGCGTGCCAATGGGGCCGTCAATCTCGAGATCTTCGAGGATGCTGAAATCAACATCTTCGCCGGTGCTGGTAGAGACAATCGTGCCGGCCGGGATACGAACCGTGCGGTTGGTCTGGTTGGTAAAGACAACCTTTCCCTCCGCCGTCTCCACTTCGGACCAGCCGCTGCCGGTGGTAGCCACTGATCCAGTTGCTTCCACCGTTGTTTCGAGCAGGCGCGCTGACAGCAGTCCCTGCTCCAGATCGGCGACTTCCACTTGGGGGTCGGCGGTTAATACCACCGCAGTTTCCAGGGCGCGCTGGCCTGGAACAAGTGTGACCGTGGCAGCGGGCAGGACATAGTAGACGAATCCACCTAAAAATGTGACCAGAAAGAGCCCGACGAACAGGTATCCGATTAGCTGCAGCCAGATGGGGGTTGCGCGGTGATAGCGGCGAGCGGCGCGGACACGCCGGCTGCGGCTGCGTTCAATGCTGGGAAGCTTGCCCACTTTTGGATCGATCGCGCCGTGTTGCTTGCGCCAGTGGGGTGGGTCGGGTAATTCGACGCCGGGATGGTTGGAATCGATGTGGGGAGCGGCGCCACCTGAGTGCCAGCGCCGCCAGCGCAGGGCGGCTTCACTGCCAAACACGGGGATTCCCAAGCGTTTGGCGTTTTGGCGGATGGTGGAATCACGAGTCACGAACGCCAAAGTCTGGCCCCTGGTCTGGGCCTGACGTTGGAGCAACCGCAGCCGCGTCAGGCTTTCTAGTGGAGCACAGCCTTCGGGCAGGATTATGGCTACAGGTCCGCTGCCCATGCGCGCGAGTTGCTGGCGCAGGGCCTCGACCCGAACTTCGCCTTCAACATGTAGGAGTTCTACCACTGGATTGACCTAATCCTCATAGACTGACCGAAGCCTGATATCTGGCGCTGGACTCGCGCTGTCTAACCAAGCTTTTCTTCGACCCATCCTGCCACCTGCCCGAGAGCCTCAGGAAGTTTATCGGCGTGACGGCCGCCGGCCTGGGCCATGTTGGGGCGTCCACCGCCGCCGCCGCCAACGATTTTTGCGGCGTCGCGCACCAGGTTGCCGGCATGGATGCCCTTTTCGATGGCGTCGTCGGTGGCGGCGGCCACCAGCATCGGCTTCTCGTTGATAACGGAGCCGAGGACAACGACACTGCTGCCCAGCTTGTCGCGGAACCAGTCGGTCATCTGGCGCAGGGCGTCAACGTCATTTGCTTCCACCTGCTGGGCGAGGACGGCGAGCCCGTTCAGCCGCACGGCGTGGTCGAGGAGTGTCTCGCTCTGCTGGCGACTGAGCTTGGCGCGCGTCTGCTCCAGTTCGCGTTCAAGCTGCCGGTTCTGTTCCTGGAGGCGCTGTACCGCTTCGACGGTCTGCTCCGGTTGCACGCGCAGGCCAGTCGCGACGGTGTCGAGCGCGGCGAGGCGATTCGCCAGGACCGCGTACGCGGCACGTCCTGTCAGCGCCTCGACGCGGCGCACGCCGGCGGCGCTGCTGCCTTCGCTTGTAATGAGAAACGGGCCGATTTCGCCGGTGGTTCCCACATGCGTGCCGCCGCACAGCTCCTGTGAGATGTCCTCGCTACCGTCGCCGATTGAAATTACGCGTACCGTGTCGTCATATTTCTCTTCGAAGAAGGCGAGCGCGCCTTCGGCGACGGCACGGTCAAAGCCTGTCAGGCGATCTTTGACGGGATAGTTGGCGAGCACGGCCTGATTGGCCGCCCGCTCGATGGCGCGCAGCTGCTCCGCGCTGACGGGTTGAGTGTGGGAAAAGTCGAAGCGCAGCCGGTCCGGGGCCACAAGTGAGCCGCGCTGCCGGACGTGTTCTCCCAACTGGCCGCGCAGCTCGGCATGCAGCAGGTGGGTGGCAGTGTGGTTGCGCATGATGTCCCAGCGCCGCACGGTGTCGATGAAGGCGTAGGCCGGGTCATCAACCTGGACTGTACCGCTGGTGACTTCACCTACATGGACAATCAGTCCCGGAATCGGCCGGCGCATCGATGTTACCCGCACCGACCAGACCGGTTTCTGCATGTCTTCGGGGAAGTATTCGATCTCACCGGTGTCGCTGACCTGACCGCCGCTCTCGACATAGAACGGCGTTTCCGGCAGGATAAGCTCGACCTCGTCGCCGGCATGGGCCTGGTTGACCGCCAAGCCGTCTTTCACCAGGCCGATGACGGTTGTATCGGCATCCTCGGCGTCTTCGTAGATCAGGTGGCGGACGCCGTCGTCGTCGAGAAGGGCGCGGCTGCGCAAATCCTCCAACAGGGTTACGTAGACAGAATTATCGGCTGCGACGCCCTGTTGGTCGCTGCCGGACTGCCGGCGCTGCTGCTCGAGTGCGGCCAGGTAGCCGTCCTCGTCAACGGTGAAGCCGTTTTCCTGGGCCACGTCGCGGGTGATGTCCAGTGGGAAGCCGTAGGTATCCCAGAGGCGAAAGGCATCCTCGCCGGGAATCACGGGGGCGCCGCCGGCCCGCAGACGTTCCATCAGGCCGTCGAGGAGAGAGAGCCCGGTGTTCAAGGCGCGCTGGAAGCGCTCTTCCTCTGCGGTGACGGTCTGCACAATGAAATCTTCGTCCGACTTCAAAGCCGTGTAGTGGGCGCCGAACTCGGCGATGACGACGCGGCAGATTTCGGCCAGGAAAGGCTCCTCGAAGCCGATCATTTTGCCGAAGCGGGCCGCGCGGCGCAGAATCATGCGCACGACATAGTCGCGGCCCTCGTTGCCGGGCATCACGCCGTCGCTGATCAGGAAGGTCACGGCCCGACCGTGGTCGGCGATGACACGGTAGCCGACCAGGTGCTGTTGGCGCTGGTCGTCAGTGTGCCCCAGTAGCTCCTGGATGCGATCCATGATCGGGGTAAAGGCGTCAGTATCGTAGTTGTTGTCTTTGCCCTGCAGAATCGAGGCCAGCCGCTCCAGGCCGGCGCCGGTATCGACGCTGGGCTTGGGCAGAGGGATCAGTTCGCCGCCGGGCTCGCGCTGCTCGAACTGCATGAAGACCAGATTCCAGATTTCCAGATATTCGTCGTCCACGTTTACGCCTGCGGCGACCTGGTCTTCAAGATCGCCCCAGTAGTAGTGGATTTCGGTGCATGGCCCGCACGGACCCACTTCGCCCATGTCCCACCAGTTGTCTTTTTTGCCGAATCGCAGGATGCGTTCGGGGGGCGCACCAACCTCTTTCCACAGCTCGATGGCCTCGTCGTCGTCGGTGTATACGGAGAACCAGAGGCGGTCGAGCTCGAGCCCCAGTTCGTTGACGAGCAGGTCCCAGGCGAACTGAATCGCGTCGCGCTTGAAATAGTCGCCGAAGGAGAAGTTGCCCAGCATCTCGAAAAAGGTGTGGTGGCGGGGGCTGGGGCCAACGTTTTCGAGATCGTTGTGTTTTCCGCTTACGCGCAGGCACTTCTGGGAGGTTGTGGCGCGGATGTAGTCCCGCTTCTCCAGGCCCAGCAAGAGGTCTTTGAACTGCACCATGCCGGCGTTGACGAACAGCAGCGTCGGATCGTCTGCGGGCACGAGATTGCCACTGTCGACGTTCTGGTGGTTCCGTTCCTGGAAGTACTCAAGGAACCGTTTGCGAATTTCGAAAGTTGAAAGACTTTTCATCGGACGCCTCGCTTGGATTCTGGCTACCGTTTTCGCTGTTCCGGGAGTCAGAGGTCAACCCCGTCACGCGGGACACACGGACTGTTGCCGATTTTAGCAAATTCGGGGCCTTATTGGGAAACTTCAGGGCCCTTCGCTGGCGGTTCACAACTCCTTTTTCTTGGTGTTGATCCCCAACCGCGTTGATAATAGCTCAACGAAATGCCGTTTAGGTGGTCGTGCAACCCAGCCGCTCGGTTTGCTACGTTTGCGGTGTACAGATTTTCCTGGATCAGGATTCTCGTTTATGACGGCCATTACTGTACATAATCTGCGAAAGACTTTTCAGATGAAGCGCAAGGCCGCGGGTCTGCGGGGCAGCCTGCGCGCGCTGTGGCGGCCCGCGTACCAGTCGATCGAGGCGGTGCGCGGACTTTCCTTCGCGATGGAGGAAGGGGAGCTGTTGGGCTTCATCGGCCCCAACGGCGCGGGCAAGTCGACCACGATCAAGATTCTGACCGGGATTCTCCACCCAAGCTCGGGCGAGGCTACTGTGCTTGGCCATGTGCCGTGGCAGCAGCGGCAGGACCTTGCCTTTCAGATTGGCTCCGTCTTCGGCCAGCGCCCTCAGCTTTGGTATCACTTGCCGGCAGCGGATACGTTTTATCTTTTTGGCAAGATCTATGAACTTGCAGACGCTGACCTGCACCGTCGCATCGCCTTTCTGGCGGAAGCGTTCGAAATCGAAGAGTTGCTGGAAACGCCGGTGCGCAAGCTGTCCCTGGGCCAGCGTATGCGCTGCGAAGTGGCGGCCTCGCTGCTGCATAAGCCGCGCGTTCTGCTGTTGGACGAGCCGTCGATCGGTCTCGATGTGGTCGCCAAGCAGCGCCTGCGCTTGACGATTCAGCGGATGAGCGAGCTAGAGGGAGTGGGGGTATTGTTGACAAGCCATGACGCCGGCGACATTGAAGCGCTGTGCAGACGGGTAATCATCGTCAACCACGGCGAAATCGTTTATCAGGACAAGGTATCCGCGCTCAAGCGGCGTTACCTGACTGTCAAAACTGTCGACGTGCGCTACAACGAGCAACTGCCGGCGGACTTTGGCTTGCCGGGCGTGGAGACGCTCAAGGTGGGGCGATACGGCGCAAAATTGCGCTTCGACACACGCGAGACCCCGGTTGAGCCGGTGATCAGCGGGTTGGCGGCAGCGGGCAGCCTGGCCGACGTAACCGTTTCGGAACCATCGCTGGAGGACGTGATAAGCGCGATCTACGAGCGCACGGAGACCGAAAGTGGCTAGCAGAGAGGTGCAATTCATCTCAGATGAGGGGTGCGTGCGATCGCCATCGGCAACTGCGGTGGCGGGGAAGTACTGGGCGATCTTTCGGACGCAGTTGTTGAATAGTCTCGCTTACCCGGTGGATCTGCTGGGTCGGAGCCTGCTGATCGTTCTCTTCATGTGGATCTTCATGAACTTGTGGCGGGTGACATACGGCGCAACCGGCGCGCGTTCGATTGCCGGGCTTACTTTGGCGGACACAATGTGGTACTTGATGATGGCCGAAGCGGTGATGCTGAGCAAACACGAGTTGTCCGAAACGATGTCGGAGCAGGTGAAGGACGGCAGCGTCGCCTATCTGCTCAACAAGCCGTACAACTTCATCCTCTACCACTTCGCCACAGGTCTGGGCGACAGCGTACTGGCCTTTGGCGGCAACCTTATAATAGGGAGCGCGGTCGTCTGGCTCATGGTAGGTCCGCCGCCGGGGATCGCGGGCTGGGTTTTCGCTTTCCTGGCCGTGGTACTTGCCTGGCTGCTGGACTTCTGTTTTTCGGCGTTGATCGGCCTGAGCGCGTTTGTCGTCGAAGAAACAGCTGCTTTTCGCTGGATCTACCAGAAGTTCCTGCTACTGCTGGGCGGGGTGCTGATCCCGCTGGATTTCTTCCCGGGATGGTTGCAGACCATCTCGCTCAACCTGCCGTTTGCGTGGATCATATATGGTCCGGCGCGGCTCTTTGTGGACCCGAGCCTGGTGCGCCTAGGCCAGGTATTCTTGCAGCAGGGCATCTGGCTGGCGGTTGTCGGCGGCGCGGTCTGGGTATTTTACCGGAGGGCGGCGGTGCGACTGGCGATAAACGGGGGCTGAGCCATGTTTCGCCACCTTCCCTTTGTGCTGGCGTTGTGGAAGACGAATCTTCTGAGCGCGATGGAATATCGCGTCTCTTTTTTGACGCAGATGGTGGGAATGATGCTCAATAACGCCATCTATTTCGTGTTCTGGGTCATTTTCTTCGCCCGCTTCGAAGAGATCAACGGCTGGGACCTGGTGGACATGTTTTTCCTTTTCGGCGTGGTCGCTACCGGCTTTGGTGCAGGGACATATCTGTTCGGCAACGCGGTCCGGCTGTCTTCGTTGATCGCGGAAGGGCAGATGGATTACTATTTGTCGCTGCCGCGTCCTGTTTTGCTGCACGCGCTGGCCAGCCGCAGTAATGCATCATCTGCGGGAGATTTCATTTATGGTCTGTTCAGCTTTGGCGCGGCTGTGTTCTACACCGGTACGTTCGGGGGAATGATGGTGCTGCGCTTTGCGCTGGGCTGCCTGGCGGCGATCGCAGTGCTCATCTCCTTTTTGGTTCTGGTACAGAGCCTTACTTTCTGGATCGGCAATACGGATCTGCTGAGGAGAAACGCTTTCAACGCGATTGTCACCTTTTCTCTTTATCCAATCACACTTTTCGACGGCACGGCCAAGTTGCTGCTGTTCACGCTGATCCCGGCGGCATTCATTGGCGCGTTACCGGCCGAGTTTGTGCGGCGTTTTGATCTGATGCAGTTGGTCCAGATTTGCGCGGGCAGCGCGGTGTTTCTCTTTCTGGCTGTCTTCGTGTTCTATCGCGGCCTGCGGCGTTACGAGAGCGGCAGCGCGATTCAAGTGCGCACCTAGGCTGGCCCAGACGAAGAACCCTCGCCATAGCAGGAATCTACTGTATACCGTCGATACTGTCCGTCCATCGTCCCCGATGGCGCCATTTCAGAGGACGCTCAAACTCTAAACCGATCTGAACATTTTCGCGGGAGTGCATCCAGTTCTTGGGGCGAAAGGGTCAGGTGTGGAATGGGCGGCGACGGTGGGTGATATTTTGTTCCGACTTTTGGAGGAGCACAGGGCAGGCACAAGGCCTGCCCCTACAGGACTTTTGCGGGAGGGGTGTGCAAACTGATTCAGTTGGGTGGTGGGCGGAAAGGGAGACACCCTTGGGTAGAGACCGTGCTGGCCAGACACATTGCTGGGGAAGAGTGAGCAAGGTGGCAAGCCTAGGGGGGCGTTGCGGGGGCGCAGCCCCTGCACAAGGGAGGGCCGAAGGCCCGACCGCCCATATGCAAGCAGAGAGATTACCTCCATTTTGGGATGCACGCTTTCGCGGTAACCGTTTGCCCGCGCCTTTTTTCTGTGATAGCATGATGCCCGCCATTGTCAACCATACTGACATGGGGAAGACGTATGCCCGATTGCACCAACTGCGGTACCTGGAATCCCGACGACAAGGATGTTTGCTGGCGCTGCCAGACAGTTTTGCCGCGGCCGGTGGAGAAGAAGCCTAAACGGCGCATGATGCTATTGGGCATGCCGGTTTGGGTGTGGATCGTGGTCGGGTTAATCTTCGTTGTTCCTCTCTTTGGCCAGTGCGCGCAGCTCGGGGTCCCTGGCGGATAGTGACTAGCGACAGCCTTCCCTCGGAAACAGACATCTTCTCGCTGTTGAAAGAGTTGAGCGAGACCCCCGGCGTCAGCGGCCAAGAAGAACGGGTACGCGCCTGTATCAGCGACCATCTGGCTCCGCTCGTTGATGAACTGCGTACCGACACCCTCGGCAATCATACAGGCTATAAGCGCGGCGCGGATGTGCCGGTCGGACGAATAATGCTGGCCGCCCATATGGATGAAATTGGGCTGATCGTCACCCGGCTGGAGCAAGGTTTTCTGCGGTTCGCGCCGGTTGGCGGCGTCGATTTGGGGGCGCTGCCTGCGCAGGAGGTGATGGTCCACGGCCGCGACGACCTGCCAGGGCTGATCGCCAGCCGGCCGCCGCATGTGCTTTCAGTAGAGGAGCGCGGGAAGCCGTTTACACAGGCGGAACTTTTTATCGACGTTGGCCTGCCGGCCGACGCGCTGGCCAGATCGGTGTCGGTAGGAGATTTCGTCTCGGTCCGCCAAAGCGCCAGCAGATTGGGAAATGGGCAGGCTACTGGCAAAGCGCTGGACAACCGCGTTTCGGTGGTGGTGCTGTTGGAAGCGCTGCGCCTGCTGCAGCGCCGCAGCCACGCATGGGACATTTTCGCGGTGGTTACGGTTCAGGAGGAAATCGGCTTGCGCGGGGCTAAGACAGCCACTTTCGAGGTTGCGCCGGACGTTGGCATTGCCCTAGACGTTGCCTATGCTGAACAGCCGGGTGCGGCTGCGGATGAGGCGCTGCCGATGGGCTGCGGTCCGGCAATTGGCTTGGGGCCGAACATTCACCCTGTATTGAAAGGATTGCTGGTCAGCACAGCCGAACGCAACGAAATTCCCCATACAGTTGAGGCCCTGCCGGGAAACTCGGGTACAGACGCGTGGGCAATGCAGATTTCACAGTCCGGCATTCCGACCGCCTTGATTTCGGTACCGATACGCAACATGCACACGCCCGTCGAATCGGTCGCCCTCAAGGACATTGAACGGAGCGCGCGACTGCTGGCCGAGGCGATTTGCGACCTGCCTGACGACCTGTCCGCGCTGGCGCTCGACAACCAGGGCTGATACTGGCCGCCCCGGGATTCCCGCGCATTTGACCACATTTCGAAGACTATTGCCATGGATGAACTGCTGGAGAAACTATCCAACGCCCGCGGGGTCGCGGGGCAGGAGGGAGAGGTACGGGCCATCCTGCGAGAGGAGCTGGCCTCGCATGTGGAGGATATCACTGTCGACTCAATCGGCAATCTGATTGCCCGCAAGAGAGGTTCGAACGAGGAAGGGCAGCAGCGGGTGATGCTCGCCGCGCACATGGACGAAGTGGGCGGGATGGTGATGCGTCGCAATTCGGACGGCACATTGAATTTCCGCAGTGTGGGCGGTCTGGACCCGCGCATATTGCCCGGCAAAAGGGTGACGATCGGGGCGTCAGCGGTGCCGGGCGTTATCATGCGGGCGCCGCATGCGGCTCGGTCGAGTAAGCGGGTGATGCCTATCACCGAGCTCCTCATCGACACCGGCGGCGCAGGCGGCATCGTGCCGGGCGACATGGTCACATTTGAGAGCAGCTACGAGCAGTACGGGCAACTGTTAAAGGGCAAGTCCTTTGACGATCGAGTAGGTTGCTACATCCTTGCCGAACTGTTGAAAAGCGAGTTCGCTTGCGAACTGGTGGGCGTCTTTACCGTCCAGGAAGAGATTGGCCTGCGGGGGGCGGGGGTGGCGGCCTACGCGGTGCAGCCTGATGTGGCGGTGGCGCTGGAAGGGACGGTCGCCGATGATCTGCCGCGTCAGGAAGACATAAGCCCGACGACCGAGCTGGGCAAGGGTCCGGCCATTTCGGTGATGGACCGCAGCGCTCATGCCGACCGCCGGCTCGTGCGCATTCTGACTGAGACTGCGGACGCGCACGACATTCCGTGGCAGTTCAAACAGCCTGGGGTGGGCGGTACCGACGTGGGCAGCATCCATCTGGCCCGCGGCGGTGTGCCGGCTGTGGCGGTGGCAGTGCCGTGCCGATATATCCACACGCCGGCGGCGCTGATGGACCCGGCCGATGTACGGGATACGATTCAGTTGATGAGTAAGGCTTTGGCCGGCCCGTTGGGGCGGCCGTTGGGGGCCGAGCGGAGCTAAGAATGAGAGAACTGATAGAAGAGCTGTGCAGCGTGTACGGCCCCAGTGGGCAAGAGGAGCGGATCAGCGAAGCCATCGCTCCACACTTGGACGGCCTGGTCGATGAAGTTCGAAGCGACAGGCTGGGCAACCTGATTGCTGTGAAACACCCGACGGACGGCGGCGGCAACGGCAAGCGCATCATGCTGGCAGCGCACATGGATGAGATCGGCGTGATGGTGACGCATGTGGATGCACAGGGCTTTTGCCGATTTACGACAATTGGGGGCGTGCTGACCAGCTCTCTCATCGGTAATCGCGTTGAATTTGCCAACGGCGTCGAAGGCGCGTTTGGTCTGGAGGGCTCGGCAATTGCGCGCGAGCGGCCTACGCTGCAGAAGTTATTTCTGGACGTGGGCGCCACGGGCAAGGAAGATGCGCAGGTGCAGGTTGGCGATACGGCTGTCTTCCGCAGCAGCTTCGGCGCGGTGGGCGACCGGCTGTTCGCTGCCAACCTCGATGATCGGATTGGATGCGCGGTGCTGATCCAGGCGCTGCGCGAGCTGGAAAGTTCCCCACATGAGATTTTGGCTGTTTTTACGGTACAGGAAGAGGTGGGCACGCGCGGCGCCACTACGGCCGGATACGGGTTGGAACCGGAGATCATGCTGGCCATCGACGTGACGGCCACCGGCGACTTCCCGCAGGCGACGCCGATGGAGGTGGCGCTGGGCAAGGGCCCGGCGATCAAGATCATGGACAGGCGCATGATTGCCCATCCAATGGTGCGCAGCTGGCTTGAGAGCGCGGCGCAGACCCACGAGATTCCTTACCAGCTGGAAGTATTGGAGTACGGCACGACCGATGCAGCCGCTGTGCAGGTCAGCCGCGCAGGTGTCCCCGCCGGTACGGTTTCGATCCCTTGCCGCTATGTCCACACTCCCTCACAGGTGGCAGACTGTAATGACGCGCGCAATGCCGTCCGCCTTTTGGTAAACGCGCTCAGCAGCGAACTCCCCTAGCGTCCTTACGTAGCGGCCGGCAATTGAAGTGGATAGCCGGGAAAGCCCAACACTGACCACTGGTCACTGCAGTTATGTTTCGTCATATCGCCGACAACCTGACCGCTTGGCACGCACGGCAACAGCGGGAACTGCCCTGGCGCAACGAACCGGCCGGCGTGCGCGACGCGTATGCTGTGTGGGTGAGCGAAGTGATGGCGCAGCAGACTCAGTTGACTGTTGTGGTCGATTATTTCAACCGCTGGATGGAACGGTTTCCGTCGGTGGAGGATCTTGCAGGTGCGGACCAGCAGGAGGTCCTGAAGCTGTGGGAGGGTCTGGGGTACTACAGCCGCGCCAGGAATCTACATAGAGCCGCGCAGATCGTCGCCGACGAGTTCGGGGGGCGGTTGCCTCGCACACGGTGGGAGCTTCTGCAGTTGCCCGGCATCGGTGAATACACGGCAGGCGCGATCCTCAGTTTGGCCTTTGGGCAGGCGGAACCGATTCTGGACGCGAATGCAAAACGGGTTTTCAGCCGCGTTTGGGACATTGACGAGCCGATAGAACTAAGTTCCACCGAGAAGCGGTTGTGGCGCCTCTCCCGCCAGCTGGTGGAGGCGGCGCAGGACCCAGGCGCTGTGAACGAAGGGTTGATGGAGTTGGGCGCACTTCTGTGCCGGCCTCGCAATCCGCAGTGCCGGGATTGTCCGTTGCGGTCACATTGTTCGGCTCGCAGGCAGGGCGTTCAGAACCGGCGGCCCGTGCGCCGTCCCCGCGAGGATGTCCCGCATATTGAGGTGGCAGCCGCTGTGATTTGGGAAGGCGCGCCGGGCGCCTCCCGTCTGCTGATCAGTCAGCGTCCTGAGAAGGGACTTCTCGGCGGATTGTGGTCGTTTCCAAATGGCGCCATGGACGCGGCCGACAAAGACCTACCGGCTTGTTTGGAGCGCGCCATCCGGCAAGTATTGGGCGTGCCGATTGACGTGGGGGAGCAGGTAGCGAGCGTGGAGCACGGTTTTACCCACTTCAGCATGACACTCTCCGCCTTCCACGCCCGGATCTGTGCGGGTAAGCCCAGGGCGGTCGGCGTAAGCGACTGGCGCTGGACCACGCTGGAAGAAATAGAACAGTTCCCCTGTCCTGTACCTGATCGCAAGATCATCACGGCCCTGCGCAACCTGTTGGAGGAGGTTTAGACGTCCACGCATGCCTATGCGACTGGTTGGATTCCGCTGCCTGAGCAGGACTGTCTTGCTGCTAACGACCTGCTTAACGATGGTCAGTTGCGCCCCGTTGGAGTTGACCCCTTCTCCATTCCAGGCGACGCCCGGCGTCTTCGCTACTCGAGAGTCGGCGACTCCCCTGCCGGCACAGATGCAGGACATTGACGAGCGCGGGCTGGACATTGCTGAACGGCGCCTGGTTGACCTGTACAAGCGTGTCGCGCCGGCGGTTGTGACGGTGACAACGCACGTGCAGCGCCGCGGCTTCTTTGCCGAATTGGTTCCGCGCGAAGGATTCGGCTCCGGTTTCGTGATCGATGACGATGGACACATTCTCACGAATTTCCACGTGATTGAAGGCGCGCAGCATATCGAGGTCGAGTTCGAAGAGGGCGTTACTTTTGCGGCGGAGGTGGTCGGTCATGACAGCCGCTTCGACCTGGCTTTACTCAAGATAGACGCGCCGCCCGAACTGTTGCAGGCGGTCGAATTCGGCAGTTCAGCGGGCTTGCAGGTGGGGCAGCGGGCGGTTGCAATCGGTAACCCATTTGGCAAATACCGCCGCTCTCTCACTACGGGCGTGATCAGCGGGTTGGAGCGCACGCTGGAGGCAGGCGGGGACCGGTACGTAGGGGGCATTATTCAGATCGATGCGGCAATAAACCAGGGCAATTCCGGCGGTCCGCTGCTGGACAGCTCGGGTCGAGTAATCGGCATCATCACCGCCCTATTCAGCCGCAGCGGCGCAAACACGGGCGTCAGTTTTGCTTTGCCTGTCGAGAAAATCGTGCGGGCGCTGCCCGAACTCAAATCGCTTGGCCGATACCGACATCCTGACCTGGGCATCCGCTATGGCTATCAGATCACGCCGCAGGTGGCGGCGGCTCTCGATCTGTCAGTGGAGGAAGGACTGCTGCTTGTACAGTTGGAGCGCGGCAGCCCGTTGGACAAGGTAGGCGTACGGGGAGCGCAGGAGCGGATCATTCTGTGGAACCGGCAGGTATACGTGGGCGGGGACATACTTACCGCGATCGATGGACATCCGGTTGGGAGCCAGAAGGCCTTGCAACTGCGATTGGAGCCGTTGCAGGTGGGCGACGCAGTGACCGTTTCTCTCCTGCGGGGCGATACGTCGTACGAAACGCGGGTGGTTCTGACCGAAGATTCGGAGTAGTGGTCAGGCGGCTGCGTCCAGCTCCTGCTCGTTATTGAGGCGAACTTGCTGGCCCTGCCGGCCAAAGAGGCGGGGCATGGCGCCGTCCTCAAACACATCGCGGCGGACAAGGCAGCGAACGACTTCGTCACGGCCGGGTATTTCGTACATTACTTCCAACAGCGCCTCTTCGACAATCGAACGCAGCCCTCTTGCCCCAGTTCGGCGCATATATGCTTCGGTTGCGGCCGCGGAAAGCGAATCGGGCTCAAACTCCAGCAGGACATCGTCCATTGCAAAGAGCTGTTCAAACTGGCGCACGATGCTGTTTTTGGGCCGGGTGAGGATTTCGACAAGAGTGTCGCGGTCGAGGGAATCCAGACTGACGAAGACCGGTACGCGCCCGACAAATTCCGGTATCAGTCCGTAGTGAAGCAGGTCGTCCGGCATCACCTGCTGGAGGAGGCGGCTCTCGTCCCGCCCTTCCTTTTCGAGGCGACGGAGCTTCAGTTCACGCTGGCGCTCGGTCAGGCCATCGGGAAGAGGTAAGTCGTCGACACCGTCCTCTTCTGCAACCCTTGCCAAGGGATCCAACTCGGATTCGTCGTCCACGAAGCCCAAGCCGGCGCGACGCCGAAGTCTTCTGCGGACCATGTCGGCCATTCCCACAAACGCGCCTCCCACAATGAAGAGCACGTTACGAGTGTCAAGCGGTATGAATTCCTGCTGGGGATGTTTGCGCCCTGTGCTGGGAGGCACGTTGACGGTCGTGCCCTCGATGATCTTCAGCAGAGCCTGCTGGACACCCTCTCCGCTCACGTCGCGAGTGATGCTGGGGTTGTCGCCGGCTTTGCGGGAGATCTTGTCGATCTCATCAATGTAGACGATGCCGCAAGCGGCCCTGTCGGCATCCCAGTCGGCGGCCTGCAAGAGCCCAACCAACAGGCTTTCGACATCTTCGCCCACGTACCCTGCCTCGGTCAGGCTGGTTGCATCTGCGATTGTAAAGGGGACATCGAGGAGCCTGGCAAGCATTTGGGCCATGAGCGTCTTGCCGCTGCCGGTGGGGCCTATGAGAAGCACATTGCTCTTGGCAAGCTCTACCTGCTCCTCCTCGGCAAACTGCTCATCCTGGCCCGGGAGTGGCTGTTCTTCGCTGCGGGGGGCGGAGTCGCCGGCTTCTTCGCCGCTGTCGAGCTGATTCTCTCGCCAGCGTTGCGCGGCCGCGCCGCTGCCCCCGAAGATTCGCTTATAGTGATTGTAGACCGCGACCGACAGCACTTTTTTTGCACGGTCCTGGCCGATCACATACTGGTTCAGGCTGCGGACGATCTCGCGTGGGCTGGGCACACGTTTGGCGGCGACCTGTGCGACTTTGGCCGAGGCACCGATCTGTCCCACCCCTTCTTCGTCCAGGATTTCGGCGCCGAGGCGGATACATTCGTCACAGATATGGACATCGTCGTCGCCAGCGATAAGGCGCTTGGCCTCCGATTCCTCTCTGCCGCAGAAGGAGCAAACGTTCATGGCGTGTCCAGGTTAAGATAAATTTCCGTTTCAGGGCATAGATTCGGCAACAAGAAGGGCGGCGAGCCCATATAGTCTAGATCGCCTGCACCCTTGCTTTCCGATTACCAGACGGCCTTGCTTGCGGCCTGGCTACCTCTTCCGGCCGGTCTTGCTACTCTTCGTCGGCCGCGGCCTCTTCAGCAGCAGTCTCTGTGCCATTCGCGCTGGGCACATTGAGCTGGCCGTCTACGACAGAGACGATATCGCTGCTGTCGCCGAGCACCTCGTCAACGAGGCCAAAGTCACGCGCTTCGATCGCGTTCATCCAGCGGTCGCGCTGGAATATCTCTTCGATCTCCTGCCAGACATGACCGGTCTGTTGCGCGACGATGTGGAACAGCTGGGTCTGGAGCCGCTCCTGCTCGCGCAGGGCGATGCGCACGTCTTCGGTATAGCCCTGGGCGCCGCCGCCGGCCGGGTGCATGTGGATAGTTGCATGGGGAAGGGCGTAGCGCTTGCCTTTGGTGCCGGAGCAGAGTAGGACGGTACCCATGCTGGCGGTCACGCCGACGGCAAAAGTATGTATCGGCGTGTTGATCATTTTCATGGTGTCATAGATGGCCAAGCCGGCGTAGATGAGTCCGCCCGGGCTATGTATGAACATCTGGATCGGTTGGTTCGGGTCTTCAGAGTTCAGGTAGAGCAGTTGGGCCACAATCAGATTGGCCACCTGGTCGGAAAGCGGCATACCGAGGAAGATGATGCGTTCCTTCAGCAGGAGGCTGTATATGTCATAGGCGCGCTCGCCGCGGCCGGTGCTCTCGATAACCATAGGCACGATATTCGAAGGCGTCAGGCCGCTCGTCCAACCGGGTATTTCAGTATTTTGCGGCGATTCAGGCGGCTGGCCCGCAGGCGGTTCGTTGAACGGATGAAACATCTGGATCTCCCTTTTTCGGATGATAATCTGGTGGTGAACTGGCCCCGAAATCAGCCAGTGGTACGGCGGTTCGACTGTTCGGAGCAGGCTTCAATGTATCCGATGCACCTGCCGAGAAATGTAGGGGCCGCTCTATTCTGCGTTAGTGTTGTGTTAGCGTCCGATTCAGGATTCTGCGATCTCTTCGTTGGCCTCATCTGCGGCGGCGCCTTCTGCAGCCGGCTCGGATTCGGCTGGTTGCGCCGGCTGATCGGAGTCGTCTGCATCGGGCTGGTCGGCATCGTCTGCCGCGTCGGCTTCGGCCACGGGCTCGGGGATCTCTTCGCCGCGGGAGATTGCCAGCAGCAACTTAATTGATTTGTCTTTGAGGATTTCGCTTTCGACATGTGGACGGCTGTGTTCGGCGCGCATCATATCGAGCATGTCGGTACGCGCCTTGGTCGTTTCCTCATCTGCATCCTCGGGCAGGGGGCCGGCCATATCGCCAATGTGGGCTTCAAATTCTTCGTCGCTGACGGTCAGCTTCTCGCTCTGGGCGAACTCTACAAGCGCAAGCTCTATCTGCAGTGACTGTTCGGCGTTTTCGCGCATTGATTCGCGATACTCTTCGATTGTCTGGTTGGACATCTCCAAATACTGTTCCATTCCTTGCAGACCCATTTGCCGAATCTGCATATCGAAGTTACGCACCATCCGGTCGATCTCAAGGTCAACGGCCACGGGTGGATAGACAACGTCGCTCATGTCGACCAGTTCCTGGAGAACTGATTGGATATGTTCGTTTTCCGCCTGTTGTTGCGCCTCTTGCTGTGCGTTCTCGCGAATGTCATCGAGCAGGTCGGCGGCGGATTCAAAATCGGGGCCGAAGTTCTGGGCGATCTCATCGGTCAATTCGGCCGGTGTCTCGAAGGACTTTGTTTTGTGGACTTTCACGGCAAAGCGGACATTGTTGCCGGCATACATGCTGGGGCTGTCATCGGGCCAGGCGATTTCGAAGTTTTTTTCTTCGCCGGGGGACAGTCCCACAAGTGATTCATCCAGACCGGCAGGCTCCATCGGGTTTTCCTGGTCTGGCGTTACGTCCCAATCTTCCTCGTCGAAGACGACGGTTTCGGTCTCATTGCCCTGATCGTCCAAAACCACGCCTTTGACGTCGATGGTCATCAGATCCCCGTACTGGCTGGGGCGGTCTGCTTCAACGTAGTCGGCATTTTGTTCGAGGATGGACTGTATGCGCTGCTGGATCTGTTCTTCGTCGACTTCGGCTTCCTCTTCTTCGACGCGCAAGTCGCGGTAGCTGCCCAGTTTGACCTCTGGCGGAAGCGGTATCGTCAGGTGGAAGCGGACGGACTCTTCCGTGTCGACGTTATCAAGGCTACCCATGAAAAAGGGCTCCAGGCCCTCCTGGTCGAGCGCCTCCTTGTAGACTTCCTGGCCCAGTTCATCGACAAACTCGCTGATGATTGCTTCGCGTCCGACGAACTGAAGCAGAATATGGAAAGGCACCTTCCCTTTGCGGAAACCGGGAATGCGGACTTGCCCGGCGAGTTTGCGGGCGGCTTTACGCATCTCCTGATCGATGCGCTCGTCGGCAACTTCGATTGTCATGGAGAGTTGTCGTCTGTCCATTGGTTCTGTGGTAACGGTCAAGGTCATCGTACTTTGCCTCTCATTGTATTTCTTGGTAGCGAGAGCCTAGAGAGCTTCGCCCCCCAGGGTGAGAATTGTCAGAAGCGGTCCGGCGGCGAAATGCTCTTTTTTCGCCAGAATGCCGTGGAGATACAGAACGGCAAGTGCAGTGACGTAGGCGAAAATGCCTGCCGGGCCGAGAGCAGGGATGATGGATACTGAAATAATTACACACACGAACAGGCTGACGAACAGCCAGACAGTCGATAAGTTTCTTGTGAGTCGTCCCAATTTTGGCACGTCTATCAGCGCGAACCCGCGCCATTTCCCGGGAAAGAGATCGAAGGCCAGGTGCAGTGCGATGCCAGCAGAGAAGCCGGCGGTGAACCAGTCTGCCCATTGGAGCCGCGTAAGAGCGCTGCCTATTAGAAAAAGGCCGGGTAACAAAAAGCTGTGTGTCACACCAGACCTGTGGCGCAGGCGGAAGATCCGAAATCTGTCAATGTCCGGAAACTGGCTTCCCAGCCACGCTCCGATTGCGAAGCAGGCGATGCCAACAATTGTTGCCAGCAGCTCCGAATTGTCGAATTCAATCACGCCGGCTGTCCTGAGTCGTAATAGGGGGCTCGGAATCCAATTGCGCGGCGTGATGCCGGTACGCCGTAAGGGCATCTGCCAGCTTTTCGAGCACCATCTTTTAGTATAGCACACCAGAGTTTACTCTCCCCAAAACGAATGGGTTTTTGTGGGTAGGAACATAGGTGTGCGAGAGATGTGCGGGCGGGCCGCTAATGGGGGAGGCGACGTGGACTGGCATTCAGGTGAGGGGGTACATTTCCTGCCATGTGATCGCGGTTGTACAGTCGGATGGGAGGTGAGGAAACGTGTCCTCAATGTCTCAAACGCATGACGTACGCTATCTTCTGATATTGTACGCGAAATGGAAATCACCAGAGAGGCTATCCAGGGACCCGGCAGGAATCGGAAGTGTGTTTGGTTCGCCGACCTAGCGAAGATTTGCGACAGGTACTTCGGGGAAGCTCGTCAAAAGGGGAGCGGCCAACGGACTTATCGGACGCCAAGGGCAGGCGATCCTAGAGTGAATATCCAAAACAGCAAGGCGCAAGCAAAGGCATATCAGGAACGCCAGGTAATAAGAGCTATCGTAACTGCTAAGCCATATGCAGTGCCTGTCTTGACCAGCCCCTTATCGCGGCCGCAATTCAGGCTATCTGATTGCGTATTCGGTTGGCGGCAGCCACGTTGCTGGAGCCGCACAGCTGGAATGAGCACACACGGTCGGTGAGCGATGGTTTTGGAGGGGGGCGTGGGGGGGGCGCAGCCCCTGCACAAGGGAGGGCCGAAGGCCCGACCGCCCAAATGCAAAAAGAGAGTATAATGGAGTGAGGAGTGAGGAGAGAGCAACCACCTTCGCTCGCCTCATTCAGGATCGCAATTTAGTTGTGGCTTAGTAGTTTCGAGCTATCGAGAAACTAAAGGGGATGTAATGAAGGACAAATACACTTACCGCGTTACCTGGTCACGCGAAGACGGCAAATGTGCCGGCTTGTGCGCTGAGTTTCCTTCGTTGAGTTGGCTGGCGCAGACGCCAGAAGAGGCCTTTTCCGGAATTCGCCGTCTGGTTTCTGATTGTATCAGCGACATGCGAGATTAGGGCGAGATTCCGCCGTAGCCAATTGCCGACCGAACATATAGCGGGAAGTTACTGGTACGTGTGCCGCCGGAAACGCACGCGGCGCTGGTTCTGCGCGCGGCAGAACAGGGCGTTAGCCTGAACAGACTGGTAAGCGCGCGTCTGGCGAATGACTGCAGTTGAACTGGGCTACGTCCGTTTGAAGGCTCGCTCCAGTTCGCCGGCGCTCAGCTGCAGCATGGTGGGGCGTCCGTGGGGGCAGGTACGCGGGGCTTGGCACTGCTCCAATTGGCGCACCAGCTCCTTCATTTCGATGTCGCTGAGAATCTGGCCGGCCTTGATCGACGCCCGCTTGCAGACCATCTTCACCAAACGGGCCTCCAACTCCTCGCCGACAATGTCTCGATTTTCGGCCAAGCCCTGCACGATCTCATCGAGCGCGCGTTCAGAGTCCTGATCGGATAGGACGCTGGGAACGGCGCGTACGAGGAAGGTGTCGCCGCCGAAGTGTTCGACGCCGAAGCCAACGGCGTTCAACTCGTTGAGGTGCTGAGCAACGAGACCTGCGCGGGCGTCGCCCACATGCAGTGAAATCGGCGCGAGCAGCCCTTGACGGGCGACTCCTTGACCTTCGCCGCTTGCGCGCTGGGCCATGAACTTCTCGTACAGGATGCGTTCGTGGGCGGCGTGCTGATCTATCAGGTACAACCCCTCCGGCCCTTCGGCAACCACATACATTGCGCCTGCCTGCCCAACTACCCGCAGTGGTGGTAGGGACGGATCAGCGTCAAAGGGAGGCGCTTCTTGCTCGCTGGCGGGCGTTGCAGGCGGCGCCGACTCGTCCGGCAGAGTTTTCGGTGCGTCCAGTAGCGGATCTGATTCGGGCTGGTCGGCGGGCGGCATTTCGAATGGTATTACGGGCTTCTGTTCGACACCGGCGCTGAGAATCGCGTGGCGACGTGCAGACCATCCGCTCTGATGTGGTTGGTGGGCTGCTTGTGAATCGAAGCCTTCAGGCAGCGGTTGCCCGGACGACTGGGTATGGACTGGGCCAGGTCGCAGGTCTTCGCCGCCCAGCTGCATTTCAGGCACGCCGGCGTTGTCGACAATCGCCTGGCGAACGGTGCTTTGGACAGCTCTGAAGACCTTGTTGGCGTCGACAAAACGCACTTCGGTCTTGCGCGGATGCACATTGACGTCCACCTCGGCCGGGTCCAATTCAATAAAGAGGACAGCCAGTGGATAGCGGCCAACCGGCAACAGAGTGTGATATGCCTGTACAACCGCGTGGGTCAGGCTTCGATCTTCGACGTAGCGGCGGTTAACGAACAGGTTGATCTGAGTGCGAGTGGGGCGGGTGAGGGATAGCGAACTGACGTATCCGCTGACGTGCACTCCTGCCGAGGGTGCGGTAAATGGCGCCGCCGGACTTTCGTCGGCGTCGGACATGAAGATGACTTCGTCCTCCTGCGGCTGGGGGGTCTCGTTTGCCCGTTCTGCATTGGCATTGGCAGCGGCGCGTTCGCGCGCTCGACCCACGGGAAACATCTGGCTGGCGTTCTCGCGCCCGTAAATTTTCGACAGAACGTCGTCAACGCGACCGGTGCCTTCAGTGAAGAAGGAAAGTTTGCCTTCGCTGACGTATTGGAATCGGCAGGCCGGATAGGCGAGGGCATAGCGCTGGACTATGGCGGCGATGTGGCTAGCCTCCGTTGCCGGGCGCCGCAAAAACTTACGCCGCGCGGGCGTATTGAAGAAGATATTTTCGACAGAGACGACTGTGCCCACAGGTAGACCGGCGGGCTGATTGCGTATGACTTTTCCGCCTTCGATATGCAGTTCGGCGCCGGATTCGGAATCGGCGTGGCGGCTCCTCAGCGTCATGCGGCTGACGGCAGCGATGCTATAGAGGGCCTCGCCGCGAAAGCCGAATGAGGTGATGCAGTCCAGATCGGCGGCGGTATGCAGTTTGCTGGTCGCGTGGCGCTGGGCTGCCAGGGGCAGCTCGGCAGCGGGGATTCCATACCCGTCGTCGGTCACCTGCAGGAGGCGCCGGCCTCCTTCTCTGATCTCGACCTGCACCTCGGTCGCGCCGGCATCGAGGCTGTTCTCGATCAGCTCTTTGGCGACGTTTGCCGGGCGTTCGACCACTTCCCCGGCGGCGATTTTGGCGGCTACGTCCTGAGAAAGAAGTTGAATGGCCATAGTGGATAGAGTATACCATTTTTGCGCGTGATCGTTCTCGCGGCAGGTTTCGCGATGGTCTCCCCCTCAGCTTTGGCAGTGTTGCAGATGCCTAATGACGCGAAGGTCTGGTGCGGGCACAGAGCCTGACATAATATTATTGGTGTTTCACGATCTTATCTTGCTGGCCCTTGCCTACTGTTGGCTATGCGAAGTAATTTCAGCCGATCAAGCTATTTTCACTTATTTGACGACACAACGGACGTCTCCAGTAGTTCCGAAGCCCAAGGTAGGCAGTTTGGAGAACCTGACAGATATCTGCGCTAGTCGGGGGAATTGTCAGATTTCGCCCTGCGAGGCTGTTCCCGGAACCGATGTCGAGTCCACGAAGAGATGCTCCTCTCCGGCTACGTCGACAATCAGGATGGCGACAGTCCGGTGCGGAGCGCGGTCACGATCCTGGTTGCCGGGGTCGACGGGCGGCGAGCAGGAATAGGTCCCGGCGACGAGAGCGCTCTTGCCCGCGGGCGCGTCCACTAGCGCCGGCCGCAAGGTCTTGCCGTCAAAGTCCGGATCGATCAGGACAGCTCGGACTTGCGGACGCCAGTCTGGCGGCAGAATGACATTTGCTTTGGCGGCCAGATGATCCAGTTGGGAACTAAGAAACTGCTCGATCCGAATGTTTAACCGGCCACCATCCTGATCGAGCCTAATCTCCGCTGCGGGGCTGGCATGCAGATCTTGCCAGTGTTGGCTGCTGTAAACGGAACTGCCGTTGCCAAGTCGCAGAATTCGGTATCCGTATTCATTTCGAGAGCAGTTCCTTCCGCCCCCTTGCTCCTGATCGGAGCAGCTGCCCTTCTCGGAACCGGAGGAATCTGCGGGAGGCAGTCGGCGGCTGAGACGGCCCGCGGCCGTGCGAATCGCGCGCCAGGAACTGTCGCAGCCCAACCAGTCACGACCTAACTCTTGCGCCACGGTGAGCGTTGTGCCGGACCCGACAAATGGGTCGAGGACGAGATCTCCGGGATTACTGGCTGTTTCCAGGATCCGCTGCAGCAGCCGTTCGGTTTTTTGCGTAGGGTAGTTCTCGTCTTCGCCGGGCACAGTCCCAAGACCGGGGATGTCGTCCCACAGATTGTCCACTGGTCTGATGAGGACGTAGTGGTTGCGACCGCGTTGGGTGAGGTGGTACTTCACGCCGATGTTTCCGCCATTGGAGGCGTATACGCGTTGCGCGTCCTCATCGACGATCACGTTGCCGCCGTAAGGGGCGTAGAGCCGTCCTTCCGCTGACAGGGCGGCCAGTCGTTCGAAGCTGTATGTGCCGGGATCAGAGGTGCGGAAAAAGCCGCGTTCGTCACGCATGAACTGAGCGGCTGCATCTTTCTCGCTGAGGACGATCTCGCGTTTGGGAGCATTCCAGACGGGCCGACCCTTTGGAGTCCTGCGAAAGATGTGGATTGCCTGGGCGCTGTTAGGAAAGAAGCGGGCATGGACCTTGGCGCCGCGCATTGTCTGGCTGCGCCAGAACACGGTGTTGAGATGCGAATCGGGGCCGAAGATCTCTGCCAGCAGCAGGAGCAGTTGGGCCTGCATGCGATGATCGCAGTGCAGCCAGAGCGTTCCGTCAGGGTGCAGCAGGTCGCGCAGGAGGAGGAGCCGGTCGGCCAGGAATTGGAGGTAGGCGCCGGGCTGCCAGATATCGTCGTACGCGGCCATTTCGCCCAGTGTGGGCTGCCCCTTACCGCGCAGACGAACGCGGCTGGTGTAGGTGCGGTTTGAGTTGTAAGGGGGATCCAGGTAGACCAGGCGGACGCTGCCGTGGTAGCCGTTGGCCAGCAGCCACGAAAGCGAATCGAAGTTATCGCCGGACAGCAGCAGACCGCCGCGGGCTGCATCGGAGAATTGGGGTGGGTATTGTTCCATCTGCTGGACAGAAGGTCGGGAAGGCTCTACTTGCAGCCTCTTACGGGGCCACTGGATAGTGATTTTTTCTTCTGTGCGTTTGGGCCGCGAGTTCCCAGCCGGCATGGATTTCAGGTCCGTTCAACGTGCGGACATGCTTCTGCACGTAATGCGTGATGGGTAATGCTTATTGCGTATGGGCAGAATAGCTGGCCGAGTTTCCATTGCGTAACTCACGCGAAGAGTCATGCATTCAGATGGGAAACAGGATGTTCCGTTCCGGTTCACATTGCTGTGTTCCGCACTAAGGCACGCCATCACTAGCTTCGATTGGAATCAACACATCGATATGCGCCTGAACCGGCTTGGATGCCAATCGAAAGACCCGGCAGCGTTGCTACATGCTGCCGGGTCCTGAACTCTGCAATCGCTATGTACGAAACACGTAGCCCGCTGACAGGCCAACGTTACCGGCTCTCGCGGCGGGCAGGGAAATAATCCCAAGTTCCCATTGGCATCGCGGCGATTGCGCATTTGCGGATTGCCGCGCGCGCAGTTCAAACCTGAACCGAGTTGCCGCCGGTCATTGCAGGGACGAAATGCACTTCGCTGTCCGGCCCTACGGCGGCGCGCAGGCCGCGATTCTGCACAGCGCCATCGACCGCGACCGTCCAGCCGGGCCGAATGCGTCCTTCATCTATGATGCGGTCGGCGACACCCGGGAAGCGTTTCTCTAGGGCGGCGACAAGCTCCCGCACCGATTCCCCTTCTGCTTCGACGATCTGCTGGCCGTCGGTGAGTGAGCGCATCAGGGGTGGAATCCAGACCGTGGCCACGCTCAATCGTCTCCTGGAACCAGTTCAGCACTTTCGGCCTCTTTGGCCCACATGGCTTCGAGCAGTCTTGCCGGGGAGATGGGCAGCTTGTCCATGCGGATGCCGGTGGCCTGGTAGACAGCATTGGCGACTGCGCCGGCAGGCGGCACGATGTTGACCTCGCCTACGCCGCGCACGCCATAGGGGTGAGCGGGATGGGGAACCTCGACCATAATCGTTTCGATCATGGGCAGGTCCAGGGCGGTGGGCATGCGGTAGTCGAGCAGGCTGGCGTTGAGAAGATGGCCCTCTTCGTCGTAGATGTACTCTTCGTTGATGGCCCAGCCGATGCCCTGGGCGACGCCGCCTTGCATTTGCCCTTCGACATAGGATGGGTGAATTGCCTTGCCCACGTCCTGGGCAATGGTGTAACGAAGAATGGTGATCTTGCCCGTTTCCGGATCGACTTCAACGTCCACGCACTGGGTAGAGAAACCAGGGCCGAAGTCCTGCGGGTGCACGGTCGAACTGGCCATCAGGGGTTCGTCGCGCTGGACGAGACCGGCTGCTTCGATGAACGGCAGGCTCTCGGCGCCGGCACTGAATACGCCGTCTTCGTAGCATACATCGCCGAGGGCGACATCCCATTGGTCGGCCAAACGACGTTTCATCTCTTTTTTGAGCTGCTGGCCGAGGTTATAGGCGGCCAGGCCGGTGGCGAACGTGGTACGGCTGCCGCCGGTCACGTCATTATATGAGACGGTATCGGTATCGACGACGCGGGCCTTGACCTGTTCGTACTCGATATCCATGGCCTCGGCCAACTGCATGGCGATCGAGGCCCTGGAGCCGCCGATATCGGTGGAGGCCTCGCTGAGATTGACACTGCCGTCGGGGTTGAGCACGGCGGTGGCGCTGGACTGGCCGCCCCAGTTGTTCCAGTAGCCTGAAGCGATGCCGCGACCGCGATATTTGCCTTCGAGCGGCGACTGGTAGTGTTCGGAATCCCGAATAGCTTCGACTGTTTCGATCTGACCGATGCGGGCGTACTGCAGGCCGTCCGGGCGCCGGTCGTTCTCTTTGGCGCCGTTGAGGACACGGAATTCGGCCGGGTCCATGCCCAGCTTTTCGGCGAGTTCATCGACGACGCTTTCGACGGCAAAGGCTACATTGGTGCCGCCGGGCGCGCGGTAGGCAGCGCTGCGGGGCCGGTTGACGATTATGTCATAGCCATCTACCTGCAGGTTGTCGATGGCGTAGGGGGCAAGGCTCACGTTGGCGGCGGCCCCGACCGGTGAGCCGGGATAGGCGCCGGCCTCGTAGTAGAGTTCAGCCAAGGCGGCGGAAATCTTACCATCAGCATCGACGCCGATTTTGACGCGGATATTAGAGCCGGAGGTGGGCCCGGTTGCAGCCAGAACGTCGGCACGGCTCATTACAATTTTGACTGGTTCATGGCCGGCCTTTTCAGACAGGACCACAGCGACCGGTTCAACGTAGACGTTGATTTTGCCGCCGAAGCCGCCGCCGATTTCGGTAGGTACGACTTTTAGGCGGGAGACGGGAATCTTCAAGATTTCGCAGACCTGGCCACGTACGGCGAACGAGCCTTGGGTGCTTGTCCAGATCGTGATTTGGCCGTCGGCGCTATGCAGGGCAGTGGCGGCATGGGGCTCGATATAGCCCTGGTGGACGGTTTCGGTACGGAAGGTGCGATCCACGACCAGGTGGGCGCCGGCAAAGCCGGCATCGAGGTCGCCGCGCTGGTGGCGGAAGAAGGAGGCCAGGTTTGTCGGCTCGGTGCCGATTTCGCCCATCTTATCTGTGCGCAGTGTATCCAGCAGGATGGGCGCATCTTCAGCGAGGGCGTCGTCCACGGTCATTACTGGGGGAAGCACCTCGTAATCGACTTCGATCAACTCGGCGGCTTCGCGAGCGATATGCGGGTTGACCGCGGCGACGCCTGCCACGGCGTGGCCGTGGTATAGCGCCTTTTCCTGGGCCAGGACGTTGTCGCTCAGGTATTTGAGATTGATTGCGCCTTCGCCCAGGTCTTCGATTTTGTCCTCGGCCACAGGCAAGTCGTCAGCGGTGAC
Organism: Caldilineaceae bacterium bin5; assembly: GCA_002238445.1. Classification (GTDB taxonomy): domain Bacteria; phylum Chloroflexota; class Anaerolineae; order Caldilineales; family Caldilineaceae; genus Bin5. Next base: position 231,622 of record MPML01000001.1, read on the forward strand.
GACAGCGCGCACGCCCGGTAGGGCTTCGGCCTTGCTGGTGTCGATGGAACGAATGCGGGCGTGGGCGTGGGGGCTGCGCAGGACGAATCCATGCAACAGCCCGGTCATCTGCACATCGGCGGCATAGACGGCGCGGCCGGTTACTTTGTCTACACCGTCCGGCCGCACAGGACGCGTGCCGATAACCTTGTAACCGTTCTGGCCGTTGGCGGCCGGTTGACCAGTTCCATTCTGTTTCGTATCGGCCATTATATTTTCTCCTCGGCGTTAGGCGTCGCCTTCGGCCACGTCCAACACTGCCCGCACGATCTTGTCATAGCCTGTGCACCGGCAGAGGTTTCCTGCCAGCCAGAGGCGTACATCGTGCTCGCTGGGGCTGGGGTTATCGTCCAACAGCGCTTTGGACGAGACGATGAATCCTGGTGTACAGATGCCGCATTGCAGAGAGGCATGCTCCAGGAACTTCTGCTGGAGGGGGTGCAGCTGGCCGTCTTCGGCGATGCCTTCGATCGTCACGACCGAGCGACCTTCAATCTCCGGCGCCAGCACAAGGCAGGAGTTGACGAGAACGCCGTCCAGGAGCACGTTGCAGGCGCCGCAGTTGCCATTGCCGCAGCCTTCTTTGCTGCCGATCAATCCCAAATTGTCCCTAAGCGCCTCGAGCAGAGTCTGACGAGGTTCGCAAAGGAAGACAGTTTCTTCACCATTCAGAGTTGTTTCTACAGCGATCTTTTTAGCCATGTCCGTTCAGTCTCCCCAATTCGTCAACAGTTTTGGTACCACGTGCCCGGTCGATAGCGATTCGCAAAGCGCGTTGTGTCAGGATAGCTGACAGGTGTTTGCGCTGAGGGATCGTTCCCCGCATGTCGCTGATCGGTCGCGCCGCGTCTTTGGCCAGTTCGGCAGCAGTAGCCAGGGTCTCTTCCGAGACGGGTTGACCGGCCAGCGCGTCGCCTGCCTCCTGCACGAACAGGGGGGTTGGAGCGACAGCGCCCAGGGAGACGCGTGCGGACTGGATTGTATTCTTGTCATCGCTCAGGACAACAGAGGCGCCGGCGCCGACTACGGCAATGTCCATTTCGTTGCGAGGAATGAAACGCAGGTAGGCTGCGCCGAAGTTCGCGGGCGGCGTGGGGAATTCCAACGCGACCAGGAACTCACCGTTTCCCAGTACATTGCGGCCCGGCGCGGTGCAGAAGTCCTCGACTGCGACTGAGCGGCGGCCGTTGGGGCCGGCAATATGACAAGTGACGCTATGGGCAATCAGATTAGGAATCGAATCGGCAGCCGGAGAAGAGTTACACAGGTTGCCGCCGAGGCTGGCGCGCCCCTGAATTTGCGTGCCGCCGATCAGATGGGTTGAATCGATCAGAGCTGGGTAGGCATCGCGAACGGACTGATTGGAGTTGATCGTATGGCAGGATACGGAAGCGCCGATGGTCAGGCTATCGCTGCTGACCGAGATCGCCATCAGTTCAGGAATCCGTTTAAGGTCAACGATTGTGTCAAGTCCAAGGCGTCCTTCCTGGAGCTGAGCGATCAGGTCGGTGCCGCCGCTCAGCGGTCGGGCCCTATCGCCACCGTCAGCTAGTGCCGAGATTGCCTCGTCCACATTGTTGGGTGCTACATAGTCTAATGCTTGCAAAGAACTGCCTCCTCGATTGGTTCGCGTGATGGAAACTATATGGGCAAATTTTTTGTTGAAATCCGCGTTGGGCTACGAAGGTAATGCGCAATTTGCAAGGAGCCTTTATCGGTTCAGTTATACCATAAGATCAGACTAGAGGAAAAACTGCTGCACAGATTTTCTCGTAACGCGCCGGTTTCGAAAATTGGGTTCTGCGGGGAGCGCTTTTGCAATAACGAAGTTTATTTCGATTTAGAGTATGATAGCACCGGCTGTATTGTTGGCTATATTAAACTATTCTGCATCTTACATCTGCCCGATCAGATGAAACTATCTTACCTTGCCATTGCCTATCTTGGGGGCGTAACCGCCGGTCATCTTCTTTGGCAGCAGGGTTGGTTTGGCTGTGGAATCAGCGACCTTTATTGGATTACTGCGCTGGCTCTGATTGCCTCATTCCTGTGGATGGACGCCAAGGTCAAGGTCAGATTTTCTGCGCCTCTGCGATGGCCGGCTGCGGCCGGTTTTGTTCCGCCGCGGAGGACCCCCTCCGGCTGGCTGATTGGCGGGATAGCGCTGGCCGGAATGTGCGGCATCCTGCGCCTGGGTTCGCAGCCGCCCCAACCCTGTCTTGGGCCATCCGACCTGGCCTATTACAACGGCGACGCCGGGGGCAGGGACAGCTCATGGGCAGTTTTGGACGGCTTTGTTGCGAGTTATCCGATCCTGAAAGACGGACAGTGGCGTCTGGATGTCGAGGCGGATTCTCTGGAGCTTTACGGCGAGAGGAAAGAGGTAAGTGGGCGATTGCGGCTTCATACAGTGGGCGGCAATCGCTATCGCTTCGGCGAAAGTGTGCGGGTCAGTGGCGAGCTGAGGGAACCGCCGGTCTTTGAAGGCTTTGACTACCGGGCCTATCTGGCGCGCAAGCAGATTCACAGCCTTATGCAGCGGGCGCGCGTCGAGCCGCGGCCGGGGATGGTGCGGGGAGGGTTCCTGCTGCAGTACGTCTATGGCCTGCGGGAGCGCGGCGAAAGACTGCTCAACCGCCTCCTGCCTGAACCGTATGCGGCGCTGGCAAACGGAATGCTGTTGGGCATTGAAGCCGGCATTCCCGATGCATTGTACGAACAGTTCAACCTCACTGGCACGAGCCACGTTATTGTGATCAGCGGCAGCAACGTAGCGCTGGTGGCCGGCGTGCTGATGGCACTGGGTATCAGGTTGTTTGGAAGGCGCGGTGCGCTGTGGCCGACACTGGCGGGCTTGGGATTTTACGCAGTCCTGGTGGGCGGTGACGCCGCGGTATTGCGGGCGTCATTGATGGGCGGCCTGTTTGTAGTGGCTTCGGTTTTGGGAAGGCAGAGCACGGCGCTGGCAAGCCTGGCCGCGGCCTGCTGGGGGATTACGTTGTGGAATCCTCACATGCTCTGGGATGTCGGGTTTCAGCTAAGCAGCGCTGCCACGGTCGGGCTTGTCCTGATCAGTCCGGCTCTAACGGACATTTCTACATCGATTTGGCACCAGATGAAGAAAGGTTTGAGGCAAGGGGGAGGTGAGCCGGATGGTTCCCGAGGGTACATTCTCATTCCCTGGTCAGTCGGACACTGGTTGCGGGATAGCCTGCTGTTGACGATCGCTGCCAGCGCAACAACCTTACCACTCATTGTTCTTTACTTTGGGCGTCTCAGCCTGACCAGTCTGGTTGCAAACTTGTTAATCGCGCCAGTACAACCACTTATAATGATAGTCGGGGGCCTTGGGTTGGTTGTTGGAGTTTTCGGGCTGGAACAGGTTGCACAGTACTTAATGGTAATTCCTTACGCCAGTTTATGGTGGACGACGATGATCGTGAAATGGATGGCGTCTTTCAAGGGCGGCAGCGTTGAAGTCTACGCGTATGGGGCAGGTCTTACGGCTCTAACCTATGCCGCTATTTTGGGTTTGTACTGGCGAAGGCCGTTGGCGAAAGCTCTGACCCGTCTTGGGCACAGGGCCGTCCGGTTTTCGATGGCGAAACATGGTGAGACAGCAGCACGACGGCCGTTGGCGCAACTAGCGGGGACAGTTCCCGGCTGGATGTTTGGTATCGCGGGGATGGTCGCCGGCCTGGTATGGTGGCTGGCTTTGACACAGCCGGACGGCCAACTTCATATCTATTTCCTGGACGTTGGCCAGGGGGACGCCATCTTTATCCAGACGCCGAGCGGGCGGCAGGTGCTGATTGATGGAGGCGATGACCGCCAGCAGCTGTTCGCTGAATTGGGCGCGGTGATGCCATTCTGGGACAGGCAGATCGATCAGGCGATCGTGACGCACCCCGACTGGGACCATATTGGGGGCCAAGTCGAACTGCCCAGACGATTCAAGGTTGGCCAGGCTGTCATCAGCGAAAATGTGCGCGCGCACGAGGATTCGCGGGAGTGGCTGGCTGCTATGGATGCGGAGAAAGTGCCGGTAGAGGGTCTGCAGCAGGGCGGCTGGTTGGATCTTGGTGACGGGGTAGGGCTGTGGGTGCTATGGCCGCCGCGGGAAGAGGAGCTGCAGGGACTGGACGAGAATGACAAGAACGAGCGTTCATTGGTGCTGAAGCTGGTCTACGGCAGTTTTTCTGTGTTGTTGACAGGGGATGCCGGGCTACCAAGCGAGGAGCGGCTGCTGCGCGAGAGGCAACCGATTGCGGCGCAGGTGCTCAAGGTCGGGCACCACGGCAGCGGACACAGCAGCAGCCTGACGTTTGTCGAGGAGGTCAACCCTAATGTTGCGGTCATTCAGGTGGGCGCCAAGAACAGGTACGGGCACCCGGACACGGAGGTGTTGGAGATATTGGACGGACGGCTGGTACTGCGCAATGACAGGGAAGGGCGCGTCCACATACGCAGTGACGGGCAGCTGATGTGGATTGGGACGGAGAAGGGAGTTGTACCTGGTTTACCGGGTAGGAACGAGGAGGCCAGTTCCCTGCGTGAAATCGGGAAATGAGAGTATCAGTGGAGGCAGGAGGTAGGTTTGTGACAGGGGCTCGCTGCAGCCCTTCACTTATATTTGGTCAGGGTTGCTGGGGTTCGTCAGGACGAGCGAGGTAGAGAAGTACGATTCCGAAAATGACGACGAGGCGGAAAGCGGCCTGCCGTCCATCCCACACGTCCGATTGCCACATCAGGAACCACTCACCGCCGATGGAGATAAATCCTGTAAACCACAGAACCATTCCCAGAGTCAAGCCTGCAATTGTGACGCCTTTGGCCTCATTGAACCGGTCTATCTCTTTTCTGGTTTTGAAGAGTCGAGCTCCTCCCCACCAGCAGAGAATCGCGATCGCCGTTTCAGTAAGAATAATGATCCAGTAGAAAATGTGATGCAGTGCAGAAACGTCGATAGCTCGCCACATCCCCAGGTTATCGGGGAAGGTCGTATCCATTTTGAGGACGTGGACGACGAACCAGTAGTTTGAGTTATAGTCCGTGAGGTTATTGAAGACAACGATCGAGGAATGAAGAGCGATTGCCCAGACAAGGAAAACCTTCGAGTATCTAATGTACATTCTTCTTCTCTGAAGCTCGTTCGAGAGAGCTGGATTCCACTTTTGAAAGGCGTTTGGCTTAGTTAGCCACTATACAAAGGGAGCGCCTTCTTATTCAAACCTTCCTAGGGGGAAGTGTATCGAATTCGTCGCCGCGGCTTCAAGACCAGAGCTTTGCCATTACCTGGGGGCGATTCAGGTAGGCGGACAGGTCTGTCGGCAGGTCCAGAATCAGATCTGCACTACTGAAGTTCTGGGTAGCTCCCATGCCGCACAAGAGACCCACCTGCACCGCGCCGACTGCTTCTCCAACGCGCAGTTGCAGCTCGGTGTCACCGACCACCAGACAAGCTTCGGCTGGCAGATTCAGAATCTCTAGCACATTCATCAGCCCCTCGCTGTTAGGAGAGGGCTTGCGCAGGTCGTCGCGGGTGACGATGGCGTCGAACAGGTCAGCGGGCAGGTCGGCGCGCTGGAAAAAGGAATCGAGTTCCTGTCGTGAGCGTGTCGTGATCAGAGCCACCTTGTACTGCTGCCGCAGCTCGATCAGCAGATCAGGCACGCCTTCACGCAGCTGTTGGGTCTCGGTGGAAGGGAAGGCACGTACACGCTGGAGCCGGCGGGTAAGGCGGCGAGCGTCCTCGTGGAGCCTGAGCCAGGAAAGCAGGCTGATGACGGCGAGGGACGGGCCCTCCATTGACGCCATAAAGCGGCGAAAAAACAGTTCACGCTTTTCCAGGGGCCAGATGCGTTCCAGCCTGCCAAAGCGTTGGGCCAATTCGCTTGCCAGGGACCAGTCCAGGTGGGTCAGCGTCCCATCCAGATCGAAGACAACGCCTTCGATCCAGTGGCCGCCGATAAGTCCGGGGATTTGTATCTCGTTTTGCCGTTGCGTGGATTCGAAAGGCTCCAGATCACGCAGTTTTCGGAAGACATAAATGAGGAGTATGCGGACACTGGCGATTGTCGGTGTGATGAGGAGGACGCCCAGCACGCCGAAAACGAGTGCGGCGCTGATAATGCCGGTGAAGGTGACGGCGGGATGCAGGCGCACGCGGCGCCCGACAAGACGCGGGATGAGGTAAACGCTTTCGACCTGTGTAATGAAGACGTAGAAGATCAGGACGATGATAGCGAAAGGAAAATGGCCGATGGGTAGCCAGGTCGAGCCCTGCAAAAGTGCTACCAGAGTGCCAATAGCGCCGCTGATGCCGGGGCCGACGGTTGGTAGAAACTCGAGCACGCCGGCGAGCAGGGCCAGGGCGGCAGCATTGGGCAGGCCGACGATTGACATAATGATCCAGGTGATAGAGCCGATGACGAGGCCCAAGACCAGCTGACCGCGCAGGAAGGCCATCCAGATGGCGCCCAACTCCTGGGAAAGTCGCTGGACATCATCGCGATAATCGGATGGCAGAGCGTTCATCACCATGCGCTGCAGCTTGATAATGTCTTTCAGCAGCCAGAAGCCCAGAACAAGCACATAAAGGGTCGCCAACACACCGGTTGTGAAGGTGGCGGCCAAGCCCAGGGCGCCGGCGCCGGCCTGCGACAATACGCTTTGGATGACGGTACCCAATTGTTGTAGAAGACTGTTGACGCTCAGGCTTGTGCCGAAGATGGGAAGGAGCGGGCCCGGAGCGGCCGACTGAAGGTCGTTTACCAGCGTTTCCAGCAGAATCACCAGAGATTCGAAGGAAGAGACAACGCGCGGCACAAAGATCGCGACCATTACGATCAGGATGCTAATCACCAGCAGATAGACCGCAACGATCGAGGTAGCCCGGCTCCAACCGGTGCGCTGTTGCACCCAACTGACCGGTTGATAGAGGACAAAGGTGAGCAGCAGCGCGATGATCGTGGGCTGGATCATGACCCGGAACGCGTAGAGGAGCAGCACCGCCAGGAGGCCGAGGCTGGCCGACACAACTATTTTAGTGGTTGTACTCCAACTCTTGGTACTCATATTGATAAGGGAAGCGAGGGGGTCACCCTCCGTTCCGCCTATGTCTCCGAAAGGGGCGGTAAATCACCCAGGTCGCGGCACAGATTATCTGAAAATTGTAAATTTGGTCAACGGCCAGTATCGCACCCAGATCCGACCCTTGATCATGTCGCGGTGGACCGGGCCAAAAGTGCGGCTGTCATTGCTATTGTCGCGGTTATCGCCCAGAACGAAAAACAGATCGTCTGCCAAAGTAATAGGGGCGAGACTGGTTGCATCGTCGCCGTAGCCAGAGGGCGTCTTTGTGTCGTTTGCGCCTGCGAGGGCGCGGCGGCGAGACGAGCCGGCATATGAGGAAGAGACTTCACGGCCGTCGATAAGGATTTGGCCGTGCAGAATTTCGACTGTCTGGCCAGGTAGTCCAACGACGCGCTTGATAATCAGCGCAGAAGACTCGGGCAGGTCCAACACAACTATTTCGTTGTGGCGGGGATCATGAAAGTAATAGCTTACTTTTTCCATAATCAGCCTTTCCGCGGGCTGCAGATTAGGCTGCATGCTCTGTCCACGCACAATGGTCGCCTGTGCCAGGAAGAGGTGGATCAACGCGGCCAGGAAAAGGGCCGGAAGGATGATCTGTACGACTTCTTTGAAGGCCGAAATGACGGAGGCTGTTGTGGACAGGCCGTTTGATTCGGGGGCCATATGGCCAACAGCCGGGCTGTCGGCGCCGGTTGGCGCGAACAGCCCGGCAGGGTTTGGTCGGCTCGAATTCTCCGCAGGGATGACCTCGGACTGTGCGTCATCGGTAGGCGGCAACTCGTGAGGACTGGCCTGCTCCTCCTGTTTTCGAGTCGACATCATCATCGATCGTTTGGGCCTGCTAAGTGACGCAATACAGGGTCACGGCATTCTATCGACGGGGGCGGCCGTTTCGACCACCTCGGTCCCGCTCGCGACCGCCGCTACGTCCACCGCTGCGTTCGCGTTCGCGACCGCCGCCACCGCCGCCACCGCCGCGCCGTCCGCCGCGGTCGCGGTCACGTGCTTCCTCGGCGCTCCAGCCTTCCAATACGGCCTGGCGGCTGAGGCGAATTTTGCCGGCTGGGTCGATGTCGATCACCATGGTCGTGAGTTCATCGCCGACGTTGGCGATCTCTTCGACATTGTTAACGCGGTAGTCGGCCAGCTGGCTGATATGCACAAGTCCGTCCACCCCGGGCAGCAGGTTGACGAAGGCGCCGTAGGCCTCGACTCTAACAACCTGCCCGGTGTAGATTTTACCTACTTCGACCTCTTCGGTCAGGGATTCGATTTCGCGGCGAGCCTCTTCGGCAGCGAGACCATTTTGGCCCGAGATAAAGACAGAGCCATCGTCGTCGATATCGATTTTGACTTCGTAACGTTCCTGCAGTGCACGAACAGTTTTGCCGCCCGGGCCGATTATCTTGCCAATCTTTTCCGGGTCCACGTTTACAGTGAGAATTCGCGGTGCGTAGGGGCTGAGTTCCTCGCGGGGTTCGGGGAGCACTTCCAGCATCTTTTCCATGATGTGCATGCGGCCTTGCCGGGCCTGCTCCAGCGCGATTCGCAGAATTTCGAAGTCGAGCCCTTTAACTTTGAGGTCCATCTGCAGGGCAGTGATGCCATGTCCGCTGCCTGCGACTTTAAAGTCCATGTCGCCGAGGTGGTCTTCGACGCCCTGGATATCGGACAGAACCACATAATCGCCGGTTTCCTGATCCTGCACGAGGCCCATGGCGATGCCGGAAACGGGGGCATCGATGGGGACGCCGGCGTCCATCAGCGCCAACGTACTGCCACAGACGGAGGCCATACTGGTGGAGCCATTGCTGCTGACAGCCTCGCTCACCAGGCGCAAGGTGTAGGGGAACTCGTCGGGAATTACAGTCTGGAGTGCCCGCTCTGCCAAGGCGCCGTGGCCGATTTCGCGACGTTTCGGTCCCCGCATGGGGTAGGCTTCGCCGGTGGAATAGGGCGGGAAATTATAGTGATGGATATAGCGTTTATCATCTTCAGGCTGCAAGGTATACATGCGTTGCGCGTCGCCGGGCGTGCCCAATGTGGCAATGGTCAGGACGTGCGTTTCGCCGCGCATAAACAGCCCGCTGCCGTGGACGCGGGGCAGGTTGCCAACCTGAACCTGGATGGGGCGGACGGTTTCCGGGTCGCGGCCGTCGGGGCGGACTTTATCGTCGAGGATACGGCGCCGCACAGCGTCTTTATGGAGGCTGTCGAGCGTATCATCCACATCGCCGGCGTCGACTTCTGCGGCGCTGATCGGTTCGGCCAGGGCTTCCAGCGTTTCGGAGCGCACTTCGGCGAGACGTGCCTTGCGGTCGCTACGGTCGGTGGTTTCACTCACGGCCGCGTATACCTTGTCGCGTGCCAGCTGGTCGACCTTTTCGACGGTGTGCTCGGCGGCTGCAAAGACGGGGAAGTCGGTATACTTTTCCTTGCCGATGTCAGCTTCCATCTGCTGAATCGTCTGGATAGCGGGCTGCATGGACTCATAGGCCAGGCGCAGCCCGTCGAGCATGATCTCTTCCGGCAGTTCGCTGGCGCCTGCTTCCACCATCAGGATATTGTCGGCGGTGCCGGCAACCTGAAGACCGAGCGTACTCAACTCCATGTCGGAGGCAGTCGGGTTGACGACGAGTTCGCCGTCTACATAGGCAACTGAGGCAGCGCCGACGGGCCCGCTCCAGGGGATATCGCTGATTGAGAGCGCGGCTGAAGCGGCGATGATGGCCAGCGTGTCGATAAGATGCTCGCCGTCCGAGCTGAGTGCGGTGAGGACGACCTGAACTTCGTTGCGCATGCCCTTGGGGAAGAGGGGGCGAAGCGGGCGGTCCACCAGGCGGCAGAGGAGAATCCCTTGTTCGCTGGGCCGGCCTTCGCGGCGGAAGAGGTTGCCTGGGATCCGTCCAGCGGCGTAGAGTTTTTCTTCAAAGTCGACGGTCAGGGGAAAGAAGTTGATTCCCGCCCGCACTCCTCTATCCATCGTGGCGGTGGCAAGGATAACGGTGTCACCGCAACGGACGGTGACGGCGCCGCCGGCCTGTTGGGCAAGAATACCGGTCTCAATGCTTAGTTCTTTGTCACCCAAAGTCGTGTTATAGACCTGGGCGCCTTCAAATAATCTGAGTTGATCCATCTTTGTTCACCTCGAATTGAACTTTGCGCAACTCCCCTTAGAGGCAGAGCGCATGGGCGGCGCCACCGGTTCGCGCAGATACCAATGCCGACAACGCATCCGGCGTTGCGGCCACCGGCGGGCAAGAATGTTGGGTCTGACGATCGGAGCTGCTGCATAGGCAGCTTCATCCCAACAATCTTTGAGCGCAATGTTTCGAGGTGCGGAACTGGAGAACGGATCGAAGCGCTTGTTCGAGAGCGCACACGTTCTTCTTAACGGTGGCTTCGGTCCATTCTCCAATGCCGGACCTCGGTGGCAGAATTCTGCCTGACACATTACACTGTGCGCCGGGTGCATCTACGAGCGGAGGGCGCCAATTTTTCGTGTGTTTCTGTCGCGCCATAGGGCGCTATCAGGAATGTTGTCTGCCGGGACCAGGACTCAACCTCTTTAGCGGAGCTCTTTGAAAACGAGACCACTACGCCCGTCCGGCAGAAGAACATTCAAAACAAAAAGGGGCGGACATTGGTTAACTCCGCCCCTTCCTAACCATTTATCTCCGCAAACCCAGCCTTCCGATCAGCTGGCGGTAGCGGTTTACATCTTTTCTAGCCAAGTATGCCAAATGGCGGCGACGCTGGCCGACCAGCTTCAGCAGCCCCCTGCGGGACCCTTCATCATGCTTATGGGCTCTGAGGTGGTCGGTCAATGCATTGATGCGAGTCGTCAGCAGCGCGACCTGCACCTCCGGCGATCCTGTATCCTGCTCGAATGTCCGGTACTCCTCAATAATCTTGGTCTTTTCTTCGGGCGAAATGCTCATGTGGTACTCCTGGACTCCTTTCCTCATGTACCGGGGAAATTCAGTGGGAACATCTGAGTGCATACTTTCCCTAGCAGGCGGTTACAACCCTTTAAGAGCCGAATCATCGCTGGAATACCGAGGCGAGTGATCCAGCCTGCACTGAATCAGTTTAGCACAGGATCGGTGGACGACCAAACTTCCCGGGTCACTTCACTATACGTAATATCTTTCTGTACGTTTCCGCTCCGGGACACGAACTGGTACTTGACCAGGCGAAACTCGCCAGTCAGTGGACGCCCTGGTCAAGGATTCTGTTGCAGATGTAGCCGTGCGGGCGCCCATTATTAGGGCGACTTCGGAGACGGGAGGCATTTGGATACGAGCGGTAGTACGGGGAAGCTTCCTGGCTCAACGAAGTCTTGATGCTCTGATCGGCTACGATTATAATGGGCCTGTCCCGCGGCACGCTTACTGTGTCTATCATGACGGTTCAGTTGAATCTGTCGTCTCAACAGGAAACGCAGAGGGAGAAGAGTGAACGCGCAGAACTGTTTGGAAGCGGGGGTCGGCGCTGGCCCGCAGACTCGGCTTGCACTACGTACAATTAGCACGAACAGCGGTCCCTTCTAAGCCAGATACAGTGGCTGTCTAGAGCAGCCCTAAGTCCGCGCCCCTCTTCATCCTATCGGGCTGTGTATTCGGTTGGCGGCGGCCACGTTGCTGGAGCGGTACTGCTGGAATGAGCAGACACGGTCGGTGAGCGATGGTTTTGTAGGGGGGCGTTGCGGGGGCGCAGCCCCTGCACAAGGGAGGCCGCTTGCGGCCGACCGCCCATAAGAAAGAAGAAAGTTGAGAGAGCACGTTTGCTCGCCTCATTCAGGGCTGCGAATCAGTTGTAGCTGCGTAGTTCCGAACAGCGCTGTGAAGAAGCGCCAGCCTCCTTACAGGACAACCTTGTGCCGGACCGCTCTTTGGCCGTGTCGATAAAGAAAGAAGCAGGTCGTCTTGGTTTCGACTTTTGCCGTGTTGTCAAGGTAGAAGAAGCGGAACATGGAGACTTTTTTACGGGCTGGCTGGAATTGGGGCGGGCAGGCGAGATGGATTACCTGGCGCGCAACCTGGAGAAGAGGCGAAATCCAGCCCTGCTGGCCGAGACCGGCGAACCCTATCGCTCGTTGATCGTGGTGGGCGTTGATTATCACCGTTTCGACCTGGCGCCGGAACTCCTGGCCGACCCGGCGCGCGGGATAATCGCCCGCTATGCCTGGGGGGATGACTACCACGAGATCATACGTCCGCTGCTCTATGAACTGGACGGCTGGCTGCGCGCCGAGACCGGCCGGACGACTTTGGGGAAAGGGCTGGTGGACACGGGACCAGTTCTGGAGCGTGACTGGGCGCATAGGGCCGGCGTTGGCTTCACGGGCAAGAACTGCTGCACGATTCACCCGCAGCGGGGTAGCTGGCTCTTCCTGGCGACACTACTGGTACCTGAGCTATTGGCCTGCGACCCACCCGGGTTCGCTGTGCAGTCTAAGGCAGTTGAATTGGAGGCGACGCTGGCAGGATTGCCTGCAGGCGGGGACTATGGTGCGTGGCAGTTGCAGGGCGATGCGCGAACACAGGAACTGGGGCGGCAGGGCGCGGTTACAGACGGCAACGGGGGGCCGCTTGAAACACAGTTGGCCACGTGCGGCCAGTGCACGCGCTGTTTGGATGCTTGCCCGACCGGCGCGTTTGTGGGTCCCTTTCATCTGGACCCGCAGCGCTGCATTTCCTATTGGACGATAGAGTCACGGCAGGCGATTCCACGGCGATTGCGGAACCTGTTCGGGAACAGGATTTTCGGCTGCGACATTTGTCAGGAGGTTTGCCCCTGGAATCAGCGGTTGGCGGAGCGGAGGCCGCTGTTGAAGGGGTTGGAAGCGCAGGCGGAGCGCGTCGCGCCGCGGCTGCTTGAGGGGTTTGAGCGGCAGATGCCCTACTGGCTGGAGCCCCAAGCTTTTGCAGAACGCTGGCGGCGGTCCCCATTGAAACGTGCAAAACGGATTGGGATGCTGCGCAATGTTTGCGTTGCGCTCGGGAACTGGGCCGACCCGGCGGTTTTTCCTGGATTGGACGCGGCAGCTGCCGACGAGACGGCATTGGTGCGCGGACACGCGGCTTGGGCGTTGGGGCAACTGCTGTGCAACCACAACGATGGACGGGCCGCGGCCCGGCTGCAGTCTCTCCTCGACGAGGAGACGGACCCGTGGGTGCGGGAAGAGATCGGACTGGCGCTAGGGGCGGGGACATGAAACTTTAAACATTAGCAGTCGTAGAGTTGTTTATAGCCATATCGCCGGACGCTGGACTGCCAGGCATGGCCATGTTTACGACAAAGGAGAGTTTTTATGGATATCGGAAGAGCGTTGACATACTTTTCAGATGACGATCGTTGGGTCGAGAAGACGGCCATTGGCACAGGGTTGATTCTAATCAGTACTTTGCTGCTGGCGGCGCTGATCGGCATTCTGGGCTACTTTATCCTGTTCGGCTACCTGGTAAGGCTGATCCAAAACGTGCGTGATGATGCACATCCTGTGTTGCCGGAATGGGATCAGTGGGGAGACGATCTGGTACGCGGGGTGAAGCTGGCAGGCGTATATCTGGTGTGGGCGCTGCCAATCATATTGGTTTCGGTTCCGCTGTTCATAATTGGCGTGGTCGTCTCCGATAACATGCCAGGCGGGGACGACAATATTGGGGCGCTTTTTGGTATTTGCGCCCTTTGTCTGCAATTTCTTTTTGGTATCGCATATGCAGTCTTTCAACCTGGATTTACGGTCGCCTATGCCAGGAATGAGAACATGAGCGACGGCCTCCAGGTTTCCGAAATCTGGGACTGGACGCGAGATAATATCGGCAATGTTGTTATTGTCGCGATACTTACAGTTATAGCCAGCCTGATTATCATGACCGTAGGTAGCATTGTAGGACTGATCTTGTGTATAATAGGTACAGTAGTGACTGTGCCGTTGTCTCAGTTGATTGTTTATTACTTCCAGGGTCACCTTTACGGTCAACTGGCGCGCATTGCCGGGGAGGGCGCGACATCAGGTTCGTTTGGCGCAGTGCCGGCAGCATCTGCAGAGGATAGCACTTGGGTGGAAGCTGATTTGGCAACGGATCCTGCGCCGCCGGCCGAAGTTGTGCCGCCTGAAATTTTTGAGCCACAGGAAGAGCCTGAGCCGCCAGTGGAGCCTGAGCCGCCGGTGGAGCCCGAACTGCCGGTGGAACCTGAGTCTCCGGCAGGGTCAGAGGGGTCTGAAGGGTCCGAAGCGGATGAACCGCCGGAGGAGCCAAAGAGCCAGTAGCCGGGCAGGCCCCCAATAGAGGCAATTGCCTCATAAAAGAAGGCCGTGTGAAACAATGGCGTTTCACACGGCCTTCTTCTTTTTGGACTTACCTTTCCATGCTGCTGGCCTGGATTCGGTTAGAGGGTTACCGAGTTTGATCGTCGGTGTGCAAGACTACGACATAGGAGACTTTCGTCAGATACAGCACGCAGTACGCAAGGAGTCCACGCCCTTGTGACTGCTCTGCTCTCCTCAGGTCGAATGCGCCATGTAATCCTGTACCATCTGTACGAAAAAGCGGTGCCAGCGCGGATCGTCGGTCAGTTCAGGGTGGAAGGCCGTCGCCAGGATCGGGCCATTGCGGACGGCGGCGATCACGGCTTCATCGTCATTTTGGATAGCGGCAACGGTTGCCAGTGTCTCCACGTCTTCGGCGACGGCGGTAATGGCAGGGGCGCGGATAAAGACCGCGTGGAAGGGAACCTCGCCCAGGGCCGGCACTTCGAGTTCGGCTTCGAAGCTATCGACCTGACGACCAAAATAGTTGCGGTTGACGGTTACATCCAGGCCGCCTATAAGGGCCTGCCCGCCCAGTTTTTGTCCGGTTGCGCGTTCAGCCAGCAGGATCATTCCGGCGCAGGTACCCCAGGTGGGGCGTCCGCCATGCACCCATTGCCGGAGTGGTTCGACAAGACCCCAGCGCTCGGCGACCAGCCCCATACTTGTACTCTCTCCGCCGGGAATGATTAGGCCGTCCAGATCATCCAGCTGTGCAGCCAGACGAACCTCGGCGGCTTCGACGTTGAGGCGGTTCAGCATGGCGATATGTTCGCGAAAAGCGCCCTGCAGGGCGAGAACTCCCAAACGAACTGCAGTCATGGCGTCTTCTCTCGCTGGACGAGGAATTCAGCCGGAGTCAGGACAGGAAGTGTAGTCCGATCAGTGAAATCTTTCGGATTCCATGTGACCAGAGCGTCGACCTGATACTCTTCTGCAGTTTGCAAGACAAACGCGTCGCCGAGAGTTACTTTGTGTTCGATTCTTTCAAATAGAGAGGTAAAGAATGAGGACAGCCACGACGCCGCGGATGCTTCTTTCATCGCCAACGGAGGTAAAATCTCCACCGGGTAGGCCTCTTCAAAACTGTACATCCAGCGCCGTAATTCTTGTGTCGAAAGATTGAAAGAAGAGATACCACAAAGTTCCAAGAGCGAAAAGATGGAGAAGCCGCACCTTAATTGTGGAATAACAGTTACGAAGTGTCGATTCTGTTCAAAGCGATCATAGCGCGGGAAGAGGCGGTCAATTACGAAGATATTGGTATCAAGAAGGATCAAAGTTTTCTCTCCGCATCGCCTTCTTCAAGTCTTCCGGCGTACGATAAGGCAGACTATTGGCGATTTTCGACGAGATTCGCTCGAATTCCTTGTCGCGCTCAATCTTCGTCATCTCCAAGAAGAGAGGATCCCTCTGCGCAATCCTTTCCCTTAGTTCCTCTCGATACGACTTTGTGGGCTGGGGTGGCAATCGATCCGGAAAGAAGACGAGAACGCTCTGACCGTTGGACGCATCAACTGTCTCAGATAGCTCAACGACACCATCGCGGTAGACACCCTTTACTGAAACGTCCGACATATTTTCTTCCTCGTGTCAGGAAAAGCGCTAAATGCTGCGGCAGGGACCTTCCATCCCTGCCGCAGCCCAGTGCAGGCAGTCACTCTATTGGAGGAAAGCTATCCTACCAACCCCGCTCCGCCAGCCTTTCGGCTTCTGAAAGTTCGGTAACGTTGATGCCGACCATTGGCGCGCCGAGGTTTTCGCTAACCTCTGCCAGAATGTGTGGATCGTTGAAGTGCGTAACGGCCTGCACAATGGCATGGGCGCGCTTGGCAGGGTCGTCACTCTTGAAAATGCCGGAGCCGACGAAGACGCCGTCCACACCTAGTTGCATCATCAACGCCGCGTCGGCTGGGGTTGCGACGCCGCCGGCGGCAAAGTTTACGACCGGCAACCGATTCAGCTCGGCGGTCTCCTTTACCAGATCGTAGGGAGCCTGAATTTCTTTTGCGAAGGTGAAAAGCTCGTCGGCATCCATTCTGCTGATGCGGCGGATGGCGCCGTTAACATTGCGCGCGTGGCGCACGGCCTCGACGACATCGCCGGTGCCGGCCTCGCCCTTGGTGCGAATCATAGCGGCGCCTTCGGCAATGCGGCGCAGAGCTTCGCCCAGATTTCGGCAGCCGCACACGAACGGGATGGCAAAACTGTGTTTGTTGATGTGATGACTCTCGTCGGCCGGAGTCAGGACTTCACTTTCGTCGATATAATCTACGCCAAGCGCCTCCAGGATCTGTGCTTCTACAAAGTGGCCGATCCGTACTTTGGCCATCACTGGGATTGTGACTGAAGCCATGATCTCTTTGATGAGGCGCGGGTCACTCATGCGCGCTACGCCACCGTCTTGGCGAATGTCAGCGGGAACACGTTCGAGGGCCATCACAGCGCAGGCGCCGGCTTCCTCGGCGATACGGGCCTGGTCTGCGGTGACCACATCCATGATGACGCCGCCCTTCAGCATCTGCGCCAACCCGGCCTTGACGGCAAACGTTCCTCGTTCCACCTGACCATCGTTTTGCTGACCGTTCTTTGTACTCATAGGTCTGTGCCTCCTTGGTTGACACAACGGGACAAAATTGCTTCCTGCTGCGCAGTCAGGGATAAACACTGGACCCAGCCTGAATAATCCCTTTGCGCTCGATACTGATTTCTGTTATTGTAGTCAAAAGCCCCCTGATTTTCCAACTTCGCAAAACCCACAAATTCATGCAGAATATTCTGTATGGCCGATCCATGACTTGGCCTGGACGAGGAGTGACTATTTTGGGCAATATTTACAATAGGGGCTGACTTTCTATTGTGCAGACTGCCCATAGGTATTTGGGCTTTAGTTCGGGGATTATTATTCGGGTGGCCGAAGGCGTTTTCCGCTGGGGGTCACTTCACCACTATTACCCCACAAGAGCTTTTTGGACAGCAGGTTTTGCCTGCAAGAGGAGGAACTGTGTAAATGGATGGCATCAACTCAGGAGATACTGCCTGGATCATCGTCGCCACCGCATTGGTGCTGATGATGACGCCGGCGTTAGGATTTTTCTATGGCGGTATGGTACGCCGTAAGAACATTCTCTCCACCCTCAACTTAAGTTTCATCACGATTGGCCTCATCAGCATTCAGTGGGTCATTATTGGCTACAGCCTGGCATTTGGAGATAGTGTGGCCGGGCTGGTTGGCGGCCTCAACTACATAGGGCTGTCGAATGTCGGTGTGGAGGCGCTGGAAGGGCTATCCATTCCCCACCTGCTCTTTGTCGCATTCCAGATGACGTTCGCCATAATCACGCCCGCGCTGATTTCCGGCACATTTGTGGAACGTATTCGCTTCAAGGTGTACCTGGTGTTTGCGGTTGTGTGGGCCACACTCGTCTATGATCCGGTCTGCCACTGGGCTTGGGGCGGCGGCATTTTTGCGCGCTGGGGCGCATTGGACTTTGCCGGCGGGACGGTTGTACACATCACGGCCGGTTTCTCAGCGCTTGCCTTTGCTATGGCGATTCGCAAGCGCAAAGGATTCGGTCAGATTGCGATTGAGCCGCACAATATCGCCTTTACTGTTCTGGGAGCGGGTCTGCTGTGGGTCGGCTGGTTTGGCTTTAACGGCGGCAGCGCCTTGGCAGCCAATGGTCAGGCTGTGCAGGCGCTGATGAACACTAACACGGCGGCAGCAGCAGCGGCCGTAGTTTGGATGTTCTTGTCTTGGCGTGACAACAAGCCTAGCGTGCTGGGGATCGTAACCGGAGCGGTTGTGGGCCTGGTGGCCATCACACCGGCGGCCGGCTTCGTCACGCCGATGGCCGCGCTTCTGATCGGCGCGATTGCAGCGCCCGTCAGCTATTACAGCATCGACTTTCGTGAAAAGAAGGGTCTGGACGAGAGCCTGGACGTATGGGCCTGTCACGGCATGGCCGGTACATGGGGAGCTCTGGCAACCGGGCTCTTTGCGACGGCAGCTGTCGGCGGAACCGATGGCCTGTTCTATGGCAACCCCACGCAATTCGGCATTCAATTGGCGACGGTGGTGGTGACTATCGCCTACTCGTTCATAATTACATACCTGTTGACCAAAATCCTGGACGCGGTTTGGGGCCTGGCGGTTACCGAGCAGGAAGAGGAGATTGGGCTGGACATTAGTGAGCATGGCGAACGGGCTTACGCGTGACTAGCGAGGCAAGGCGGAGAAAGTGTTGTGAGTGAAAGCGAATTTCATGCAGGTGAGAGTGGCGTAGGTGAAGGTAGTGAAGCTGAAGGTAGTGAGAGCGAAGAGCCATAACCTCCTTCTTGCGTCAGGGTCGTGCGGCTCGTCGCACGACCCTGAAAATGGCCGCGGAAGACTCCTCTTTCGATGTAGAGGAGAGGAGCGATGTTCAAGAAGGTTGAAGCCTACGTTCGACTCGAAAAACTGACTGAAGTCAGGGCGGCACTTGTGGAGATTGGTGTCCCTGCCATAGATACTGTTGAGGTGCAGGGGCACGGTAGACAGACCGGCATCAGGTTGGCCGGGCGGCATAGCAGCTACACTGTGGATACACTGCCCCGCATTCGTTTGGTCGCGGTGGTGGACGAAGAAGACGTCGAACGGGTCGTAGCGGCGATCCGGGAGGCGGCCGCGACAGGGACGCAGGGCGACGGTGCCATCTATATTTGCCCCATGGAGAATCTGGTCCGCATCAGCACAGGTGAAGAAGGCGACGAAGTGCTGGTCTATGAAGGAGACATCGACATACAGGGAATCATTTCGCCTCCCCCTGACCTCAGTGATCTCTTTGCGTTCTACCTGGAAAGAAAGTACCGGATAGATGAATGAGAGAAATCATTCCCTGACATGTTCGAGAGAGCTACTTTCGACACACAGGAGAAAAGGCGGTGTTAAAAAAGATTGAAGCGTACATCCGAACTGAGAAACTGGACGGTGTCAGGCTGGCTCTGCTTGAAATAGGTATCCCCGCTATCGATACTGTTGAGGTGCAGGGACACGGTCGCCAGAGCGGAATCAAACTGGCCGGGCGGCACAGCACCTATATCGTTGACACTCTGCCCCGCATTCAGGTGAATTTCGTGGTGGGTGAAGAGGACGTTCAACAGGCTGTTGACGCCATCCAGAGGACGGCTGCCACAGGCAACCAGGGTGATGGCGCCATCTTCATCTCCCCAGTGGAGAATCTTATCCGTATCAGCACGGGCGAAGAAGGTGACGACGCGCTGACATACGAAGGCGAGATCGATATCGCCCAACACCAGGTAAGACGAGATGACTGAATCCCTGTCGCGCAGGTGCGCTTGACCGCTCACTGCAGACGGGGAATCACATCATTGCACATAATGGCGTTCATCCTCAGCAGGTCAGGCTGGCATCGCGCCGCGCCGCCAACAGTTACCCATGGCTAAGTGGGTTTCGTTTTTCCCAATAGCGCACTACCAACGACAGGCCGATTGTCATCACCAGATAGAGGAAGGCAACGACATTGTACGTTTCGAAGAAGCGAAACGTGCTGGTGGCGTAGAGCCTGCCCAGTTGCGTGATGTCCTGCACGCCAAGAACAGAGACCAGCGCCGAGTCTTTGAGCATGGCGATGAAGTCGTTGCCCAGCGGGGGCAATACGCGCCGCACGGCCTGCGGTAGAATTACATGGCGCATGGCCTGGGCCCTGCTCATGCCCAGGCTGAGGGCAGCTTCCAACTGCCCCGTTTCCACGCTTTCGATGCCCGCCCGGAAGATTTCGGCGATGAACGCGCTATAGCCGATCACCAACGCCAGGATGGCCCTGCTTGTAAACGTGAGTTGGCGGATGCTGAACTCTGCCAGCGGCCTTCCCACTGCGCCGAGACCCAGCCTCTGTAGTTCCTCTCCTGCCATATTGAACAGTTCTACCAGCCCCGGGGCGCCGACAAACGCGATGTAGAAAAGTATCACGAGCATGGGCACGCCGCGGATAATCTCCACGTAGAACGAAGCCGCCTCGTATAACCATCGATTGCGTGACACGCGGGCAAGACCAAAAGCCAGACCGACCAGCAGCGAAAAGCCAAACGCGACGAGGCAGACGTACGTGGTGACGCCGACGCCCTTGGAAACGGCGCTGAAGATCAGATTGTAATCTGCATCGGCCAACAGACTCCAGAGGAGTAGCACGCCCAGAAGCAGCGCGGCCAAAAGCCAATAGGGCAAGCGCGCGAAGTAGTCGGCGGGCGAACGCCGGCGAGGATGTTGGGGGGAGTCAGTTGCGGACACGTGTGGGGAGCATGTTGAGTCCTAGCGCGCGGGGAGCTGGAGGCTTTGTAAACAACTCCCCGCGCGCTCGAAGCTGAATCAGTTTGGATCGTACTGGAAGAACCACTTTACGTTCAGATATTCGTCATAGCCGTCGTCCTGCATGGTGCTGATGGCGGCGTTGAAGGGCGCGGTCCAGGTGCTGCCGGGCGTGAAGATGAAGCCGAAATCTTCGGTGGCGAGCGCCCCGCCGACGATCTTGAGTTTCTCCGGGTTGGCGCCGATGTAGCCGCGCCCAGAGGCGGCGTCGACCAGCACCATGTCGACATCGCCGGTGATCAGCGCCTGCACCGATGCGCCGAAGCTGTCGAGCAGCTGGATGCGCGGGTTGGCCTCGTCTCCGTCGAGGATGTCGTAGACGGCGGTGTAAAAGCCGGTCGTGCCCGCTTGCGCGCCGATCAGCAGGGACGCGTCGGCAGCTAAGGCCTCGGGCGTGTCGAATCGATCTTCGTCGGCGCGTACCAGCATGAACTGCTGGCTGGTCATGTAGGCGTCGGAGAAGTCCACAACTTCGGCGCGTTCGGCGGTTATTGTGATGCCGTCCATGCCCACGTCGAACTGGCCTTCGGCGACAGCCTGGATCATCGCCTCCCAGGATGTGACCTGCCAGTTGACGACACAGTTGAGGCGGCGGCAAATCTCGTTGACAGCGTCATATTCCCAGCCGGCGGCCTCGCCGCTGGCCGGGTCGATGAAGTTGAGGGGGATGTAGTCGTTGCCGGTTACCGCCACCACTTCCGCGCCGCCCATGTCCGGCAGGCTATCGTAAATATCCGGAGCGTTGGGATCCGTCAGGAAAAACCAGCGGGTATTCAGGTAATCCAGATAGCCGTCGGCCTTCATGGTGCTGATGGCGGCGTTGAAAGGTGCGGTCCAGGTGCTACCGGGCGTGAAGATGAAGCCAAACTCTTCGGTAGCGAGCGCTCCGCCGACGATCTTGAGTTTCTCCGGGTTGGCGCCGATGTAACCGCGGCCCGAAGCGGCGTCGACCAGCACCATGTCGACATCGCCGGTAATCAACGCCTGCACCGATGCGCCGAAGTTGTCGAGCAGCTGGATGCGCGGGTTGGCCTCGTCACCGTCAAGAATGTCGTAGACGGCGGTGTAGAAGCCGGTCGTGCCCGCTTGCGCGCCGATCAGCAGGGACG
This sequence comes from Caldilineaceae bacterium bin5, assembly GCA_002238445.1. GTDB lineage: Bacteria > Chloroflexota > Anaerolineae > Caldilineales > Caldilineaceae > Bin5. The sequence continues at coordinate 253,553 of MPML01000001.1, forward strand.
CGTCGGCGGCTAAGGCCTCGGGCGTGTCGAAACGCTCTTCGTCGGCGCGCACCAGCATGAACTGCTGGCTGGTCATATACGCGTCCGAGAAGTCCACAACTTCGGCGCGTTCGGCGGTAATTGTGATGCCGTCCATGCCAACGTCGAACTGGCCTTCGGCCACAGCCTGGATCATCGCCTCCCAGGATGTGACCTGCCAATTGACGACACAGTTGAGGCGGCGGCAGATTTCATTGACAGCGTCGTATTCCCAGCCGACGGCCTCGCCGCTGGCGGGGTCGATAAAGTTGAGGGGCGTGTAGTCGTTGCCGGTTACCGCCACCACTTCCGCGCCACCCATGTCGGGCAGGTCGTAGACGACGTTGTGCATGCCGGCAGCCGGAGGTGAATCTGAACCGCCGCCGTCTGATTGTGCGCCTGAGGCACCGGAATCCGATGACGGCGCGGCTGGGACGCAGGCACTCAGTGCCAGCGACAGCAACAGGAAGGCAACCACAGTTCGGAAGATCGCTTGGTTTTCCCTTTTCATACTTTCTCCATTCTTGTGTCGTCGATATCTTGGCTCAGGTGGGGCAGCATTTCTCGCCGGCTCGCTTGAGGGCATCAGGCTGGCATTTGACGCTTGGTATGGGCGCGGCCGATGCGGGCGGTTTCGGGGTCGTGGCCGCCGATGACACGCACGCCGGCGTCAATTCTTTCCGTGATATTTTCGGCGGTGGCGGGTTGCAGAAAGGCGACGCCGTTGGCCTGGCACGCCGCCTTCACGCGTTCGCTTGCTTCCTGCATTTCCGGCGGCATCGGCTGTGGACGCCGCCGATAGCCCAGTGAAATGCTGAGGTCGCCCGGCCCCATCTCCGCAAATCCGATACCAGGGACTTCGAAGATCTCTTCGATGCGGGGCAGTGCGGCAACCGACTCAATCTTCAGACCCAGCAACAGCTCGCCTTCGGGGTTGAGGGGCCAGGGGTCAGCGGTATCAAGGTAGGTTTCATAGTCAACGCCCCAAATGGCGGCAGCAGACGGTTCGGAGCCAACGCCGCGCCGACCCTGCTGCAGACCTTCGCCGACGCCGATCTGATTGATCGGATAGCGACAGGATTCGACAAAGGCGGCGACCGCTTCGGGCGTTTCCGCCTGGCAGAGCAGAATACCATGTACGCCCCGCGCCAAAATCTGTCGGAACTGCCAGGCATTGTACCGTACTATTTCAGCAGATGTGCCTTCGACCGGCGCTTCGACGATTACTGTGGGGGTGCGGTGTCCGCTGGCGGTCGGGCCGCCTTCGACCATCCCTTGCATATAACGTTCGAGACCGCCCAAATCGAAGGAGCCATGCTCCATTCCTACATTTATGTAGTCGGACCAGATGGCGGCATCTTTTGCGCCCTGTTGGTGAGTCAGAACATGGCCGGTATGGGCGCCGCTGTAGTAGATCGGCTGGCCCTGATTCAGTAGTTCTATTGCCCGGTTAACACGGTTGGCCATTCGGTTTCTCCTAAGTGCATTGGAAAGTCGTTGGTGCCTGTCTAGCTGCCTTCATATTCGCGGCAGTCCACATTGAGCCATCCGGAGCGAAAGGGGTGCGCGGAGTCGGTGTCAGGATCGTAGCGGTGGCGCCAGATGCAGCCATTGTCGTTGCCCAGCAGATGGAGCGAGACTGATGTACCGGGACTGGTCGTGCGGACACGGTGAATGTCATTTTCCGGCAGCAACTCGTAGAAGTCGCCTGGCCTCAGCGTCTGGCGCACAGACATAGTCAGCTCGGCGTGGGATTCGTTGCGACCGTCGTCCTGGCGGGTAAAGACCTCTTCCTCCTGCTCGCCCTTGTATAGACCTACAAGCCCCCAGGCCAAATGATCATGCACGGGCGTCTGCGCGCCTGGAGGTACGACCAGGGCCGAAAATGCCAGGCCGCCATCGCCGGCACGATAGAGCAGCCACATGCCGATGCCGCCCCCCATGCCGCTATCCTCGGATGGTACTTGGAATTTCTGCGGCAGCCAGGCCGGATCGGCCAGCAGGTCGACGAACTCAGGGCGGATCCTGGCTACGATCTTGCGGGGGTCCGATTCACGGGTGCGAGTGTCGTTTACTGCGCCGATGAAACGCCGCATTGGGAGATTGTCAAGCAGCCACTCATCTTCGAGGTGCGCGGGTGGTGGCGTTATTGTCGTCATGCAGAATTCTCCTCGGACGGCTGCTTGACAGCGAATTGGGCGAAGTAGAAAAACTCGGTCGGCACAATATCGGTGCGGTCGCCAAGATAGCGCCGGCCCTGCTCATCGGGCGGCATCATCTCAACCTCAGTGTAGCCGTGCCTGGCCATCAAATCGCTCAGCGACTGCGGGGTAAAGTCGGTCAGCATCGGTTCTCCACGGCGGGCTACGAAGCCCTCCATCTTTTCGGCGAGAGTTGCCCACTCCGGGGACATCATGTGCTTGGCGATTTTGAAGTCAAATACGATACGGCTACCGGACGCAGACAGTTCCGCAACCCGATCAAGAGTTTCCCGGATAGCGTCTTGCGTGAGGTAGTAGGTTACGCCAAGCCAGGAGTAAAAGGCTGGCGCCTGAGAGTCGAAGCCCGCTTTCACCAGTTCCTCGTCCATTTTGTCGTGCTCGAAGTCCACCGGTACAAAGGTGAGGTTTGAGGGAATGCTCCCGTTTGCCTTCATGACCCGCTGCCGCTTTACTTCCTGGGTAGCAGGGTGATCCACTTCAAAGACGCGCACTTTATCAGCCAGGTCTTTGCGCCGCAGCGCGAATGTATCATGTCCGGCGCCTAGAATCACATATTGGGCGGTGCCGGACTCGATCGCCTCTTCCAGTTGGTCTTCGGTATAGCGCGACCGCAGGACGACTGCCGGATAAACGGGGCGGTAGACGCCCAGAATCACGTCGCCGACAAGCCACTTGAGGACCCTGTACTTTGCGACCCCATGCCAGAATGGCGTCAGCATCTGCAAAGCATAGGTGTCTTCAAAAACGTGCGGAGGGTTGTGCCAGCGCAGATGTACGGCGCGGATAGTCGCGACCAAGACGGCTGTCTTGCTTGTATCTTTTGCATGTGTTCGTGGTGGATTTTGGGTAGTTGTCATAATTTCAGATCTCCGTGGGTTTACAGACTCCGCAGTAACACATGTAAATTTTTTTTTGGAGGGAGCAGTTCGGATTTCCATCCCGTTGCCTGGAATGGTATCAGGAGATAGTTTCATAGTAACATACAGATAACGCAGATTTCAAACCATAGCTGGAATTGGAGTGCGGCTCGCGGACGGTCATATTGTGCCCGCGGGGCGTTTGGGCCGTGCTGGCTGGGTGCGTTTTTTCAAGGGACTTAACACCTCATATTAGAAGCATTTTCGCCGGGAGAGCGATCGATGAACAACATACCGCAGAGGGAGATTGGCCGAACGGGGACTTTGGTTTCCGAGTTCGGTCTGGGGACTGCCCCGTTGGGTGATCTGTTCGATGTGCTCGATGAGGAAAGGGCACAGGGCGTATTGCAGGCAGCTTGGGATGTGGGCGTGCGGCTCTATGACACGTCTCCCTTCTATGGCAACGGCAAAAGCGAGCACCGCGTCGGCCACTTCCTGCGCCAGCAGCAGCGAGAGGACTATGTGCTTTCGACCAAAGTCGGACGAGTCTTCCGCCCGGTACATGACTTGTCAACGTTTGATCCTGGTCCCTTTGTGGGCGCGCTGCCGTTCGAGTTCACGGTTGACTACAGTTACGATGGCATCATGCGCTCATTTGAGGACAGCCTGCAGCGGCTCAGCCTGCCTTCTATCGATCTGCTGGTCATACACGACCTGGATTTCTACTTTCACGAGACGGAGGCCCGCGTTAGCGCCTACCTGACACAGCTGTTTACCAGCGGGTGGCGCGCGCTCGACGAACTGCGCCGTCACGGGCTCGTGAAGGGTGTTGGTGCCGGCATCAACGAATTGGGGATGATACCGCGTTTCCTCGATCTGGTGGATCTGGACTTCTTTTTGGTCGCCTACGGGTATAACCTGCTGACGCAGGAGATGCAGGAAGAGGAGTTTGGGCTATGCGAGGAAAACAACATTAGTATCATCGTCGGCGCGGTCTTTGCATCTGGCATACTGGCAACTGGTGCAGTGCCCGGGGCCCATTACTTTTATGCACCGGCGTCGCCGGAGATAATGGAGAAAACGAACCGTATCGAGCGGATTTGTCAACGCTACGAGACGCCTTTGCCGTGCGCGGCGCTGCAGTTCCTGTTGGCCAACCCGATTGTGGCGGCCATCATTCCCGGCGCGATCGAAGTGATGCATGTGCAGTCAAACTTCGACCTGCTCCAACGGCCTGTCCCGGCGGAGCTTTGGAGTGCGCTAAAATCGGAGGGGCTGCTGCGCGAGGACGTGCCCACGCCCTGACTGCCTATGGGACAACCGACAGCAGTTGGACGGAGGCGTTGCTGACCCATTCGAGCACGGCGCTGGGATAGACGCCGATCCAGATTGTGGCGACGGTGCAGATCAGGAGGCTGGTCTGCAGAGCCATTGGTACGTCCAGAACCTCGCCTTCACCTTCCTGGGTGAAGAACATTTCCCTGACCACGCGCAGATAGTAAAAGGCGGCCAGCCCTGCATTGATCATGCCAATGCCTGCCAGCCAGAAGTACTGGCGCTGTATGGCGGCGCCGAAAACGTAGAATTTGCCGAAGAAGCCGCCGGTCAGTGGGATGCCGGTCAGGCTGAGCAGGAAGACTGTAAACATAACCGCCAGCCAGGGCGCCCGCTTTATCAGACCTCGGTAGGCGCTGATATGCGTGCTGTTGACCGTTTCTTCCAGCGCCATAACCACGAGGAAGGCGCCGACGTTGGTGAACAGATAGGCGAAAAGATAGAGCAGCACGCCGTTGAGACCGTCCATCGCGCTCGGCGAATTCGACGTAACAGCCACCAAACCCATCAGAATATAGCCGGCTTGGGCCACGGAGCTGTAGGCCAGCATGCGTTTTACGCTGTTCTGCCGCAGCGCTGCAAGGTTGCCCATCGTCATGGTGATAATGCTAAAGGCGGCCAGAACGGGCACCCAGTTGACCTGAAATGAGGCCATGGCCACGATGAAGAATCGGGCCAGCACGGCAAAGGCAGCGGCCTTGGAGGCAGTTGACAGATAGGTAGCTACGGGTGTAGGCGAGCCGTCGTAGGTGTCCGGCGCCCACTGGTAGAAGGGTGCCAGGCTTGCCTTGAATCCCAGTCCCGCCAGAATCAGGAGCATCGCCGGCAGGCCGGCAAAAGCCAAGCCGCTAATCTCGGTGGACTCGCCAATAATCTCGGAAAAGGCAGCGGCGATGTCGTGAAGGTAGAGTGATCCGGTGGCGCCATAGAGTAGACTGATGCCATACAACATGACGGCCGAAGCGATCGACCCGTAGAGGAAGTACTTCAGCCCGGCCTCGTTGCTGCGGCGATTCTCGCGCAGGAAGCCGGCCAGCATATAGCTGGTGATCGACAGGAATTCAATTGCAAGGTAGATCAGGACCAGGTTGTTGGCGCTGGCGGCAATGCTCATCGCCAGGCTGACCATGAGGAAGAATGTCCAGAACTCGCCCTGGTTGCCGGAGCGGCGGTTCATGTAGCGCCCGCCGGCAATGGTGGTCAGGATCATGCCGGAGAAGATGGTGACCTTGATGAAGCTGCCGAAGTTGTCGATGGTCATCATCGAGAAGGCGACTTTCGGCCCCGCTTCCGGATCGGAGATGTTCAGTTGCAGCACGGCGGCTACAAGGGCTGCGGTCAGAAAGAGCGCCGACAGCGCCATGTAACTCAGACCCGACTTTTTGCCTACGCCGGGGTCATAGGCCAAGTCCAGGCAGAAGATGAACAGGCCGCCGATGAGTAATATGATTTCGGGTGCGAGATATCCTATGTCGCCCACGTATTGTTCTCCATTCAGAAGCACCTGTTGGCAGATGCCGGTTGCCGGTAGTTCGAATTTGCGGTGGCAGCCGGCACTTGGTCAATACCGTGATTAACTGTGATCAGATGAGATTCTGCACAAAGGCTAAGAGTTCCCGCGCTGACTGATTAAAGTATTTCACCAGCGGCGTTGGATAGATACCGATCAGGAACATTGCTGCGATCAGCGGCCACATCGTCACCTTTTCGAAGCCGACCATGTCGGTTGGGCCGTCGGCGTGTTCCCCTTGCGCAGTTGTCCAGTGAGTGAGCTTACTCGGGTCATACTCGCCCAGGAACACATTCTGGATGATGCGATAGAGAATGTAGACGGCGGTGATGACGATACCGATCGTGCCGAAAGCTGCCCAGTAGGGCATGATGGCGAAGGCGCCGCGGAAGGTGAAAAGCTCTGCCCAGAAGCCGGCCAGACCGGGAAGGCCCAGGCTGGCGAAGGCAGCGGTCAGCATCAGGCCGTAGAAGTGCGGTGTCTTTGTCGCCAGCCCACCGAACCGCGCCAGGTCACGCGTATGGGCGCGTTCATAGATTATGCCGACGAGGAAGAACAGCGCGCCGGTGATGATGCCATGGTTGAACATCTGCAGGGCTGCGCCATTGAGGGCCATGGCCGCGCTGTCCTGGATGGCCTCTGCGCTCAGGCCGAAGCGGTTAACCGCGCTCGCCAAGGCGTCGGGCGTCATCACTGCGGCGGCAGCGCCGATGCCCAGCATGACGTAGCCCATATGACTGACTGAGCTGTAAGCGATCAAGCGCTTCAGATCGGTCTGGGCAACGCAAACGAATGCTCCGTAGACAATGGCGATTGCACCCAATCCCACCAGCCAGGTAGCCCAATAGACGGAAGCCTCGGGAAAGCTGGGCAACATGATGCGCAACATGCCGTAAGCGCCCAATTTCAGGAGAACGCCAGCCAGAATGACCGAGCCGGCGGTAGGCGCCTCAGTATGGGCATCGGGCAGCCAGGTGTGGAAGGGGAAGCTGGGCACTTTGAAGGCGAATCCGAAGAAGAAGCCCCAAAACGCAAGGCTGGCCAGAGTCAGGTTGCCGGCAAAAGGCTGGGCCGCGGCCGCCTCAACAATATCGAATGTGCCGGTTGCGAAGTAGACGCCGAGAATGGCGAGCAGCATCGCGACGGAGCCGACCAGAGTGTAGATGAAGAATTTGGTGGCAGCATATCCGCGATTGGCTCCACCCCAGATACCGATGAGAAAGTACATCGGCACCAGGCTGATCTCCCAGAAGACATAGAAGAGGACATAGTCCAGGGCCAGGAAGACGCCCAACATGCTGAACTCCAACAGGTGCATCAAGAAGAAGTATTCCTTGACGCGCTCGTTGATGACACCGGCACTGTAGTAGATGCTCAGTGTGCTGAGCAGCGCGGTGAGAAAGATCAGAGGAATGCTCAGTCCGTCGGCGCCGATGTGGTAGCCGGCGTTGAGTTGGGGAATCCACTCGGCGAACTGTTCAAACTGCAAACCCCCGGTGTTGGAGTCGTAGGCAAACAGCAGATAGATGCTGAGGCCAAGGGGGAGCAGGCTTGCCCAGATCGAACCTTTCTTGATCAGGCTGTCGCTGCGGCCCAGCAGGATGACCAGAAGTGCCGCCACCAGCGGCCAGAAGAGCAGGATAGTAAGGACAATTGAATCAGGTGATTCCATGAAGCCGTCTCCAGGCAGAGTTTAGGTAAGTCAGAAATTGCGCATAAGATGCGCCACCGTTTGAAAACGTGAACACGGTATGGCGCAAACCCTTACACCAATGTAAGTATCACAGGTAGTACGTTCAGGAACAGCCACACAGCCAGGATCAACATACCGAAAAGCAGATATGTTTGCACGCGGCCGTCCTGCAGCATGCGGGCGATGTGGCCGGCCTGGTCGGAGATCCATCCGACACCGTCAACGAATCCGTCAACCACGAATTTGTCGAAGTCTGAAGTGAGCTCGCCGAACCGAAGGGCGAGCCGACCGATTCCGTTCACGATCCAGTCGACGATCCAATCGCGGTCAAACAGCGCCAGGAAGCGGCTCAGCCACATTGTAAACAGAACAATCGTGCCGTGATAAAGTTCATCGATCCAATATTTGCGGTGCCACATCCACCAGATCGGACCGAGGATTCGAGCGACCGGGTCGGTCTGGCCTTCTTTCAACCCTTTTCCATAGACCAGATAACCCGCGCCGAGACCGCCCAGCGCGACCAGCAGTGAGACTGCCAGCGGCATGATGTGGAATGATGGGTGGTGCGGATGCAGGTGCATGTACTCCATATAAGGTTCGAGGAAGTGCTCCATCCAGTTGGGAACAATTCCGCCCAGAACAGGGAATGAAGCCGGGATGCCGACCCAGCCGGCAGCGATGGCAAAGAAGCTGATCAGGATCAGCGGTGTTGTCATGCTGGCAACACTTTCGGGAGCGTGGGAGGCTCCTTCCGTGCGCGGCCGGCCCAGGAATGTCAGGCCGATCTGGCGCATGGTGTAGAAAGCGGTCAGGAAGGCCGCCAGGGCAAGCGTCCAGAAAACCCACTGGTGGCTGCCGTCCCAGGCGAACGCCAGTATCTCATCTTTTGACCAGAATCCGGCGGTGACCAGGGGGAAGCCTGATAGAGCGAGCCCGCCAATGATAAACGTCCATCCTGTACGGGGCATCCGCGTCAGCAGGCCACCCATGTTACGCATGTCCTGGGCGTCTTCGGTGTCGAGAACACCATCGGCGCGGCGCACGATATGTTCACCGTGGCTCTCTTCGTGGTCGTCGTGCGCGTGCTCGTGGGCATGATGGTAGCCATGTTCAACGCCGTGTATCACGCTGCCGGAGCCGAGGAAGAGGAGAGCCTTGAAAAAGGCATGTGTCAGCAGGTGGAAGAGTGCGGCCACGTATGCTCCCATGCCGATGGCAGCAACCATATACCCGAGTTGGGAGATGGTGGAGTATGCCAGCACCCGTTTGATATCCCACTGGGCGACGGCGATCGTAGCCGCAAACAGGGCGGTAAATGCACCGATAAAGGCGACGAACTGCAGGGTTCCGCTGGAGACTTCACCGGAGAACTCGTAAATCGGGAACATGCGCACCAGCAGGAAGACGCCTGCGGAAACCATCGTCGCGGCGTGGATCATGGCGCTGACGGGCGTTGGCCCTTCCATCGCATCAGGCAACCATATGTGCAGCGGGAACTGGGCGCTCTTGCCGATGGCGCCGCAGAAGATGAGCACGCCGATAAGTGAAATCCAGTGGACTTCGCCGAACAGAGGCAGCTCAACCAGCGAATGGGCTAATTGGTCCAGATTCTCTCCGGTGAAAAGCTCGCTGAAGCGCAGGCTGCTGGGCTCGCTCCTCACGTACAGCAGGAGCAGGCCGATCATGAGGAGAGCGTCGCCAATGCGAGTGGTAATGAACGCCTTCACCGCGGCAGCCCTGGCAGATGCCTTCTCGTACCAGAAGCCGATGAGCAGATAACTGCAAAGCCCCATAATCTCCCAGAACACAAAAAACTGGAGCAGATTGTTGGCGACGACCAGGCCAAGCATGCCGGTGGCGAACAGACAGATGTAGGCCATAAAGCGGCTGTAGCGGGGATCTTTGCCCTGCGCGTAGGCGGTCGGGTACTGGGAAGCCTGCAGATGGTGAGGGAAGGACATGTAGCCGCTGGAGTAGATGAATATCATCAACACCAGGAAGGGCACCATGAAGAGCATCAAGGCGTTGGCCGGATCTACAGCGTAGCCGATGACAAACTCAGTAGCGCCGGTAGGAATCGAGTATATCGCCTCGTCAATCGGGTGTTCGCCGAAGTGGCTACTGAAGAATGAAGCGAAGGCGATGCCCCAACCCAACAGTAAACTGAGAACGGCGGCGCCAATCGCTACTAGTGCGCTGCCCCGTTTGTTCTTGTTCAGAAAGAGCACTATCGCCAGGAATGCCAGGAAGGGCGGAATCGGCACAACCCAGGTGACGCTGAATAGTCCTTCCATGAAAAAGCCTCAAAGTTAAATGGAAATCGAACGGTTTTCCGTCGTCAATTCAGATAGCAGGCGAACTGCTAAGACGTTACCGGCCTTCTAACCAGATTGGAAAATCCATATCCTATAAGCAGACCGACAATTCCCAAGGCGAGCAACCCCAAATCGTTTCGCAGCCCGGCGGTCGAGCCGATGCCGATGAAGAGGATCGCGCCGCCTAGAGAGACAAACAGGCGGAATAGTTGCTCTTTCTTGTGCTGGCGGGCGTTCTCCAGCATTTGCGCTGCGTCTGCGTAATTCGGCTGGTACTTTATTATCTCTTTGAGCACATACACCGCGCCGGTGTAGTTGCCGCTGGCCATCTTCTCCTGCGCAAGCTCGTACAGAAAACTACACTGTTCTTCAAGTGTCCCTGTCAACTGCTTCTTGGCCACTTTTGTGTCTTAACTCCGCTCCCGCCGTTCAGAGAGATGCCACAACAGTTTTGGCGCCGGCTCAGCCTGAAAGAATGTCCAACTCGTCAACATCGATGGTGCGCCGTTCGCGGTAGACGGCGATAATTAACGCGAGGCCCACAGCGGCTTCGGCTGCGGCCAAGCCGATAATGAGTACAGCAAAAGCCTGACCGGTCAGGTCTTCCATCGGGCCGACACCGTGCCGCCAGAATGCCACCAGGTTGATATTGGCTGCGTTGAGCATCAACTCGATTCCCATGAGCATGGCGATGGCATTGCGCCTTGCAAGCGCGCCGTACAAGCCGCACGAAAACAGGAAGGCGGCGAGCATTAGATACCAACTTAGCGGAACCATAAGATCAACCTCAAAAAGATGCGGCGGCCGGCGATGGGCGGCCTTTCATTTGCATTTTCCAAATGCGACCGGCGACCGGAATTATCGGTCGCGGGCCAACATGACTGCGCCGACCAAAGCCAGTAGGAGCAGCAGCCCAAGAACTTCAAATGCGACAACGTAGGTCGTTACGAATTCTCTGCCCAGTTCGGCAATAAGCGCCTCATCGGCGACGACGGGCTCCCCTGCGGACGGCCAGGGCGTTGCGCGTGCAAAGGCCAACAGCCCCATAAAAAAGAGGAGGGCGAATAACGATGATTTGCCCCACTGGTTGTTGAGCGGTGATGTGCGCCCGTACATCATGCTGCGGGTGAGCATAATAGCAAAAGCGATCAGCATGGCGATCGCGCCGACGTACACCAGGACCTGACTCACCGCCAGGAACTCGGCCTCGAGAAATACATAGATCCCGGCCACGCCGAAAAAGGTCAGGGTCAGGGCCAGAGCGCTGTGAAAGAGGTTACGGCTCATCACCACGGCCAGGGCGGCAACTGCCGTAAGCAAGGCCACTTGGATGAACACGAACTGTTCGAATGTCGGGATCGGTACCTCTACGCCCAACGGTAACTGCATGAGATCTCCTGCCTTTTGTGTTGGCGACTAAATCTGCCTTCACCAATACCCGGAATTTCAGCAAGGCCTGTTCCGGTCCAGGTACTGCAGGTCCTAACCTAGTACATGGTGCCTTCGTCAGAAACCTGCATCGCTCCAATTAGGGACTTTGGTTCGAATGATCGCTTTGTACGGATCTGCTCTTCACGGAAATACTTCTGCAGTACGTAGGCAACGACGGCCATCACACCGACATTGGCGATAAAGATCAGCACGTATTGAATGGCGACTGGTGTCGGCAGCTTCTGGATAATTGCCTGGATAAGAATCAGGCCGATCATCAGTGGGACAAGAACCTTCCAGGCAAAAGACATCATCTGATCGATACGGATGCGGGGGAAGGTTCCGCGGATCCACTGCTGCAGGACGTATATACCGTACACTTTTATCATGAAGTATCCGAGACCCAGCAGCGGACCGATGACCGGCAAGCCAACGCCGGGGCCCTGCCAGCCGCCGAGGAAAAGCGTGACACCAACGGCAGCCAGTATCCATGCGTTCAGGAACTGGGCCAGGAAGAACATGGCGAACTTCATGCCCGAATACTCGATATGGAAACCGGCGATTAGTTCTGATTCCGCTTCCAGAAGGTCAAAAGGCGTAAGTTCGGCCTCAGCCAGCGAACTGATGAAAAATACGATCAGCGCACCCGGCATAACGATGCCGAGCCAGCCCAGGCCGAGGTTAAAGCCGGCCACGTGCAGCGACTGGATTTCGACGATATTGCCGAAGCGCATCGAACCGGTGAGAAGAACGACGGTCAGGATTGCCAACACCAGAGGAATTTCATAGCTCAGCAGTTGCGCCACCACGCGAAAGCCGGCCAGCAGGGCATACTTGTTGTTGCTGCCCCACCCGGCCATCAACGCGGCCATGATGCCAATCGAGCCGAGCGCAACAATATAGAGGGCGGCGATATTCAGGTCCACGCCGCTCAATCCCGGCGCAAAGGGTACCACTGCCAGCAACATCAATACGCCGGAAACAGCCAGAACCGGCGAAAGATTGTACGCGATCTTGTCGGCTTGGTAAGGGGTGATGTCCTCTTTGGAGAGCAGCTTGGCCGCGTCAGCGACGGTCTGGAGCAGTCCGTATTTGCCGACTCGATTGGGGCCGATGCGGTCCTGCATGCGGCTGATTGCTTTGCGGGTGATCCAGATCAACAAGAGCACAGACAACATGCCGTAGTTGATAAGAATGAAGGAGCCGACGCCGTATACTATGGCGATGGCCGCCCAGCCTGGCAGTCCCATTCCCATAAGCCAGCCAGAAAGCACATCGCTCCATTGGGTAATCTGCATTACAGTGCCTCCAAACAGAGGGCTGTGGATTTGCGGTCAAATGGGACCGCGCTGCAACTCGACATGTGCTGCGTCGATGCCAAGTCTACTGCCACTCAAGGGCGCCCTTGCGCCAGTCGTACAACAGCCCGATCACAAGCAGCAGGACGAAGAAGATTGTTGCAAACACGGCGAACATTTCCAGCTGCTGGTAAGCGACGGCGATTGGAAAGAGAAACAGCGCTTCGACATCAAACACGACAAAAACCAGGCCAATCAGATAGTATTGCGCGCGAAATTGCACCCACGTCTCGCCAATTGTTTCGACACCGCTTTCATAGATGTCGTTCTTGATCTCATCGGGCCGCCGGGGGCCAAGGAAGTGGCCCATGACGATGGCAGAAACAGGCAACACGACCGCCAGGCCGGACATAACGAGAATGAAGAAATATTGACTGAGCATAGCCGAAAATCCGTTTGTGTGGAATTTAACAAACTCCCGCGAAAGTATAGCATAGCGATTTCTGATAGGAAAAGTCTGCACCCTTTGCAAACGCGTTTTCTCGCGCGGTTGCATATCTATTGTTTCACAGAATCGCAGCGGCTTGGCCATGTTCGGTATTTCGCCACATCCAGTGTTTTGTCATGTATAGTCGTCGGTCGCCGAAGAGAGTATATAGAACGTCATGGTTCAAAGCGTGGCCAGCAGATTATGGCAGGAATATTGTGTGGCGATGGTGGGACAGGCTTTCGGAGGGGGCGTTGCAGGGAGTGTCGATCCTTGGTAGACACTGGCAGGAGGCTTCTGCGGAGGTGGGGAAGCATGGTTTTGGAGGGGGGCATTGCGGGGGGTGTCCCCCCGCACAAGGGAAGGCCGAAGGGCCGACCGCCTAAACTACAGGATGGGAGCTAGGGGGAGGCGAGCGGCTGTCGAAAGGAATTCGGGATAGGCCTCCCCACAGGAGGATGACGAAGTTGCATAAGGGCGTTGAAAATCGAGGAATGAGGGGAGTGGAGTGAGGATTGAGAAGCACCATTGTTTGCCTCGCGCAGTGGAGCGAAATGAGGGTGGCTGGGTAGTTTCCTTTCAACCAAATAATTGGCGTCTATGGGCTTTGACAGCCATTTTCAGTTCGTGCTAGAATAAATGCGTTCGTGGAAAAATGCACGAACAGTTCCCCAAGCCGGTCAGGAGCGCTGAAAAGGAAAATCGGGATGGCAAGCGACTATCTGCCCCTGCTCATATTGATCCTCCTGGCAGCCGGATTTGGCGCAATCGCCATCGGGTTGCCCACCCTGCTTGGTCCACGAGAGCGTAATAGTCAGAAACTGGAGCCATATGAGTCGGGCATCATCCCCTTTGCCGACGCCCGGCGGCGCTTCCCGGTAAAGTACTATTTGGTTGCGATGCTCTTCCTGATTTTCGACATCGAAGTGATCTTCCTCTTCCCGTGGGCGGCGGTCCTGCAGGATCTGCGCGTGTTTGCGCTGGTGGCAATGGTTCCCTTTTTCATTGTCCTCGTGGTAGGTTTCCTCTATGAATGGAAGAAGGGCGCTCTCGACTGGGACTAGCGGTTGAATGAACTTGTGACCGCCCACGGAAATTCTCGGGAAATTGACAACTGACAGCCGCAGACACCTGATAGGAAAGCCTTGAAAGCTGTAAGCGTGACGCCGCGATCCGGTGTTGCTTCCTCCTGCCTTGGCTCTGAATAGCACATACAGGGCAGCAAATAAGAGGGAACGGAAATGGGTCTAGAAGAAAAGGTTCCTGAAGGCATACTGACAACGTCGCTGGACAGCGTGATCAACTGGGGCAGGGCCAATAGTACTTGGCCGCTGCTCTTTGGGTTGGCTTGTTGCGCGATGGAGATGATCGCAACCGGTACGGCCCGTCACGACATCGCTCGATACGGGTCGGAACTGTTCCGGGCGAGCCCGCGGCAGGCCGATCTTATGATTGTGTCCGGTCGCGTGAGCAACAAAATGGCGCCGGTAATTAAGAGGATCTATGATCAGATGTTGGCGCCCAAATGGGTGATCGCGATGGGGATCTGCGCCAGCGCAGGTGGACCATTCAACAACTATGCCATCATTCAAGGGGTGGACAAGATTATCCCCGTCGACGTGTACGTTCCCGGTTGCCCACCTCGGCCCGAGTCGTTACTCTATGCAATGGATATGCTGCGCGCCAAACAGAAGCGTGAATCTGTTGGGGCGGGCCGCAAGGTCGACGAACCGGTAACCGTTGATGAGATCATGCCCTTGGGCGTTTGACAGTGCTGGCGCGGCTGCGTAGAAAGCCGCGGTAGGCGGACCGAGAATTCTGGCCGTGTAATCTCCTACCCGTGTTCTTCCGGGCAGTAGGAGCAAAGAGAGAGCGAGTTAAGAGATGCCTCTTGATGTTTCACCGATATTTCGCTCATACGAGTCACAGCGCACGCTGAATCCACCGGGCATCCCTGGACTGGCGCCTCTGCCGAGCGGGGAGACAGACGATACGCGGCGCATTTGCGAGCAGTTTGGGGAGGATATCGTCGCGGCCGGCTTGCACCATGGCAATCAGGTCGTGCAAGTGGATGCCGGACGGCTGAAGGCTCTCGCAACATTTCTGCGTGATGATCCCGAACTCCGGTATGAAACGCTGATCGACGTGACCAGCTTGGACAAATCGCAGCTGCCTCAGAACGGGGATTCACGTTTTCAAACGGTCTACCAGTTTCGTTCCTACGCCCGCAACCAACACCTGACCGTGGTCGCTGACTGCGAAGCAGGGGATGGCGACAATGGCGCAATGCCGCATATTGACAGCCTGACCGGCGTGTTCCGAGGAGCGGAGTGGCCTGAGCGGGAGGTGTACGACCTGATGGGGATCAGGTTCGACGGGCATCCGGATTTGCGCCGGATATTGATGCCTAAGAATTGGCACAACCATCCTCTGCAGAAGCAGGCCCCCCTTGGCGGCGAAGAGGTTCCATTCACCTTTACGTGGGACGATCCGGAGTTTGATACGCTGGGCACGCAGATTTTGCCTTCGGTGAGCGTCGCGCCGGACCTTCCGCCCGGTATGAGCCGCCAGAACATGGTGATCAACATGGGGCCGCATCATCCCAGCACGCATGGCGTGCTGCGCCTGGTGGTGGAACTGGACGGCGAGCGCATCGTGAGCATCGACCCGGACTTGGGCTTTCTTCATTCAGGTTTTGAGAAGACGGGCGAAAACAAGCGCTATAAGGATTTCGTCTACTACACCGACCGGATGGACTATCTTTCCTCGATGTCGAACAATCTGGGATACTGCTTGACGATCGAGCATATGCTTGGGCTGGAGATTCCGGAACGGGCGCAGGTAATCCGGGTGATTATGGCGGAGATGCAGCGAATCGCCTCTCATCTGTTCTGGCTGGCGACCCACGTGCTGGATGTATCGGGCACGGGCATGAGCCTGTTGATGTACGCCACCCGCGAACGGGAGCGGATTCTGGATCTGTTCGAGATGGTCTGCGGCGCGCGTCTGACAGTCAGTTATATTCGCATCGGCGGTGTTTGGCAGGATCTGCCCGATGCCTTTATTTCCGAGTTGAAGGACTTCCTGAAACTGATGCCGGGCAAGATCAGCGAGTATGAGGCCATGTTGACCGAGGCGCCGTTGTGGCAAGAGCGCTTGACCGACGTGGGTCATATCAGAGGCGCGGATGCGCTGGCGATGGGGTTGACCGGGCCGATGCTGCGGGGCAGCGGCGTCGATTGGGACTTGCGCCGCGACCGGCCGTACTGCGGTTATGAGGCCTATGAATTCGAGGTGCCAACCAGCGACCGCGGCGACTGTTATGGACGTTTCAGTATCCGGTTGGAGGAGATGCGTCAGAGCGTGCGAATTTTGGAGCAAGCGGTTGCGAATCTGCCCAGCGGCCTTTTCAAGTCCAACGATCGCAAAGTGACCGCGCCGCCGCGCGCCGAGTTGGACGTGAGCATGGAGGCTTTGATTCACCACTTCAAGCTGATGACCGAAGGCTTCCATGTGCCGCCCGGTTTTTTCTACAACGGCATCGAAAGCAGCAAAGGTGAGCTGGGATTCTACGTCTATAGCGACGGTTCGGCAAAGCCGTACAGGTTGCACGTTCATGGCCCCAGCTTCAACAATCTTTACGCCATCGACCATATCAGTCGCGGCGAGATGCTGTCCGACGTCGTAACGAATATCGGGTCAATTGACATTGTGCTGGGCGAGGTGGACCGATAACACCGGTGGCCAGCAGGCAGTACTGGGAACGGATGATTGTCTGCTGATTACCGCAATTGGGGTATGAAATGATCACGGAACTGATGCGGCAGGAGATCGACGAGATACTGGCACGCTATCCGGCCGGACGCCAGCGTTCAGGGATTCTGCCGGCATTATATGTAATCCAGCACGAATTTGGCTACTGTCCAGTGGAGGCGCAGGACGAACTGGCCGAGATTCTGGGAATCGCGCCGGCAGAGGTTGGCGCAGTCGTTGGCTTCTACAACATGCTTCATGAAGAGCCGAAGGGCGAATATCATATCGAAGTATGTACCAACGTACCCTGCATGCTGCGGGGGGGAAACCAGTGTCTTCACAACTTTGAGAGCACACTGGGCATCCACCACGGCGAGAAAACCGAAGACGGTCAGTTTGCGCTTGATCATATGGAATGTCTTGGCTCATGCGTCACGGCGCCGATGGCGATCGTTACCGACCAAAAGACCGGTCAGATCCGCTATTTCGAGGACCTGGACTCTGCTGAGGATGTGGAGAAGGCGATTGAGGTGCTCAAGGCCGGCAAGGGCTTCAGCAGCCTGGCACGCTGGACGCCGGAGGCCGACCCGAACAATGAGGGCGAGGCGGATGTTCCCTATCGCAACGGCGGTATGGAGCCGCGTTATCTGATGGCGCGGTTGAACGAGCCGGACAGCCACAAGATTGAGCCGTACGAAGCCGACGGCGGCTATTCTACGGCACGCCGCGTGTTGAACGAGATCGAGCCGGCCGACATGGTGGAGCAGATCAAGGCCAGCGGCATCCGCGGTCGCGGCGGGGCAGGCTTTCCAACGGGCATCAAGTGGGGCTTTCTGCCGCCGGGCGTGGGTCCCCGCTACATGGTTGTAAACGCCGACGAATCGGAGCCGGGCACATTCAAAGATCGCATTGTGATGGAGTACGATCCGCACCAGCTCATTGAAGGCATCATTTTGAGCTGCCATGCGATCGAGTCGGAAAAGGCCTTCATTTATATACGCGGCGAATACTACTTTGCATACGTACGTATGCAGGATGCGCTGGCGGAGGCCGAAGCCAAAGGTTATCTGGGCGATAATATTTTCGGCAGCGGCAAAAGCCTTGACATTGTGCTGCACCGCGGCGCGGGCGCATACGAGTGCGGCGAGGAAACGGCGCAGCTGACGAGTTTGGAAGGCTATCGCGGGCAGCCGCGACTGAAGCCCCCTTTCCCCGCGGTAGAAGGGTTGTATGCCAAGCCGACGATTGTGAATAACGTCGAGTCGATCTGCAATGTCACGCATGTGATGCGCCACGGCGTCGACTGGTACAAGGAGTACGGAACCGAGCGCAGCCCCGGCATGCGCATCTTCTGCCTGAGCGGAAACGTAAAACGGCCGGGACTGTACGAGCTGCCCCACGCGACGCCGTTGAGTGAGCTTGTGAATAAGTATGGCGGTGGGCCGGAGGACGAGAACCATCCCATAAAGGCGATTGTGCCCGGCGGCCTGTCGATGAAGCTGCTGACACCTGATCAGTTTGATACGCCGTTGGACTACGAGAGCGTGGCTGAGGCCGGTTCGCTGCTTGGCTCGGCCGGTGTGATTGCGATCGACGATCGCACATCCATGGTTGAGGTGGCGAGACGCACGCTGGGCTTCTATCGCGATGAGAGCTGCGGCAAGTGCACACCGTGCCGGGAGGGTACTGCCTGGTTGGAGAAGATCCTGATACGCATCGAGGAGGGGCAGGGCCTGGGCAAAGACGTGGAACTGATGGAGTTTATTGCCGACAATATCGCCGGTAAGAGTTTCTGCCCCTTTGGCGAGGCGTCGGTGTGGGGCTTGCAGAGCAATCTGCTCAAGTTCCGCAGCGAGTTTACGTCGCAGATTGAGAGCACCAATCCGGAGAATGTCGGACCGGTATTGCCAATTCGGCCCGACTACCGCCCGAATACGCACGAGGCAAGTGGGTTGCGCGATAGCACATTTGCGCCGGCTGGTGGGAACATCGTGCTGCATGATGATTTGGTTCCCGGGGACGACTGAGGAAGGGCCTAATGGTTACAGTGGCGCCCCCTGTCGCGCCTGACGCCGGCGCGCAGGTCAGGAGAGAGAGTAACAAGAGACGGGAGGCAATTCTGCCGGTTGTCCCGGTAGAGGGTCTGTCCCTGCGGCGATTCACGCTGGATGAGTATCATCATTTGATAGACATCGGCTTCTTCGATGAGGACGAACGGGTCGAACTGCTCGAAGGAGTCTTGGTGTACATGAGTCCCAATAATCCCCCCCACATTCGGACAGTTTTACGACTATTTCGTTTTTTGGTCTCCCAGATTACGCAGGAGGCTATAGAAGTGCGGGCGCAGGGACCAATCTCGATTCCCGAATTGATGACTGAACCCGAACCGGACCTGGTTATATCCAAGGAATCGGGCGGTACCCTCGACGAGCGACATCCCTTCCCGGCTGACATTTTGTTGCTGATGGAGGTCTCGGATTCAAGTCTGGCCTATGACCGCACACGTAAGGCAGAAATTTACGCGCAGGTGGGCATACCTGATTATTGGATTTGGAATCTGGTCGACAATTCGCTGGAAGTTTACCGCGATCCTCACGCGCCCGCTATAGGCGACGCGCTCTATCAGACGAAATTGACAATTCACAGCGGCGAGTCGATTGCGCCGCTGGCATTTCCTGATTTTGAGGTTGCGGTGGTCGATATCATGCCGCCAGCAGTCAGCGAAAGTTGAAGCAGACAAAACCTGAAGTGTTTCTCCTCTTAACCGGAGACGTAATCGTCTATGGCTGATAACGTAACGTTTACCATCAACGAAAAAGAAGTGTCGGTCCCGGCAAGGACGCTACTGGTCGATGCCGCGCGCATGGCGGGCGTCGAGATTCCGGTCTTCTGTTCGCATCCCAAACTGGATCCGGTCGGTTGCTGCCGCATGTGCCTGGTCGAGGTGGACGGGCCGCGCGGCACGGCGATGATGGCCTCCTGTACGATGCCGGTGGGAGATGGCATGGTCGTGCGCACCGATACCGAACAGGTGCGTACGGTGCAGGAAGCAAATCTCGCCTTCATCCTGCTCAATCATCCGCTGGACTGCCCGATTTGCGACAAGGGCGGCGAATGCCCGTTGCAGGACCAGACGATGCGCTTCGGGCCGGGAATAAGTCAGTTGATCGAACCGAAGCGGCTCGCCAAGAAGCATTACGATATTTCCGACACGATCGTGCTGGACCAGGAGCGCTGCGTACTCTGCTGGCGCTGCATCCGCTATTTGGAAGAGTGGGAGGACAAGCCGCAGCTGGGCCTGTTCGAGCGCGGCAACGAGACGATCGTCGACATCCAGGAAGGCCGCCCCGTAGATGCCAAGACCGGCGGCAACATTATCGACCTCTGCCCGGTGGGCGCATTGACGAACCGGGTCTCCCGCTTCGCCTACCGCCCTTGGGAGATCGAGCGCACGCCCAGCATCTGCATGCACTGTTCGGTGGGCTGCAATGTGCGCCTGGACAGCCGCACGCATCAGTTGCGACGCATCGTCGGCCGCGAAAACATGCAGGTCAACGACCAGTGGATATGCGATAAGGGCCGTTTTGCCCACGCCTGGGTCAACGACGAGAACCGGCTTGCCGCACCGTTGGTACGCAAGAACGGCAAACTGACGGCGGTGCAATGGAGCGAGGCGCTGGCATACATCGCCGCGAAGTTGACCGATATAAAGGAAAAGTTCGGCGCAGATAGCATCGGCGCCATCGGCAGCGGCAAGATCAGCAACGAGAGCAACTACGCTCTGCAACGTTTTATGCGAGGAGTCATCGGTACGAACAATATTGACCACCGCGATGGCGGCGATGTCGCGGCCCTGCCCACCGGTCTGCCGGCACTGACCGAGGTGATGAAGCCGCAGTACGGGCCGGACCCGCAGGTGGACACGGTTTTGCTCTTCGGCGTTGACCCGAGTGAAGAGTTGCCGGTGCTGGATCTGCACTTGAAACGGGCTGTCCTGCGAGGCGGGGCCAAACTGATAATCGCGCACCCCCGCAAGGTCGAGTTGACGCGCTATGACGGGCCTTACCTGGCCTACCAGCCGGGTGGAGAGCCTGCGCTCCTTGGCCGCCTGCAGCAGGCTGTCGAGAATTCCGGAACGTCCGAGAATGGATCGGCCATTGGGGCGGCGGCTAAACTGTTGACTGAAAGCGAACGGACGCTGATCATTTATGGGCCGATGGCTGCCCGCGGCAAGGATGGCCCCGCGGTCCGCGACGCTCTCGAGGGGCTCGCCCAAGCCGCGGGCGAGGGCGCGCGGCTAGCCTACGTCGGGTTGGATGGCAATGCCCAAGGCTGCCGCGATATGGGTGTGCTGCCCGATCAGTTGCCGGGCCAGTTCCCATTGGACGACGATGAAGCCAGGTCGCGGCTGGAAAAGCTGTGGGGATGCACGCTTTCAACTTTCGCCGGCTACACCTACAAACAGATGCTGGATAGCCAGGAAATGAAAGCCCTGTTTGTGAACGGCGCCAACCCCGCTGACGAATCGCCGGACTGGGCCGCCAGTCTGGACAATCTGGACCTGCTTGTCGTCACCGATCTGCTGTCCACCGAGACGGCGCAGAAGGCGGACGTAGTGTTGCCTGCTTTGGGTTGGTCCGAGAGCGACGGCACGTACACTAACCTGGAGCGCCGCGTTCAGAGGGCGCCTAAGGCCGTTACTAATCCCAAGTCGCGTGCCGCGCCGGATTGGATGATGTTGATGCATCTGGCCAAGCAAATGGGAGTAGAGTGGTCGTTTTCGGACGCTCGTAGCGTCACTGCAGAAATCGCCACGGCCGTGCCCGCGTATAGCGGCCTGTCCTGGGAAGCCCTGGGTGATCAGGGCAGCCAGTGGGATGCCGACGCCGCGCCGGCGGAGGCCGAGCAGGGATCCACAAGGGGAGCATCAGCGGACGGACCCGACAATTCCGAGTATCCTCTCAGCCTCGTTACAGGCACAGTACTCTACGACGGCGGCACGCTCTTTGGCCTGACCGAGGAGATGCATGGGATAGCGCATGGCGCGAAAGTAACTCTCAACCCGGCCGACGCGGCAGCTATCGGCGTTGACGCAGGTAGTAAGGTCTCGGTCCATAGTGAACAGGGCAGCCTGGAGTTGGAGGCGGCGGTCGACGCGCAGGTACAGACGGGCACAGCCTGGATTCCGGAAAGTTTGCCAGGTGCACCGGTTGGCGCGTTGCTCAACGGCAGTAACACCCAGCAGGTCAAGGTGGAAAGGCGTTAAATGGACTGGTTACAGCTTTTGGTCTTCCCGGCCATCCGCGCGCTGATACTGATTTTCGTTCTGCTGACCGGTTTCGCTTACCTCACCTGGTATGAGCGCAAACTACTGGCCCGCTTCCAGGTGCGCTACGGCCCAAATCGGGCGGGCAAGTTTGGCCTTTTGCAGCCGGCCGCTGACGCCGTCAAAGCGTTCTTCAAAGAAGAGATCATCCCAAATCACGTCGACAAACCGGTCTATCTGCTGGCTCCAGCTATGGCCCTGGTGCCCGCGCTGATCATCTGGGCGGTCATCCCAATCGCCAAGGGCACCCCTGCCATTGCCGACGTAAATATCGGCTTTCTCTGGATTCTGGCGGTTGCAGGAATCGAGAGTTACGGCATCATACTGGCAGGCTGGGGCAGCAACAATAATTACTCGCTGCTCGGCGCCCTGCGTTCGGCTGCGCAAATGGTCTCATATGAGCTGCCACTGGGCCTTTTTCTGGTCAGCATTCTGATTCTGGCTGGCAGTTTCAGCCTGGTCGAACTGGTCGAGGGCTTCCGCCCCTGGTGGGAGTGGATCTGGCTGTGGTTGGCCTTTCCGTTCTTCTTTATCTGTATACTGGCCGAGACCAATCGCAGCCCATTCGACCTGCCGGAAACGGAGAACGAGTTGGTAGCCGGTTTTCAGACGGAGTACGGCGGCATGAAATTCGCGCTGTTCTTCATCGCCGAATATGTCAACATGATTTCCACCAGCGCGATTATGGCGACACTCTTCTTTGGCGGTTGGAAAGGGCCGTTCGCCGAGCAATACATCTGGTTGGGGCCCATCTACCTGTTGATCAAGGTGGTCATTCTACTGTTTCTTTTCATCTGGGTACGGGCCAGCATTGGCCGGCCGCGCTACGACCAACTGATGAAGTTCTGCTGGCAGTTCATGTTGCCGCTGGGCCTGGTGTACGTGAGTATTTCGGCAGTGCTGGCCGTTTTCCTGAAGTAGGGACCGCATCGAAAAGAGGAATTCAATGGAGTTGGGTAATTTTCTGAAGGGCGCGACAGAAATCGGCAAGGCGATGGGCGTGACGTTGAAACACCTGCGCCAAAGGCCGGTGACGGTGGAGTTCCCTCACGAGGATATTCCGATTTACCCACGCTTCCGCGGCCGACATGAGTTGCGGCGCTATGCCAATGGCCTGGAGCGCTGCATTGGCTGCTCTCTGTGCGAGGCGGCTTGCCCTACCGAAGCGATCTACGTGGAGGCGGCTGAGAACGACCCGAATGCACCGCTGTCGCCGGGGGAGCGTCACGCCAAAGTCTACGAATTGAACTTGTTGCGATGTGTCTTTTGCGGCGATTGTGAAGAGGCCTGCCCTACCGAGGCTATAGTTCTTGGCCACGACTTCGCGATGGCCAATTACGAGCGCAAAGACTTCGTGCTGACTAAAGAGGAACTGCTCAATCCCGGCATGCCCAAGGTCATCATTCGACCGGAGTAATATTTCATGAGTTTGTCGCTACTCTTTTTCCTGCTCGTGGGCGCAGTCAGCCTGGCCGCAGCGTTGGGCGTGGTCACAAGCCGCCAACCTGTTCACAGCGCCCTGTTTCTTCTGACCAACTTCGCCACGCTGGCTGTTCTGTATATCACTCTCGATGCACAGTTTCTGGCGGCGGCGCAGGTGATTGTCTACGCCGGGGGCATAGTCATTCTGATACTCTTTGTGATAATGCTCATTGGCGGAGATACCAACGACTTCAGCGCGGCGCATCGGGCGTGGAGTCGTACCGCTGGCCTCGCGTTGGGCGTTGTTCTGCTGCTGGTAATCTCATATAGCGCGCTCTCGAGAATGATGGCTCCGACTGAGGATGGCGCCGCGCTTTTGCAGGGCGGCACGCCGAAGGCGGTTGGTATGGCCCTTTTCAGCGATTACGTACTTCCATTTGAACTGGTTGCTCTTCTGTTGCTTGTAGCGCTGATCGGCGCCCTGGTGCTGGGACGCCAGCCCGAGGGCGCGGGCGAAGGCATCCCGTCTGTCAAGGCGAACGAATGATGTTAGAAACAAGCTATTACCTGGTCCTGGCAGCTATGATCTTTACCGTCGGCGCCACCGGCGTTTTGCTGCGCCGCAATGCCCTGATCATATTCATGTGTATCGAGATGATGCTCAACAGCGTGAACCTGACCTTGATCGCGCTTGCCCGCCAGTGGGGCAATCTCGAAGGGCAGATTTTCGTCTTCATGATCATGGCCGTTGCCGCTGCCGAAGTGGCAGTCGGTTTGGCAATTCTGATTGCCAATGTCCGCCATCAGAAGAGCCTGAATATCGATGAAATCAATCTGTTGAAGTGGTAGACATCAGTTTCTAGTTATCAGTCTTCAGTTCTTGGTGGACCCGGTATTTCTCGGATTAGCCAAGGGTTGAGGACTTACGAGTAAGTGCTGCTATTGAGGGAGTTATGCTGGAATTAGCCTGGCTTATCCTTGTTTTCCCTGCCTTGGGCGCGTTGGTAAACCTGTTTGTCGGCGACAAACTGGGCGAGCGGGGCATTCATCTGGCTGCGTCCTTCGCAGTGGTCCTCTCCTTTGTGGTCAGTCTGGGTCTTTTCTTTGGCCTGTCGGGCCTGGATGCGCATCACAGGACTGTGACTGTTCATCTGTGGGACTGGATCACTATTGGCAGCTTCTCCGCGCCGGCGGCACTTTTGATTGACCCGCTGAGCGTGACGATGGCGCTGATTGTAACTGGCGTTGGCGCGCTGATCCACATCTATGCCGGCGGCTACATGCACGGTGAACAGAACTATCAGCGCTTTTTCGTTTATCTTAACTTTTTCATCCTGGCGATGCTGGTGCTGATTCTCAGCAACAACTTTGTTGGGATGTTTGTAGGTTGGGAGGGCGTGGGGCTGGCGTCGTACCTGCTGATTGGATTCTATTTTGACCGCCAGGACGAATCCTACGGTCACTACGCCGATGCCGGCAAGAAGGCCTTCCTGGTCAACCGAATCGGCGACTTTGGCATGATGCTGGCCGTTTTCCTCATTTGGACAGGTGTCGGTTCAGTGGTATTTGAGGAGGTTTTCGCCGGGGCCGGGGCGTTGACCACCGGCGCGGCGACAGCAATCTGTCTGTTACTTTTGCTGGCCGCGACTGGCAAGAGCGCGCAGTTGCCCTTGTTCGTCTGGCTGCCGGACGCTATGGCAGGCCCGACGCCGGTATCGGCGCTCATCCATGCAGCGACGATGGTAACGGCAGGCATCTACATGATCGCGCGGACGCACGTCTTGTGGGAGTTGGCGCCGGCGGCAGGCAGTCTCGCGGCTTGGGTGGGCGGTCTGACCGCGCTGCTGGCGGCTTCGATCGCGCTGACACAGGTGGATCTGAAAAAGATTCTCGCCTACTCGACAATTTCTCAACTGGGTTTCATGATGCTGGGCGTCGGCGTCGGTGCATACGCTTTTGCCATCTTTCATCTGGTAACGCATGCATTCTTCAAGGCGCTGCTCTTTCTGGCCGCGGGCAACGTCATGCATGGCCTGCCTGACGGCGAGTTGGACATTCGCAAAATGGGAAACCTGCGCGCCAAGATGCCGACGACGTACATACTTTTCCTGATCGGCGCATCGGCCCTGGCCGGACTGCCGCTGCTGTCCGGGTTCTTTTCTAAAGACGGCATCCTGCTGCACGTTGCCAATCACAACATACTTCTCTATCTGATTGGTCTGTTCACGGCTCTGCTGACCGCGTTCTACAGCTTCAGGGCGGTCTTCATGGCCTTCTGGGGCGAGGCGCGCGATCAGCACATCCACGAGCACGCGCATGAGAGCCCGGCGATAATGACCAGGCCTCTCTGGGTATTGGCGGCGCTGGCGGTGGTCGGCGGTGTCTTGAATCTGCCATTCTGGTTGATGATGGAGCATTATCTGGAACCGGCCGTTGGTGCGCCGGCGTTCCATGCGAGTGTTCCAATGGAGTTGGTGCTCTTGGTGGTGAGCGCGCTTGTGGCGATCGCCGGCGTCGGGCTGGCTTATGGGCGTTATGTCAAGGGTCCTGCCACCGGCGCGGGAAGGTTTTCAACAGGCATTACGAAGCTACTAAGTCCTTTGGAGCCAATTGCCCGCAACAAGTGGTATGTGGATGAAATATATGCGGCTTGGATCGTGAATCCACTGCTTGAGCTCGCCAAATGGTTCTCCCAAGTGGTAGACCAAGGTGTAGTTGACGGTGCGGTCAATCTTGTAGGTCAGGCAAACCTGGCGGTGGGCGGCGCTTTACGCAAAGTCCACAACGGGTTGGTGCCCACGTACGCGCTGAGTCTGTTCTTTGGGGTAGTGGCAATTCTACTGTGGTTAGTAATCGGCGGCTAGGGGACAGCAATCGTTCCGGCCGCACATAGGCCGCTGTAAGCTAGCGACCATTCACCGGTGTTTATTCTATGCTATCGATTCTGACATTCTTGCCCCTGCTCGGCGCGATCATCGTCCTGCTGGCGCCGAGCGATAGCCTCAAGAAGGGGCTGGCTTTCGGCGCGACTGTCGTGACTTTCGTGGTCAGCCTCCTGCTGCTGCCCGGCTGGCAGGAGATCCCGGACATGCAGTTCGTGGAGCGTTACGCCTGGATGCCGGACTTGAACATCTATTACCATCTGGGCGTGGACGGGATCAGCCTGTGGCTGGTGCTGCTGACGACGCTGCTGATGCCGATTGCGGTGGCGTTCAGCAATCAGCACGTCAAGCAGAATATAGGCGGCTATCTGGCGCTCATGCTGCTGATGGAGACCGCTGTGCTGGGGGTCTTTCTTGCCTTGGATCTGGTGCTGTTCTACGTTTTCTGGGAATTCAGCCTGATCCCGATGGCCTTCCTGATTGGCAAGTGGGGCAGTGAGAATCGTATATACGCCGCGATCAAGTTTTTCCTGTACACACTGGCTGGGTCAGCGCTGATGCTGGTGGCAATTCTGGCCCTCTACTTCCAAGCCGGCACCTTTAACCTGCTGGAGCTGCAGAGCGCTGGTCTGCCCCCGGGAATTCAGCAGCTGGCCTTTCTTGCGTTTGCGCTGGCTTTCGCGATTAAGGTTCCGCTATTTCCCTTTCATACATGGTTACCCGATGCGCACGTAGAGGCCCCGACGGCCGGATCGGTCATACTGGCAGGTGTGCTCCTGAAATTGGGGACGTACGGCTTCCTGCGCTTTGCTCTGCCGCTATTCCCGGCTGCCGTCGCCAACTATTCCTCGCTCATATCGGTTCTGGCAATTGTTGGCATCCTTTATGGCGCGCTGGTTGCGCTGGCTCAACGCGACCTGAAGTCACTTGTGGCCTACTCTTCGGTTGCGCACATGGGTTTTGTCGTGCTGGGCATTTTCGCGTTGAACGAACAAGCGATCAGCGGCGCGGTGCTGCAGATGGTCAGTCACGGCCTCAGCACAGGGGCACTGTTCCTGATGGTAGGGATGCTCTACGAGCGGCGCCATACAAGGCTGATGAAGGATTATGGAGGTCTTTGGGCGAGCGTCCCGATTTTTTCCTTCTTTTTCCTGGTCGTAGTGATGAGCAGCGCCGGACTTCCGGGGCTGAACGGCTTTGTCGGCGAGTTCACTATTTTGCTGGGCACATACGCGAGTTCTCCGATCTTCGCCGTCCTCGGCGCAGCTGGAGTCATCCTGGCCGCATGGTATTTGCTGCATGCATTCAGGCAAGTGGCGCAGGGCGCGCTGACGAATCCCGCCAATTTCAAGGAAAACCTGCCTGACCTGAATTGGAAGGAGATTGGTCAGCTGGTTCCGATCGTGCTGCTGTTCTTCGCTATCGGACTGGCGCCTAATTTCTTCCTGGACAAGATCAATCCCTCTGTTGCGGCGCTGGAAGTTGTCCAGTCTCCAGCAGTTGGTGACGAGTGGCTCGTGGATAGCAGTTTCCAGCCACTACATGATTTCGACAACAACCCATTGACCACAATCCACTAACCGCTATGGACACCGCCCTACTCTTTGACAATGCAATAGTTCTGCTGCCGGAGCTCGTGCTGGCGGTTGGCGTGATGGTCCTGATGATTGTTGACATCGGGCGCCGTGGAGAAAACGGAGCGCCGTTGCTGGCCGGACTTTCCGTTGCAATCCTCCTATTGGGCATCGGCGCGTCGCTGCTGATATGGGGCAGGCCGCCGGCCGAATATCTGGGCGGTGCTATTTCGGACGGTTTTGCGCTGAGCGTGCGGCTGGTAATTTTGATCGCCGGCGTTTTTGGCGTCTTGCTGAGCCGCAACTATCTGCCGGATATTGAACGCCAAGGGGGGGCCTTTTACTCTCTGCAACTGCTGGCAATCATCGGCATGATGTTGATGGGCACGGCTACGAATCTGATTGTCCTTTTCATTGCCCTGGAGATTTTCTCGCTGGCGCTCTACATTCTTTGCGGATTCTACCGCGAAAGCCCTCGCAGCATAGAAGCTGCCATGAAATACTTTTTGCTGGGGGCGTTTGCCAGCACCTTCTTCGTCTACGGCTCGGCGCTGCTATTCGGCGCCGGCGGCAGCACGCATTACGCTCGCATCCACGAGACGCTCGCAGCAGGCGGCGGCAACCCTTCACTGGTCCTGCCTGGCATCGCGCTTTTGCTGGTAGGCTTTGGGTTCAAGGTGAGCCTGGTCCCGTTCCATATGTGGACGCCGGACGTATACCAAGGCGCACCGACGCCGGTGACCGCCTTTATGAGCGTCGGCACCAAGGCGGCGGCGTTTGCCGGCTTCTTCCGGCTGATGATGACTGCGCTCCCTTCCTTCCATGACCAGTGGGCCGCGCCTCTGGCGATCCTGGCCGTTCTGACCATGACGGTAGGCAACCTGACGGCGCTGCGTCAGAGCAGTGTGAAGCGAATGCTGGCCTATTCCGGCATCGCCCACGCCGGCAACATCCTGATCGCGCTCGTGGCAGGGACCGGCGCCGCTTCGTCGGCGGCTGCGTTCTATCTCTTTACCTATGCGTTCATGAATGCGGGCGCGTTCGCGGTAGTTATTGCCTTGGAGAAGAAAGACGGTGGTGAAAATGACGTGGAGCAGAGCAGCTTAGCCGGCATCGCGGAAAAGTTCCCGGCTCTGGCCGCGGCGATGGCAATTTTCATGCTCAGTCTGAGCGGAATCCCACCGCTGGCCGGCTTTTTCGGGAAGTTTCTGGTCTTCAAGGCGGCCGTGGAAGCTGGCTGGGCCTGGCTGGTGGTGATCGGAGTGCTAAACAGCGCCATCAGCGCCTACTACTATCTGCGGATCGTGGTGGCTATGTACTTCCAACCTCTGGAAGAGGAGGGGGAAGAGAAAGAACGCCTCTCCGTTCTCGCCTCACGTTCCTCGCTCTTCGTAGTTACGGTCGCAGCTATTGCAGTGGTTATGATCGGCCTGCAGCCGGGACTTTGGACCGGCGTCATGAGAGGTCTGGGCCAATAATCGTTGGACCCCCTGGCCAACCGGTTGCGGCCAACGCACCGTTTCAGCTACGAGAAATCCATTTTACGATGGCGCATGACAACGCTCTGCGCCAACCCCACCGCTACCATCATAGATACCAGACTGCTGCCGCCGTAGCTTAGAAATGGCAATGTCATGCCGGTGACCGGCAGGATTGCCAAATTCATGCCGACGTTGACGAAGGTCTGGAAAAAGATCAACGAGGCTACACCCAGGGTAATCAGTCTACCGAACTGGTCCTGGGCGAGGTCGGCAATGCGTACCAGGCGCCAGATAACGAAAAACAGTAGCAGCAGAACCATGACAGTGCCAATAAAGCCCAGCTCTTCGGCGATGACGCTGAAGATGAAGTCTGTATGGCGGACGCGCAAAAAGTGCAGTTGATTCTGTGATCCCTCGCCCCATCCCATTCCAATCCACCCGCCGTTGCCGATGCTGATC
Source organism: Caldilineaceae bacterium bin5 (assembly GCA_002238445.1). Classification (GTDB taxonomy): domain Bacteria; phylum Chloroflexota; class Anaerolineae; order Caldilineales; family Caldilineaceae; genus Bin5. Next base: position 283,616 of record MPML01000001.1, read on the forward strand.
AGCGCTTGCTGAACGTTGAAAGCTGCATCGGCGTTTGAGCTTGGATCGAGGAAGATTTCAATGCGCTCGATCATGTAGTCCTGAAGGGTCCCCTGCAGGATCGGCCATGCAGCCCCAGCTGCCACAACGCCGAGCAGAACATGGGTCAACCGTACGCCGTTGATGAGAATTAACGTTCCGCTGAGGAAGGCCAGCGTAACGGTCATTCCCAGGTCGGGTTGGATGTAAACAAGGCCCAGAGGAATGAGCAGAAGGACAACTACACCTAACAGATATGCGATTCTGCGGATACGATCCTGAAAACGGCTCAGGTACCAGGCGAGGAAGACGATCAGCAGGAATTTCCCGGCCTCGGTAGGTTGGACATCGGTGATTCCCAAACTCAGCCAGCGCTGAGCGCCGCTCTTGACCTCGCCGACCAGGTAGACGGCCACCAACGAGGCCAACAGGAAGACATAGCTAGGCTGAGCCAGCAGTTCCAGATGCCTGTAGTCAAATAGCGCAGCAGTGACGAGCGCGATGGCGCCCAAGATCGTGAAGAGAAGCTGTCTCTGCCAGTAGTCGGCCAGATCGATAGTCGTGATAGTGGCGCTGTAGGTCATGGCAATGCCGATACCACAAAGGAGTAGCACGGCAAAGAATAGGGGCTTGTCGAAATGTCTGATCATCGGATATTCCAGTGGCCGCCAGCTAGAGACCTACGAGACGCCGGAGCCGCTCCGGCCAGCTGATCTCCTGGAAGTGGAGCAAGGGGACATTGTAGCCCAGGAGGCGCTGGGCGATGTTGTGGTAGGCGCGGCTGACATATTTCTTTCGTTCAAGAGCCACAGGCCAACCTTTGTTTGCCGAAACAATTATCTGATCGTCCTCGGGCACAATACCCAACAGATCAATGCTCAATATGTCCAAAATACTGTTACGGGTGATCATCTCTTTTCGCCGCACGAGCCGTGAGTTGTACCGATTGATGATGAGTCGCGCCTGAATGTTCATGTCTCGCTCAAGCAGGTAGATGACTTTATCGGCGTCCCGCAGAGCGCTGACTTCAGGCGTGGTTACAATGATCACTTCGGAAGCTGCGGCGATTGCATTCTGAAAACCCAATTCTATGCCGGCGGGGGAGTCCACCAGGACGAAGTCAGCGATAGAACGCAGTTCATCGCAGAGGGTCATCATCTGATCGGGTGCGATCGCGGTCTTATCGCGAGTCTGGGAGCTCGGCAAAAGGTACATTTCGCCGACGCGCTTGTCTCGTACCAGCGCCTCATGCAGCGAACAGCGCCCCTCGATCACATCAACCAGATTGTAAACAACCCGGCTTTCCAACCCCATCACAATATCCAGGTTTCTCAAGCCGATGTCGGCATCTACAACGATCACGCGTTGACCCGCTATTGCCAGGGCTGTACCCACGTTTGCGGTGGTAGTCGTTTTGCCTACACCTCCTTTACCGGAAGTCAAGGTCAGGACGAGGCCGCCGTCCGCATCAGACCCGCGGCGGTCGGCGGGCGGGTAGGCGTCGGGCGAGAAGTTGCCCGACAAGGTTTCACTTGGTTGCATCCCAGGGATCCACGACGATCTGATTATTTATGACTCGGGCCACTTCAGGCTTGCCGCCGCTGTCTCGCTTCCAGAACCAGTAGCCGGGGTTGTTGGATGCGCTTTTTGGGGTCATGGCGATGTGTTGGGCGATTCGCATCTGCACCGGTTCAAAATCAAGTGCCGTTACGATGGCACGCGCGTTCCCCATGGCGCCTGCGTGGACAGTTCCCCGCAGACGGCCCCATACCAATACATCGCCGCCGCTTACGACTTGGGCGCCAGGATTCACGTCTCCCAGAACGACGACGGTACCCGCGTGTCGAACGGACTGGCCGGACCGCAAGGTGCCGCGATAGACATACGGCGGCGACACCGACTCTGCGCCGTGTTCGTCTGCCCAGGGCGTGAGCGCTGCATGTTCCTCCGCACTGTCGCTCACGAGGGGCTCTTCCGTCAACGCGGAATGTGGGGCCGGCCGGAAATCGCTGCCAGGCCGCAAGCTTTCCTCGTCCAGATTGAGCGACGTGTCCAGGCCGCGAGATGTAGCTGCAAGGAAGCTGTTGCCGTTCCTTGCCTCCATACTTCCCGTTTTGACCACGGGCTGCGGCTTGTCTGATTCCCAGACGACGTCGAGGCCTAGCTGGCTGGCGACTTGAAAGGAGTCGCTGTTGGCGGTATGCAGAGACACCAGAACAATGTTTTGATCTTCCAGCACTTCGTGAACGGCCTGAAGATGCTCAGCAGTGACCAATCTGTCGCCAATTGCCAGAGACAGGCGCTCATCTCTGAAAAAGCCGTCGGCTTGCGAGATATGACGGGCAAGGTAGTTAACTACGTCCGACCAATCGCCCTTGTCGTCCGCTACGTCGACGACGGTAAACCCTCCGCGACCCTTGATGCGAACATCCGGCCGGCCGGACAACCTGCCTCGCGAAGGGGAAAAGCTGTGAGTGCTCATTCGTTCCTTATAACCATTACTTGGTAGATCGTCGCGGGGAACAATATAGACCAAGAGCCCTGGCGCGAAAACTGAAGCCGGAAGCCGTTGGCGGGAGCAATCCCGCGATTTCCGCCGGTAGCGCTATTGACGCAGTTCATGGAACCAGGCGTGGAGAATCTCCTGGGCGACGGGGAGGGCCACTGCCGACCCTTCACCTCCCGAATAGACAAATACGGTCACGACGATTTCCGGATCTTCGTAAGGAGCATAGGCCGTGTACCAGGCGTGGAAAGGAAGGTTGCCTTCATGGTCTCTATCTGTGCAGTCCTGGATCTCAGGATCGTAAGCACAGAACTCCGCCGTACCCGTCTTGCCGGCGACGGTAACCCCTTCGACACGACTGTAGTAGGCGGTGCCCGCGTGTCCATTGACGGCATACCACATCCCTCTCTGGACATAAGCTAGCAGGCCTGGATCCACAGGCATGCGTTCTTGCAATTCCGGTTCATATTGCCACTGAACGTGATCCTGTGTATCGACCATTTGCTGCACGAACTGGGGCTTTACCACATAGCCGCCATTAGCTACAGCGGCCGTGCTAACCATGACCTGCATAGGCGTACCCAGTACATCCCCCTGGCCGATGGCCATATTGTAGCTGTCGCCGGTTGTCCAGGATTCGGCTTTAGTCAGCCTTTTCCACTGTTCGTCAGGAACGAATGCGAGGACCTCGCCGGGCAGGTCAACTCCTGTAAGTTCTCCATAACCGTACAGCCGCATCCACTTGGCCATTCGTTCGCTCCCCAAGCCATCCATGAAATTCGGGAACCCACCGCCAAGGTAATAGAAGAATATGTCGTTGGAGAGGCCGATCCCCTCGATAATGGTCATGGGTCCGTGCAAAATGTTCAGCTTGTGGTTCCAGCTTACAAACTCCTGGGACTGCTCCGGATCGTCGGGAAAGAAGAAATTTGGGAGGTAGATTGGGCCTCGATCAACCAGCGTCGTAGCAGGTGTGATGACATGCTCCGCCAAAGCGGCCGTGGCCGAGACCATCTTGAAAGTTGAGCCGGGCGGATAGAGTCCGCCGATGGCATAGTTGTAAAGAGGTCGCTGCGTGTCGTCTTCCACTTCTAGGGCTTTATACTCTTCACCCAAACCTTCGGAGAAGATATTGTTATCGTAGCTGGGCAAACTTACCATTCCCAGCATAGCCCCGCTACGAGGGTCCATTGCCAGTGCGACACCGTGCGGCGCGCCCGTCTCTTCCAACTGGCGGGCGAGGGCATCTTGCATGACTTGCTGCAAACGGATGTCCAGACTCAGATTGAGATTCAGCCCAGGCCCCGGTTCGCGGACGACGTTGACAGTGCGACTCTCCCGACCCAGGATATCCACTTCAACGAGTCGTTTGCCCGGCAGGCCGCGCAAAGAATCCTGGTAGGTATACTCCAAACCGTTCAGGCCCACCGGTTCGTTCGGGTCTTCATATCCGCGATTCTTGTATTTGTCTGCGGCCAGTTTGGGAATCGGTCCTAAAAAGCCCAACACATGGCCCGCCAGATCCCGGTAGGGATATTCGCGCACGGGTTGCTGGAGCACATGGACGCCGCGCAGCTGGTAAGTCTCTTCCGCCACTTGGAACGCTTGCTCTCGGTCCACCAGATCGAGGACCGAGATTGGTCTATATGAACTTCCCTGTGTCCCGATCGCCACAGCCCGCTCCAGCAAGGCGAGCAGTCCGCCGACGGGAAGCGGTATAGCGAGGTCCGGAATCAGTGTAGGTACTTCCTCCAGAATCTCGCGTCCATCCTCATCCTGTTTCAGGATTTCGAGATTAACTTGCCGGAAGGAAAGGTCAATCCCTGCGGATTCGACAGTATTCTTGAAGTCTTCGCGCCCCAAGTGCAGAAACATTACTTCGGCAATACGTATCGCCATCTCCTCTTCCGAATCTGCCTCCAGGACTGCCAGCAGCCGTTCAAGCGCAATGCGTTGTTCATCGATCTCGGTAGCAATGTCATCGGGAGGCAGGTCGGCTGGAACAACGGCGATGACAAAACTTGGACGATTGCGGGCCAGGATTTCGCCGTTTCGATCGTAAATTACACCGCGCGGCGCGTAAGTATCGATCTCTCTCAAGCGGTTGACAGCGGCCTGTTCCTGATAGGAGTCGCCGCTCACGATCTGCAGCGAGTACAAGCGCATGCAGAAAACCAGAAAGGTTGCCGCCAGTGTCAGGCGGACAATTATAGATGTGGAGGTAGCTGTCCGTGCTGCCCGTTCGTTCATTGTTGTCTTCAGTAATCAGTTCTAATTCTACAAGGGCCTGCCGGCCTCTAACACGAAGTGACTATGGAAATCTCGCTTGCTCGGGCAAACGATTCAGTATCGGTGTAGCCAGGAACATAACGGCACCATTGTAAAGAATGACCGGCCCAATCAGATTTGCCACCAACGGGCCAGGGAGGAACCGGTGGCCGACTCCTATCAGGATGGCCACGTAGATCAACGAGAAGACCAGGCTGCCTGACAGAGCCGCGATGGATGGCACAAAAAAATTGCGGCGGAAGATCGCGTTATGACCAATTCCAGTCAACAGAGCGGTTGCCATCAGGGCCAAACTGGATGCGCCCATCGCGCCGCCGCTGAGGACGTCCATCCACAGTCCGCCGACAAATCCCCACATGACCGCGCTGCGCCCGCCCGAGACCAACGATCTGGCAATTACCAGCAACACAATGAGATCCGGGTAGACGCCTCGCACTGCCAACTTTGGGACGACAACCACCTGAACAATGGCTGCCGCGCCCAGGATTGGAAGCATCAGCCAGGTAGAGCCCCAGCCGCGGGTGCCGAATGACGAGGAGAAAGGGAGCCCGGCGCCCTCCTCACCTGTAGCGGAAGACTTTGAGAAAGTGGCTCTATTCCCCCTCTCTTGGGAGAATCCCCTTGGTCCCAGTCGACTTCCTTCACTCGTCAAAGGACTCTCCTGGCTCGGCCGGCAGTGTATCGAGTTGCGGCACAAACTCGGTGGGGTCGAAGTTGGTGATGACCATCACGAACTCGAGCCGACCAAAATTTACAGTCGGGCGCACGACGGCCTCTTGAAAGACGTTGACGTCCCGTTGCCAAACCTCCACTACCTGCCCAATTGGGATCCCTTTCGGGAATCTGCCGCCCATTCCGGAGGTGAGCACCACCTCCCCGACCCCTATTTCCGTACCTTGGGGAATGAAGCCAATCACCGGGTGCGAGCCGGGCGTGCCGTTGATGACCCCTGTCAGGCGGCTAGCCTGCAAGATGCCGTTGACTGTGCTGGATGAGTCTGTGATGAGCAGAACTTTGGAGGTTGTGGGCGTTACGTAGTTGATTCGCCCCACCAGCCCCTGCTCATTCACCACCGGCATCCCAACTCTGATACCGTGCCGCGAACCGAGATCGATCATCGCAAAACTCAGGAAGTTAGTGGAGTTTTGACCGATAACGCGGGCGATGATCTGCCCACCCTGCATTTCGAAGCTGGGTCTGGTCTCGGCGAATGCCAAGAGTTCGCGCAGGCGTTGATTTTCCCGCTCCACTTCCTGAAGCCGCAGGTTTTCAACACTCAGGCTCTGGGTTATACGTTCTAATTCGGTTACCCGCCGCTGGAGGGAGCGATAGTTTCGCAGGTTGGTCAGGGACCGGGATAGACGATTGGTCAGGGTGGTCAAACCGGACTGGCCCGGTGCTGTCACCAGAGTAACCAGTCCTTCCACGGTCCCCAAGCGGCCAGTCTGTTGCAGCGCCAACAAAAGGACAGCCGTCAGGGCAAGGATGACAAGTTTGAGCCCGAAGTTGACACCGCCCCAGCCGCGTTGATCACTGTTACGCATAGGCGTCTCATTACTAGAGAATCAGGGGCCACACGGGATGGGCCTGCCCGAGCCAGGAACTATCGAATGGTGCTCTTTCGTTGCATAGTTGTCAGGGTTTCAGCGTAGTGCTCCGGTTTTTCCAGGATCATGCCCGTACCGAGCACGACCGAAGAGAGAGGATTATCGGCAACATAAACGTGCATACGATTTTCGTCCTGAATACGCTGGGCCAACCCTTGCAGAAGCGCGCCCCCTCCTGCCAGCACGATGCCGTGTTCCATCAAGTCTGCTACGAGCTCGGGCGGCGTTTCATCCAAGGTATCTTTGACCGCATCGACAATTACTTCCACGGAGCCGGTAAGCGCCTCTCTGATTTCTACCGAGCTGATTTCAATTGCCTCAGGCAGGCCGGTGATCAGATTCCGTCCTCGGATGATCATCGTCCGCTCATGTTCAAGCGGGTACGCGGAGCCAATCTCAATTTTGACACGCTCAGCCATGCGTTCGCCAATCAGCAAATTGTACTTCTGCCGACTGTAGTTGATTATGTCTTCATTCATCTCGTCACCGGCAACCCTGATTGAACGAGATACGACAATCCCACCCATGGAGATCACCGCTACTTCGGTCGTTCCACCGCCGATGTCAACGATCATCGAGCCGACCGACTCTGTCACCGGTAGCCCCGCGCCGATAGCAGCTGCCATTGGCTCTTCGACAAGGCCGGCCTCACGCGCGCCCGCGCTGACGGTTGCATCCCGTACAGCACGTTTTTCCACTTCGGTCACACCGGAAGGGATGCCGATCACGACTCTTGGGCGGGCAGTGCCAAAGGCCCGGTTGCCGTGAACCTTGCCGATAAAGGCATGGATCATCTCTTCCGTCATCTTGAAATCCGAGATTACGCCGTCCTGCAGAGGGCGCACGGCCACGATATGGGATGGCGTCCGTCCAACCATCTCCTTGGCCTCCTGCCCGATTGCCTTGACCGAATTGCGCCGTTTCGACGACTTATCGATGGCAACTACCGACGGTTCGTCAATGATGACCCCTCGGCCTTTCACATGAACCAGGGTATTCGCTGTGCCCAGGTCTATGCCAATATCGAGTGAAAAAAGCCCCAACAACCAGTCTAACGGGTTCGCCACTCTGGGGACATCTCCATTTCCTGCCTTAATTGATCGACTGTGTGCGGCCGGCCCACCCACCGCTAATTTGAAGAACCTTTAACGATATCAGTATACCATAGCCCCAAAGGACACAAAATAAGAATAGCTGGACTTTTGTTGCCATTTCGTTGATCCATCTTGCGTAAGATCGCCGCCCTCCGCTATGCTTATGCTGCGTTCGCGACTGCAGTCGCTATCGTGATTATTCAGAGTTGGCTGTATTGAAAACACAGGAAACTGAGCCGGCAAATGTCGAGACAGAGAGCGGACTCTCCTGTCCAGTCACCGCCACAGAGACAGACTCCAGAGGACAGAGGGCGCTTCGCTGGCGGCCAAAGCCGGTGCGCCGGAAACTTGCTGTCGGAAAATGATCTGCGTTTGTTCGACCTTCTAAGTCAAGCGCGGGCGCGCGACGGTCTCTTCCACGCGCCGACGCGGGATAGCGACTCACCGGCAACGGTTATTGTTGCGGTAAGCGGCGGCGCCGACAGTACCGCCCTTCTGCATCTGCTTACGCGCATGCGCGCCGCCTGGTCTCTGAAGCTGGTAGTCGCCCATCTTGATCACAATCTTCGCCCTTCATCGGCCGAAGACGCCACCTTTGTGGCTGAAATGGCAGAAAACTGGGGCCTGCCCATGGAGACCGACAGATTGCCGCCCGAGGCGCTTACCCAAGAGGGCAACGTGGAGGCAAACGCCCGCCATTGGCGTTACCGTTTTCTGGCGCGGGTGGCGGTCGACTATCAGGTTGATGGCAACCCGGTGGATGTTGCTGTGGCCCACACTGCTAATGACCAGGCTGAGACCGTGCTGATGAACCTGATTCGAGGCAGCGGCCTGCATGGGCTGGTTGGGATGCAGGCGGCGCGGCCGCTGACCATGCACGACCGGGTTGTTCCCAGTGTGAGGGTTGTCCGCCCACTGCTGAACGTCTCTCGTTCTGAGATTATGCAATACCTGACGGAGCACAATATCCCTTTTCGTGAAGACCCTACGAACCAGGACCGGACCTTTGTGCGCAATCGAGTGCGGCACGAGATTATTCCTCTTCTGAGGGAGATCAACCCGCAGATTGTCGCGTCCCTTTGCCGGACCGCTGAAGTACTGAACGCCGAGGTGAAACGGACTGACAGCTTCACTCAGCTGGCGGTGGATTCGACACAAAAGGTTAGCGAGAAAGAGGCAACGGACCAGCATTCTCAGTTCCCGCCACCGACGTCTGAAGTCCGTTTGTCTGCTGAATCGGAGCGGCAGGTCTTCGACCTGTTCGCCTTTCGCCGGCTTGACGTGGCCGACCAGCGGATGGTGTTGCGCGCGGCCCTGCCAGCCCTGGGACGCCCTCTTACCGACCTCGGCTTCGACAACGTAGAACGCCTGCGACGGACACTCTGCGAAGAAGACCGCGCGGGCGGCCCGTTCAGCTGGGTGGCTGACGTGATGTTGACACGGACGCACGACGCGTTCAGCCTGCATCAAAGGAACGCGGCGCCGCTTCTTCCGGACCACCCTTATCTGGACGGCAGGTGGCGCGCCCGCTATCCGACCCGTGAGCTTCCGGTACCTGGAGAGATCGCCGTTGACGGCTGGACTTTGCGGAGCGAGACATTGGATATAAACGAACTGCCGTACGACTGGGCAGCCAAAACCAGAGAGTTGCCGGTGCCGCGACATCGGACCGGCAGACGTCAGCCCTCTGCCTGGGAGGTTTACATCGACGCAGAAAGTGTAACGCGACTCCAACTGAGCGCGCCTTGCGCCGGCCAGCGGTTTGAGCCGCTTGGGATGCGTGGACATGGCAAAGCCCTGGCTGATTTTTTCACTGATCGCAAAGTGCCCCGCTTCCTGCGCCGCGGCTGGCCACTCCTCCTCGACAGGGGATGTGTGGTTTGGGTAGGGGGGCACCAGATCGCTCACAGCGTGCGCATTACACGCGGCACCCGCAGGGTTAATCACCTCTACTGGGAGGAGGCTCGCCGATGAGCGTACGTCCGCTTGTGTTGTGGGTAACTCGCCAGGAGGAAACTGTGATGCGCTTCACGCGGCGCGATCAGGAGCTGGCCACCGGTGTATTGACAGATCCGAACGGCACGGTCCCTTTTACCTTCGACCGCAGTGCCCGACGGTTGCATCTGAATGACCGCGACATCTATTTGGACGAGTATGGTTGGGAAGTTGATGAGCAAGGGAAAATCGTCTTCCAGTCGCGCCGCACTGACTGAATCACCTGCTGGACGCGAGCCACAGAGGACAGGGGTGTTTTGAGCGCATCTTTACAGCACTTTTTCGAATGTTTGCAGGAGAATCTGGCCGCGCCGCTCCCTGGCCGTCCAGCGCAAGCGCTGATGGCGCCGCTGCCCCGCCCGGGCTGGCACCCCAACGATAGAGCGGAGGAGCCGGCCCGCCGAAGCGGTGTATTGGTCCTCCTGTACAGCGTTCATGAGCAGCTGCATGTTCCGCTCATCCTGCGCCCCACCTATGACGGCGCGCACAGCGGCCAGGTCGCCTTTCCCGGCGGCGGCAGCGAAGCGGGTGATGCTGATTTGACGGAGACTGCGCTGCGCGAGGCCCACGAGGAGTTGGGAATTGCGCCAGAAAATGTTCAGGTTCTCGGCGCGCTCACCCACCTTTACATTCAACCAAGCAACTATGATGTCTACCCAACCGTAGGGCGGCTGACGACCAGGACCGCTTTCCGGCCCGACCCCCACGAAGTTGCTCAACTGCTTGAGGTGCCGCTGGCGACGCTGCTCGATCCTGCCCATCGCAGACAGGAACAGTGGCAACTCGGGGATCGAACTGCGTTGGTGCCCTTTTTCGCCATTCAGGAACAGACCATCTGGGGAGCGACTGCGATGATCCTAAGCGAACTGCTCGCCGTTATTCACAAATGCCCGCCGAGCGGCTGAGGATTTGGGTAGCAATTAAGGCAAATGATACGATCCAAGCCCATTCGGAGCGAACGGCCCCGCTTCTGTGGGTACCGACACAAGCTCCGAAGATGCCATTCGTCCATCGCTGAGACAGCAATACAGGAGAAGGTGCCGTGACAGAGGAGAATGACGTGCCGTGCTTGGAGGGGCCATTTAGTCAAGATGTGGAAAGTGTACTGATCTCGGCCGATGAGATTCAGGACCGAGTCCGAGGCTTGGGCCGCAGAATTGATGAACATTTCGCAGGCAAGGATCTTCTGCTGATCGCTGTCCTCAAGGGCAGCGTTATCTTTCTGGCCGACCTTATGCGTGCGATTTCGATTCCGCACGAAGTCGATTTTCTTGCTACCAGCAGTTACGGCGTTTCTACGAGAAGCAGCGGTATTGTTCGAATCCTCAAAGACCTGAATGAACCGATCGAGGGCCGCCATGTCCTCCTTGTCGAGGACATTATCGACAGCGGGCATACGCTCGCCTATCTGTCCCGCTTGTTTCGGGCGCGTAATCCTGCCAGCCTTGAAATCGTTACACTTCTCGACAAACCCTCGCGCCGAGAGGTTGATATCGACGTCTTCTGGACCGGCTTTTCGGTGCCAAACGAGTTTGTCATAGGTTACGGGCTGGACTTCAATCAGAGATACCGCAACCTCCCTTTCATCGGCGTGCTCAAGCCCGAAGTCTACGAGTCCATTTCCTGATCCGTTGTCCATTCAGCAATACGTTTAATCGCCAGGTCTGCCGCAATCTTCATATGTAAGATTCCGGTGCCCGGGTAATTCAAGTTGGCATTCATATCGGCAATCCATTTCGGAGCCGAGAGAAGGCCTTCAGAGTGAGCGCACCGCAAACATGGTCCTGGCGAAATATTGAGATGCGAAAGCGGATATGTTTTTGCAGTTTCTGAAGTCGACGAAACCAGAATTTCTCGATCGATTGCCGCGGCAGAGAGTATTTTACAGCCTGTTGCTGGCATGTCTCTTGTGGCTGGCTCTGCAAGTTGTTATGCAGACACAGCAGGTTGCCGCGCAGTCACCGGGCGATACATATGTCGTCAAAACGGGTGACACGTTGGCGTCGATCGCGGCCAATCTTGGCATCCCACTGGAGCTGTTGGTTACCGCCAATCAACTCACTGACGTGGATGCGCTTGATGTGGGGCAGGTGCTTCAACTTCCCCGCGGCGCGACCCGCAGCGCCTTGGTCGCAAGGCCAGGTGACACAATCAGCGCTATCGCACTGCGCGAGGGCCTGTCGGTTCCCCGGTTGGCGATCCTTAATCACACGACACCAAGCGCTCGCCTCTTCCCGGGACAACAGATACGGCTCTTACCCAACACGCCAGCCGCGCCGACCCGCTTTGGCTCGATGAAGGTGATCAGTGTTCCTTTAGTTGTGGTCCAGGGACAGGCCGGTTGGGTTGAAGCTGTAGTGGACCGTCCTCTTGCCCTCGAAGCAGGTTGGAACGGCGCGCCTTTGGGCATCCGGCCACTGGCAATCCTGAAAGAAGGGGAGGCAGGCGAGGAGGTTACAGTGTGGGGTGGATACGTCCCGACTGCGGCCTCAATGGAACCGGGTGTATACCCGGTTAGCCTGAGCTATCGGGCCGCGAACGGGGTAAAGGTCACCCGTTCTTTCCCCGTTTTCGTGCAGGAACAGGGCTTTCCCGTTCAGGAGATCACTCTGCCACCGGATAAAAACGCACTGATTGAGCAGGAGGTTTCACAGGATGAGCTTGACTACCTTGCACCGGTGTGGACGCGAACTGCCACACCGATTCAGTGGCGTGGGCCCTTCGAACTTCCGCTATCGGTGACCGCTCCTACCACGAGTGCATATGGCGTCAGGCGCAATTACAATTCCTCGCAATACTTTTCTTTTCACACAGGGCAGGATTTTGCTGCGCCGGGAGGCAGCCTAGTCCATGCGCCTGGGGACGGAATTGTCGCACTTGCCGAACCGTTGACAGTGCGCGGCATCAGCGTCATCCTCGACCACGGTGCGGGTTTGTTCACAGGGTACTGGCACTTGCAAGAGGCGCTCGTGACACCCGGGGAGACGGTGCGGGCTGGGGATCCGATCGGGCTGGTCGGTACCACCGGTCGTAGTACGGGCGAGCACCTCCACTGGGAACTACGAATCTACGGGATTGCCGTGGATCCGATGCCCTTTCTGACGCAGCCGCTGCTGGCAGTCACTTCTTCTGCTGAACAGGCCAGCGACCAGGGCACACGCACTGGCCAGTAAGACAGGGCTAGCCTTAGCCGCAGGGGACCCAAGCGCCATCTGTCCGAGGCAGCCGCAGAGAAGGTGTCCGCGATTCCGTTTTGACGTCGTCCTGCCGCCAGAAATACAAAAGAAAAAGCGCCGACTGTGCGGTCGGCGCTCTCGTAGGCTCGTCAGGAAAAAATCTACTCTTCTTCTTCCTCTTCGTCTCGTCCTCTGCCAATGACCTCGGGCTCGACGTCGGTCTCCAACAACTCGTCTTCTTCCAACTCCTCCTCCTCGCTGATCGCGGCACGGGAGAGAATCAGGCTGCAGATCGGCTCATCGGTATCGGATATGTAGGAGACGCCAGGGATGATTGGCAGGTCTGCGACCGTGATCGGCGGGCTTTCGGGAGTCTCCAGACGAGATACATCGATTTCAATTTGAGCGGGAATGTCGGCGGGCAGTGCTTCGATTTCAACACTATCCATCGACTGTACCATCACAAGGTCGGCATCGACGACGATGGCACCCACCATCAGAAGCGGCACGCTAACTTGCTGCGTTTCCGACATGTTGACGGTATAAAAGTCGGCATGCAGCAGATTGTGCCGAACCGGATGACGTTGGACTTCACGCACGAGGATATTGTAGTCTTCCCCCTCCAGATCGAGTCTAACAAGCTGGGAATTACCGCCTTCGCGCAGCACCTTTTCAAACTCGGGGCCATCGACCTGGGCGTTTCGCGGTGTGGCCCCACCGCCGTATACCACAACCGGAACAATTCCTTCCGGACGAAGCCGCTTTACTCTGCGGCCGGTAATACTGCGGGACTTTGCATTCAATGTAAGTGTTGACATCTTGTTATGACTCTCTTCTCTTTAAGACTGTGAAGGCTTTTTGCCAACCTGCTAGGCTTGGGTTTCCACGATCGGTAGAACAGCTTCAGCGGCCAATCTCAATCGTTGGCGTTCGTTAAGGAAAGCGGCCGCGGCCGCCAAATTCAAATTTCAAGACTGTTCATGTTCTCGTCGGCCTCGACTGCGCGTGGCCAGCCTTCGCAATACCATCACGACCAAGCCAAATCCTGCTCCCATCGCCAGTGCGGATAACGGAGAAAGAGTGGTCTTAACGTCTCCCTCCACTTTGCCGGCCACCACCAGCCAGGTGCACAGCTCCTTTGCTTTGACCCGACCAGAAACCAGAATACCGACGTCGCCTGAGTGGATAGTAGTTTCCTCGCTGACAGCGAAACCGATGGGGGCATCACGCATTTCGAGCGATTTTGTCTGCACGAACCCTGCCGCAGATTCGGTCATGTTAACTGCCTGTGCATCGACCGAGCGGGCCGCGGATTCGGACATGGAAACATGCCCTCCCTGCACCGAGGAGACGGCGGAGTCTTTCACGTTTACGCGCTCCCCCTCCAGATCGGCACTCAGATCGGCTGCTGCTTCTTCCAAAGGGTTGGCGTCCGGCTTCTCTTCAGCCATGTCAGTCTCCATTTTCGGCATCATTCCAAGGCAAAGCGCACAGAGCCCCTATTATAGCCAGCGTAAAAATTTCTGTCAAAAATCGGGCTGTGCTGGGTTCCTTCAGAAGCGGGGAGAGCCCTAGGCGGCTCTGATGAAATTCGGCTTCGAACCGTAAGCTCCACGCCTGAAAAACTGAAGAAACCGGGCTGTGCAGTTTGAACCAGAATCGATGAAAAGACTTTGCGGGACCTGGCGGCATCGTTCTCCATTGGCTTGAAGAAACGATGCGCCTTCGGTCCCGCCTTGGATCGTCGTCGAGGGCAAGTTGCTGGACTCTTCTGCTCGCCTTATCGAAGTTCGTAGGTTATCTGCAACTGCATCGTCAGATTCAGTTCGCCTGGGCTGACAGGACCTGCGCCGCCACCCATCTCGGCCATCGCCATCCTTGAGAAATTGCCGCCAAAAAAGCCTCCACCCTGGCCGATAATCTCACTGATTCCCGTCACTTCACCAACGCTTACGCCAATAATTCCCGCCAACTCTTCAGCCTTGCCATAGGCGTCGGCGACTGCATCCGCTCGTGCCTCGGACTCAACCGAAGCGGGGTCTGCCAGACTGAAATCGACACCATAGATATTGTTTGCACCGGCGTCAATTGCCGCGTCCAGGACATCGCCAATGCTCTCCAGATCACGAATCGTAATGAACACCGTATTGCTCACACGGTAGCGGACGTCGTCGTCAGCCAGCAAGCCGCCAGGGCCAAACCGTTCTGCGAAGATGCTGTAGTGCTGGGTTTGGATGTCCAACTCATTGATGCTCTGCGACAACAACGCCGCCTGGACTTCATCCATAATGGATTGGGCGGCAACGCTGGCTTCTCTAACCGTTGGCCGCACTACCTCGACGCCGATCGACGCGGTGGCGATGTCAGGTTCAATTGTGACAATGCCTTCTCCTACCACTGTCACCGAATGCGAGCTCGTCGCGGTGAGGCTTTCCTCGCGGGCCATTGCCGCCGGCGTTGGCGAGGCTGTATTTGCTATAAAAACAGCGAATAGGAGCAATGCCATCGTCGCGACCAGGCCTATAGTCGTATTTGCCGAAAATTTGCTTTTCATCTGGCGGTTCTCCCTTGCTAAATCAGTGACCTATGACACCATAGGCACTCCCTCTGCTGAAAGTATGACGACACTGCCCCCGAAAGAGTTGCATTTTTGCTGAAACTGACCTCTCACTTGTGTTCTCAGGATTCTCTGCACGTGTGTTAGGATCATCGGAATCATGCCTCCGCGACTGTTCAAGTCTCCCCGCTTTCTGGTGCTGTTGGCCCTGCTATTCCTGTTGGGGGCAGCGGCATGGTTGGCTTCGTCCGGCGACGAGGCCGGGCCCCCGACCCCTCCAACCGTCGTCGATAGCCTCACCGGCAAAGCAGTCGCCTCGATGGACAGCCCCGTCTTTGCCTTTGAACCGGGCTGGCAGATCTCTGCCAGCGGCGCCGACACGACTGAGCCGGACCAACCGTGGACGCAGCCGTCCGGGCGCATGGCCTTTCAATACCGCGGTAGCGAACTCGCGCTGCAGTTGGCGTTGGGCGACTATTGGGGATACATATTCGTAACAGTGGACGGGCGCCCCGCCAACCGTTTACCGGTCTTGCCGGGCAATCACGACAGCCTCGGCCAACCCAGCGGATACAAGCCTCTATTTGCTCCCGAAAAACAGAGCGCGGCGGGCTCCGCATCCGAGTGGATAGTAGTCCATCGCGCCGCGAGTGCAGGCCCGCATGAAGTCACGGTCGAAGTTTGGCGCGGTTGGGGCCAGACAGTCTTACGGGCTGTCGCGGTGGACGCGCTGCCCGCGGGCCCTCGCCCACTGTGGCCCGCCGTCTTACTGGCCCTGATTGGTGTTTGGTTGGCTGCAGCCGCCTTGGTGACGGTCCTTGGGGCTACTTCAGCGTCGAATTACCGGTCTTCTGAACCCTCCTCGCCGGCCGCGCCCGCACGATCGGGAAGGCAGAGTTTCCAGTTCCTGGATATGTGGGCGCGCCTTATTCCCACTCGCTTGCAGACGCTGCCATGGCTTCACGCTGTCGGCCTTGCCATCGCCGGCGCCGCGATGGTTGGAACAGGGACACTTGCCAATAGTTGGCTGCTCACCGACGTCGGCCTGGTCCTGCTAGGCCTCGCCGGTCTGCAATGGCCAGTTCTTTGGACCGGCGCCCTTCTGTTTGCGCTGCCTCTTTATCTGTACCCGCTGCCTGTTCTGCCGGGCAGGGCACTAAATCTGATCGAAATCGGTGTTTACGGCGGCTTGGCGCTCATCGCGGCGCGAAGAATTCTGCTGCAGCGCCTGCCGCATGCATCAGAATCAAAACAGGTGGCAACAGACTCCCGCCACCTCCTCCTTTTCCTCCTTGTCTCCGTTGCCCTTGTCGCCGCCTTCGCAGCCGAGCAACGCGGCGTAGCGCTGCGTGAATGGCGCACGGTCTTCCTCAGCGCCGCCTTTTTTGCACTGCTGTTACACGAAACTTTGCGCAAGGCTGCCGACCCCAAGGCTGCCCGTACAGTTCTCGCTCTCGCCTGGCTGGCCGGCGGCGCGTTCGTAGCCTGTACCGGACTCTGGCAGTATGTCACAGAGCAGAACGTCATTCAGGCCGAAGGCGTAAACAGAGTGCGGGCTTTTTTCGGCTCACCCAACAATCTTGGCCTCTACCTGGAACGCACCGCGGCGGTGGGTGTGGCGCTGGCTGTTTTTGGCGGCAGATGGGGTGTGAGGGAGGGAATCGGTAGAACCGGGGAGGGGCAAACGAGGTTTCCTTTCTTCGCTTCATGGCAGAGAGCCCCGTTGGCCGCCCGCTGCGCACTGCTTCTTACAATCCCCCAACTGATAGCGCTCCTGCTGACTTTCAGCAAGGGGGCAATCTTCCTCGGCCTGCCGGCAATGTTGGTTGCTCTTGCAGTGGCTGGGCGGCTCCTGCTCGCCGCGCCGGGCAGTCGGTTGCCAGCTCGGTGGGGATGGTGGTTAGCGGCAGTTGCGGCAGCCATGGTTTTGGGCCTGACACCATTTCTGGGCACAGAACGTTTTCGCAGTCTCCTGGACTTGCGGCCGGAGGGCACTGCTGGCATTCGCCTCAGTCTGTGGCGTAGTAGCGTGCAGATGGCCCTTGATCATCTTTGGCTGGGCGTTGGTCCGGACAACTTCCTGTACAGCTATCGCAGCGGCTATATCCTGCCCGCGGCCTGGCGCGATCCCAGCCTCAACCATCCTCACAACTTCGTTTTGGACTGGTGGACGCGTCTCGGCCTGCCGGGTCTTGCGTTGGCGGCAGCCTGGCTGGCAATGGGGCTCCGCTCGCTGTGGCGGGATGCTACCGCTGATCCACTCGCCGTCGGCGCGCTGGGCGCGGTCGCCGCCGCTCTGGGACACGGCCTGATAGACGCCTCCTACGCTCTGCCGGACTTGATGCTAATATGGGTCTTTCTGCTACATCTGTTTGCGCTGCCGAGCGTAAAGAAGTGAATGGCCGGTCCCGTTAACTCCGATACATCCGCAAGGTGGTTGCATGTGCCAGCAGAAGGGGGTGGGCGAGACTGTTTCACAGCCCGCGCAGACGGTGCAGGCACCAGTGATATGTGTGGTTGTCCGAAACTTTACAGTCGCTGAACCGCAGGCTGTAGAAAGTGTAGTAGAGGTCAATGTGTTGCCAGCTTCGGGCACCGTATCTCCGGTCGACCTCCTTTCGCAGGAAACTGAAGTCCGCCTCCGAGACAAAATCATAGATCCGGCAGAAGTAGTACGCGCCCGCCAGATCTATTAGCGGGTCGCCGATCAGCGTCAAAGGGCTGAAATCGACCACCGCTGTCAGGATTCCGCGTTCGTCACTGAGAACGTTGCCCAAAAAAAAGTCCCCATGCACCAGGCATTTGGGCGGCCGGGCAGGCAGTTCTCCAAGCTGGCAGTAGAACGCATCTACGATCCGGTCCACTTCTGGCAGGTCTTCTTGCAGATCGGCGTAGGAGTGCGCCAGGGTTGCTTCAATACGCGCCTGTAGGTATCCCGGCCATGTATCGGCGGTAATCTCCTCCCACACGTTTAGAGGTTCACCATAGAGGTACTGAGGAAGCTGGACCGCATGCAACTGAGGAAGCGCATCCAGGAGGGAAGTCAGCGCGCTTCGCCGCTCGCGGCTTGTCAGGCGAGGAAAGACCTGCGCCATATCCTGTCCCGGAAGCCGTCGCTCGACGTGAAAATGCACATCGTCGACAGCGCCGTATTCATAAATGAGAGGAACTGCAAAGGGGAAGGAGTATCGATGCAGCCGCTCCGAAAATCTTTGCAGCCGCGGGAGATAGCCTTGTTCCTGCGGGCCGTTGTGGATTTTCAGAACGCGTCCGCCGCCAATGTCATAGAGGGAGGAGGTCATTCCCCGGCCCACCAGATCGGCGCTTTCGATTTGCAGATGGCGCAAGACTACCGCCAACCGCTCCCACGCGCCCGTCATGGCAGAATCTCAGCGACATGCTCTGCCAGGATGACGCTGTTCATTTCGCCGGACCAGACGCCGCGGATGATGCCTTCAGCATCGATAAAATAGGTTAGAGGCAGCGCCTGGACATTGTAGCGCAGCCCCACCTGCTGGGACGTGTCCAGGACTATCGCGAAGTCGGACGCGCCAGCCCGCCCCGCTGTCGAGTCTGCATTTCCCGCCGACTCGACCCCGACTTCATCCAGAAAGCGCTCGACAACGTCCGCACGCTCCCCTTGATTCACGCCGATGAACAGAACACATTCAGCGTCAGAGCCAGCCGCGCTCCCATTGTTCCCGCCCGCTTCGGTCATCCCGCCCTGTGCCATGCACGCGCCATGGCGCGCCGCGGCAGCCTGCAGTGCGGGGAATTCCCGTCGGCAAGGGCCACACCAGGTCGCCCAGAAGTTCAGAACAACCGCTTTTCCTCTCGCGGCCGAAAGCGTGAAGGATTCCTCTGTTTCCCCGCCCGCATTTAGGAGCGGCAACGTGAAATCCGGGGCCGGATGGTACAACGCCGGCCGCGGCGTGTCAAATGTCGATTGGTCGATGGAGGGCCGGCTGATCCACATCCACCCTGCGCCGAACAGAAGTATCAAGGGTATTGCCGCGTGCCAGCGGTTAATCAACGGCCGTTTTACTCCCATTCACTGTGAAAGATGCCCTCTCGGTCCGTGCGTTCGTAGGTGTGGGCACCGAAAAAGTCGCGCTGTGCTTGGATCAGATTGGCCGGCAAACGCGCGCTGCGATAGCTGTCATAGTAGGCCAGGCTGGCGCTGAACGCCGGCGTAGGGATGCCGCGCGCCACCGCCAGCTGGATGACCTTACGCCACGAAGGCAGCCTCTGCGTCACCGCTGCCCGAAACTGGTCGTCAAGCAGAAGGTTTGTCAGGCCGGGATTGCGTGCGTATGCATCGGTTATCCGGTTAAGGAAGCGGGCTCTGATTATGCAGCCGGAGCGCCACAGCGCTGCAATCTCTCCCAAGTGCAGACCGTAACCGTAATCTTCGCTTGCCTGCCGTAACAGCGCCATCCCCTGCGCATATGCGCTGATTTTGCTGGCGTACAACGCGTCGCGGGTGGCGTCGATAAGCTCCTGGCGGTCGCCGTCATAGGGTTGCGCATCCGGGCCGGGCAGTTGCGCAGAAGCCGCTACCCGCTCCTCTTTCAGCGCCGAAATGATGCGGCCGGTTACCGCGCTGTTGATCGTCGGAATTGGTGCGCCCACATCCATCGCGTTCTGGCTGGTCCATTTGCCGGTGCCCTTCTGTTGCGCTTTGTCCAACACCATGTTCACCAGCGCGCTGCCGCTCTCATCATCCATCCTGCGGAAAATCCTGCTGGTGATTTCAATCAGGAAGCTGTCCAGCTCGCCCTCGTTCCACTCGGCAAACACGTCGGCCAACTCACTGGCGTCGAGCCCCAGAACCTGTTGCAAAATGTCGTACGCTTCGGCAATGAGCTGCATATCGCCGTATTCGATTCCGTTGTGCACCATTTTCACATAGTGGCCCGCGCCGCCGCTTCCGATATAGCTGACACAGGGCTCGCCGTCCTCTTCGGCCTTGGCCGAGATTGCCCGCAGCATCGGCCCGACCGCTTCCCAGCCCTCTGCAGCGCCGCCGGGCATTATTGACGGGCCCCAGAGCGCGCCTTCCTCTCCCCCGCTGACGCCGACACCCATGTAAACCAGCCCCTTTGCGGTCAGTGCCTGGCTGCGGCGTTCGGTGTCGGGAAAGTAACTGTTACCGCCGTCCATCACGATATCGCCTTCGTCCAGCAGAGGGACAAGAGCGTCGAGCACGGCATCGACCGGCCGGCCGGCCTGCACCATCAACAGCACGCGCCGCGGCCGCGCCAGATTTGCCACCATTTCCTCCAGTGTCACCGCGGGGATCAGATTCTTGCCGCCATGATCGGCCACGAAATCGGTCATTTTGGAAGTGGTGCGATTGTGAACAACGACATTGTAGCCGTTGCGTTCAAGGTTAAGCACCAGATTCTGACCCATCACGGCCAGGCCGGAAACGGCAATATCCCCGCTTGGGGCTGTGGCATCACCCATAATTTCTCTCCTTTTGACAGTACGCTCTTTTTCTATGCAAATACTTGCATAGTATAGCAGACCGCAGCCGAATCCGAGCATTTTTTCGTCACGCTAAAGGATTGTTTTCCGTGGTCTCGGACCCACGATAGACGGCCCGGAAACAACAGAAATTCATCAGTAGTGGTACGGCGTCCGCGGCTGACATTCTTTGCTTTGCCCCTTCCTCTGTGATAGCATACATTCCTAACAGAGAAGGGCTCCTTGACTGGCGAGCAGAAGGGTTTACTAGGCTGGGAAACTGGCCGACCGGGAAACACTTCGCATGGGTGGAGAGATACCACGGGGAAGAGGAGCCGCCGGGGAATAACTTCCCTTTGTGCACAGTCGATCGCCTGGGCTGGGGCAGTTGGGTTTTCTTCCGACTGCCTTTTTTGTTTCCCAAACACGTTTGCGTCCCAACAGGAGCCACTCCATGCCAAATCAGCGCGCACTGTTCTCCGTTTCCGACAAGACCGGCCTCGTCTCTTTTGCGAAAAAGCTTCACGACGCCGGCACCGAATTGGTCGCCAGCGGTGGTACCGCCGCCCAATTTGCCGACGCGGGTCTGCCCGTCGTGCCCGTGGAGGTTCTTACCGGCTTCCCGGAGCTCCTCGGCGGCCGCGTAAAGACACTGCATCCCGCAATTCACGGCGGAATTCTCGCCCGCCGTACAAAGGATCACCTCAAGGAACTGGCAGAGCACGGCTTACTGCCGATCGACCTGGTCGTAGTCAATCTCTACCCATTTCAGCAGACCGTTGCCGATCCTGACGTTTCACTCGCCGAAGCGGTCGAGCAGATCGACATCGGCGGCGTAGCCCTTTTGCGCGCCGCGGCCAAGAATTTCGAATCGGTGGCGGTCATTTGCGAGCCGGGCGACTATGACAGCGTTGCCCAGGCCGTAGCCAGTGGCGGGCTGGAATTCGAAACGCGCCGGGCGCTGGCGCTGAAGGCTTTCCGCCATACGGCCGCCTACGATGCAGCCATCTCCAACTTCCTTGCCGGCTGGCAGCCGGAGAAGGATGACGAGCCGCAGGGCACTGCCACATTGCCCGCGCAGGTACGATTGGACCTGGAACGCGTGCAGGTGATGCGCTACGGCGAGAACCCCCACCAGCAAGGTGCGTTATATCGCTACAGCAACGCCTCAGCCGCCTTCGAGCAGCTACACGGCCAGGAGATGAGTTATAACAACTGGCTCGATCTGGACGGCAGCTGGCAGGCGGCGCAGGACTTCGACGCGCCAACCGTCGCCATAATCAAGCACAGCAATCCCTGCGGCCTGGCCTCCGCCGAAACACTGGCGAATGCCTATGAAAATGCCCTCGCTTCCGACCCGGTAAGCGCGTTCGGCAGCATCATCTCCGTCAACCGAAGGCTGGACGGGGCGACCGCGGAACGGATGGCAAAGCTGTTTATTGAGATCGTCGCCGCGCCTTCCTACGACGATGAAGCGCTCGCGATTCTCCAGCGCAAGAAAAATCTACGCATTTTGCGCGCCGCCGGCACTGTGCCCAGCCAGCTCAGCATCCGCACCGTCTACGGCGGCGCCCTGGTACAGGAGCTGGACAACAGTCGCGATGACCTGGAGCCGGCCAACTGGCAGATCGTCACACGGAATCGCCCGGACGCGTCGCAGCTGGAGGATCTGGCCTTCGCCTGGCGCGTCTGCCGCCATGTCAAGAGCAACGCCATCGTATACGCAAAAGACCGGGCCACTGTTGGCGTTGGCGCCGGCCAAATGAGCCGAGTAGATTCTGTCATGCTCGCCGGTCATAAAGCGGGCGACAAGGCACGCGGCGCGGTCATGGCCTCGGACGCATTCTTTCCTTTCGCCGACGGCATCGAAGCCGCCGCCGCACACGGAGTTGCCGCTGTCGTTCAGCCTGGAGGCTCAATCCGGGATGAAGAAGTGATTGAGAGCTGCGATCGATTGGGCCTGGTGATGGCTCTTACCGGAACGCGGCACTTCCGGCACTAATCCAACGGCAAGACACAGTGTCTAGACCTGGCGGCCAGTACGCTCCAATTGCTGGCCGCCAGTTATGAGTAGGGGTCTACTCGAGCGTAGAGATGCCTATGCACATATTGATTACCGGTGGAGCCGGATTCATCGGCAGCCACCTTGCCGACGCCCTGCTCAGGCGGGGCGACTCCGTTTCCGTTCTCGACAATCTCAGCACAGGCTCGGTCGATAATATCCGACGCTTGCAGGAACATCCAGGATTCTCCTTCACGCACGGGGGGGTCGACGACGGTCCTGCGCTGGACCGGCTTGCCAGTCAAGCCGATGCGATTGTGCATCTTGCGGCCGCTGTCGGCGTCCAACTGATCCTGGAGCAACCCACCAAGACCATCGAAACCAACGTTTTGGGCACGCACGCTCTCCTGGGTGCGGCCCGGCGATACGGCTGCCAAACGCTGATAGCAAGCACCAGCGAAGTCTACGGCAAGAGCGAAGCCCTACCCTTTTCCGAGGACGGCGACCTGGTCCTCGGCCCCCCCGACCGGACCCGTTGGGTCTACGCCGCGACGAAACTGCTCGATGAATTCCTCGCCCTCGCTGCCCACAAGGAATCCGGGCTGCCGCTCACCATTATGCGTCTGTTCAATGTTGTTGGGCCGCGCCAGACCGGTCGTTTCGGAATGGTCCTGCCCCGCTTTGTAAATCAGGCCCTGCGCGGCCAACCCCTCACCGTCTACGGTGACGGCTCGCAGACCCGCTGTTTTTGCCATGTTTCCGATGTCGTGCGGGCGATGGTCGCACTACTGGATCAGACCACCAAGAGTGGACAGATTTACAACATCGGCAGCAACCATGAGGTAACGATACGCGAACTGGCCGAGTTTATCATTGACCGCGCCGATTCTACATCGTCGATCCGCTATCTTCCTTATGACGAGGCTTATTTGGCAGGATTCGAAGACTTGCGCCGACGTGTCCCGGACATATCAAAGATCGACGCTGAAATAGGATGGACGCCTACCTATTTGTTACCGAAAATTCTCGATGATATGATTGCTTATGAGAGGGAGAGTGCGACCTGATGTTGCTGATGCAGGCATGGAATGCAGCCTTTCAGTTTGGCAGTATTTGCGTGCCACCGAAGATGTTCGCGGTCCCTGTACGGCGGCGAGGCGTGTTTTTTGAAGAGGGCGTTGCGGGGGAGAGTTCCCCCGTACCAGGTTGGGCAGAAGGCCCTATCACCCGAAAACCAGGTGTGAGGGGAGAGGAGTGAGAAACACCTTCGCGCGCCTGGGCTCGGGGTCGCGAATGGCGGTCGCAGACAGGAACCCACAATCCACTTGTGTCTCTTTTGTGAAGAGTCGTGGTATCAAAAGGATCGACATAAGAATCAATGCCAAGTTTGCCGGCTAAACACTCGCCGGATCAAGGAATCAGTTCTAAGGAGAGAGTAATGAAAGAACGTTTAGTCAAAGGATTCTACGTACTAATCATCGTATCAGTTCTGGGAGCGCTGTCAGCAACCGCTGTTCTGGCGCAGGAAAGCAGTGACCCCCCTCCGGATGCCTCTATTGTGAATGACGAGGGCGGCGCAGTCAGAATATCGGGAAGCGTCACTTATACCTCTCCCTATTTCACGCTCGGTGTAGCGCAACCGCTGGTGATTCTCGAAGACCAGGCAGGATTCGTAGATCGCAACGAGCATTTTCTGATGCCGGTCGAATCCCAGACAATCGGCCAGATAACCTCAGATTTCTTTACATCTCCCTTCAAGTATTCGGTCGCCCTGCCGATTGAACCACAGGGTAGTTACCGCGACGTCGACAATGATGACACTGAAGACCAGGGAGTGCAGGTCTTTGCCATCGCGTACTGGGACAATACCTTTGGCGATCCCTTCCTGGAGGAGCGGGATCTGTATGGTGGAGGCTGGTCGACAGCCTACGCTTCGACCCGCATCAGCGATGAAATCGAGACGGAAAGGGAGATCGTCGGCGGCGTCTTCCTCGTCTACGCGCCAGATGACGAGCAGGGCTTCCCCTCCGGATTCGGCGAAGACGGGTTGCTATTTACCGATGATGATCCGATCGTGACCCTGCCTGAGGGGTACACGATAGTTAGCATGGACGCCGAGCCGTTCAGTTTTGACCGCTCCCGCAACCCGGTGGTTGACCTGATCGAACCGGAAGGCATTGCGCTGGTTGACTATTCCGAACAGACCTACACGGAGGCGTTCAACTCTCTGGTCGACCTGCTGAAAAAAGAGTATGCGTTTACGGAGTATAAAGGTATCGACTGGGAGGCGAAGCGGACAGAGTTCCTGCCCCGCTTTGAAGCTGCCACCACCGATGAGGATGTTCGAGACTACCAGCGGGCATTACGCGATTTTGGCTGGTCGATTCCCGACGGTCATGTCAGTGGGCCATTTATTCGCGAGGATTTCCAGTCGGACATTGCCGGGGGTCTGGGTATAGCAATTCGAGAGACGAACGAAGGACCCGTGATTGTCAATTTTGTCGGCGAAGGCAGCCCAGCCGAGACTGCCGGCATCACGCTTGGAACCGAGATCGTATCGATAGACGGAGTTGCAATCGCGGAAGTCATCAGCAACGCCGTTGCCCATTCCGCGCCATTCAGCACCGATCACTTCAAGCGCTTGCAGCAGATGCGCTATGCCGTCCGCTTCCCGATCGAAACCGAGGTAGAGCTGACCTGGAAAAACGCGGAAGGTGAGGAAGTAACGGAGACGATGAAGGTCATCAGCGAATTCGACAGCTTCAGTTTTTCCTCTTTTGCCAGGGGAACAACCGGGTTCGAAATACCGGTAGCCTATGAGCTGCTGGAAACTGACGAGTACGGCGAAAACGACTACGGATATGTAAAGATCGACAGCTTCTCTGACAACAGCGTATTGACGATCCAGTTGTGGGAGCGGATGATTCGCACATTGAAACGCTACGCGGTCAACGGTCTCATCATCGACATGCGACAGAATGGCGGCGGCAGCGGTTTTCTCGCCGATCAGATGGCCGCTTACTTCTTCCACGAAGAGCATACCCTCGGCAATTCCGGCTACTACGACGAGGACCGAGGCGAATTCTACTTTAACCCGGATGGGGAAGACCGTTACTACCTACCGGCCGAAGATCTTCGGTATGATGGCGAAGTGGTCGTAATCGTTGGCCCCTTCTGCCTCAGCGCCTGCGAGTTCTTCACTTATGACATGACTATCGATGACCGCGCTCACGTCATCGGCCACTACCCAACCGGTGGCCTGGGCGGCAGCATCAAGAGCATCAAGATGCCCGAAGATGAGTACTTCACTTTCACCATCGGGCGCGCAGTCGATTCCGATGGCGAAATTCACATCGAAGGCAAAGGCGTGCCGCCGACGGTTCTGGTGCCGATAACGGAGGAGATTCTGCTGGCGGATGAGGAAGAGGCCGATCGCGTCTTAGTCGACGCCGCGGTTGCGCACCTCGACTCGTTGCTGGCGGTAGAAACTATCGACGGCGGCGCGATTGCGGTAGGCGACGTCATTACGGCAACACTTGCTGCTCAAACGGTTGTACAGTACACGCTCCCGCTTTCAGAAGGGGACGTTATCAGCATCTTCGCACGCAGCGAGGACTTCGATACCTATCTGGCCCTCTACCTTAACGGTGATTCGCCAATCATGACTGATGACGATTCATATGATACGGACGCCGCGTTGGAAGAGCTGGAGGTTCCCAGCGACCTAGAGCTGGTCGTTGAAGTCAGCTCTGCAGTAGGTGATGAAGAGGGAACGTATACGCTGGAAGTGGTTGACGTGTCGGAGGAGGATGAGGGAAGCTCTGACGACGGTTAGCCAGAGAGATGTAAGCTAAAGAAATGTAAAGAGAGAGGAGCGAGAAGGTAACTCGCTCCTCTCTCTTTCTTTTCCTCTCTTCGTTATCTCTTCATCGGCACGACTAGATCGTACGGATAATCGGTTAACCAGATGCGTTCGCCCGCTTCGTTATAGGCGACGGCGTCCTCGACGCGAACACCGAATCCGCGACTGGGATAGTACAGACCCGGCTCGATGGTCACGACGTGTCCCGGCAGTAGGACGGTATTTTCGCCCTGGCCGTGGCTGAAACGCGGCTCCTCGTGGATCTCGAGGCCGATGCCGTGGCCGAGGCCGTGTACATAACCTTCTTCGGTACCGGGATGGCTGCGCAACGTCTTGTGACCCTTGCTTTCGTAGTAGTCGCAGGTCATGATCTGATACTCCCGCGTCGGACGTCCCAGCTCCAACTCTGCCATAACGCGGTCAAAGATCTCCTTGGTCTGGTCGTATGCTTGCTGCACTTCGTCGGTTGCATAGCCCAGGCTCCAGGTGCGGGTCAGGTCGTGGAAGTAGCCCTCTTCCGTTGTCGGAAAAATGTCGAAGATGATGGAGCGGCCCAGCCGCAGGGGCATCGCCGGATCGCCGGCATTGTGAGGCACGCCAGCATCGCGACCCTGCGAAAAGATGGTGCCGTGGTCCTCCTTCAAGCCGTTGGCATGTAGACGCCCGCGCATGAAAGCCTTTACATCGCCGATAGTCAGCGGCTCGCCGTCGGTCTTCAGCAGAGTCTCATCCCTCCCTACCTTGTGCTCCTGGATGAACGCCTGTACGTCCCCCACCACTGCGCAAGTGAGCCGCCCGGCCCGCTGCAGAATCTCCAATTCGGCGTCGTCCTTGGTGACAAATGCCTGGCTGAAGAGCGTCTCGCCGAATTCACCGACGATTTCGATGCCCTCGATCTGCTCCTTCACTTTTTCGATCAACGCCAGCGAAGCGCCGGCATCCTGCTGGCCATAGACGCCTACCCGTCCGCGCAGCCCGACCATCTCCATGGCACGCGCGAGGTAGGCGGCGTTCGCGGCCAGCCGATCGCCGCCGAATTCCTTGAGAAGCTCATACCCGTTAAAGTGTTCCTCTCTGTTAATGGTACGAAGACCCGTGTCCGCTGCCGTGTCCCGCTCCATCATGCCGTGAACGAGCGTAACCTCTTCGCCGCGTGACTTGAGCAATAGCGCACCCTCGAAGTAGCCGCCGCTGGTCAGGTATCGCATGACCGGGCCATGCCCTTCGCCCAGAACCAGAAAACCGTCCAGGTTGCGTTCCGCCATCAGTCGATCCAGATCTCTCTTCATCCCAATCCTCTCTATCTTTCTTGGGACCGCCTTGTGCGCAGTCCCTTGGTTGGCCGACTCTTATCCGTGAAGGCTAACACCGGGCATTAGAGAATCCAAATAAAGTTACCTACTCAGCCGCAACTGATTCGCAACCCTGAACGAGGCGAGCAAAGGTGTTCTTTCTCCCCTCATTGTTGTATTTTTGGGCGGTCGGGCCTTCGGCCCTCCCTTGTGCAGGGGCTGCGCCCCCGCAACGCCCCCCTACAAAAACATGCCTCACCGACCGTGTGCATTCTTAGCAACGTGTCGGCTGGCGAGCATGGCGGCGGCTGTACACCAGTTACGTCACAAAGAGCCCGAATGGTTCCAAGGATGACTGGCTGGTCATCTGCTGTGGCTTAGTAGTTACAAAAAAAGAGTGCCGAAACGCTGTGTTTTCAACAGGGCGGTCAGCTCTCCGCACACATTGGCATTGTTGCCACAGATATTTTCTGCCCCGATACCCTACACTGATAGAATAGGCTGAAAGGACGGGTCAATGGCGATGAATTTTGTCCGCAGTGTGAGCGAGCGATGAACATGACAGCGAGTGCAGACCAGCCGGCTCCGGGATTGCCGCCGACGCTCGTACGGCTGGACGCCCTGGGCAAGTCCTATTACGAAGCGGGACAAGAGAAGCGTGTTCTGGAAACTGTGGATTGTTCTTTTGGGACCGGGCAGTTCATCTGTCTGTTGGGGAAATCCGGCAGTGGCAAGAGTACACTCCTGAATCTCATCTCCGGCATTGACCGTCCAACCGAGGGACGGGTCTTAATTCGCGAGCGGGGCCGCGAAGTCGAGTTGACCGCCCTGCACGAACACCAGCGCACGCTCTTCCGCCGCCGCAACATCGGCATCATCTTCCAGTTCTTCAATCTGATCCCCACACTCACAGTCCTGGAAAATGTTGCTCTGCCGATCGAGTTGGCGGGCCAGGATCGAAGAGGCCACCGTCGCGCCGAAAATCTGCTCGATCGGGTCGGTCTTGGGGACCGGCTGGACTCTTTCCCGGACCGGCTCAGCGGTGGCGAGCAGCAGCGCGTCGCCATCGCCCGCGCCGTCATCCATGACCCAATTCTGCTGCTGGCCGACGAGCCTACGGGCAACCTGGACGAGGGAACGGGCGAGGCCGTTCTCAGGCTGCTGCTGGAGTTGAGCCGCGATGCCGGGAAGACCCTGATAATGGCGACCCACGATCAAGACATTGCAGACCTCGCCGATGCAGTCTATTTCCTGGAACGGGGGCAACTCGTTTCCCACCTCAGCGCGGCGCAGAGTCAACTGCAAGAGTCGGACGCTATGCAAAGGCAGTTTAGCGACCTGGATTCTGCGAAGCCGCGATGACCCGATCTCTTTGGCGACATCCACTATTGCGATTAGCGTGGCGGCACAGCTGGCGGCGGCCTCTGCAGTCGATCTTTCTGGTCGTCGGCGTGGCGATTGGCGTCGCCATGATCGTCGCGATCGACCTGGCCAACGGGTCGGCCAACCGGGCCTTTGCACTCGGGACCGAACAGATAACAGGACGCGCAACGCACCAGGTAGTCGGCGGGCCAGACGGCGTGGATGCCGCCGTCTACGCCCGTCTGCGCAGAGAACTGGCGTTTCGTCTCAGCGCCCCGGTCGTCGAAAGCTATGTCAGTGTGCCCCAGCTTGACGCCCAACCCATGCGCCTGCTCGGCATCGACCCATTCGCCGAGCCGCCTTTTCGCAGCTATTTGGGCGGCCAATCGGTTGATGCGGCGGCGGTTGACGGCTTCGGCAGCTACCTCACGCCCTTCCTTGTGGAGCCCAATACCGTTCTGATCGGTCAGTCGGTGGCCGCCCGCTATGGCCTGCAGCCAGGTCAGTCTTTACCTGTCCGCATCGGCGCGCGCCGGGAGATGTTGGAAATTGTCGGGCTGCTGGTCCCATCGGACGAATTGAGCCGGCGTGCATTGGACGGCTTGCTTATCGTCGACATCAGTACGGCGCAGGAGCTGTTGGACAGAGTCGGCCGGCTTGACCGCATCGATCTGATCGTGCCGCCAGGCCCTGCGGGCGATGCGAAGCTGGACGAAATCAGGGAGATCCTGCCGGCTGGAGCGCGCGTTGTTCGTCCCTCTGCCCGCACAGGTACGGTGGAAGAGATGACGGCCGCGTTCCGGCTGAATCTGACCGCGCTCAGCCTGCTCGCCCTGGTTGTAGGCATGTTCCTGATTTACAACACGGTTTCCTTCAGCGTCGTCCAGCGCCGGCCCGTTCTTGGCATCTTACGGGCGCTCGGCATGACGAGGCGGGAACTGTTTGTCATGATCCTGACCGAGGCGGCCTTTCTGGGCCTGGTTGGCACCGCGCTTGGCATGGGGCTGGGGGTGGTGATGGGCCGTGGCGCGGTTCAGGCCGTTACCCAGACCATCAACGATCTCTTTTTCGTGGTGGCGGTACGCAGCGCCGACATTCCTGTTCTGACATTAGCAAAGGGCGCGCTCAGCGGCATCGGCGCCGCATTCCTGGCGGCATTGCTGCCAGCCTTCGAGGCGACGAGCGTGCCTCCAGCCGGTGCCATCCAGCGCTCCAACATTGAGAGCAAGGCTCGTCGAACGCTGCCGCGGCTGACCGCAGCCGGCCTCATCCTGGGACTGGTGGGCGCAGCTATGCTGATCCCTGAATGGAATCTCGTCATTGCCTTTGGCGGCCTGTTCGCGGTCATCCTTGGCGCCGCGCTGGTCACACCTGCGCTCACGCTGCTTCTGATGGAGGGCTTGCACCGGCTTCTCAGCCGCCGCCTTGGCATCCTCACCCGCATGGCCCCGCGCAACATCCTGCGCTCACTCTCGCGCACGTCGGCCGCGATCGCGGCTCTTATGGTTGCCGTCAGTGTGATCATCGGCGTGGGCGTGATGATCGTCTCCTTCCGACTGACGGTCGAGCAGTGGCTGGACGAGATCCTCCAGGCCGATATTTTCATCTCCGCGCCCGCGCTGGGGCCAAATCGCAACAACGCCGTGTTGGAGCCGTCGTTGCTGGCCGAGCTGCGCTCCTTTCCCGCCATCGCCGGCTACTCGACCAGCCGCGAAGTGGAAGCAGCTGCCACTCTACCGGACGGGACTGAGGCCACGGTACAGTTGGCGGCCGTCCTGCAGGACCTGGCAGGCGGCGACCGCCGCTACCGTGAATCGGTCGGTGACACGGAAGCCACCTGGGCTGCCGTTGAGGAGGGAGGCGTTGTCGTCAACGAAACGATGGCGAACCGTTTCGAGCTGAGACTGGGAGATACGCTGCGACTCCTGACAGATGCCGGAGAGCGTAGTTTCCCCATCGTCGGCATTACCTACGACTTCGACGTCCAGCCCACCCTGCTGATGGACGACGGCAACTACCGGCGATACTGGAATGATGACGCGCTGTCGGCGGTAGCGCTCTTCGTCGAGCCGGGCGTCGACGTGGACGAGACGGTCAGCGCGCTGCGGCGGGCCTTCGCCGGCAGGGCGGAACTGCTGATTAGCTCCAATCGAGGCGTCCGGCGCAATGCGCTGGAGGTGTTTGATCGCACGTTCGCCATTACGGTCGCGCTGCGGCTGCTGGCAACCTTGGTCGCATTTGTGGGCATCCTGAGCACGCTGATGAGTTTGCAACTGGAGCGTGCCAGGGAGATTGGCGTTCTGCGCGCGAGTGGGATGACGCGGCGTCAGTTGTGGGGGGTCACGCTGCTGGAGACAGGTTTGCTTGGAACCAGCGCCGGGTTGGTGGCGATGCCGACCGGCTTCATACTGGCGCTGATCCTCATCTACATCATCAACCTGCGCTCTTTCGGCTGGACTCTGACGATGCAGCTCCAGGTAGGAGAGTTTGCGCAGGCATTCCTGGTTGCTTTGACTGCCGCGTTGCTGGCAGGTCTCTATCCGGCCTGGCGCATGAGCAGAACCGACCCGGCTGAAGCGCTGCGTATGGAGTGAGGGGAGAAGGTTGGCAAGCGGTGAAGTGTGGAAGCTGTCGTTAGCCTGTGGGCTTCAGTCGAAGAGACCCAGACTCACATATTTGCTGCCGTCGTCGGGAAGGAGGGTGACGATGACCCCATCGGAACTCTCAGGCAGTTCTTTCGCTACTTGCACCGCGGCAGCGACGGCGGCGCCGCTGCTGAAACCGACAAACAGTCCGGCCGCACGCGCCAGCGCCTGGGTTACGTCCCAGGCAGTCTCGGCAGCAACGGTCATGTGACGGTCGACCAGTGACGGCTCATAGATTCCCGGTGTTATGGCCGTTGGCAGATACTTCAACCCTTCGATTACGGATAGCTCATCTTCGGGTTGAACGGCGACAAGCTGCGCTGCCGCGTACTGTTCCCGCAAGAAACGACCGGCGCCAACAAATGTACCGGTTGTCCCCAGCCCGGCAACAAAATGCGTTAGTCGTCCCTGAGTCTGGTGCCAGATCTCCGGGCCGGTGCCCTCGTAGTGGGCGCGCCAGTTGGCATCATTGTTATACTGATCGGCGTAGAAGTAACGTTGCGGTTCGGCGGCGACGATCTCCCGCACCAGGCGAATGGCCCCATCCGAACCTTCAAGCGGATCCGATTCAATGAGGGTGGCGCCGTAGGCCTTTACCAGCGCTTTGCGTTCGCGGCTGACATTTTTGGGCATTACGAGATGGACAGGGAACCCCTTGACAGCGCCGACCAGCGCGTAGGCGATCGCGGTATTGCCGGAGCTGCTGTCAATAAGCGTCTTACCTGCGCCCAACCTGCCGTCCGCTTCGGCCTCCTCCACGATCTTCAAGGCGGCGCGCGCCTTCACCGACCCACCGGGATTTGCCCATTCCGCTTTGGCGTACAGCTGTACGTCTTCCGGCGCGCCGTGACTATGCGCGAAGTCGGTCAGGTCGAGTAGAGGGGTGTTGCCGATATCTTCAAGCACGGAGATCGCGCTCTCGGTCGAAAGGCTCTCTGTCGAAATCGGCGTCAGTGTCTGGGCAATCATGGTTGACTCAATTTACAGTGGATGGTGCAGTACAGTACACCATCCACTATGCATTGTTCGTTTTAAGCCTTAACAAGCTCCTGCTCGCCGGCGCCATTAGATGCGACCGTCTCTGCAAAAGCCTCAGCTACATTTTCTGTTGCATGCTCGTCGAAGCTGGGCATGCCGCAGAACTGCTCATAGTCGATCAACTCGATGACGGACGGGTCGTCGCCGCAGACAGGGCAGTCTACGTCACGGTTCACGGTAAGGGTACGAAAGGTCATGTCGAGCGTGTCGATCATGAGCAGCCGGCCGGAGAGAGGCTCGCCAATGCCAACGATCAGTTTGATCGCCTCAATCGCCTGGACCGAGCCGACAATGCCGGGCAGCACACCCAGCACACCCGCCTCGGCGCAGCTGGGGACTTCGCCGGGAGGAGGCGGGTCCGGGTAGAGGCAGCGATAGCAGGGGCTGTCGGCGTCGGCCTGTTCGGGTAGGTAGACTGTTACCTGGCCCTCAAACATGAAGATGCTGGCGTCCACGAGCGGAATGCCGAGCATCTGGCAGGCGTCATTCACCAGATAGCGGGTAGGGAAGTTGTCCGAGCCGTTGATGACGACATCGTAACCGCGCATGATATCGAAAGCGTTATGGCTGGTGATCGGCTCGCGGTAGCCCACAACATTTACGTCGGGATTAATCTCGGCGATACGGTCGCGGGCCGATTCGACCTTGGGACGACCGACATCGCTTTCACCGTGGAGCACCTGGCGTTGCAGGTTGGAGACGTCGACCTCGTCGAAGTCGATGATCCCCAGTTGCCCGACTCCTGCGGCGGCCAGGTAGATGGCTGCCGGACTGCCCAGCCCGCCGGCGCCAATCATGAGCACTTTGCTGTCGAGGAGCTTAATCTGTCCTTCTTCGCCGATTTCGTCGAGAATAGTATGACGGCTGTGGCGAACCCCCTCCTCGTCGGACAGCACGGTGGGCACCTTGAAGGGCAGCCCCGCGTTCTCCCAGCCGCCGACCCCGCCGTTAAGCGAGTAGACATCGGTATAGCCCATTTCCTGCACATTG